>DASRHY010000157.1:0-54747 GCA_035650275.1 Kribbellaceae bacterium | reverse complement strand
TCACCGAAGCTCCTTGGTTGACGGCGGAAGTCTTGGTCGACTTGCCATCTACCGGGAGCTTCGTCTCATGTGGACGATCGACACGCCGTCGACATCAACCCGTGATCTTCAATCCCGAATGGGGTTGGAAACGGCTCAATGAAGCGTGAGGTAACCGTCACGCTTCTCATATGTAACCTTCTCCATCCAACCATACCGCGAGCGATGGTGGACAAGCGGCGCACCGATGTTGCTACAGCAACGCGACGACGGCCAAGGTCAGCAGTGCGACGAGTCCGACGGCTCGGATGACGATCACGACTAGATCCTTGGGTTCGAGAATCTGAACACGAGAGTCAGGTTCAGGCCGCGGTTTGAGTCGCGCTTGGGTGATGTAGTCGTCGACGTGTTGGTCGATGGTGGCTAGCGCGTGACGCAGCGGTAGGGGTGCTGGGGGTTGGTCGGCGGCGGCGAGAGGTTTGAGTAGCCGGTCGTGGAGCTTGGTGTAGAAGATGGCCAGTCGTTGGCCTTCGGGGGTCAGGACGTAGGTGTGGGTGTGTTCGATGCGGCGGATCAGGCCGTTGAGTCGTAGCCGGCGCAGGTCGTAGGTCATCTGGCTGGCTCTGTAGCTGGTGCCGAGCAGCCGGGCGGTCATGGCACAGGCTCTTGTTGGTGACGCCGGTGACGGTGAACAGGTTCAGGCATAGGGCGCCGGTCAGGGCCATGACCCGAGGGTCGCCGAACCGTAGCGCCGGGGCCCTCCTGCCGTCCTCGGTGAGGGTGGGCTGTGCGACCCGCTCGATGGCTGGGCTCGCAAGGACGCAACCCTGACCGACACGGATAGTGTCCAGCAGCCGGCGGTTGACGTCACGGGCCTTGGCGATCAGTTCGTCGAGGTTGGGCAGGCGGCGCAGCACACCCAGGTCGCGGGTGTCGTTGATGACCGCCTCGATGCGCAACGCGCGGCGGTCCTTGACGTAGTACTTGATTCGGGAGTGCCGGTAGTAGGCGTTGACGACCACACCGTCGTTGTCGCGGTCGACCACCGTCTGGAACACGCCGGTGGAGTTGGCGCGGACCTGCCGGTTGAACACGATCTGCATGCTGTCCGGGCGGCCGATGTCCAGGTTGTCCGCGGCGAGGGCCTCGAAGAAGCCGCGGGCATGCCGCGGTGCGGTGAACACGATGGTCTTGGCGACCTCGACCTGGCGGATGGAGATGTCCCACCAGTAGCCGGCCGCCCGGTCGGCGGGCGTGAACGGCAACGGCAGCCGAGCCCACCAGCGTTCGGCGAACACGCTGATGGCGCCGGGACCGAGCCGGTCACAGATGTCCTGCAACGCCTGCGGGTCGGTGCAGGAAGCGAAGCCGTTGGACAGTTCGCGAAAACCCAGGCCGGCCTTGACAGCCTGGCGTTTGGCCCACTCGTGCCCGTTGAACCAGATCTTTCCCGGGTAGGGGAAGTAGGCGCAGATCTTGATGAACGCCAGGCCGAAGTCGGCGTCCATAGGTAGAAGTAGTAGCAGGTCACCCGGCGGTCGACCCGGTTGTAGGAGAACCACACCGCGCCGGTGCCGCTTTCGGACTTGCTGGCGGTGAACACCCGCGCGTACTCCTGCGCCACCCCGATCGCGACCACCCGAGACTGGCCGGCCACGGCGGCCTTACGCAGCAACGGCATCACCTGATCAATCTTGCGTTCCGGCCATGGGCTGTCGGCCAGTACACCCGGCCGCCGCCCCTCCTTCTTGCCGGCAAAGCTGATCACCGGGATGTCGTTGGCTTCGGCGAAGGACATCACCGCGCGGCGGAACGTCTGCCCCCGCCGTTCCAGCAACGCCGGCGACGGAATCGGCTGGCCCAGATGGGCGGTGAGGAAACCCGTCACCTGACCACCGACCATCAAGTTCGGCACCGACAACGTCAGGTACACCCGGTCCAGACAGTCGATCTCCAACAGCTTCTGCCCGTCGAGCAAATCGTTGACCGTCAACACCCGCGTCGCCATGGCCATCCTCCCCTGGGGGCTCCACCACAACGAGAATCAACCACCCACACCGGACCCACCAGGCCGGACCACCCACCTCGGCGGTCCGAGGCGGAGCCTCACTGGTGTCGCGGGAGGCTTCGGACGGGCAATCCGACCGCTTCAGCACCCCGATGGTCCACACTGGAGGAAGCCGGCATTGGGATGCCTATCGCAATGCCTTCACGAAACCCTCTACGGTCGGTTCCAGATAGAGTGCCCGTAGGGGCAGCTCGCCGCCTAGGGACTGCCTGGTCCGCGCAACCACCTTGATGGCGAGCAAAGAGTCACCGCCCAAGTCGAAGAAGTCGTCGTCCACGCCGACCTGACCTATGTCGACGCCGAGGACTTCGGCGACGATGCCACGCAGGGCCTCTGCCAAACGGTTGCCGCCCGCACGGACCTCGGCCCTGGTGTTGACCTGCACCGGAGGCAGCGCGGCTCGATCCAGCTTCCCGTTGGGCGTCAGCGGAAGCTCGTCTAGCGGGACCAGCACCGAGGGAACCAGATGCTCCGGCAGCACCTCGCCCACCCGATGCCTGAGGTCGGTGGTGTCCTCCGAGGTCACCACATAGCCGACCAGCCTGCGCCCGGCCCGACGGTCCTCATTGACCACAACCGCGGCACGGGATACACCCGGCAGGGACACCAGGGCGGCTTCAACCTCCGTCGGGTCCACCCGGAACCCACGGATCTTCACCTGAGCATCGGCCCGGCCCAGGAACTCCAGCTCACCATCATCGTTCCGGCGTGCGAGATCCCCGGTGCGATACATCCGTTCGCCCACACCACTGTGGGGATTGGCCATGAAGCGGTCAGCCGTCGCAGAGGACCGTGCGACATACCCGTGCGCCAGCCCATCCCCGGACACATACAGCTCGCCCGGCCGACCGTCAGGCACTGGATCCAAGTCCTCGTCCAGGATGTACGCGTCCTTGCCCTCGACGGGCCGCCCGATGGGGATCGTCCCCGCCACCTCTGCAATGTCGTACGTGGTCGTCAAGCCCATGCTCTCCGCTGGGCCGTAGCCGTTCAGCAAACGCACCGACGGATAACGCCGCAGCAAGGCAGCGCAGTGGACGGGCGATGCCGCCTCCCCGGCGGTGACGACCTCACGCACCCCCGAGAAGATCTCCGGATACTCGTCCACCATCACGTTGAACAGGCTCGCCGAGAGCTGGAGAGTCGTGACCCCATGAGCGGTGACAAGATCGGCGATCATCGCGGGGTCCACCCGATGCCCGGGCAACAGCACGCAGGTCCCGCCATGGAGGAGAGCCCCGAACACCTCCAAGGCGAAGGCGTCCCACGGCACCGGAGAAGCCTGGAGATAGACCTGCTCAGGACCGAAGTCGAGATACCGCTGTCCCACATATGTGCGGTACATCGCCCGGTGGCTGGTGAGTAGGCCCTTAGGCATCCCCGTCGAACCCGAAGTGAACATCACGCACGCCGCATCCTCCGGATGAACATCCACCGATAAGTGCCCCGACAAGCCCTCATCGACGTCCTCCAGGACCACCACCCGGCAACCCTCGAAACGCCCGACAGTCGCCGGAGAGGCGACGACCATACGTGCGCCCGCCTCTCGCACCATCCACGCCAGGCGCGCCGCAGGGAATCCCGGGTCCATCAAGGCGTAGCAACCGCCTACTTTGAGTACCGCCAGCAGCGCCACGATCAGACCCAGCTCCCGGTCACGGCACACTCCGACGAGGTCACCCCGGCCTACGCCGCGGGCCCACAGATACCGCGCCAAGCGATCCGCGCGCACGTCAAGCTCGCCGTAGGTAAGCCGCTCAGACCCACAGACCAGCGCGACAGCCTTAGGATTCACCGCGACCTGCAGGTCGAACCCTGACAGCAGCGTGCCTGTACCGGCCATCAGGCAGCCTCCAGGCCAGTCAACGGCTCTGGCGTAGCGAGCCGCCCGGCGTGATCCGCAGGGAAATGCAGGTCTTCCAGGCCGACCGCACCGGGCACGTACTTGCCAAGCGCGCTGATCAGCATCCGCATCTCCAACTCGATGCCCTCCACCAGGTTGACGAGACCCTCCTCGGGTTCCTCGTCCACCGCGAGCAGCGCGGCCCGGCCAAGACCCACGGCGCGAGCACCCATGGCCAGGCACTTGACCGCCCGGGACCCCTCCCACACCCGCCCCGACGCGAGGAGGCACCCACCCTGACCGCCGATGCGCAGCAGGCACTCGCCGAGCGGCAGCCCGACGTGCTCCAGGAACGCGCGCGGCGCCCATCCCGTGCCGCCCTCGCCGCCATCGACGGTCACCGCGTCCGCACCGGCGTCCCATGCGACCAGCGCGGCGTCCCGGACGTCGCGGGCTGGCGGCAACTTCACCCAGACCCGCGTCAGCGGAAAGTTGTTGCGCATCATCCGGACCTGGTGCCGCAGGATCTCCGCGGTGAACGTCCCAGGGCTCGCCCACCTCAAGGTGGGCGTGTCGCCGTCGGTCGCCGCGGTCCCGTACAGGTCGGCAAGCCGGGCGGCCTCCGCGGCGTCCACCATCGTCATCCCGCCGAGGCCGGGCTTCGCACCTTGGCCCACCTTCAGCTCGAACGCCAGCTGGCCCGTGCGCAGCAGCGGCACCGTGGACGGGTCGCTGTAGAGCCGGTTCCACACTTCCGCGTCTGCATCCTGCGTGCTCTGCTGGACGACCACCCCACCAGCGCCGTCCGCCACGGCGTCCGCATACGCGGAGATCCGCTCGACCAGCGTGGTGTGCGCGGCGTCCTGCGCCTGTCTGTACCCATTGACCGCGACGACGTTCTCGCCGATCACCAGCGGGAGCCCCAACCGCGCCGCCTGTCGGCTGAGTGGCGCCCCGAGGCCCGTGCTGATCGCCCGGGTCGACCCGAAGGCGCCCACGAACAGCGGCGCCGCCGCCCGGAACCCGCCGATGCGCGTGTCCAGCACGACATCCTCGTGGGTCGGCTCGCGGCCCAGCTCGATCAGCCGCCGCAGCCGCTCCGGCATGAACACCGGCGGTACGAGCAACGCGGACTCGATCGGGTCGGCGGTCCGGCTCAACGCACCGAACACCGCATGCCCGTACTCGCGTTGGTCAGGAAACACCCCGCCGCCCGCGGTCCGGGACCGCACCCTGATCTCCTCGGCGGGGAAGCCTCCGGCACTCAGCCCGGACGTCATGGCATCACGGCACCAGGCACCTTGGGGAAGGCCGTAGCCTCCCACACCGCCGACCGCCCGCACAGATACCGGGTCAGCCGCTCGACGCCCATGCCGAAGCCCGCACTGGGCGGGATGCCATCGCGCGCCATTTCCAGATACCACTGGTACTTCGCGGGGTTCTCCCCTGTCTCCCGCATCCGAGTCACGATCGCCGCGTAGTCGCATTCGCGCGCCCCGCCGCTGGCGAGCTCGCCGTAACCCTCGGGCGCGATCAGGTCGAAGCTCTCCAGGACACCTGGGGTGGCCGCGCTCTCCCGATCGTAAAAGCCGCGCGAGCCCTTCGGGTAGTCGATCACGAAGAACGGGTGCTCCGCCTTACCGGACAGCAGCTCCTCGGCCTCCCAGGCAATCTCCGCGGCGTCGCTCTGGTCGTACGCGAGCCGCCGGAGGTCCTCAACGGCGCGGGCGTGCGGCACCCGCTCGAACGGCCCGGTGACACTCGCGACCAACTCCTCCGGGTCGCGGCCCAGCGCTCGGAGCTCGTCCGGGACCGTCCGGGCCAAGGTCCGCACGGCCATGGTGAGCAGCTTCTCCGCGATCATCATCGCGTCCGCCCGCGACGCGCCCGCGATCTCCACGTCGATCTGCCGAAACTCGGCGAGGTGGCGGTGTGTGGCCACCGTCGCCATCGGCTCCAGCCGCACGTTCGGTGCTATCGTGAAGATCTTCCCGCACGCCTTCAGCACCGCCTGCTTGTAGAGGATCGCGCTGGTCATCAGCTTGTAGCGGTGGCCGTAGTAGTCCACATCCACCTGCTTGGAACCGCGGGTCCCCGGGTCGGTGACCGGCCCGACCACGGGCATCAGCACCTGCGTGAACCCCTCCCCGGACAGGTGCGCGCCGACTGCGGCGAGCAACGCGTGCTGGACCCGCAGCACCCGCCCGGTCGCCTCGGCCGTGATGTGCTCCAGCGGGGTCACCGGCGCGGTGTGCGCCCGCACGGCCGTGTCGTGTTCCGCCGTCTCGTGCATAGTGCCTCCCAGGTCGCCGCCGGCCAGGTTCGCCAGTCGTAAGGTGCGGGTCGTAGGGTGCGGATCGTCGTAGCGATCGCGGACGAAGGACAGCCCGGCGACCAGATCGCGCGCGGTCATCCGGACCTTGCCGCCGCCGTCGGGGGCGATCGGCATCCGCCCCACGTCGGCCCAGCGCAGCCAGCCCGCCGCGTCGATGAAGCTACGTGCGCGGCCCGCGTTGTCGGCGTGCAGGCAGTACGGGATGTCGAGCCAGCCGTGTTCGAACGCCCGGACGAGCGCCTCGCCGGTGTCGGCGTCCAGGTTCAGCACCCCCTCGACCAGGGTTCTGGCCTGCGTGAACACCTCGTCGTCGGGGTCCTCGCCGGCGGGCAGGCGCTGGGTGGTCCTGGCTGCCGCGGCGGCCGCCTCCAGCGCCTCGACGTTCTCCTCGATCGTGGGGATGCGGTGGGCCTCAGCGGCGCTCTTCACCACGAGCCGCGCTGCCCCGGACCGTACGGCCAGCTCGGCGGAGTCCTCCAGCAGGCGCAACGCGCCCGTGCGGGTGCGCGGGTAAAGGCCCATGTACGTGTAGAGCACGATGTGCCAGTCGGTGTCGGGCGGCACCAGTTCGGCGACGAGGCGGCGCAGCGCCCGCAACGCCAGCTCATCCTGGCGTCGGCTGGTCTGCTGTGCGTAGCTGAAGGACACGCTGGTGATGCCGCGCTGCCGGAAGAAGAGGCCCTCCAGCACGCTCACCGCCACCAGCAGGCTGGACGGGCACATCTGGCCGAGCAGGCAGCCACCGAAGGTCTCCAGATGCGCCGGGACGCCAGCGGCCGCCAGTACGTCGCACCCTGCCCGCCAGTTCTCCAGCGACCGGCGCAGCGGGTACCGCCCGTACGGCAGGCAGTACGACACGGGCCCGCCCTCGGTCGCGGCCAGCCCAAGGGTGGCCATCCGGGCGAAGATGCGGTGCGGCTGCGCCGAGCCGTGCCGGATCTGGACGGGGAAGTCCAGGCCTCGCACGCCGAGCAGGACGCTCTGCACCGTCTGCCGGTCGTGCACGGTCAACGGGAAGCCGTTGAGCCCGCGGCCGTCCGCCAGCGCCGCCGCCGCGTCGGTCTCACGGCCCAGCCGGGTGTAGCTGTCTACCGTGATCGTGCCGACGGCCACTGCCCGGGAGCCGCGGACGGCCGTGAGCCCGGCGCGCATCCGGGCGGGCTCACCGAACCCCATCCGCGGCTGGACCACGAGGTCACCGCGGGCCGCCGCGGCGGCCACGAAGGCCCCGAACTCCGACATCCCGTCCCCCTTACGCCGACCGGCTGCAGAGCGCGCCGAGGTAGGTGGTAAGCGCACCCGTCCCGGCGCCGCCCTCAAAGACCGCGTCGAAGCCCGCGTCCAGCAACTCCGCCCGGTGCCCGGTGCCGTCGGTGTCGAGCAGCCCGCCGATCGCGACGGGCACCGATGCCAGCTCGGGCCGGTTCCGCACGGCGCGGATCAACGACTTGCCGTCCTGCACGCCGTGCCCGTTGATGCTCGTCACCAGCAGCAGATCCACCGGGTGCTCCCGGCACGCTTGCACGACGACCTCGTCCGGGACGCACGGGCCGAGGTTGCGCACGCGGTGGCCGAGTTCCTCGAGCAGGAGCTGGAGGAACACCAAGTTCCAGGTGTGCGCGTCCGAGGACAGCGCCCCGATCACGATGTTGAGGCGCCCCGCCCGCCAATCCGGCCGCGTCTGGGGCGCGATCCGCAGCGGCCTCACGACGGCACCGCCCGCCCGACAGCGGCGCGGACGAGGTCGAGGACGGCGGCGGCGTTGTCCACCACATACATGTGGTCGCCGGGCAGCTCCGCGAACTCGGTGCCGACGGTGGTCTCGGCGGCCCAGCCCGTGGTCTCGGCGCGAGCGACGAAGGCATCGCGATCGCCGCGCAGCACGGTGAGCGGGACGTCGAGCGGCCCGGCGGACCCATAGGCGTACCGCTCGGCCATCTCCAGGTCCGCACGCAGGACGGGCATGATCAGGCTCCTCATCTCAGGGTGCCGCAGGGCCGGGTGGCGGTAGCCCGCCAGCTCCTCCACCAGCGCGACCAAGCCGTTGTCATCCAGTCCCGCGACCGCCTGGCGTGGCGCACGCGGGGCCGCGGTGCCACTGATCACCAGCCGGAGCACCCGCGCACCGGGGGTCTCCGCCAACCGCCGCGCGAGCTCGAACGCCACCAGCCCGCCGAAGCAGTGCCCGAACAGCACGACCGGTGCCGCCCGGGCCCGCTCGGCCGCCGCCGGAAGGACCTGGTCTGCGGCCTCCGGCACACTGCCCGGCAGAGGCTGGTCCAGCAGACGTTCCCGCCCGGGCATCGGTGGTGCGAAGACGTCCAGGTCGGGAGCGGCGAGCGCCTGCCAGGGCCGGTAGAACAAGGGTCCCGCGCCGGCGAACGGCAGGCAGATCAACGTCGTCGGCGAGCTCACGGCTCCCGCTCCCCGGCGGGCACCGGCTCGGGCAGCCCCGCGGTGATCTCGCTCAGCAGCGCGGGCGGCGCCTCCGCGAACGTGTAGTGGCCGCCGACAAGGGTGATCCGCTCAACCTTCCCGCAGGCCGACCAGCCGCCCATCAGCTCCGCGGGGACGCTGCGGTCCTCGGTCCAGCCGATGACGCTGATCGGGCACGGCAGCACCGCCGGGTCCGGCACGTGGTAGCGCCGGTTGACCTCCAGGTCCTGCCGCAGCACACCGAGCGCCATGTCGAGGAAACCGGAGCTGGGGGCGGCGTTGCCTATCCCCGAAGACAGGTCGCGCAGGACCTGGCCCAGCTGCTCGTCGTCCATCTCCAGGAAGCTTCCGTACGGGCCATCCTGCGGGGCGACCTGGGAGGAGACGAACAGCCGCGTGGGCTCTGCCATGCCCCGCTGGACGACCCGGACGCTGGCCTCGTACGCGGGGAGCGCCGAGCTGCAGTGCCCAAAGAACGCGTACGGGCGGTCCAGGTAAGGCTCCAGGTGCTCGGCGAGTAGATCGGCGAGCTCCTCGTAGCTGTCCACGTACGGCTCGCGCAGCCGGTTCTCCCTGGCGGGCAACTGCACGGGGAGGAAGTTGACGCCGCCCAGCTCGGCGGGCCATCTCCAGTACATGGAGGCGCCGCAACCGGAGTAGGGCAGCAAGAACACCCGGGCGCGGGCACCGGGCAGCGGCTGCGTCAGCAGCCACTTGCCGCGGCGGCGGGCCGACGCCATCGAGATCACCTCACAGTGGCTAGTACGCGGGCGGGCGGACGCGCGGGCGCGGGCGCGCGGTGATCGGCATCGCGGTCCAACCTGTGACGATGTCGGAGCGCAGCGGCGCGGCTGGCCCGACTGGCGTCAGCTCGGTGAACCGGCTGAACAGCTCGGCGAACAGCAGCCGCAGCGAGATCCGGGCGACGGTGTGCCCGACGCAGTAATGCGGGCCGATGCCGAACGACAGGTGCTTGTTGGGGCGCCGCCCGGGATCGAACGTGAAGGGGTCCGCGAACATCTCGGGGTCACGGTTGGCCGAGCCCAGCCAGACGACGACCGGGTCACCGGCGGCGACGGCCTGCCCACCGATCTCCGTGTCGCGGGAGGCGTGTCGCAGGAAGTGCGCAGCCGGGCACGACCAGCGCAACGCTTCCTCCACGCCGGGCTGGAGGAGCTGGGGCGTGTCCGCCCACTTCTCCAACCCAGGCGTGCCCATGAGTTCCCGCAAGGTGCTGGGGGCGACGTGGGCGACGGTGACGCTGGCGCCGAGCAACAGGCTGTAGCAGTTGGAGACGATTTCGCCCGGCGACAGTGGGCGGCCGTCCATCTCCATGCCGAGCAGGGAGCTGATGAGGTCGTCGCCGGGGTGGCGGCGGCGGTGGGCGACCATGTCCTGGAGGTAGCCGAACAGCTCACGGTGGGCCGCGGCGAGGACCACGTCCGGATCGCCGGTCCGGCCGGTGGCGGGATCCGCGGGCGCGACGGCGGCCATCGTGGCCGACACCAGGCCCGGCCAGTCGGCGCGGGGCAGGTCCATGATCCCGCCGACAACGGCCACCGCGAACAGGGCGGTTCCGGCCGCGAGATCGTACCCGCCGTCGCCGAACGGCCGCACGGCATCAACGGCGGTCGCGCGGATCTGCTCGCGGCGGGCCTCCGTGGACTTGACGTTGAGTGCCCGTTGGAGCGGGTCGCGGAGCTGTCGGTGCCGCGGCGGGTCGGTCGCCGCCATCTGCCGCCCGGCCGCAGGGTCATCCTTGCCGAGCAGGCACAGCATGGTCCCGCGCTCGGAGGTGAACGTGGCGGTCTCCCGCAGTACCCGATCGACTTCGGCGTACCGGGTCACCGACCAGTAGCCCATGCCTCGCTCCGGGCGCCAGTGCACGGGCAGGACCGGGTGCAGGCCGTCGAGGGTCACCATTCCAGGTACGGGCACGGCCGGGACGCTGGAGCCCGCGGCGGCGTGCGCCGGGCAGCCCGCCGCGACTGTGACGCTTTTGGAGAGGTCGGTCATGGCGGTCTCCTCAAGGCGTCCGGCCCGCCGGCTGGCAGCCGCTCCACCACGGCTGCCAGCTCGGCGACGGTTGGCTGGAGGTAGAGCACCCGGGCGGGCACTGCCGCGCCGAACACGCGGTCGAGCACGTCCAGCAGCTCGGCGGCGAGCAGCGAGTGCCCGCCGAGTTCGAAGAAGTCGTCGTGGATCCCGATCGGGGAGACGTTGAGCATCGCCGACCACAGGTCGGCGAGGCGCCGCTCCAGCTGGGTCGCCGGCGCCGCGTACTCGGTGCTGAGGGGCCTAGGCCGCGTGCCGGATGTCGGCTCGAAGGTCGACGACGAGAAGCTCATCCGGACCGCCTATCACGTTCGGCTCTACGGGCTGCTTCTGCTGGCGGACGCGGGCCCGCCACCGTGCCGCCGGGACCTCAGCCGCACATACCGACGATTCTCGAAGGTCTTTCTGACGGGCCGCGGCCAGCGGGCTGACGGGCGCGCGGCGCTCCAAGGTGGTGCCCACGTGCGCAATCCTGGCGGCGCCGCACCCGCCTGTGGGACGACTACGGGTACGCGGGCGGCTCGATCGCCTTCTCGGTGAGCCGCGCGGCCAGCACCAGGCCCGCAGCGATGCTTGCGGCCCCGGCCACCACGAACGGCGTGCGCAGAGCGATGTCGCGGTCGACGAGGACGGCAAGGGCGGCCACGAGGGCGCTGCCCACCGCGATGCCAAGCGCGCTCGCACCGCCGACGCCGACGAGCCGGTACGCACCGCCCACGCGGCCAAGCAGGTGGTCGGGGATGTGCACCTGCCGCAGTGACAGGGTGATGACGTTCCACAGTGCCCCGAAGAGACCCCACATGAACAGCACCACGGAGATGACGACGACGTTCGAGTTGAACCCGCCCAGGACGAGGAAGAATCCCTGGCCGACGAGTCCTAGGGTCAGCACACGGATGCGGCCGAGCCGCCGGGTCAGCCATCCGACGACCTGGCTCCCGGCGACCATCCCTGCACCGCCCAGCGCCAGCGTCACGCCGAATGCGGCCGGGCCGGTCTGCATGATCTCCCGAGCGAACAAGACGTAGACCGCCAGCGCGGCCGAGCCGGTCGCGCCGACCACCCCGGACACGACCGCGAGGAACCGGATGAGGCGATTGCGCCAGAGCCAGATCATGCCTTCGGCGAGGGACACCCAGGCTGAGGCCAGGGCGCCGCGCCCGCTCGTTGTGGCAGCGGTGGCTGCCGCACTGGGCATGGGCCGGAAGGCGCCCGGCAGCAGAGCGAGCGTCACCGCGGCGACGGCGGCGGTCGCCGAGTGCAGCGCGAACGGCAGGAACAGCGCGAACCCCAAGACGAACCCGGCGATGGGCCCGCCGAGGAAGTCGTTCGCGACGTTCTGGGCGCCGTGGATCCAGCCGTTGGCTTTGTCGAGCTGAGTTCTGTCGGGCACCACCGCGGGCACAATCGTGAGGAGCGCGGAGTCGTACACCACCTCGGCGCAGCCCAGGACGAACAGGACGAGGTAGAGCGCCGGGAAGCCGACGTCTCCGGTCACCACCAGCAGGACGATGAACGCGGTGGTGAGGACGCGGGCGACGCTGGCGACGACCATTGCCTTGCGCCGGTCGGTCCGGTCGATAATCAGACCGGCGGGCACGGTGAGTACCAGCCAGGGCAGCTTCATCGCAACCGTGACGCCGCCGATGAGGACGGGGTTGCCGGTCATCGTCGACGCGAGCCACGGGTAGGCCACCAGCGCGAGGCCGTCCCCGATGTTGGAGACGAACCCGCCGGTCAGCAGGTTCCAGAAGGGGCCCGGAAGCCGCTGCCTACGGGCGGGCACGGTGGCCGACTGCCGGGTGGCGCCATGGCGGAGTCGTTCCTCATCCATTGGTCCGAGGGCAAAGCCCCAGGCGCGGCGCCGCGCATACCCGCCCTCGACAGTTCAGGATCATCGGCCGCTCCTCGCCGCGGGTGGTTCGTCAGGACCGGAACAGCTTCGCGAGGCGGGCGGGCACCGGCGGTACGGGCCGGCGGCCGACCTCGACCTGGCCGGCGGGCCGGGCCAGACGGCTTGTCAGGTACAAGGCCTGCCAGGCGCGGGACGCCGCAGGATGATCGTCGCGGATGTGACCGCCGCGGCTCTCCGCGCGTTCCAGCGCAGACCTGGCGATGGCCTCCGAGACCAGCAGCATGTTGCGGAGGTCCATGGCCAGGCGCCAGCTCGGGTCGCTCCCTGGGGCGCCCACCGACACCCGCCGGGCCCGCCTACGCAACGCTCCCAGGTCCTTGATCGCCTGCCGCAGCTCCGCCTCGGTGCGGACGATGCCGACCAGGTCGTGCATGGTCTGCTGGAGGTCGGCGTGCACCTTCTGCGGTGCCTCCCCACCCTCGCGGCCCCCACCCTCGCGGCCTGCAGCCTCTTCGGCGGCGCGCCCGACCTCGGCGCTGTCCGTCACCGGCCGGGAACCCCCAAGGCCGTCGACGTACGCGCACGCCCCGAGCCCGGCTCGGCGGCCGAACACCAGCAGGTCGGCCAGCGAGTTCCCACCCAGTCGGTTCGCGCCGTGCAGGCCGCCAGCGCACTCGCCGGCCGCGAACAGCCCCGGCACGGTCGCGGCTCCCGTGTCCGGGTCGACCGCCACGCCGCCCATCACATAGTGGCAGGTCGGACCGACCTCCATTGGCTCGGTGGTGATGTCGACCCCGGCCAGCTCGGCGAACTGGGCGCAGAGGGCGGGCATCACCCGCCGGACCTCCGCCGCGCCGCCCGGCATGCGGCCCACCACGCTCAGGTAGACCCCACCGTGCGGGCTGCCGCGCCCCGCCTTCACCTCGACGTTCACCGCCCGCGCGACCTGGTCGCGCAGTAGCATCTCGGGCGGTCGCCGGGCGCACGCCGGGTCGCCGTACCAGCGGTCGGCCTCGTCCGGCGTGTCCGCGTACCGATCCGCCCACGCCGCCGGGACGTGCCCGAACATGAACCGCTCGCCGCGGGAATTGAGGAGCACCGCGCCTTTGCTGCGGACGGACTCGGCAACGAGGACGCCCCGCACCGGCGGCGGCCACACCATCCCGGTCGGGTGGAACTGCACGAATTCCATGTCGCGCAGGGATGCGCCCGCCAGCAGCGCCAGCGCGTGCCCATCGCCGGTCGCCTCCGGGGTGTTGGTGGTGACCTTGTAGGCCCCCCCGACGCCGCCGGTCGCCAGCACCACGGCCGGCGCCTCGAATACCGTGAACCGGCCGGTCTCCTGGACCCGCGCGAAGGCACCGCAGATGCGGCCACCGTCCCGCAGCAGCCGGGTCACCGTCGCGCCCGCCGTACTCAAGCCGCCTTCCGCCTCGAGTACGGCGGCCTTCTCCCAGAGCGTCCGCATCAGCTCCCGGCCGGTGTGGTCGCCCGTGTGCGCCAGCCGGGCGTGCTCGTGCCCGCCGTAGGTGCGCTGGCTGATCCGGCCGTCGGTGTCGCGGTCGAACCGGGCACCCCACGCCTCCAGTTCACGCACCCGGTCCGGCGCCTCCCTGGCCAGCAACTCAGCCATCCGCCAGTCGCCGAGGTAGGCGCCACCGCGCAGGGTGTCGCGAAAATGCGACTCCCAGCCGTCACCAGGTCCGCCGTGGCCCAGCGAGGCGGCGACCCCACCCTCCGCCCTCGCCGTGTGGGCGGTGCTGAGCGGCGCCTTGGCCAGCACGACGGTCCGCTTGCCCCGGAGCCTCGCCGAGATCGCCGCCTGCAGTCCCGCGCCACCCGCGCCGATGACGACGACGTCAAAGGCGTAGCGCTCCACCTCGCTGATCATCGGTGTTCTCCCTCCAGCATGGCGCCGGGGACAAGGCCGTACGGGTGGCCTCGTAGAGGTCCCATGCCTCGTTGGCGGAGTCACCAATCGCGGTGAAGCCTACCTTCCCGAACTCGGCGGCGGCGCCGAGCATGTGCAGGACCACGCCGGTCCGCGTCCGGGCCGAGAACGCCCGGTCGCCAAGGCGGGCGACGAGGTCCGCCGGGGACGACCCGCGCAGAGCCAGGGACTCGAACGTATCGGTGCTGACGTAGTGCGTGCCGGCGCCCGCACGGACCAGCCGGTCGGTACCGGGCGCCCGCTCGGCGCCCGATGCCAGCAGCGCCGCCCCGAACGGATGGGTGGTACCGCCGAGCCGCAGGTTGATCTCGCACAGCAGCACCCGTGGCCGACGGCCCGGGACGACCAGGAAGTCCAGGCTGAGAACGCCCATGACCCCCTCTTCCGCCAGTTGCAGAGCGATCCGCCCGGCAGCGGCGCGGACCGCGGCACGGTGGCTCGGATGGGCGGGGTACGCGCACCCGTCGAACACGGTCCCGTCCAGGATCTGGTCCTGGATCGCCAGCACGTCGGGGACGCCGCCCGGCGAGATCTGCACGAGGGCGCTGGGCGAGCGGAGCCCCGCATCGGTCAGGAACCGCTCGACGACCGCGCCGCGCTCGGCGACCTTCGCACCGAACGATCCCCACGTCTCGCCCGGCATCGCGAAATCGGTCCGGGCTTCGCAGAGAGGCATACCCGGGCAGAGTCCGTGCACGATGGCGCCGCCGAGGCCACCGTACCCGTCGTCGAGCTTGACGATCACCGGGCCTGGGTCGGTGGCCGAAAGCCGCCAGGCGGTCTCCCGCACTTCGTCCGGTCCGTGCAGGCCGCCCACACCGGGTACGGTCTCGACGCCGGCGCGCGCGGCGAGCCGCCGGGCGCCCGACTTGGTCCCCAGGTGGGCGAGGGAGGCAGCGGTCCCATACAACGGCAGGCCGGTGACGGCCGCCAGACGCTCCTCGTCGGTACCCACGACGAACGGGACCAGCCACGCGTCCGGGCCTGCGGCGGCGGCGATCCGGCGGCACAGCGCCGGGTGATCAAGAATTCGCCGGGCCAGCGGGCGCTGGTCGTCCCCAGGCCCGCCCACCGGCAGCATGCACAGCCGCCGCCGCGCCCCGGCGGGGTCCGGCAGCAAGCCGAGGTAGTAGTCGACGATCGCCTCGCCGATCGGGAACCCGGACAGGAACACCACCGAGACCTCCGGGCGCCGCAGCGCCAGCAGCAGGAACAGCAGCCGCTCCTGGTAGCGGTGGTAACCCTTGATCTCCCCAAGCTCCCCCGGCGGGATACTGTGCGAGGGCAGGACCACGAGGGTTCCGGCGGGCCGGAACAGATCCAGGTCAGGCCTGGCTTGCCGGAACGCGACCTCCGCTGGCCCCACTGCGAGCGGGATCGCGCCCGGCGGGTCGGCGGGCATGGTCAGGACCAGACCGCGATGGAGCCGTCGGCGGCGAGACCGAGGAACATGGCCACCGACACCCGGCGCCCGAACTCGCCCGGCGCCACCGCATGGTAGAAGCGCGGGTTGAACACCAGCGCGTCGCCCGGCGCGGGCCGCACGGTCACCGCCTGGACGCCGTCGACCACCCGGCGGTCGTATCCGAAGCCGATCCGGGCCTCCTCGTCGGCCGGAGTCCAGGTGCGCCGCCAGATCGTCGTCTCCCCACCCTCGTCCGGCATCGTCAGGTACACGTTGATCGCGAGCTGGGCGAGCAGCCGCTGGTCGAACAGGCCGTGCGGGAACTCCCGCGCCACCTCGTCGAAGTGCACCCGCAGGCCGCCATCGGACTGCCGGATGGTGCCGGCGAGCACCTCGCGCCCGCCGATCCTGGCCGGGCCGACCGGCGCCCCCCATGCCTCGCCGATTCGCTCCAGGCAGATCCGCAGCGGGTCGTACGGCAACGCGGCGGCCGCCCAGGCGGCCCTCGACGATTCCGCCTGCCGCCAGTAGGCCGGGTCCAGCCGCCCGTCCATGGCGAAGTCGTTGAGAGTCGGCCCGAACCGTAGGACGGGCGGATACACCCGCTCCTGGTCGACGCCGGACAGCGGCATCGCGTCGATGAGGTCGACCAGCTCCGCGCACAGGACCTGCCCGAGCAGACTCTGAACGTGGGCGCAGGCCGAGGTCTGGGTCGCCAACCTGACCAGGTCGTCTTTGCGTAACTCCGCGACCGTGGCGGCCCGGAACAGTGGGTCGATGGCGATAGCGGTGGTGACGGTCATGGTGTCAGCGTCTTCGTCCGCGCTGGCGCCGTGGCCATCTGCCCGGCCCGGGACGGGATGGCGATCGGCCTGGTCAGGGGGCCGGGCACGGCCACTGTGCGCGTTGTGTACGGGCCTGGCCGCGGATCAGGTGAGGTACGCCGCGAGGTGGTCGGCGAGAACGCGCGCATTGTCGCCTTGAAGGAGCGAGTAGTGGTCGCCGGGGAGGGTGACCTTGCGTACCGGCCCCCGGAGCAGGCCGTCCCAGCCTGTGCCGGACGCCGTCGCCGGGGGGCGGAGCAGGAGCGCGGGGCCGGGGAACGGCTCGCCCATCCGGTGCCGGCCGACCGCACGCGCGGCCGCCGCGTACACCTTGAACCGCCGTTCCATCACCCGCCGCCCGGCCACCTCGACCGCGGGCCCGGCCAGCGCCGTGACCTCCTGGCCGAACATCGCGGCGATCTCCGCGTCGGAGAACTCGATCGGATCCGGCGGCAGCACCGTCGGGTCGATGAGGACGAGTGCGACGTCCTTACCTTCAGCCCGGAGCAGTAGCGCCGCTTCGAGGGCGACGAGACCGCCCATCGACCACCCGCCCAGCACGCACGGGCTGGACGGCCCCTCCTCGCGCACCGCCGCGAGGAGCGTCTGGGCCAGCGCCGCGATGGTCCCCGGCGGCGTGGCGTCGTCATCCAGGCCGGGGACCTGGTGTGAGTCGACCACGACCCGTCCATCCAGGTGCCGCGCCAGCTCCGCGTAGGCGAACGGCGCCCCGGACATGGCGGGCGCGAGGTGCAGTCGGGCGTGACCCGACCGGTTCAGCCGTACCGCACGGCGCGGTCCTCCCCGCCCCGCGCAGCGCTCCTCGACAAGCCGGGCCAGCCCGATGATCGACGAAGCGCGGAACAGATCCCCGAGGACGATCTCGGCGTCGGTGGCGTCGCGCAGCGCGAACACCAGCCGGGCGCCGTCGAGGGAGTTGCCACCGAGCGCGAAGAAGTCGTCGTGCAGGCTGACCCGCTCCAGCCCCACGACGTCGGCGACGTGCTCGGCCACCAGCCGCTCAGCGGGCGTGCCCGGCGGGACGTGGCCGGCGTCCTCGGCCTCGGTGCCGGTCCCAGGCCATGGCAGCGCGCGGATGTCGAGCTTCCCGCTCACGGTCATCGGGAACTCCCGGACGACGATGAACCGCGACGGGACCAGCAGCCTCGGCAGCCCGGCCGTCGCGAGCCCGCGCAGCCGCCGGACGTCGACGTCCGCGCCCTCCGCCGCGACGAGGTAGGCGGCCAGGAGCTTGCGCCCGCCGTCGTCCGCGCGGACCACGACCCGTGCGGCGGCGACCGCGGGGTCCTGCACCAGCACCGCCTGGATCTCCCCCGGCTCGATGCGGACGCCGTGCAACTTGACCTGGTCGTCGGACCGACCGTAGATCTCCAGCGGTCCCTCCGGGGTGTACCGGACGACATCGCCGGTCCGATACATGCGGGCGCCCGGCTCGTCGCTGAACGGGTCGGGCAGGAAGCTGTCGGCGGTCAGCCCCGGCCGGTTGCGGTAGCCGTGGGCGACCCCGATGCCGCCGATGTAGAGCTCGCCGAGCGCGCCCGGCGGCAGGGGCCGGAGGTCCGCGTCGAGCAGGTGGCACCGCGTCCCGGCCATCGGCAGCCCGATCGGCACCATCGACGGGTCCGCGCCCGGCGGGACCTCGTACTTGGTGGTGCCGATCGACGCCTCCGTCGGCCCGTAGACGTTGAAGACCCGGGCGTGTGGGGCGTACCGCCGGAGCCGGCGGAGCAGCGCGGGCTCGAACGCCTCCCCGCCCAACATCATCAGCCGCAGCCGCGGTATCGGCGGAGGGTCGGCCGCCAGGTACGCGGCGAGCACCGTCGGCACTAGGAACGCGATCGTCACCCCGGCGCCGGCCAGTAGCGCGGCGAACGCGCGCTGGTCGGCGACGGCGTGCGGCGGCGCGATGACCACGGTGCTGCCGTAGCTGAGCGGCCAGAACACCTCCGGGATCGAGGTGTCGAAGGTGAGGGAGCTGCCGTGCAGCATCCGGTCGTCCGCCGTGATGGCGAAGTCCTCCTGGTTGGCGGCCAACAGGTTGGCCACCCCGCGGTGCGGGACTACCACGCCCTTCGGCCGGCCGGTCGACCCCGAGGTGTAGAGGATGTATGCGACGTCGTCCACCGACACCGGCGCGTCCAGGTCGTGCGCGTCCTCGATGGCGATCTCGTCCGCCACGTCCTCCAGCACGACCACCCGCCCGCCTGGCCACGTCCGGGAGGGGGCAGCCGAGCTGGTGACGACCGTGACGGGCGCGGTGTCCTCGGCCATGAACTCCAGCCGCTCCTCCGGGAGCGCGGGGTCCAGCGGCACATAGTGCGCGCCGAGCTTGAAGACGGCCAGGATCGCCGCGGTCGCGTCGATGGACCGCTCGAGCGCCACCGCGACGCAGTCGTGCCGCTTGACGCCGACGTGCCCGAGGTGGCGGGCCAGGCGGTTGGCGCGGCCGTTCAGCTCCCCGTACGTGACGGAGGTCCCCTCGTACAGTAGGGCCGTCGCGTCCGGGGTCCGGGTGACCTGCCGCTCCACCATGACGTGCAGCGGCTCGAACGGCCCGGGCGCCCGGGGGCCGCTGGACAGCCGGGCCAGCTCGGCCCGGTCGCCGCTGGTGAGGACGTCCAGTTCCGCCAGCGGCCGGTCCGGGTCCGCGACGCCGAACGCGAGCGCCCGCTCGATCTGCCGCAGGAACCGCGCGGCCGTCCGCGGTGCGTACAGGTCGGTGCGGAACTCCGCGACCAGCCGCAGCTCCGCGCCCCGCTGCCAGCCGAACACGCCCAGGTCGTCCTGGGCGGTGCCGTTGTACAGCTCGATGAAGTCCGCGTGCAGCCCCGGCAGGTTCAGTAGCGCGGCGTCCGCACCGTAGTCGAAGGCAAGGGAGATCTGCGCGAGCGGGTTGTGGCTGGTGTCGCGGACAGCGCCGAGGGCGTCCACCAGCCGTTCGAGCGGCAGCGACGCGTGGCGCATCGCCCGCAGCATCTTCGTCCGCACCTGCGTGAGGAGCTGCGCGAAGGTGGTACTTGGGGACGCGGTCGTCTTCAGCACGACGCTGTTGACGAAGAACCCGATCAGCTGCTCCAGGTCCGCGTGCTCCCGGTTCGCGGCGGGTAGCCCGCTGGCGACGATGTCCTTGCCCGCGACCCGGTGCAGCCCGGCGTGCATCGCGGCGGTCGCCAGCATCGCCATGCTGACCCGGCTGCGCCGCGCGAACTCCCGCAAGTCGCCCACGTGCTCGGCGGTCACCAGGTGCTCGACCAGCTCGGCGCGCGGGCTGCGCTCCGGGCCGGGCCGGAAGTCTGCCGGGAGGTCCAGCGGAGGAACGCCGCCGGCCAGCTCGTCCAGCCAGTACGCCAGGTGCTCGCCCATCAGCGGCGAGTCCTCCAGCCCTCGCTGCCACTGCGTGTAGTCCGCGTACTGGATGCGCAGCGGCGGTAGGTCCACCGGGACCCCGGTGACGTTCGCCAGGTAGAGCTTGGAGACCTCGTCGTAGAAGATCCCCGTCGACCAGCCGTCCCAGGCGATGTGGTGTACGGCGACGACGAGGATGTGGTGGTCGGCCGCCAGCCGGATCAGCCGAGCCCGGATCACCCGCTCGGCGAAGTCCAGCCGGGTCCGCGCCTCCCGCGCCAGCAGCTCCATGGCAGCGGGCTCCCGCTCCGCTTGGGGCAGGTGGCCGAGGTCGGTGACGGGCAGGTCGAGCCGGAACCCCTCATCCACGTACTGAAGCGGGGACCCGTGCGGCGCCCGCACGGTCGTCCGCAGCACCTCGTGTCGCCGCACCACCCCGTCGAGCGCACGGATCAGCGCCGACCTGTCCAGTTGGCCGCGCAGCCGCACCGCCACCGGCGTGGTGAACGTCGGCGCCCCGTCCGCGAGCTGCTCCATGATCCACATACGCTTCTGCGCCGCGGAGAGCGGAAGCGGGCTGCCGGCCTCGCGGCCGGAACGCGGGATGGAGTCCACCACGTTGATGCTCACCGGGGCTCACCTCAAACTCGGCCGGGTCGTTATCCGGCCAGCGTGCCGGAACGGCCCGACACGGCGCGGGTTGCTGGGCACCCGGCCCGGCCCTGCCCGCGGCATCGGACCCAGGCCGCTTACGGGACCGGTACGGGGGATCGGCGCCTGACCTGCCGGCACCCTAGCGACGCCCTACCGGCCGCCGACTCTCCCCGGATCCCGCCTAGAGCCTCCCCTGCTCTACTGGCGCCCTGGGACGAGGAGGATGGGGTGAATGCCGTGAACACAGTTGGTCTGACCCTCAAATCGCTCAACGACCTCATCCGTGACTACCGCAGACGCAGCGGCTGGACGCAGCAGGAGGTCGCCGACCGGGCCCGGATGAGCGTCGGCGGCCTACGCGACCTGGAGCAGCGCCGCGTGCTGCGGCCGCGCGGCTCCACGCTGCGCCGGCTGGCCGCCGCCCTGGAACTGTCCCCGTCGGAGACTGCTGAGCTGGTGCGGCTCGGCCGGCACGGCCCGATCCTGTCCGCCGACTTCTGCGTCCGGGTGCTCGGGCCGATCTCCGTGCACGCGGCCGGAGGCACGCCGAGCCTCGGCTCGGACCGGCAGCGCACCACGCTGGCGCTGCTTGCGCTGTCCCCTGGCGTCCCGGTCGGGCGCGAAGCGCTGATCGACGCGGTGTGGGGTACGCGGCCACCGGCGACCGCCGAGGACCTCATCCAGGCGTACGTGTCGCGGATGCGACGGAGGTTCCGTCAGGTACAGGCGCCGGTCCGGCCGCAACTCCTCATCACCGCGTCGGGTGGCTACCGCTTGTCCATCGCCGTCGATCAGCTCGACCTGCTGGCTTTTCGCGGGCAGGCCGAGGCCGCTCGCCGGCGTGTCCGCGACGGTGACATCGACGCCGCGTTCACCGCGTACCGGAACGCCGTCGCGCTCTGGCGCGGGGAGCCGCTGGCCGACCTGCCCGCCCTCCAGATACACCCGGCCGTTGTCGCGCTGTCCCGCGAGCGGTTGGCCGTCCTCCAGGAGTACGCCGACGTCGCTGCCCGGTGCGGGCGGCTGGAGGAGCCGCTGCCGCTGCTGCACGGCCTGGTCGAGGCCGACCCGCTGAACGAGGCTGCGCACGCCCGGCTGATGGGTGCCCTCGCGGGCACCGGCCGGCAGGCGGCCGCACTGGAGCTGTACGACACTCTCCGGCGGCGGCTCGCCGACGAGCTCGGCATCGACCCCGGGCCGCAACTCCAGGACGTGTACCAGTCGATCCTGCGCGGCGACACCGTACCGGCCGTTCCAGGCCTGCCCGCCCCGCCCGTCACCCTCAGGCCGTCCCGCCGCCCGGCCGTGCTGCCCACCAAGGTCCGTGGCTTCGCCGGGCGTACCGCCGAACTGGCCTTCCTCGACCAGGTCGCCGACGAAGCCGCGCAGGACACCGAGGTCCCCACCATCGTCGCGCTCGTCGGCACATTGGGCGCGGGCAAGACCTCACTGGCCGTGCACTGGGCGCGCCGTACCGTCGACCGGTTCCCCGGCGGCCAGGTGTCCGTGAACCTGCTCGGCTCCACCCCCGACGTGGCCGCGATGCCGACCTCCGACGCCCTGGAGGCGCTGTTGCGGGCCCTCGGCGTCCCGCCGCCCGCCGTGCCCGTCGGGATCGACGAGCGCGCCCGCCTCTACCAGGAGACCTTGGCAGGCAGGCGGGTGCTGGTGCTCCTCGACAACGCGCACAGCCTGGAGCAGATTGAGCTGCTGCTGCCCACCGAACCCGGCTGTCTCACGCTGGTCACCAGCACCGACCATCTGACCGGGCTGGTCACCGAGCACGGCGCGCACATGCTGCCGGTCGGGCTGCTGCGCCCAGAGGAGGCCCGCGCGCTGCTGGCCAACCGGCTCGGCCAGGCCCGGGTGGCCGCCGAGCCTGACGCGGCCGCGGCTATCGCCGACCGGTGTGCCCGGCTGCCGGCGGCGCTGGCCGCGGTCGCCGCGCAGGCCGCCGCCCGGCCAACCTTTCCACTGGCCGCGTTCGCCGACCGGCTGAGCCGCCCGGACGAGTGCCTGGAGACGTTGGACGGCGGTGCCGACACCGCCGGGCTGCGCCGCATGTTCCTCGCCTGCTACCGGGAGCTCGGCGCGGGCAGCGCTCGGCTGTTCCGGCTGCTCGGCAGCCGGAACAGCGGCGCCATCACCGCCGCCGAGGCCGCCGGGCTCGCCAACGTCCCCCTCGGCCGGGCCCGCGCCCTGCTTGCCGAACTGGCCCGGATGCACCTCGTCACCGAGCACGCGCCCGGCCAGTACTCCTGCCACCGCCTGCTGCGCGCATTCGCAGCCGGGCTGACCGCCGAGGTCAGCGGCGACGCGGCCTAAGGCGCCCGGCCCCGACACCCAGGGAGGACCGATGACCGTTCCCACACGCGCCAGCGTCGTGATCGTCGGAAGCGGGGTGGTGGGCATGAGCATCGCCTTCCATCTCGCCGAGGCCGGCGTCCCCGGGGTGGTGGTTCTGGAGCGCGACACTCCCGGATCCGGCTCGACCTGCCGGGCGGCAGGGGGGTTCCGCGCCCAGTTCTCCGACGCGCTGAATATCCGGATCGGTGCCCGCAGCATCGAGTTGCTGTCCCGGTTCGGCGAACGGCCTGGACAGCAGATCGACCTGCGCCAGGACGGCTACCTGTTCCTGCTGTCCAGGCCGGCGGACGTTGCCTCGTTCGAGCAGGCGGTCGCCCTGCAGAACGCGCTCGGCGTACCGAGCCGGATTGTCGATCCCGAGGAGGCCCGGCGGCTGTCGCCGCTGGTCGACACCGCCGGCGTGCTGGCCGCCTCGTACTCGCCGCTGGACGGGCACTGTTCGCCGGAGTCCGTTGTCATGGGGTACGCGGCAGGGGCACGCCGGGCGGGCGCTCGGATCGTCACCCACTGCGAGGTTCTCGGCATCGAGACCCGCGGCGACCACATCATCGGTGTGGCCACTTCCCAGGGGACCGTCACCACCCCCGCGGTGATCTGCGCCGCCGGGGCCTGGTCGGCCTCCGTCGGCGCCATGGCCGGGGTCGATCTGCCCGTGGAGCCGCACTACCGGCAGGTCGCTTTCACCGGGCCGTTCCCCGACGCCGGGCGGCCGCCGCTGACCATCGACTTCACCAGCGGACTGTACTTCCGGCGCGAGGGCGAGGGGCTGCTGCTCGGCGTCACCGACCCCGCCCAGCAGCCCGGCTTCGATACCCGGCCGTCGGCGTCGTGGCTGCCGTGCCTGCACGCCGCCCTCGCCGAGCGGGCGCCGCGCGTTCTGGACGCGGGGCTGGCCGGTCAGTGGGGCGGCCTGTACGAGGTGACCCCCGACCACAACGCGCTCATCGGCGAAGCCCCTGGGCTCAGCCGATTCCTTTACGCTACGGGGTTCTCCGGCCACGGGTTCATGCAGTCGCCCGCCGTCGGCGAGGTGATGCGGGACCTATACCTGGAGCGCGTCCTCGAGATCGACGTCTCACCCTTCGACGCCCGCCGCTTCGCCGGGAGCAGCACGCCGCGCGCGGAGGCTAACTTCGTCTAGCGGGCGGGCTTGACCGCCACTTCCTGCAGCAACCGGACGAGGTCGGCGGCACTGGGGCGCAGCCGGTTGCGCTCGGCCGACGCCGCAGCCGCCCGCACGGCCGGCCGGGACCACTGCAGCTCCAGTCAGCCGTCCTGGAACGCCTGCGGCCCGGCCGTCCGGGCGGGCAGCGCGCGTCCCGCGCCGGTCTCGGCCAGCACCGTCATCGCCCGGTCCTCCTGACCTCCCGCGGCCACCGCGAGCTGCACCACCCCGCACGCCATCGAGGTCATCATCGACCCGGTGTCGCCCTGGTGCACGACCAGCCGGCAGGTCGGCGCCACCAGCGCGAGCGGCACGTCGTCCATCACCCGAGCGTAGGTGGGCATCCGCAACCGCAGGGCCTCGTCCGCGGCGGGGACCAGGACGACCACTCCACGTCGTCACGGACGAGCCCGCCGACAAGTTCCGGCAGAGACATCTCGGGTTCGGGATTACTGAAGGGCCCTCCGCCGCGAACCCGAGTGGAGGTGGTGCGTGATAAGCCTAGCGCTGGGCTTGGGTTCGAGAACTGAGGTGGTCGTCCGTAGCTGGGTGCGGCCGGGGGCTCACGGTGGCCTGATCAGCGGTGACCAGAACGGATCGTCTTCGATTTCGAGCCAGGCCGGCTGGTCTTCGATCGCCAACCGGGCCGGGTCGCCTGCGATCTCGATCATCTCTACCGCGGTGAAGAGGCTTTCCACGAAGTCTGTTGGTAGGAGGAGAACGTGGGCGCCGGGTAGCACCACCTCGATCAACATTTCTTTGCCCAGTTCAGCCAGTACGCCCTCCACCACGTCTACAAGTTCGGCAACGAACGGGTGCTGCACCTCTCTTTCAGCCGGCCCGGATGCGGCGAGGGTCTGGTCATTCCTGAAGGTGGCCAAAGCGTTGAGCAACTCTGTGCGGTGGTGCGCCTCGGTGACCGCGCGGGCGACGATGTCGGCGATGTCCTTGTGGATGCCCGGGGCGGCCCGTTCCTTTGCCGAGTCCTCGAGCTTGTCGAAGGCTTCGAGCTTGCCCTCCAGGGCGTGGCCTTCGGGGGTGTTTTGCACGAGATCCCGTGCGGCTTCGAGAAGCGGCGATGCGTCGGGCCGGCCACCGGCGAACTCGATGACATCGGTGGGACGGGAAGAATCGGCAGAGGTCTCATCGGTACCGGTGCCGCCGGGGGAGAATCGCCCGGCGGGTGCCAGGGGCATATCGGCCCACGGTGACCTGCCCGAGGTACCGCGACCGTGGCCTTCATCGTGTCCCGGTTGTCCCGCGGTGAGTGGCTCGCGGGGGCGTATCAGCCAGCGGCGGGAGGCCAGCGTCCGGGGCGGGAGGCTCTCCGCATCGTCGGGTTCACGTCTGGGTTCGACGGTTGCCATGGCCCGGTTCTCCGTTCGGCGGCTGTCTCATCGACGGTATCGCGGGCAGGCACGCGGCCGGGTCTTGACGACGTGTTGGCGTTTCATCGGCAGTACTCGTCGAGGTCTACGTCGCCCGTTGGGGTTGAGCAGTCGAGCCGCGCCGTGGGACCACCGAACGCCTGAGTGGGGGTGCGGTGATGGCCGCCGGTTCACGGATGTGGGACGCCGTCGCCCTCGGCGGTGTCGAGCTGGGTGAGATCGGGGTGCTCGATCGTGTTGGTGTAACGGGTGGAGGCGTTGACCGACAGTCCGAACAAGTCGACCAGGCGGCGCACGTCGCCGTCCGTAGCGTGGGCTTCGTTGAGGATGCGGTCCTCGCGGATGGCCTTGCCGGTGAGCCCGGCGCCGATGGTCAGCCACACCCAGCGGTGCCCGACGGCGGTGTCCGGCCGGCACGCGGTGCGGTAGTGCAGGAACAGGTGGTTGTTGGCGGTGTTGGGCCAGCGCGTGTCGCGGTATTCCAGCCAGCGAGTCAGGCGTTGCAGGAGGTAGCGGGACCCGCGCCGAGACCGCGTACGGCTTGGCCGGCCGGTTGAACTCGTCGATCGGCTGCACCAGCACGTGCCCGTCAGTACGTGGATGTCGCCCTGATAGCGGGCCAGCAGGAAGTCGTAGAAGTGCGCCAGCGCCCACGCCTTGTCCGTCACCGTCGCCCGCGGCCCTCGTACGGCCACACATCCTCGAGCCGCCCACCCGCGGGCTCGGTTGTGCCGTCCGGGCCGTCCAGATGCAAGACCAGTGACGCGCCCGCGACCCGGGCCGCCAGCGCCGCGCAAGCGCTCAGCTCGTCCGCCACCACCAGGTCGGGACGCCACGCGGCGGCGACCCGGCGACCGCGTCCAACACCACGGGCGTGGAAGGGCTCTGCGCGGGGAGCAGCCGCACTGGCACCAGCCCGGCCACCATGCTGGAGCTCCCCGGCCTCGCCGGGGAGCTCCAACACCCGCAGCTCATGGCCCGCGGCCTGGAGCGCCCAGCCCAGCGGGACGAGGACGCGGCGGCGCGGATCTGGGGATGCCAGCGTAAACAGCACTCGCATCGGTCTCAGCGTCCGCTCGGCCCCAGGTAGGGTCGTCATCGAGGCCGCGCCACCGGCGATCCAGCCGGGATGATCCCCAGGTCCCTGGCCCGGTTCACAGCATCGAGCCGGGAGACCGCGCCCAGCTTGGTGAAAATGTTGTGCAGGTGCCGCTTCACCGTCGGCTCGGTCACCCCGAGCCGCGTGGCGATCTGCTGGTTGCTCAGCCCGACCGAGGTGAACGTCATGATCTCCACCTGGCGCTCGGACAGCACGCCGCCCCCCGAGGTCGCGGCGTGCGCGGCACCCTCGCCGAGTTGCTGGAGGCTGCGCCGCGAGAGCGACAGCAGAAGCCGGTCGTGCAGCCCGTCACCCATCCGCACCGCGGCAAGCAGCTCGTCCCACCGGGCGCTCTTGAGCAGGTAGCCGGAGATACCCAGATCGATCAGGCGGGCGACGATGCGCGGGTCGTCGTGCACGCTCAGCATCACGATCCGGGTGTCCGGGGAGATCCGCCGCACGGTCTCGACGGTGTCGGTAACCGGCGCGCCCACGATCGAGACGTCCAGCAGCAGCACGTTCGGCCGGGTCTCTTCGACCAGAGCGAGGGCCGAGTCGCTGTCGCCCGCGGAGCCGACGACGTCCACGTCGGGCTGGGCCTCGAACATGCCGCGCAGGCCGTCCACCAGAAGCTCGTGGTCGTCCACGAGCGCCAGCGTGATCTTTGTGGTCACGGGTCCTCAGCCGCCTCGGCGAAGGGGTCGAGGGTGAGTGGGACGCCCAGGGACACCCGCACGCCGCCGCCCGGCCGGTCGGCGGCGGTGAGGCTGCCGCCGAGCAGCGCCGCCCGCTCGAACATACCGGCCACGCCATGTCCCCCGGCCATGCCGCCGGACTCGCCCGCCACCGGCGTCTGCAGGCCCCGGCCGTCGTCGTCCACGGTCGCGGTGACCCAGAATGGCATGACGTGCACGACCACGGAGATGTGCCGCGCGCCCGAGTGCCGCAGCGCGTTGCGCACGGCCTCCTGGACAATGAGGAACGCCTCGGTACGCACGGTCGAGGGCAGCCACGACTCGTCGCCGTTGACCTCGCAGGCGATCGCGACGGACGGGTCGGAGCCCTCCTGCGCCAGCCCCTTGAGCGCCAGCGTCAGATCGGTGACCTCGGCGCGCAGGTCCCCGATCAGCTTGTTGATCATGTCGATGGCGGTGTCCAGCCGGCCGATCGTCTGCGCGATCACCGCACCGGCGTCGTCGGCCCCGCCGGTCTCGGCCCGGCCCACCTCGGCGCGCTGGTATGCCTCCAGGCCGAGCCGGGCGGCGACCACGCCGTACCCGACCTGGTCGTGCAGGTCGCGGGCGAGACGGCGCCGCTCATCCCGCTGCGCGTGCACCACCCGGTTGAACAGGTAGGTGGCGTACCAGGTGGTCGCCTCGGTAATCCGGAAGACCAGGCTGGCGCTCAGTTCGGCGAGCAGGTCACCCATCGTCCCGGCGTCGTCGTTCGCGCTCTCCTGCACGGCCCAGTGCACCACGACCTGGGAGAGCACCCGCGCGGCGGCGATGGAGTCCAGGGGATCGACATGCGCGCGGGCACGGTCGAGACCGATCTCGTGGCTCAGCGTCAGCCCGGCCAGGTCCTCAGAGCTGCGGGCGGACTCGCCCCGCAGGCCGTGGGCGACGTCGCCGAGGACGAGCCGCATCTGCGACTGCGCCTGCTCGCGCGCGGCGGCGTTGGCGGCGAAGACGACGAGCGAGCCAGCCAGAGCCCGGCCGTACTCGGTGACCAGCAAATCGGTGGCGGCGTCGAGCCGGTCGGCAAGCGTGTCGGACGGGGAGGTCGCTGAGGTCGCTGAGGTCGGCGAAGTGCTGTCGTGGGCACCTCCCGCCGCAGCGGCCCGAGATCCCAATCCAACCACCCTGCACCCGCGTTGTCTCCAAGATCTGCCAAATTGTATCCTAGATATTTTAGGGAGTCTATATCTGGTAATTATCCGACCTTCGGGCGATACCGTTACGAATATCAAACCACGAACCTCGGCGCCCGGCCGATTCTATTGCCATAAGCGCGAGGACATCGACGCGCCAACCACGATCGTGTTCGCCGATCTGGCCGTGTTCCGCTGGGTCGAGAAATGAGCCTTTCATCGTGATAGTGGTCGATCTCTTCGAGGTGCTGGAGCACTGTGATGGCGGCCAGGATCGGGGTGGCGCGCTGTTGGCAGCAGTGGCTGGTCCACTGTGGCGGGTGCTGGCCGGCTGGCCGGACTTCTTGATGCGATGTAGGAACTGGGTAGGCCACGCGACGAGGTGCCTGCTATGCAGGCCCTTTTCCGCGTGGCCCCCCGCCGAACGCCGCGGGCCTCTTTCGAGGCACGAGGCTCTCCAGTGATCTATGCCGCTGCCGCGTGGGGTGCCGGTCGTGGATGGCGTCATGGCAGGGATGGCAGACCACGAGGGTCTTGCGCCGCTTCCTGACCATGACCGTGGCCCACGTCGGCTGGTCTGCTCCAAGTTTGTCGAGTTGGGCGAGTTTGCGGATCTGGTGAACCTGCACCTTCCCCGGCTGTTGGCACAGCTCGCACCTTCCCTTGCGGAGCCGGGCGGTCAGCTCCTTGACGGGGTAGGTCACCGGCCTGTCGGGTACGCGGTCGATGAGCGTCACGTCCTTGTGGCGTGCGAGGGGTATCCCGCCGAACCGTGCGACCAGTGGCTGCTTGCCGTCGCGTTCGACGCGGGCTTGGAAGCAGGTCCGCTTCCCGTACGAGGTTTGCACAACCGCCCGGTGTTTGGCCGCGATCTTCGACACGGTGGACCTGTGCTTGGCCGCCAGCGTCTTGAGCATCGACGTCTCGGCGACCCACCGCAAGCGGGACAGTCGCCAGACGTCGGTGGCGAGCAGGTAGTACTGGACGGTGCCCCGGTACTCGGCCCCGTAGGTGGCGACGATGTCGTAGTCGTCGAGGTGCACAGGGCCGTGCGGGCTTCGGGTTTGCCGCGCCGCAGGTAGGGGGCACACTTCGCAGTGATCACATCGAGTGGCACGCGCAGCGCGATCGTCCCGTTGATCGACCGCCGACCCCGGGTGATCTTCGTGTCGCTGCGCCTGGTGAGTTCCAGCTTGGGTTCATCACGCAGGAACACCGCCACCTGGTCCTTGATCCGTTCGGCTTCGGCTCCGCAGACGATCATCTCTGAGATCGGCGTGGACATGACCCGCTTCCCCACCGCCGAGCA
The DNA here is from genome assembly GCA_035650275.1 of Kribbellaceae bacterium. Taxonomy (GTDB): domain Bacteria; phylum Actinomycetota; class Actinomycetes; order Propionibacteriales; family Kribbellaceae; genus DASRHY01. The sequence goes on along the minus strand of DASRHY010000157.1, from coordinate 24,778 downwards.
CCTCGCCTCATGGGCCGGGCTGTGCCCGGGTAACTACGAGTCCGCCGGCAAACGCAAGAAGGGCACCACCCGTAACGGCAACCTGCATCTATGTGGCGTGCTGGTCGAAGCGGCCTGGGCCTCCTCCCGCACCAGCACCCGCCTGGGCGCGCGGTTCCGCCGTCTGCACCGACGTTTCGGCAAAGCCGGCGGCAAGAAAGCCGCCGTCGCCATCGCGCACACCATACCCGTCATCGTCTGGCATCTGCTGACCACCGGTGCCACGTACGCCGATCTCGGCGCCGACTACTACACCCGCTACGACGACACCAACGCTCGCAAGCACCGCCTCCTCCGCCAGCTTCGCGAACTCGGCTACACCGCCGAACTCACACCCCTGGCCGCATAACAGCAGCCAACCCGAACCCCGGCGTCGCCGGGGTGCTGCCGCCTGCCCACTCACCGTTGGAGTTTCGTCTGAGTGGGCGAAGTTCCGTCACCCGCACAAGTCGAAGCCGGTGGATCGTGCGCCGGTACTTCGGCATGTTCAACAAGTCCCGGCGGGACCGGTGGGTCTTCAATGACCGCGGCAGCGGCGCCTACCTGCTCAGGTTCGGCTGGGCGAAAGTCGTGCGGCACACCATGGTCAAGGGCTGGGCGTCTCCCGACGACCCGACCCTGGCCGACCACTGGGATTGGCGGCGTGGCCGTAAACAGCCCGTGCTGGACCGCGCCCGCTGGCGTGCGCTACTGGCCCAGCGCGGACGCTGCCCGCTGTGTGGCGGGCTGCTGCTGCTCGCCGACGCTGAACCACAAACTCCCGAGGACTGGGAGCAGTGGTCCACCGTGACCCGCCTGGCGATCCGCAAACACGCGGTCACAGGCTGATCGACGCGTTCACGTTCGAGATCGACATTCTCACCAAGCGCACCGGCGCGCAGCTGACGGCACACCCTGGTTTTCAGGCGGTTCAGGCCATCCGCGGTGTCGGGCCGGTACTCGCAGCGATCTTCGTCGCCGAGATCGGCGACGTGACTCGCTTCGCCCGCCCGCAGCAGCTGTGCTCCTGGGCCGGCATGACCCCCAAGCATCGCGAGTCCGACACGAAGGTCCACCGGGGTCGGATCACCAAGCAGGGCAATCCGCTCGTGCGATGGGCCGCGGTCGAAGCCGTGCCAACCCTCCGCGAGGGTCCGCTCGGGCACGCCCGGGTCCGCATCGGCGAACGCCGCGGCGCGAACATCGGTAAGGTCGCCGCCGCCCGCAAACTCCTCACGCTGGTTTTCTACGGGCTGCGCGACGGCCACATCCGTTGCCTGACCGGTCCAGCGTGAGCACCAAGTCCCGGCGCAGCCAGGCGCGAGGTCGCTCTGTGTCTGACCCCCACCACGGCGTGGTCGATCCGTCTTGATTGATCCCGCCTGGCTGCGGCCGTAGCACTCCATGCCGCCCCGCCGGCGGCGAAAGGATGACCGGCAACCGGACCCGGTTCCGCCTCACCATCCATTTCGGACACTGGAGAACACGGCCCACCCCCACAACACCACAGGCGTTCCCGGCGTACCGATTCTGCGCCGTCCGGGATCGGCGTCAAGACCAAGCCCGCTGCGCGGGTCGACCTCCGGTCGAGCCTTGACCCCGAACCATTACCGGCGTTTGTCCGCACCGAGCCGGGAAACAAGCCCAACCGGTCACAAACCCGTCCAGTTCGGGAGTTGACACGGCCCCACTCCTACAGGGATGACACGGTAGCTGCTGTGCCGGCCGCGTTTGAGGGCGCGCGGGCAGGTGAGGTGCCGGCGGGCGGCGGCTTGAACGCGTCGATCCGCGCCGAGGTGATCATGCCGCGGCCGCCGGCGCGGGCCGGGGCCTGTGGCCGACCCGAAAGGCCAGGGACTGGGAATGCGTCAGCTCCATTCCCGAATGGAACCATTCTCGGAGCTGCTCAAGAGTGCCAATACATCGAAAGTCAGGGGTGGTGGTACAACCTGCGATATTCGGCTTACAACTTTGGTTACATGCGCATTGATCGGGGCCACCGCCCTCGGTTACGTTCCGCAATGGATCTCCCCTTAGGCGGGCCGCCGGCCGGCCCGGGGCGATGAACGGAGCTGCGATGCCGGAGTTCAAGGTGTTAGGGGCGACGGAGGTCCGCTGCGGCCCGGAGGACTGCACGCCCACGGCGGCCAAGGTGCGCCAGATCCTGGCCCTGCTGCTGCTGCGTGCGGGCACGGTGGTGCCCATGGACATGATCATCGAGGAGCTGTGGGGCGACGACCCGCCGCGCAGCGCCGTGCCCACCGCCCAGACGTACGTCTACCAGCTCCGCCGGCCGGGTAGCGGCGGCCACCGGCACGACTGGCTGGCCACCCGCCCGCCTGGCTACCGGCTGGTGCTGACCGACAGCGCGCTGGACAGCGCGCTGTTCGAAGCGAGCGTGCGCCGCGCGCGGGTGGCGCTGGCGGCGGGCCGGGCTGCCGAGGCCGCTGACCTGCTGGAACGGGCGCAGGAGCTATGGACCGGGCCCGCGCTGGCCGACGTCGCCAAGGGCCGGCACCTCGACGTCTACGTGTTCCACCTGGAGGAGCTGCGGCTGCGGGCGCTTGAGCTCGGCGTCCAGGCCGGGTTCGCGCTGGGCCGCGAACGCGAGCTCGTCGCCGAGCTGCGGCCGCTGACGGCCCGTTACCCGCTGAACGAGTGGTTCCACAGTCGGCTGATCGCCGCGCTCGCCACCTGCGGCCGCCGCGGCGAGGCGCTGGAGGCTTACCGGAACCTGTGCGGGCTCCTCGACCGCGAGCTGGGCTTGGAACCGTCCGAGGAGATCGAGCGGCTCCAGGCCAGCATCCTGCGGGACCCGCCCGTCCTCAATGGCGTATGACCTGCTGCCGTGGGCACGGCCAACCCGCGGGACCTGCGCAGGGCCCGCGGGTTCGTCAGGTATCGCGTGGGGCGGGAGTCAGCCCGACTCACCTGCCGCGGCCGCCATCCGGCGGCGCAGGCTCAGCGGCCGCATGTCCGACCACACCTCCTCGATGTGCGCGAGGCACTCCGCTCTGGTGCCGGACACCCCGTCGCCCCGCCAGCCGGCGGGCAGCGGCCGCCGCTCCGGCCAGAGCGAGTACTGCTCCTCGTCGTTGAGCACGACGAGATAGCGGGGGCCCTTCGCGTCGTCGTCGGTCATTCAAGCTCCTTTCGGGCCGGTGTCGGTCAGGCTCGCAGTGACGGCTTCCCGGAAGTCGCCGAACCGCGAAGTGTCCCAGAGCTGGAGCATGTCGACCTCGACGCCCAGCTCCCGGCGCAGGTACGCCACGATCCGGGTCACGATGATCGAGTTGCCGCCGAGTTCGAAGAAGTCGTCGTCGTCGGCCACCTCCGGGATCCGCAGCGTGGTGCACCAAGCCGCAGCGATGGCCCGCGCCGCCTGGTCGGCGGGTGGCGCGGGCCGCTCGCGGGTCCGTTCAGCGGTCATGTGCGACCTGCCTTTCCGGGGTCAGCGACGCCAACCGGCCAGCCACCTGCTCGTCGGTGAGCCCGGCCACCTGCCTGCGCAGCCGGGCGATGGCGGCGATCCGGCCGGGGGTCCGCTCGCCCCGCTGGATGGCGGCGGCGAACCCCGCTATCGTGGGCGCCTCGAAGAGGGCGCTTAGCGGCGGCGCGACGCCGAACACCTGCATCACCTGGGTGATGACCTGGTGCCCGAGCAGCGAGTGCCCGCCCAGATCGAAGAAGCCGTCCCGCACACCGAGCGGGTGCCCGTCCGGCAGGCCGAGCGTGGCCGCCCAGATCTCCGCGATGGTCTCCTCGACCGGATCCCGAGGCATCTCGCCTAGCCCGCCCGCGGGCGGTACCGGCAGGGCTGGGCGGTCGAGCTTGCCATGCGGGGTCATCGGCAGGCCGCCGAGTATCAGCAGCCGCGGCGGAACCATGTAGGCGGGCAGCCGCTCGGATAGATGCGCCCGCAGTTCCTGCACGGTGACCGCCGCCCCCGCGCTGGGCACGGCGTAGCCGACGAGTTGCGGAGCGCCCGATGGTCCGGGCCGGGCGACCACCGCAGCTTCCGCGACCCGGGGGTGGGCGAGCAGCGCCGCCTCGACCTCTCCCGGCTCGATCCGGAAGCCGCGGATCTTCACCTGGTCGTCGGCGCGGCCCGCGAACCACAGCACGCCGTCCGCGTCGACCCGGCACAGGTCACCGGTCCGGTAGAGCCGCGCGCCCGGGGTGCCGGAGAACGGGTCGGGGACGAACCGAGCAGCGGTGTGGCCCGGGCGGCCCAGGTAGCCCCGAGCCAGCCCCTCGCCGCTGACATACAGCTCGCCGACCTCGCCCGGCGGCACCTGGCGAAGGGCGTCGTCGAGCACGTGCGCGCCGGTGCCGTCGATGGGACGGCCGATAGCGGGCGGGCCCGCGCTGCCCGCAGGTACGGTGCCCGCAGTGCTGACCACGCTGGCCTCGGTCGGGCCGTAGTGGTTGACCAGCTGGTACGGCGCGCCCACGGGCGGGGCGCGGCGGAGCCGGTCCCCGCCGGTGAGCAGTGCCCGCAGCCGTGACCCGCCGAGGTGCCCGCCGGTGATCATCTCCTCGGCCAAGGGCGTCGGCATGAACGTCACGGTGATCCCGGTCTCGCGCAGCCAGGCGCCGAGCCGGTCAGGACGCAACCGGTCCTCCTCGGTGGGCAGATGCAGCGTCGCCCCGGCCGCCAGGGTCGGCCAGATCTCCCAGACCGCCGCGTCGAACCCCGCTGAGGCGAGGTGGGCGGTGCGGTCGGCCGGGGTCAGCCCGTACCGGGCGTGGTGCCAGCGGACCAGGTTGGCCAGCCCGGAGTGCGGGACCTGCACTCCCTTCGGCACGCCGGTCGATCCGGAGGTGTAGATGACGTACGCCAGGTTCGCGCCGTCAAGCGCCGCTCTGTGTCTGCGCCGCGGGGAAGCCTGCGCGCAGCCGCCGGCGTCGTCGAGCACGACGACCCGGGGCCCGGGACCGGCGGGAAGTCGCCTAGCCAGCTCCGCGGTGGCGAGCATGACCGGCGGCGCGGCGTCGGCGAGAATCTGCCTGATCCTCTCCGGCGGGTAGGCCGGGTCGAGCGGCAGGTACGCACCCCCCGCCGTCATCACCGCGAGGTACGCGACGATCTGGCCGGGCGAGCGGGGCATGAGCACGGCAGCGGGCACGTCGGGACCGACCCCGAGGTCGCGCAACACGCTCGCCGTACGGGCGGCGCGCTCGTCCAGCGTCCGGTACGTCAGCTCGCGCCGCCCGGCCCGGCAGGCCACGGTATCTGGAGCCGCTGCCGCGCGGGCGGCGACGAGGCCGGGGACCAGGGCGGGCGCGTTCGTCTCGCTCGGCATCGCCTTCAGCCTCATCGGAAGTAGGACTGCAGGGTGCCGGCGCGGCGGACGTCGAGGGTTGCGCAGTGGAAAGAACCGCCGAAACTGTTGAAGTTCCGGAAGTTGCACAGGATCGGGGTGAAGCCGTGTTCCTTCATGACCTGGATCATCGGCTCGTCCTGGCGCTCCACCACCACCCGCTGCTCGTCGAGCATGAGGATGTTCATGTTGATCCACCTGCTGGTCATGTAGAGCCGGTGCGAGGCGGGGATGACCGGCCGAGGCGCTTCGATGACGTCCCAGCCCCGGAACAGTGCGGGCACCCGCGGCACCCGATCCGGGTTGATCAGCAGCTTGCCGGGGGCGAGCGGCGCCAGCGTCGCGTCGATGTGCATCGGATGCGGGTCGTCGAACTCGAAGACGTGCACCCGGTAGTCGCCAAGGTGACGGCGCAGCCACTCGATGCCGAACGCGTTGGTGACGTTGCTCATCTGCGCGATGATGTCGCGCCCACAACGCAGGAAGTCGGCGGCGTCGAAGGTCGGCTCGAACTCGGTGACCACGAGCCGCCGCGGGTCGTCGTCGGCGGGCTCTGTCCAGTCCAGATCGAACTGCGCGTCGGTGAGTTCGGGCTTGGGGCCGGCGCTCCACCGCGCGCCGCCACGGAAGTACTCCTTGAGCAACGGCCGGTACGCCAGCGACTCGTAGTAGCGGGACCGCCAGGCCATCGGGCACTCGATGATGTCCTCGCCGACGACCAGGATGGTGTCACGGGGCATCGCCGCGTACATGCCGGTACTGGCCCACTCGAGGGTGCTGTACGTGGTGCGCTGCGGGATCGGCGCGGGCCGCCGGACCCGGACGCCCTCGGTCTCGAGGATGTGCACGAACTCCTCCAGTTCCCGCCGGGCCGCCTCCACCTGGTGCGGCGGGAACGGGCGTCCGGCCCGGGTGCGGAAGGTGTCGTGCTGGTCGGCGGGGAGCACCGGCGGTAGCGACATGTGCCAGGTAGGGAAGCTCGCGCCGTCGACGATCCCGACGATGACCTCCTCCAGCGGGTCCCACTCGGTGTAGGAGCTGACTGGGCTGCCCGAGCCGGCGTGGCGGGCTGGGGCGGTGGGCGGTCGAGCGTCGGTCTCCTGCATCATGGTCATGGCCTGTGCTCCTTCGTCACAAGGTCTGCGAGCAGGCGGGTTTGGCCGATCCGGCCGAGCAGGTCGCGCGGGGTTCCAGCGCGGTCGGAGACCAGCTCCGCCAGAATCCGGGCGAGGTCGGCGGCCAGGCCGGCGGCGGCGTCTGGGGTGTAGCGACCGCGGTCGTACAGCACCTGGGCTTCGAACGGCGGGCCCGGGTTGACGACGAGGCCGAGCGGATAGTGGCTGGATTCCTCGACCCGCAGGACCTTGGCGGACAGCCCGCCGAGCACCTGCCGGACCGGGTCGGCCAGCGGGTAGTTGCCGAAGGTGATGTTGCTGGCGAAGATCTGGGCGCGGGGCGGCACCTCACTCCACCTCGATATCCGGGTGAGCGCGGTGTGTTCGGAAGGCATCGCGGCGCGCGCGGCCTGCTGGTCGCGCAGCCACGCCCCGACGGGCCGGCCGGAGCCGATAGGAACCCGTACGGGCAGCGTGTTGATGAACAGCCCGACCATGCTCTCCGCACCCGGCACGCCGTTACGGCCGGACACGGTGGCGCCGAACACGGCATCCTCGACGTCGTGGTGTAGCGCGAGCATCAGCGCCCACGCGGCCTGCACCACGGTGTACGTGGTGACCCGCTCGCGCCGGGCGAAGTCGGCGATCGCGGCGGCGAGGCCGGGTCCGATGTCGAGGTCGCTGAGGCCGGGTCCGGTGGCGTCCGGGCCAGGCGACCCGCCGGGGGGCAGCGGGGTGGGCTCGTGGAACCCGGCAAGAAGCGTGCGCCAGTAGTCCTCCTCGCCCGCGTGCGCCTCGGTCTCCAACCAACGGACGTGCTCGCGGAAAGACGGCCGTTCCGGCAGGACGAGGTCGCCGCCCGAGGTCATCGCCTCATACACGGCGAGCAGGTCGTGCAGGAGCATCACGGTGCTCCACCCGTCGAGCAGGATGTGGTGGTACTCCAGCACGGCCCGCCAGCGGTCCCCGCCGCGGATCAGGGTGACCCGGGCGAGTGGCGCGACGCGCAGGTCCAGGCCGCGGCGGCGGCTGTCACGCAGCAGTTCCTCCAGCGCTTCCCGCCGCTGATCCGGGGTCCGCCCGGACCAGTCGAGCAGCTCCACGGGCAGGCATGCCTCACGTTCGACCACCTGGAGCGGCCGGTCGAGCAGCTCCCACGCGAGCCGGGTCCGCAGCGCGGGGTAACGGCGGGCCAGCTCGCGCCACGCCTCCGCCATGGCGAGCCCGTCGACCTCGCCGAGTTCCCAGCTGAGCTGGGCGAGGTAGAGCGATTCCCCGGGCGCCGTGAGGGTGTGGAAGAGAATGCCGTCCTGGACGCCCGTGAGCGGGTACATGTCCTCGATGCCGCGGGCGGTGCCGAAGTACCGCGCGATGTCCTGCGTGGACAGGCCGGACATCGGGAAGTCCGCGGCGATCCGGCCACCCGCGCCGGGGGCGCGGACGAGCCCCGCGATCTCCGCCAGGACCGCAGTGAACTCGTCGGCGAGCGCGGCTATCGTCTCCGGCGTGTGTCGCCGCCCGTCGCACCGCCAGCGGATGGCGAGGGAGCCGTCGGTGAGCTGGGCGACCACCTCCACCAGGTGGCCGCTGGCGGCGCCGGGCGCCGTCGCCAAGCGCAGCGGCTCGTCCACCGGCCGCAGGACCGGGTCGGCGGACGCTGGGACCGTACGGCCGAGGTAGTTGACCAGGATGTCCGCGGCCGGGATGCCGCGCAGTGCGTGCTCGTCGTCGCGCAGGTGGGCCAGCAGCCCGAACCCGATGCCGCGCCGGGGCACCGCCGCGAGGGTCTCACGGACGGCCAGGAGGCTGCCCTGCAAGTCGGCCGGGGCGTCGAGGATGAGCGGTACTGGGTGGATCGAGGTGAACCAGCCGACGGTACGGGTGAGGTCGGCCGCGGGGAAGACGGGCTCACGGCCGTGCCCCTCCAGGTCGACGACGAGGCCCCGGGCGCCGGCCACCCGGTGATAGGCGACGGCGAGCGCGGTGAGCAGCACGTCGTTGATCTGGGTCCGGTGGGTCTCCGGCGCCTCCTCCAGGAGGATTTTGGTGGTTTCGCGCGGCAGCACCCGATCCGCGCGGCAGGGGGCGCCACCGGCCATCTCGTCTACGGCGGGCGGAGTCGGGCCGGGCAGCAGCCGCTGCCACTGCCGCGACTCCTCGGCCATCTCGGCGGATCCGGCGAGCCCGTGCAACAGGCTCGCCCACTCCTGAAACGAGGTCGTCTTCACGGGCGGGTCGGGGTCGTGGCCGCCAGCCAGGCGGACATAGGCCGCCTCCAGGTCTTCGAGCAGGATCCGCCACGACACCGCGTCCACGCACAGGTGGTGGATGACGATGAGCAGCAGCGGTGGTGCGGCTGACCGCTCCAGCAGCGCCGCGCGCACAATGCGGCCATCGGCGATGCTCAGCCCAGCGCAAAGGCGGTCGGCCTGAACATCGAGCAGCGTGTCGAGATCCGGTTCGTCGGCCGCGACACGCTCGAGCCACGTGCCCGGCCGGTACGGGTCGACTGTCTGCACCCACTCGGCTTCACGGCGCGTGAATCGGGCCCGGAGCTGGTCGTGGTGCCGGACGAGGTGGGCGAGCGCGGCCTCGAGTGCGGCAGCGTCCACATCCTCCGGGAGCACCAGTCCGACATACTGCGCGTGCCGGTCGGTCTGCGCGGATGCCAGGAAGGACTTCTGGATTGGCGTCAGCGGAACCTCGCCGATGATCTCGTCATCGCCAGCGGGCGGCCGTACCGCCGGCGCCCCAGGCGTGGCCGCGGCCGCCAGCTCGGCCAGCGTCTGGTGCTGGAACACTTCGTTCGGGCTGAACACCAAGCCCTCGGCGGCCGCCTTCGCCGACACCTCGATGGCCTGGATCGAGTCGCCGCCCAGGGTGAAGAAGTTTTCGTGCGTGCCGGGCTCCTCGACCTGGAGGACGGCGGCCCAGATCCCGCTCAGGACTCTTTCGGCACGAGTGCGGGGACGGGTTCGCCCGATCCGGGCGGCCGTGATCGACGGCTCGGGCAACGCGGCGAGGTCCACCTTGCCGTTGGCACCGATCGGCAGGGCGTCCATCACCATGAGCGTCGATGGGACCAGGTAGGCGGGCAGGCGCTCGGTCAGGTGCCGATGGACGATTTCGCACAGGTCACCGGGGGCGGGCTGGTCCCGGGCGACGACGTAGCCGACGAGCCGCTTGTCGCCGCCGGGGCCAGGCCGCGCGGTTACGGCCGCCGCCCGGACGGCGGGACAGGACTTCACCTGGGCCTCGATCTCGCCCGGCTCCACCCGGAACCCGCGGATCTTCACCTGGTGGTCGGTCCGGCCGAGGTACTCCAGGGTCCCGTCGGGCAGCCACCGGGCCAGATCCCCAGTCCGGTACATCCGCGAGCCCGGCTGCCCGTATGGGTCGGGGACGTACCGCTCGGCGGTCAGGTCCGGGCGGCCGAGGTAGCCACGCCCCACCATCACCCCGGCGACGTGGAGTTCGCCCACCGCGCCCTGCGGCACGGGCTCACCAGTCGTGTCCAAGATGTAGTGCCGGGTGTTCCAGATGCCGCTGCCCAGGGTGATCCGCTCGCTTCCCGGCGTGAGGGTCGCGGCGGTGGTCTGGACGGTCGTCTCCGTCGGGCCGTACTGGTTGTGCAGGTCGCCATCGAGCACCTCATGGAAGCGGGCGACCAGATCCGGGGTGATGGCCTCGCCTCCGCACAGCACCATGCGCACGCTGGAGCAGTCCGCGGCGGCGGGCTCGGCGAGGAAGGCCCGCAGCATGACCGGCACGAAGTGCATGACGGAGATCTGCTCGTGCTGGGCGAGCGCGGCCAGGTAGGCGGGATCGCGCTGCCCGCCGGGGCGCGCCAGCACGACGGCGGCACCGCAGCTCAGCGGCCAGAACAGCTCCCAGACCGATACGTCGAAGCCCAAGGGGGCCTTGTGCAGCACCCGGTCATTGGGAGTGAGCGGGTACGTCCCCTGGAGCCAGGCCAGGTAGTTGACGACGCCCGCATGCGGGATCACCGCGCATTTGGGCCGTCCGGTCGAGCCGGACGTGAACAGCGCGTACGCGACGTTGTCCGGGTGGGCGAGTTGCGGCGGCGCCGTCACCGGACAGATCCCCCGCCAGTTGCCCTCCATCGAGCACAGCGGGATGTCGAGGTCCACAAAGGTCGCTAGCAACCGCTCATGGGTGCAGAGGATCGCGGCGCCCGCGTCGGCCAGCATCCCCACCGTCCGTTCCATGGGCTGGTCGGGCGCGATCGGCAGGTACGCGGCGCCGGACTTGAGCACGCCCAGCAGCGCCACGACGGCCTCGACCCCGCGTTCGACGCAGACCGCCACGATGATCTCCGGGCCCGCGCCGAGGGACCGCAGCCGGTGGGCCAGGGCATTGGACCGGTCGTCCAGGAGCCGATACGAGACCCGCTCGTCCTCGGCGATCAGCGCGACCGCGTCCGGGGTGCGCAGTGCCTGCTCCTGGACCAAGCGGTGGAGAAGGGTGCCGTCCACCGGGTGGCCGGTGGCGTTCCAGCCGTCCACCACCCGGTGGCGCTCCTCGGCAGTGAGCAGCTCCAGCCGCCCGGCGGGCCGGTCCGGATCGGCGGCGGCGGCGGCGGCCACGAGGGTCTGGTAGTTGGCCGCGATCCGCTCGATGGTGGCAGCGACGTACAGGTCGGCGGAGTATTCGATGGTCCCGGTTAGCGTTCCGCCCGCCTCGACGAGTGCCAGGGACAGGTCGAACTTGCTCGTCTTCGTGGACGACGGGATGCGCTCCATCCGTACGCCGCGCAGCTCGAGGTCGTCGCGCTGCCCGTCGAGATGGTGCCGCTGGTCGACCTGGAAGCCGACCTGGAACAGCGGGTGCACGCTGAGCTGGCGGGCGGGCTGAAGCTCCTCTACGAGCCGCTCGAACGGCAGCTCGCGGTGGTCCTGCGCGTCCAGCACCGTCCGGCGCACCCGGCGCAGCACCTCGGTGAACGACGGGTCGCCGGACAGGTCGGTGCGCAACGCGAGGTCGTTGACGAAGTAGCCGATGAGTGGCTCGGTCTCCACCCGGTCGCGGCCGGCGACCGGGGCGCCGACGACGATGTCGTGCTCTCCGGTGTAGCGGGCCAGCAACACCTGGAACGCGGCGAGCAGCACCATGAACAGGCTCGCGTCGTGCGCGGCGGCCACCGCCCGCAGCTGCGCCACCGTCTCCGGGGGCAGCGTGAAGGTGTGCTCGGCTCCGGCAAAGGTCGGCTTCGCCGGGCGAGGCCGGTCCGTCGGGAAGGTCAGGATGCGCGGCGCGTCCCCCAGCCGTTCGGCCCAGTGGTCCAGGTCCGTACGGGCCCGCTCGCCCGTGAGCCGCTCGCGCTGCCAGGTAGCGTGGTCGGCGTACTGGATGGGCAGGTCGGCAAGCCCATGGCGGCGGCCGTCCAGCTCCGCCGCGTACGCGGTCGCCAGCTCGTAGAACAGGACTCTGAGCGACCAGCTGTCGGTGGCAATGTGGTGCTGGGCGATGAGCAGGACATGGTCGTCATCCCCTAGCCGCAGCAGCCGCGCCCGGATCGGCGGCTCGCGCTGCAGGTCGAACGGACGCATTGCGTCCTCGTGAACCAGCCGCTCCACCGCCGCGTCCCGATCGGCGGCGGGCACATCCAGGACTGGGACCGGGAACGGCCCGGGCGGGGCGATGACCTGGATGGCGGAGTCGCCGCACCGGGCGATCGTCGTCCGCAGTGCCTCATGCCGGGCGGTGACCGCCGCGAACGCCGCCCGCAGCGCCGCAGCGTCCAGCGGGCCCCGCACCCGGTAGGCCAGCGGCGCGTTGTAAAGCGGCAGTCCCGGCGCCAGCCGGTCCATCACCCACATGCGCAGCTGGCCGAACGACGGTGACAGGTCGCCCCTGCGGTCAGCCGACGCGATCGGCTCCCCGGTGGACGGCGCGAAGCCCTCCCGCTCGAGCAGCAGGGCCAGTAGCCGCTCGCGCTCATGCTGGGCCGTCGGCTCGTCGTTCATCGGGTCGCCTCCGTCTCTGACCGCTCCGAGAAGCGGATGACCACTAGCGTCGGCGGGCGACCCGGCGCGGGATCGATGGCCCACTGCACCGCCGTCCCCGGACGAAAGGCAAGCCTGGAGGGAGTTTGGCCGCACGGAACGGGGACGTACGGGTTTGCTACGGCGCCTTCGGCGAAGAGCCGTCGGGCCCGGACAGCGAGCCACCCCGCGCGCGAGGCGCCGGGTGGCTCAGGCCGGGTAGGGCGGTTCGTCACGTCCAGTAGAGGAGGTCTCCCTGGGGGTCGAGGCCGGTGAAGCAGGTCAGTAGGAGCCTGCGATCGCCGGGCGCCGATGGCCCTCGGACGGCGTGGACGAGGTTGCCGTTGATGACGCACAGGTCGCCGGTCTCGACCGGCACGATGATCGACTCGTGCTCGCGCAGCGCCTCGCCCGGGTACGGATAGCCGCTGAACGTGAGGCCGAGCGCGGCGCGCGTCCGGTCGTCGGGCTCGACATTCCACAGCTGGATCTGGCCAGCCCCCGACGGCACCTGCGGATAGGCGTTCACCGCCATCACTCGCCGGACCCGCCCGATCTCGAACCCGGCCTGGATCGGGTCGCTGAGCTGGGCGAGGTCGTCGTGTGGCAGCAGCAGATATTCGCCGGTGCTGTTCCAGCACACGGCCTTGGACCCGGCGGCCGTCCGCCCCTCATGGGCGGCGGGCCGGACCCTTCGGACCTCGTCGAGCCCGGCCGCCACCGCGCGGAAGCGGCCCAGCGGGTCACGGGCTCCGGCGTACAGGCCCAGCACGGCGGGGGCAGCGCGGGCCGCCTCGGTGAGGTAGGCGTCCGTGGTCTTCTCGATGTGGGAGGCGCCGACAATGTGCGCCTCGACGCCATCCTCCCCCTCGCCGTACCGGGCGGTGTGCGGTAGGGCCCAGAAGTTCCGAGCGACCCGCCGGCAGTCGGCGACCGGCACGAACCCCTTTACCAGGTGCGCCGCCAGCTGGCCGCGCAGCACCGCGGCCACGGCCCCGGGGTCGGGATGCCCGACCGCGCGGTGCAGCCGGAAGCCCCCGGCGGGCAGCGACCGTCCCGTCACTCGGGCGGCGGGCGTGACGGTCATGGGGCTGGTCATGACTCCTCCAGTCGGGTGCTCGGAACGGGGGCAGAGGCTACGGAGCGGTGCAGCTGCACCCGCCGACGGTCGAGGAAGCCGATCATCGCCGGCACTGGGCTGATGACGCGCTGCGTCCCGTCCAGCTTCGCGCGGTTCCGCTCCCGCAACGCGGGCAGCTTCGACCAGTGCGTTGCCGGGCTGAGGTGGTGCTCCTGGTGATAGCCGTCGTTGAGCGACAGCAGGTTGTACAGCCGGCCGTAGTAGCTGACCGAGTCGGCGGTCCGGCTGGACGGGTCGGCGCCGTAGTGTCGGTAGTAGTTCTGGACGTTCACCAGGCACAGCGCAGTGCAGAACGCCGGTATGTAGCAGAGCACCGTGAACTGCCACGAGATCACCACGAACGCCGCTAGCGCGAGACAGTGGGCAGCCCGGTCGGCTTGCACCTGCCGCAGCTCCCGGCTCCGCTTGGGCTCGCGGTTGGCGGCCAGTTCCAGCAGCCGCGTCTCCTTCGGACCGACACGCCACAGCCGGGTGATCGCCAGGATCTCCATGGCGCGGTCGGCCACCGAGTCCAGCGCCCCGCTCACGACATACCGGCCAAGCGGCGTGTGGTCGCCGTCGTTACCGTCCCTGTACGTGGATGAGGTGTCGCGGGTTCGGCCGTCCGGACCCGGCCGGTCGTTGTTGAAACGGTGGTGGTTCCGCACGTGGGTGAACTGGTAGATCTGCACCGACTGCCCGATCCCGGCCGAGTTCAGCAGCGACGCGACGGCGTTCAGCCGCCCCGAGGTGAACCAGGGCACGTGCGTGAACAGGTGTGACACCACGATGATGTGGTAGCTCGTCATCAGGGCGACGGTCGCGAACGCCGCCACCATTCCCGCCGGGGGCAGGTCCTGCCACCGGGCGGCCAGCGCGAGTGTCGCGGCGACGTACGCGACGCTGTAGGCCGCCGGGAGCGCGTCCCACCGCGTGTGTCTCCAGATGCCGCGACCGGCCCGCACGCCGGGCGTGGGCCTCGCCAAGACCTGGGTCATGCGCCACCTCCATGTCGTCGGGGTTCAGGTGGAAACGGAGTCAGAAGTCGAGCCGGACGCCGTACGTTCGCAGCCACCGGTCGAGTTCCACGGCGAACCCGATGCCGGTGCGGTGGTATCGCGTGGCTCCGGCGACGGCGTCGCGGGCCGCGTCCAGGTCGAGTAGGGGGCGCACCGGCGCGCCGGGGTCTTCGAGCACGGCGCCCAGCTCGGCGCGCAGCACCCGGGCGTACCTGGGGTCCTGCGTACTCGGGTAAGGGCTCTTCGGGCGATGCACGACGGGCTCGGGGAGAACGCCGGTGGCGACGGCCCGCAGCAGCGACTTCTCTCGGCCATCGAAGGTCTTCATCGCCCAAGGTGTGTTGAACACGTACTGGACCAGACGGTGGTCGGTGAACGGGACCCGCACCTCCAGCCCGCTGGCCATGCTCATCCGGTCCTTGCGGTCCAGCAGGATCTGCATGAACCGGGTCGCCGCCACGTACGCCAGCTCCCGCCGACGCCGCTCCTCCGGGCCGTCCCCAGGCCGGTGCGGTACCTCGGCGAGCGCGTCGGCGTAGCGGCCCCGCCGATAGCCGGGCAGGTCGAGCTTGTTGCGCAGGCCCGGGCTCAGCAGCACGTCGCGGTGGGCGAGGCCGAAGGTGTTCCCGGCGGCTCCGGCCAGCCACGGGAAGGTGTCCGCCTGGACCGCCTCCCGGTCGCGCAGCCACCGGTAACCGCCGAACAGCTCGTCGGCCGACTCCCCGGACAGCGCCACGGTCGACCTGTGACGGACGGCGGCAAACAGCAGGTACAGGGAGGTGTCGCCCTCGCCGCGGCTCCACGGGATGTCGTGTGCGCGGAGGACGGCGGCGCGGTGCGCAGGGTCGGTGAGCGTCGCGGTATCGAGGCTGATCTCGTGGTGGTCGGCGCCGATGTGCTCCGCCGCCATCCGCGCGTACGGGCCGTCTGGCGCGTCCCGCAGCCCGTCCGGGGTGAAGCGTCCCGCATGCTCGGCGAACTCAACGGCAAACGACCGGATCGGGCCCGCGCCCTCGGTCGCGAGCGCGCGGTTCGCCAGCGCCGCCAGCAGCGAGGAGTCCAGTCCGCCCGACAGCAGCGTGCACAGCGGGACGTCGGCGACGAGCTGCCGCCGCACCGTGTCCTTCAGAAGGCCGCGGACGGTGGCGACCGTCGTGGTCAGGTCGTCGGTATGCTCCCGCGCCTCCAGGCCCCAGTACCGCCTGGTGGTCACCGCGGTGGGCCGGACCCGTACGGTGTGGCCGGGCTTGACCTCGTGCATGCCACGGAAAACGGCGTACCCCGGGGTCTTCGCGTGGGCGAGCAGCTCTGCGAACCCCTCCGCGTCCACCACTGGCCGTACCTCAGGGTGGGCGAGGATCGCCTTCGGCTCCGAGCCGAACAGCACACCGCCGGAGAGCAGGTAGTAATAGAGCGGCTTGACACCCATCCGGTCGCGGACGAGGAGAAGCTGCCGCCTGGCCTGGTCCCAGACCGCGAAGGCGTAGATGCCGTTGAGCCTGACGGTTAACGCCTCGCCCCACTCCAGGTAGGCGCGCAGCACCACCTCGGTGTCGCTCTCGGACCGGAACACGTGCCCCAGCGCCCGCAGCTCCGCGCGCAACTCCCGGTAGTTGTAGACCTCTCCGTTGAATGTGAGGACCACCGTGCCGGAGCCGTCCGCCACCGTCATGGGCTGGCCGCCTCCGGTGAGGTCGATGACCGCCAGCCGCCGATGGCCAATTGCGGCGTACGCGTCGAGCCACACCGCACCCGCGTCGGGCCCCCGGCACACCATCGACGCCGTCATAGCCTCGATCTGTGCGCGCCGCCCTGGCGCCGCCTGGTCCCCCGGCGGGCCGTCCCAGCGGGCCCATCCCGCGATGCCGCACACGTCAGGCCACCGCCACCGCGTCCTGGCGGAGCCGACGCCGGTTCAGCTTCCCGGTCGCCGTGCGGGGAAGCTCGGCGACGAACACGATGTCCTCGGGCCGCTTGTACCAGGTGAGGTGCTCGGCGGCGGCCGACGACAGGTCCACGGCGAGGCGCGCCCGGTCCACCTCGCCGGCTGGCACCACTAGCGCCCGCAGCCGGGTCGGCGCGGTCCCCGACCGCACCGCGCACACGGCGGCCTCCAGCACCCGCGGGTCCTTGCTGAGGAAGTCCTCGACCTCCTTGGGGTGCACGTTGACCCCGCCGATCACCTCGATATCGTCCGCCCGTCCCGGGACGAAGCAGTAGCCGTCCGCGTCGATGACGCCGATGTCGCCGGACCGCCACCAGAACCCGTCACCGTGCCGCCACGGCTGGCCGAATCGGGTCATCCCCGGCGTCACCGTCGGGCCGCGCACCTCCAGCCTGCCCTCCTCGCCAGGTGGGAGCCGCGTTCCGTCCTCGGCGACCACGCGGATGCGGAACGGCGGCAGCGCCCGGCCGATCATGCCGGGGCGGGACTCACCCTCCGGCATCACCACGAACGGGCAGCCGACCTCGGTCGCGCCCAGCAGGTTGAGCAGGTCGTCACCGACGATCTCCCGGACGGCCGCCTCCAGTGGCCCGGGCAGAGGCTCGCCGGACACGACAGCGAGCCGTGTCCGCGCGAGGACCTCCGGGCGGGAGGCGGCGAGCAGCCGGGCATAGAAGCTGGGCTGCGCGTAGAAAACGCCGACGCCGTGCTCGACCAGACTGGTGATCGCCTCCTCCGGGCCGGGCCGGTCCCGGGTGAGCAGTGACGCGCTGCCGCTGAGGTGCGGGTAGAACAGCGAGTTGGCCAGCCCGAACGAGAAGTACATGCGGGACACGCAGTACGCCAGGTCGGTCTCGCCCAGCCGCAGAAACGGCTCGGCGAACGCCGCGTGGTAGGCGAGCGGGTCGCCGTGGGCGTGCAGGCACAGCTTCGGCTCGCCGGTCGTCCCCGAGGTGAGCTGGCCGTACGCGGGCTCGGCCGCGGTGCGCCACGCCACCGGCGGTACGGGTGGCCCCGCGGTGCGCAGCTCCTCGAGCGGGAACACAGGAACACCGTCCCGCGGGGGTAGCTCGCGGATGCTCACGATCGCGGTGGGGCGGGAGATCTCCGCCGCGTGGTCGAGCTCGTCCACGTGCTGCTCGTAGTTGGCGATGATCGGGACGGCGCCCATCCGAATGGCGCCGAGGAACGTCCAGACCAGGTCGATGCCGTCAGGCAGGATCAACAACACCGTGTCCCCGGACCGCACACCGTGCGCGGCGAAGACCGCCGACGCCCGCCGGGCGCCCTCGTAGGTGGCGACGTAGGTGAACCGGTCAGTGTCGGTGACGTGGGCGAGGCGGTCGAGAAACCCCATCCTGCGGACCTCGCCAGCCAGGACCGCGTAGAGGTTGGCGTTGGTGTCCTCGTTCATTGTCCGAACGTAGGGAGTGGCCTCGGGCGCGCCGCCCGCCTGCCTCTTGCACCTGCCGGCGGGTGTCCGCGCAGTTCAGCGGGTGCAGCCTGGCGGCAAGTACGGGTTCACGACGGGTCCGCGCTGCTCGCCCTGCCTGCCGGAGCGCCCAGCGCGGTCAGCGCAGTCGCCGCCAGAACCCGCACACCAACTGCGACACAGCCCTCGTCCACGTCGAAGTCGCCCTGGTGCAGGTCGGCGACAGCGGAAGAGCCCGGCGTGCCGGTGCCCAGCCGGGCGAGCGCACCGGGGACGGACTGGAGGTACCAGCCGAAGTCCTCCCCGCCGAGGCTCTGCTCGGTGGGCACGGTGCCGTCCGGGCCGAGCACATGATCGGCCGCGTCCTGGAGGATGCGGACGGCGGCCGCGTCGTTGACGGTCGGTGGTCCACCCCGCGCGTAAGCCAACTCCGCCCGCACCCCATACGCGGCGGTGACGGCGGCGAGCAGGCCTTCGACCAGCCCTGGCACCTGGTGCCACGCCTCGTCGTCCAGGCAGCGCACCGTGCCCTCGGCGACTCCCTCGACCGGGATGGCGTTGTGGGCCGAGCCCGCCGACACCCGCCCCCACACCAGCATGAGGCCCGAACGCGGATCCACCCGCCGGGACAGCGCCGCCGGCAGCTCTGTGACGACCTTCGCCAGCGCGAAGACGAGGTCTGCGGTCTGGTGCGGCCGCGCGGTGTGCCCACCGGCGCCCGCGACCCGCACGCTCACCTTGTCGCACGCGGCGGTGATCGCCCCAGTGCGCAGGCCGATCTTGCCGACCTCCAGGCGCGGGTCGCAGTGCAGCGCGAACACCCGCTCCACGTCGGCCAGGCCACCACCGTCGATCATCGCGAGAGCGCCCACGGTGCTCTCCTCGGCGGGCTGGAACAACAGCCGCACCCGCCCGGGCAGCAGCCCGGCCGCCGCCTGCTGCGCGAGGAACAGCCCGGCGCCGAGCACCACCGCCGTGTGCACGTCATGCCCGCACGCGTGCGCGATCCCCGGCACCGCCGACCGGTACGAAACGCCTAACTTCTCGTCCTGGATCGGCAGAGCGTCAATGTCGGCCCGCAACGCGACGGCCGGTCCGGTTCCGGCCCCGATGTCGCAGAACAGGCCGGTGCCGCCGGGCAGCACCCGCGGCGCGAGGCCCGCCGCCTCCAGCGCCTGCGCGATCCTCCCGGTGGTGCGGTGCTCGGCGAACGCAAGTTCCGGGTGCGCGTGCAGGTCCCGCCGGAACACGACGAGTTCGGCTCCGTACCGGGCCAGGAAGGCGTCGAGCCGGCGGCCGAGCCGCTCCGTGTCCCAGCCCACGGCCTCCGGTGCGGGCGTCACGCGGGACTCGAATCTCAGGGTCTGGGTCATCAGCGCTCCTCGGCGTCCACGGGCATCCAGGGGCGACCGCGGCCCACGATAGGCGGCGGCGAAGGCCGAAACCGGTCGCCCCGCTCCCGACGAACCTCCTGCTCAACGCCGTACGCCGGCCGCACCACGGACGCGGTACGGATCCCCCCACCCGCCGTACCGCCCGGTCTGCGGCCCGCGGCACGCGTACCAAAACCGCAGTGGCTCCGCTCCGGCCGGGTCGCCCACGGCCTGACCAGGGGCAGAACGGCGGGCGCGCGCGCAGCGGCCCATCGGTGGCGGCGGCGCGGTGGCCGCCAAGGTGAAAGCCAGACGCAGGGACCCCTCACCGGCGAGTCGGGCCGGGAACTGGAGGAGTAATGATCTCTGACGGTGGGGCCGACGGCCTTCACGACACACGGCTCTCCAGTGGTCACCGGGTGGGTGCGGTGAGCGGCCCGTGTACTAGTTCGCGCACTTCTGCGTGATGACGTCCCGCGGCACGAACAACCGATCGCTGCCTCCGGGCTTGGCACTGCCTGGCATTTCAACGCTGGGCTTCGAACCCGTCCGCGTCCAAGACGAGACCGCCAGCCTGCTACCGGGCCACCCGGCAGCCACCCGGACCGGACTTCCACCGGCCAGCGACGACGCGCCTACGAAACAAGCCGTCAACCACTCACATGGTCAACCACCTATCCCTACTGAACACACCGGAGGACCACCATGACAGCAGCGCCGCGGACGTCCGGCTCCGGCGGGCTCGTACGCAACGCCCTCTTCCACTACTACCCGGAGATCCGTGCCGCGGCCCGGCACGTCGCCGCGGGCCGCGCCGCCCAGCCCGCGATCCCGCTGGAGCCTGGGGAGCCTGGGCCGGCCTTCGCCGCCTTTAGCGACGTCACCGACCTCGCCCTCACCGAGGTCGAGGCTGGCCTGCGCATCCTCGACCTGACGCGCAACCCCGGCACCGCCACCACCAAGACCATGCCGTCGCTGTTGATGATCGCCCGAGCCGCGGAGCACATCCGGCGGACCGGCGAGCGGGTCCTGCTGCTCACCCCCACCTCCGGCAACAAGGGCACCGCGCTGCGCGACGCCGTCGCCCGCGCCCTAGCGAACGGGCTGGCCTCGCCGCAGGACCTGCGCATCGTCACGCTCGTCCCCACCGCGTCGCAGTCCAAGCTGCGGCACAGCCCACTCAGCGAAGACGCCGCGCTGCGGGAGGCCAACCCGGTCGCGCTCGCCGACGTCGAGCAGCCCGCCGACGTGAAGTCGCTCAGCAACGAGGTCGTCGAGGTGTACGCCGACCGCGTCCTCGCCGAGACCGGGTTCCGCATCTGGTACACGCTGGACCTCGACAACTACCGGATAGCCGACGCGGCCCGCGCCTACGCCGAGGCCGACCTCTACCCGATCACAGCGGACTCCGCGCCGCGTGTGCACGTGCACGCCGTCTCCAGCGCTTTCGGGTTGCTCGGCTACCACCTCGGGCACAAGATGCTCGCCGCCGGGCTGCCCGGCCATGCCGTGCCGGCCCGCCACCCCGCCTTCCTCATCGTGCAGCAGCTCGCCACCCCCGATATGGTGACGAGCCTTCTCGGCGTGAAGGTGCCGGACTACGAGCAGGGCCCCGACGAGGTGTGGCGGCAGCGTTCCCTCGCCGAGTTCCCCGCCGAAACCGACGACCCGGACGAGGTCATCGACCCCACCTTCTACACCAGGGCACCCGCGACCCGCCCGCAGCTCAACGCCATCGTCGGGCGGCACGGCGGCGGCGGGATCGTCGTCTCCCGGCGCGAGTGCCTTCAGCGGTACGACCGGGTCCGCGCCCTCGCCACCGGCGCCGGCATCGACATCGGCGCAGACCCCACCGCGCTGCGTGAGTGGTCGCTGGTCAAGGCGCTCACCGGGGCCCTCGTCGCCCGCGAGCGCGGTCTGCTGGACCCCGCCGCCGACGTCGTCGTGCACGCCTCCGGCTGCTACCGCGACGAGATCCTTCCGCCGCTGCGAGAGGAGCACACGATCCGGACCGACACCGCCGGAGCCCTGGCCGACGCCGTCCTGCGGGCCACCCGCGCCTGAGCTCCCCGAGCGGCAACGCCGCCGAAAGGTGAACCCGATGCAGCGCACGATGCTCAAGTCCAAGATCCACCGCGCCACCATCACGCAATGCGACCTGAACTATGTCGGCTCCCTGACCATTGACGCCGACCTGATGGATAGCGCCGACCTGCTGCCCGGCGAGATGGTGCACGTGGTCGACATCAACAACGGCCACCGGCTGGAGACATACGTCATCGAGGGCCCGCGCGGCAGCGGGATTATCGGTGCAAACGGCGCTGCGGCCCGGCTGGTGCAGAAAGGCGACCTGGTGATCATCATCGCCTACGCCACCGTGCTGGACGCCGCCGCCCGCGAGCTGGAGCCCAGGGTGGTGTTCGTGGACGGCCGCAACCGGGTCGTCAACATTGACGCCGCGCTGTCCACCATTCCCGACCCGCACCGGTACGAGTTGGTCCCAGGCGACACCGTCGCCGCGCACTGACACGCCCACACCGCTGTTCCGCGCCCACCCTGCGACCCACAGCCGTCAGCGGGGCCACGACGCTACCCATCTCGCGCTCCTCCAGCCACGTCACCGTCGCCGCGCTACCGTCATTGACGGTCAGCCCGGCCAGGTCGGGACCGGGCGCCGCCGGATAGGCGCCGTCGCCCGTGAACGCCTCGGGCCAGTCCTCGACCACGACGCGACGCCCTCGGCGAGCCCGTGCCCGCCAGCCAGCCGGCGGCGCCAGGGACGGCCCGCTGCGCGCCGGTCACCGGCTGCTCGGCTTCAAACACCGCTGCGGCTGGGCCCCCACCTCATGGACGGCCGGGAAGGCACCGCGATCTGGTGCGGACACGGGATCCTCGCCCAAAAACCTGGTCAAGATCGCCCAATCGCCGATCGGACCGACCGTACCCATCCCGTAGCGGATTCTGGCCCGTGCCCTGGACCTCGGGGCGCTTCGGGCCTCGCGCGTGCTCGACGGGTTCGGTTCCCGGCCAGTGCGGTGGGCGACAGTGGGGGCACCTGGCCCGCGGAGCGGTGGCGGGGCAGGGCCAGACCTACGAACTCGCGCGATCCCGGAAGGCGGCGGAGTGATGAAGATACGGAACCTGGGCCGGGGAGGACTCGAGGTCTCCGCGATCGGCCTCGGCTGCATGGGTATGTCCCAGGACTACGGGCCGGCCGACGAAGGCCGGTGCACCGCGACCGTCCACCAGGCCCTCGATCTCGGCGTGACCCTTTTGGACACCTCGATGTCGTACGGCGCGGGCGAGAACGAGAAGCTCGTGGGGCGGGCCATCGCCGGCCGCCGCGACGAGGTGGTCCTGGCGACCAAGTTCGGCATCGTCCGCGACAAGCCCGGCGACCCCGCTCGGCTCAACGCTCGCCCCGACGACATCCGGCGGTACTGCGACGCGTCCCTCCAGCGGCTCGGCGTCAACCACATCGACCTGTACTATCTGCACCGCGCCGACCCGCAGGTGCCCGTCGAGGATAGCGTCGGCACGATGGCCGAACTGGTCGCCGCGGGCAAGGTGCGGCACCTCGGCCTGTCGGAGATGACCATGCCGGAGCTGCGACGCGCCGCGTCCGTCCACCCGATCGCGGCCCTCCAATATGAATGGTCTCTGTCGTGGCGGGAGATCGAGGACGACGTCGTGCCGTTCGCCCGCTCCCACGGCATCGGCGTGGTGGCTTTCAGCCCGCTGGGCCGCGGCTTCCTGACCGGCGCGCTGGACTTCGCCGCTCTCGGCCCCGACGACGACCGCCTCCCGGACCAACGTTTCCACGGCGAACATCTCACGGCGAACACCGCTCTCCTGTCCGAGCTCGTCGCCCTCGCCGTCGACTACCGCGTCACCCCCGGCCAGCTGGCCCTCGCCTGGGTCCTCGCCCAAGGTGACGACGTGGTCGCCATCCCCGGCACCACCAACCCAGATCGTATCCGCGAAAACGCCGATGCCGCCGCTCTCACCCTCAGCCAGGCCGACCTCGACCGCATGGAGAAGCACGTCTCCCGCACCGCCTGGTCCGGAGACCGCCACTCCTACGCCGTCCCCCGAACCACCCGAGCCGCCGCCTGAGCAGGGGACCCGCCAGGCCCCGCGAACAAGGCCGGCTTCAGCGATCACCGCCGGAAGAGGCAGTTCGACCTGGTGTCGCCATCGATACTGGCGGCTTCGCCGTTGGCAGCTCCTTCAAGGGGGCTCCTACGAGTGGGTCGTAGAGGGAGACATCAAAGCCTGTTTCGACGAAATCTCGCACCCGGCCCTCATGGACCGGGTGCGGCGACGCGTCGGCGACAAACGCGTTCTGGCTCTGGTGAAGGCGTTTCTGAAGGCGGGCATCCTCACCGAGGAAGCACGCTGGTGGACACCAGTGCCGGCACTCCGCAAGGGTCGATCCTGTCCCCGTTGCTCAGTAATGTGGCGCTGTCGGTGCTGGACGAGTACATCGCCCACGCGCCGGGAGGGCCCGGCGCCAGCCCGTACCAGCGGGCCAAACGCCGTCGGCAAGGACTGCCGAACTACCGGCTGTCCAGGTACGCCGACGACTGGTGCCTGACCGTGTCGGGCACCAAGGCGCACGCCGAAGCGCTGCGGGACGAGATCGCGGAGGTCTTGGCCGGGATGGGCCTGCGCCTCTCACCGGAGAAGACCCTCATCACCCACATTGACGAGGGCCTCGACTTTCTCGGCTGGCGCATCCAGCGCCACCGCAAGCGAGGCACCGGCAAACGGTACGTCTACGTCTACCCGGCCAAGAAGACCCTCGCGGCGATCACGGCCAAGGTGAAGATGACCTGCCGGAAGAACACGAACCAGCCGCTCGGGCTCCTGCTCATCCAGCTCAACCGGATGCTGCGAGGCTGGACAAGTCACTTCAAACACGGATGCTCACACGCGACCTTCAGCTACCTGCGCTCCTACCTATGGATGGAGATCGTCAGATGGCAGAACCGCAAGCATCGGCGCACCCCCTGGAAACAACTGCGTCGACGCTACGGCATCTGGCCCACCGACGGCGACGTGATGCTATTCGACCCCGCGAGAGTACGCGCACACCGCTACTACTATTGGGGCACCCGCATCCCGACGCCGTGGCCGAGCAGCGCGTAAGGATCACCCGCAGGCCCAGCGGGGCTTGTGGAGAGCCCGGTGCGCTTAGCGGCGCACGCCGGGTTCGGGAGGCGGGCCGGGGAAACCCACCGACGGAAACGCCGGCAGGGCGCCCCGGTCCGACCTCACAACGATCGAGTGGGGGTGAGAGACCACCACCGCCTACCCTGTCGCAGCAGGACGGTGAAGCAGGGGGCAGCCTGATCTGGGAGACGCCGGGGAGGGCGGGAAGCAGCCCCGGCAACGACGGGACGCGCCGGTACTACCGGACGGCGT
>DASRHY010000156.1:0-5020 GCA_035650275.1 Kribbellaceae bacterium | reverse complement strand
GCGTGGATCAACGGCAGCGCGTCCGCCTGCTCGTACGCGAGCCGCCACCGCACCGCCCCGGTGAGGAACACCACGAACCCCGCCACCAGGAACCCGCCCACCACAGTCTCGCTGCCCATCTCCCGAGACTCCCACCTCAGGTGATCATCGGTCACTTTTTCCGCGTCTGTGGATGAAGCGCTTGACAGGCAGCTCAGCTTCTGTGGACAGCGGACGTGTCAAGTCCGCTGTCCACAGAAGCTGAAAAAGTGACCGATGATCGCCAAATAGGAGAGAACGGGGGAGGGGTCAGGGTTCGAAGCGGTAGCCCATGCCTGGCTCGGTTATCAGGTGCTTGGGGCGGCCGGCATCGGGTTCGAGCTTGCGGCGCAGCTGACCCATGTAGAAGCGCAGGTTGCCGTGCGCGGTCTCGTACCCCGGGCCCCACACCTCGGTCAGCAGCTGCCGCTGCGACATCAGCTTGCCCGGGTGCCGGACCAGGACCTCGAGCAGGTGCCACTCGGTCGGAGTCAGCCTGACCTCGTGACCGGCGATGACCACCCGCTTCGCGGCCAGGTCGACCTCCGCGTCACCGACCTGGACGACGGGTGCGTCCTCGGCGGTCGTACTGCGCCGCAGTACCGCGCGCATCCGGGCCAGCAGCTCATCGATCCCGAACGGCTTGGTGATGTAGTCGTCCGCGCCCGCGTCCAGCGCCTCCACCTTGTCGGTGCTGTCGGAGCGCCCGGACAGTACGACGATCGGCGCCTCGGTCCAGCCCCGGAGCCCGCGGATCACCTCGACCCCGTCCAGGTCCGGCAGGCCTAGGTCGAGGATCACCAGCTCCGGCGGATGCTGCGCGGCGACCCGGAGCGCGGTGTTGCCGTCGCCGGCGACGTACACCTCGTACCGGCGGGCCTTCAGGTTGATCTGCAGCGCACGCACGATCTGCGGCTCGTCGTCCACGACCAGCACCCGTGTCATGCCTCGACCTCGCGCTCGCGCGTCCCGGGGACGGGCCGCTCCCGCCCCACACCCGTTGCTGCTGGCAACGATACGACCATGGTGAGCCCGCCGCCCGGCGTGTCCTCCGGCGACAAGGTGCCGCCCATCGCCTCGGTCAGGCCGCGCGACAGGGCCAGCCCGAGGCCGACCCCGGTGGTGTTGTCGGTGTCGCCGAGCCGCTGGAACGGCGAGAACACCTGGTCCCGGTGCTCCTTCGGGATGCCCGGGCCGCGGTCGACCACCCGCAGCTCGACGGTATCGCCGAGCGCGCTGCCGGTGAGCATCGGCGGACGGCCCGGCGGCGAGTGCTGGACCGCGTTCGCGACCAGGTTGGCGACGACGCGTTCGAGCAGCGCGGGGTCGGCCGAGACCAGCGGCAGGGAGTCCGGGATGTCTACCATCACCCCCGCGGCCTGCAGGTCCGCGAGCACACCCGGTACCACCTCGTCGAGCGCCATCGGCCGGCTGAACACCGAGAGCGCGCCCGCCTGTAGCCGGCTCATGTCGAGCAGGTTGTCGACCAGCCGCGTGAGCCGGTCCAGCGACTCGTCCGCGGTTGCCAGCAGCTCCGCGCGCTCGGCCTCGCTCCAGTCCACGTCTGACCCGCGCAGGCTGGTCACCGCGGCCTTGGCGGAGGCGAGCGGGGACCGCAGGTCGTGCCCGACCGCCCGGAGCAGCGCGGTCCGCAGCTTGTCCGCCGCGGCCAGTGGCTTCACCTCGGCCGCCTGCTGGCTCAACCTGGCCCGGTCCACCAGAGCCGCGGCATGGTTCGCGAAGGCACCGACCATCCGCCGCTCCTCCGCGGCGAGCTCGCGACCCTGCAGGACCAGCGCGAGGTCATCGCGGGCCGGGATCTCCGCGTCACCGTCCTCCGGCTTCGTACAGGTCGGCTCGCCGGCCTTCGCCAGCACCGTCCAGGGGCCCTTCTGCTCCGGCCGTTCAGCGCCGTCCTCGTCGACCACCGGCGACCGCTCGAGCAGCGCGACACCGGTCATCCCGAACGACTCCCGGACCCGTTCGAGCAGCGCAGGCAGTGCCGTCTCGCCACGCAGCACGGTGCCCGCGAGCGTGGCCAACGTCGCCGACTCGGCCGCCGCGGCCGACGCCTGCCGGGTACGCCGCGCTGCCCGGTCCACGACCGAGCTGACCAGGACCGCAACGACGAGGAACACGATCAGGGCGAGCAGGTTGTTCGGCTCGGAGATCGTGAACGTATGCAGCGGCGGTGTGAAGTAGTAGTTCAGCAGCGCAGACCCGACCAGAGCGGCAGCCATCGCGGGCCACAGCCCACCCACCAACGCCACGACCACCACCGCAAGCAGGAACGCCAGCACGTCGCTGGTGAGGTTCACCTCATCCCGGTTCAGTGCCAGCAGTACCGCGAGCACCGCAGGTAGCAGTACGGCGAGCGCGAACCCCTGCAGCCGGCGCGGCGTACTCAGGCTGTCCTTCCAGTGCGGCAGCCGGCCACGACCGATCTCGGAGTGCGTGACGATGTGGACGTCGATGTCACCCGAGTCGCGGATCGTGCTGGCGCCGATGCCGGGCCCGGTCAGCAGCGTCGAGAGCCGGGACCGGCGGCTGCCGCCGAGCACCAGCTGGGTGGCGTTCTCGGCGCGGGCGAACGAGAGCAGGGAGTCGGCGATGTCGTCCCCGACCACCTGGTGGTAGGTCCCGCCGAGGCTTTCCACCAGCCGCCGCTGGGCCGCCAGCGCGGCGGGGTCGGCGCCGGTCAGGCCGTCGGACCGGGTGATGTGCACCGCAAGCAGATCACCGCCGGAGGACCGGGCCGCGATCCGCGCCGCGCGCCGGATCAGCGTCTCGCCCTCGGGTCCCCCGGTGAGCGCGACCACGACCCGCTCGCGCGCCTCCCAGGTGGAGTCGATGTCGTGCTGGGCCCGGTACCGCTGCAGGCCGGCGTCGACCCGGTCGGCGAGCCAGAGCAGCGCCAGCTCGCGCAGCGCACCGAGGTTGCCGACCCGGAAGTAGTTGCCCAGGGCAGCGTCCACCTTGTCGGCGGCGTAAATGTTGCCGTGTGCCATCCGGCGACGCAGCGCCTCCGGGGTCATGTCTACCAGCTCGATCTGGTCCGCGGCCCGGACCACCACGTCCGGAACGGTTTCGCGCTGCGGGACCCCGGTGATCTTCTCGACCACGTCGTTGATCGACTCGAGGTGCTGGATGTTCAGCGTGGAGATCACGTCGATGCCGGCGTCGAGCAGCTCGTCGATGTCCTGCCAGCGCTTCTCCTTGCGGCTGCCGGGCACGTTCGTATGGGCCAGCTCGTCGATCAGCGCGACATCCGGCCGCCGGGCCAGCACGGCGTCCAGGTCCATCTCGGTGAAGGTGGCGCCGCGGTACTCGATCGTGCGCCGCGGCACCACCTCCAGGTCGCCGATCATCTCCGCGGTGTGCTGCCGGCCGTGCGTCTCGATGAACCCGGCGACCACGTCGGTGCCGCGCTCGTGCCGGCGTCGGCCCTCGCCGAGCATCGCGTAGGTCTTGCCGACGCCCGGCGCCGCCCCGAGGTAGATCCGCAGGTGCCCGCGGGCCGTGCTGCTCATGCCCCTATCGTCCCTCAGCCCATCCCGGCCAGCTCGGCGTTCAGCTCCACGACGTTCACGCGTGGCTCACCGAGGAAGCCGAGTACCCGGCCCTTGGTGTGCTGGTCGACCAGCTCGTGCAGCCGGCCGGCGTCCAGCCCGCGTTCACGGGCGACCCGGCTCACCTGGATCGCGGCGTACTCCGGGCTGATCTGCGGGTCGAGCCCGCTGCCGCTGGCGGTGAGCGCGTCGGCCGGAACGTCCTCGGGCCGGACACCTTCCAGCGCCGCGACCGTGGTACGACGCTGCTGGATCGCCGCGACCAGGTCCTCGTTGTTCGGGCCGAGCTGGGACGCCGAGCTGCCGAGGCCGTCGTAGTCGACCGCGGACGGCCGGGTCTGGAACCAGTGCGGGTCCGCTTCCATCACCGGTTCGCCGTCGGCGTCGACCTTGGGCAGACCGTTCTCGACCACCTGCCGCGTGTACGGCTGGCCGATCAGGTCAGAGCCGACGTTCTTGCCGTCGACCTGGACCAGAGAGCCGTTCGCGTTGTCGTTGAACAGCGCCTGGCCCGCTCCCGTCATCGCCACTGGGTACACGATGCCGAGCGCGAGGGTGAACACGACCACCGCACGAGCCGCGACGCCGAACTGGCGTACCGGACCGGGAAGTGTGCTTGCCATTATCAGACTGCCTCTCAGCCGATGCCCGGGATCGGGGCGACCAGCAGGTCGATGAGCTTGATGCCGATGAACGGCAGGACCAGTCCGCCGACGCCGTAGACGAGCAGGTTGCGGCGCAGCATCGCCGAGGCCGACGAGGGCCGGTACCGCACACCGCGCAGGGCGAGCGGGACCAGTGCCACGATCACCAGCGCGTTGAAGATGATTGCGGACAGGATCGCGGACTCCGGCGAGTCCAGTCGCATGATGTTCAGCTTGTCCAGGCTCGGGTACGACGCCGCGAACAGCGCCGGCAGGATCGCGAAGTACTTGGCCACATCGTTCGCGATCGAGAACGTGGTCAGCGACCCGCGGGTGATGAGCAGCTGCTTGCCGATCTCGACGATCTCGATCAGCTTCGTCGGGTTCGAATCGAGGTCCACCATGTTGCCGGCCTCGCGCGCCGCTTGCGTGCCGGTCTGCATGGCGACGCCGACATCCGCCTGGGCCAAGGCCGGCGCGTCGTTGGTGCCGTCGCCGGTCATCGCCACGAGGCGCCCCTGGGCCTGCTCGTCGCGGATGCGCTGCAGCTTCATCTCGGGCGTCGCCTGCGCGAGGAACGAGTCGACGCCGGCCTCGGCCGCGATGGCCGCCGCGGTCAGCGGATTGTCGCCGGTGATCATGATGGTGCGGATGCCCATGCGGCGCAGCTCGCCGAAGCGCTCGCGGATCCCGCCCTTGACCACGTCCTTGAGCAGCACGACGCCCAGGACCTTGCTGCGCTCCGCGACGACGAGCGGCGTGCCGCCGGCCTGGGCGATGGTGCGCACG
>DASRHY010000155.1:0-2241 GCA_035650275.1 Kribbellaceae bacterium | reverse complement strand
CCGCTACCGCCCCGAGGGCGCCAAGGGCACCGAGATCGCCCACACGGTCAACGGCTCGGCCATGGGCTGGCCCCGCACCGTAGCCGCCTACCTGGAGACCCATCGCCAGCCCGACGGCACGATCGCCCTGGTCGACGCCCTGCGCCCCTACCTGGGCGGTGCCGAGCGGATCCCCGTGCCCTAGGCCCTCGCGGCCTGTGACACACGGTTCAGTAGCGGACCTCCGTGTCCGTGTCGGAGAAGCCCAGGCTTCCGGGCCGATCCCCGACCGTCCGTCCGACCAAGTCAGCGATGTCACCCAGTGTCGACGGCATATGTGCCGCGTCGCTCACGCGGCGAATGACCCGGCGGAGCAAGAGCCGAGTACGAGTCGACCCGACGATGTCGACGTACCCGTCCAGGTCTCTCAGGACGAGTTCGAGGTCGCTCCAAGCGCCGAGCGTGGCGAGCGCGTCGGCCAGGTGGGCCAAGTCGTTGTAGACCACTCGCGATCGCTCAGTGATGCCGGCGGCAGCCCGGATCGCAGCCCGACACTCAACGGCCTCACGGTACGCGTCGGCTGCTGACTGCCAGTCACCCAGCTCGGCGTGGAAGGTGCCCCTGTGCCACGCCAGCTCGGCGCCGTCGATCCACCACGACCACCAGGGATCGTCATCACGGGTGCCGTCCCCCAGGAGGACCCGAGCACGGTCGAAGCTTTGGACGGCCCGTTGGCTTTCGCTCATCTGGGCCAGTGCGCGGGCGCGGCGCAGTTCGAACAACGCTGCGATGCGTGGTGATGTCACCTGGTCAGACACGTAGTCCACGACAGCCAAGGCCTCGACCGGGCGGCGCAGGGCCAAGTCGACCATGGTCAGGTTGGACAGGAGGAAGCGGACCATCGACAGGTCTCCAGCCATCTCGGCGAGGTGGAGAGCGTCCAGAGACAGTGAACGGGCGAGACCGAGGCGAGCGGCGTCATACGCCACCCACCCGGCGACTTCGCCGGCTTCGGCTACAGCCGACAGATGCCCTCAAGTCGGCACCTGCTTCGATCGGGACGATCGGAACAACCGCACGGCAAGCGGCACCACATCGTCGCCACCAAACCGGCCATCGAGGTCCACGAGGCGGGCGACGTCGGAGCGAAGCCGCCGCTCGACGTCATCGTCAAAGGCCAGGCCGGGCCCTGCGCTCTCGTCGTTCACGAGACTGGTGCGGTTGGCGTAGGCCGCCTCCAGACGGTCCACCTCCCCCGGAGCGATGCTCAGGATGAGGGACAGCTGTCGCCGGTTGCGCGGATAGAGACCTTGCTCGCCGCGGACCCACCGACCCGGTGTGGCCGGGTGGACTCCCATGCGCTCGGCCAGCTCGGCATAGCTGAGGCCGGCTCGGCGTAGTTGGCTCTCCAGCCAGTCCCGCCGTCGTGGCACCGGTGGCAGCGTAGAAGCCTGCAGCCGGACACGACGCGAACAACGCGCGTGGACGTTGTAGCGACGTGCGGCGCCACCGAGCGACGCTGCCCGATGCTGTCAGCCCCTCGATGGAGGTAGTCCGCGATGACCGCTGTCATGTCCCCGATCGAGTTCGATCACCTGGTCCAGGTGGTCAGGCACCGCGCGTTGGGGTGTCGGGCCGAGTGCTGGTGCGGCTGGGCGGGCCCGTGGTGCGACGACTACGCCATCGCCGACGCGTTGGCCCAGGATCACCGTAGGGTTGCCGCCGGTCCCGCCACGGCCCTCGACGCGACCCTCGGCGGGCTGCTGGACCTCCAGGACGACCTGGCCGACACGGTGATCTGGCTGGCCGAGAACTGGTCTTCGGATCTGCCGGTCCCACATGCCTGCCCGCAGACCAAGCACCTCGACAACGGCGAGTGTGTCGCCGGCCTGGGGCTGCACATCCACTGCTCGACGGGCGACGAGTTGGTGGCGCTCGCTGACTTGCTCGCCGCTCCGGTCGTGGCCGACACCCAGCCCGACAAAGACGGTCACCGCTACCAGCGCGCGACGCGGACGTTCGGGCGCGTACACATCGAGGCGCACACCAACGCGGCGCCAACGGAGGTCGGGGCCCTCAGCGGCTGAGGTTGCGGTAGGCCGGCAGCTGTGGCAGGGCGAAGGACCTAGCGGCAGTTGCGGCAGCGGCCGGAGAGGGCGAAGTGCTGGGGGGCGAGCTCGAAGCCGTGCTCGTCCCGCAGCTGGTCGGCCAGCGAGTCGAGGGCGCCGTAGGGCACCTCGACCACCGTCCCGCACCCGGAGC
>DASRHY010000154.1:0-2678 GCA_035650275.1 Kribbellaceae bacterium | reverse complement strand
CATCGGCAAGCGACATCCCCTGGCCACCGCCTGGCGAGTCCTCGACCGCGAACTCGACCGATTCATCACCGACGGGCTGGCCGCCGCGTGAACCAAGAACTTGACTCAACCGGAAACTTCGTGCCGGGCAAGCGGAACTAGACCTGTTCTTCCCACGCCCCCCTGGCCGGGACATCGGTATCGATTCGGCTGACGGTGCGCCGATTCGTCTGCGACGCCGCGGCCTGCCCGCGTCGCACGTTCGCCGAACAGGTGCCGGGGTTGACCATGCCGCGCCCGGTACAGTCCGCCGCTGCGGCAGTGGGGTCGCTTCGGCCACGAACGCAGACCTGTTGCTCGCGTCGACGACACAACTCTCGGTGTCAGTTCCGCACGGGGAAGCATGCGGGTCACTGCGTGACGGTGATCGGCACGCCACCCGTGGCCAGGTCGGCGATGATCACACGGCCGTCGCCAGCCACCGCCATCCAGGTCAGCCGCGTCTCGCCCAGTGGTGCGTCAGCGGCGACCGCCAGGCGCATCTGGAACCGGACCGACCGGTGCGGCGGAATCTCGGACACTGCGCAGTTGAGCCCGAAGGTCGTGGCGCCTTCCCCGAGCCGCTGGGTGTAGGCGGGGCACGGGTTCAGCCGGTACGCCGTGCCGCTGGCGTTGAGGATCGTCACAATGTAGTCCAGCGTCTGTCCGCGCCGGACCGTGGCCGGGGCCTGGATCGAGGCGACCTGGAACGGCACGTGCAGCAGCGGGGCCATTACCGACCACGGGAAGACGATCAACGTCGGACAGACGTGCAGCTCCTCCTGCCCGGACACCGGGACCTCGCGGCCGAGGACCACCAGCGCCGGATCACGGTAGCGCACGATGCCGGCGGGGCTGGCGCATCCGGCCGGGTGGCCGAAGTCGGTCGTCGCCGCTTCGCCGGGGTCGATGGTGGCCGGGAACTGAGCGCCGGCAGGGATGCCAGCGGAGACGGTGTGGACATCTAGCGTTGTCCGCCGGCCCGTGGCCGGCTCCGTGGCGACAACCCCGGGCGAGCCGCGCAGGGTGCACCGGGAGTCGCTGATGTTCACCAGCTGGATCCCGGCGCCGGGTTCGACCCAGGCCCGCCGGCCCAGGTCGGCGGCTGTGCAGTCGCGGGCGTCGGGCCGCGGATCGCGCCGCAGGCCGGGTGTCGGCGTCGCCGGTGCCGATATCGACAGCCATGGGACCGGCTGGTCGCCGTTGCCGACCGGCGATCGCGACCGCCGGCCGGCCCATGACGGGACTAGGACACCACCGAGCACGACGGCCGCCGCCGCAGCCGCCACCGCCGACCGCTGCAACCGCCGGCGCCGGATTCCGCGGCCCACCCGCTCGGCCGGGTCTTGCCACGCCGGCAGCGCGAACCGTTCGTCTGCCAGGACGCGGCGCAGGTGTTCCTCGACGTTCATCGCACTTCACCTTCCACCGGGCTGGGCGGGGCCAGCGCGGCCCGCAGCTTGGCCATGGCACGGGAGGCGTTGCTCTTGACCGTGCCGACCGAGCAGCCCAGCGTGTCCGCGATCTGCGCATCAGAAAGGTCCAGGTAGAACCGCAGGACGAGCACGGCCCGCTGCTGGCGTGGCAACGTGGCGAGCAGTCGCCAGGCCTCGTCGTCGACCGGCTCGTGGTCGGCTACGGAGGGATCCGGTGGCTCCGCGACCAGCCGTTCGCGGCGCAACGCTCGCGTGCGGTTCAGGTACCGGTTGACGATCGTGCGGCGCACGTACCCCTCCGGGTCGTCCTGCCGGCGGATCCGACGCCAGGACAGACCACTTCGCTCCAGTGCGTCCTGGACAAGGTCCTCGGCGACGTGCCGGTCACCAGCCAACACGTGCGCGAAGCGCAGCAGCGCGGTGTGCCGTTCGCGGACGAACGTCGCGAAGTGGTCAGGTGCCTCCCAGAGCGCCACGTCCACAGGACACCTCACCGCTCAGGAGGGTTGCATGACTAGCGGGATCGGATCGGCCGTTGTTCCGAAAGCAGTTGGTGCCTCCATGCAGAGTCCCAGGTGCGGTAATGGTGGGCCGAGAACGCATTCGCTGAAGTGTTGGCCACGCCTGGCGCTCGCTTCGCTCGCGTTCCTCCTTGCCGGTGGCGGATGTCTGCCGCGGACCGATCGTCACGCCCCGTGGCCGAGCCTCGCTGTGGCGGCCGCTGCCCCGTCCGTACAGGTCACCGAAGAGGCGCAGTTCGACCGTGCGGCAGTCTGTCGAAGAGACAAATGTCGAGACCTGATCTATCGGTGCGGGCCGCGCAGGCATTCGGCATGCTGTTCGGGTGTACCCACATTGTTCGGTCTTCTGTTTCTGCTCCTGCTGTACATCGACGATGAGCTAACGCTGCAGGCAGCCAAGATCGGGCATCCAGATCTATGCGGCAACCGGGGCCGCTATCGACTGTGACACCACGCCCGAATCGTCCGGCCCCCGGGAACTCCGCCTGGGCTCTGGGAGCCAGCCGGCGTTCACGCACATGCCGCCGTCCGGTCGTCACAGCGCGCGCTTCGCTTCGCTCGCGCTGTCTTCTTCCGGTGCGGGGTTGATCTTTACGGATCTGCCGCCGTCCGGTCGTCACAGCGCGCGCTTCGCTTCGCTCGCGCTGTCTTCTTCCGGTGCGGGGTTGATCTTTACGGATCTGGCTCCCCTCTTTGTCAAGGG
>DASRHY010000153.1:0-25925 GCA_035650275.1 Kribbellaceae bacterium | reverse complement strand
ACTGCAGGTCGGTCAGCGAGGCGTTCAGCTCAGCCCTGATCACCGGCAGAGCGTTGGTCACGACCAGGTTGTCCAGCGTGACCATGAAGGTCGGGATCCCGACCACGGCGAGGATGGCGGCCAGTGGCGGCCGGGACCGCGCGGGCACGTCCGCGACGGGACCATCGGCGATGGCCCGGCGGACGGGTTCGAGGGTGGTAGTCATCTCCGGGGCTCCTTGTTGTTATCGACTGATAACTAAGTTGGTTGAGAACAAAGTATGCATTGACTGATAACATGTCAAGAGTATTACTGGACCGAACCTGGAGGCGACCGTGACGACGAGGACGAGGCTGACCGCCGCCGAGCGTGCTGAGCAGGTGCTGGAGGCCGCCATCACGGCGTTCGCCGCCACCGGGTACGCCGGCACCCGTACCGACGAGATCGCCCGGCTCGCGGGTGTCTCACAGCCGTATGTGATCCGGCTCTTCGGCACCAAGCAGCAGCTGTTCCTGGCGGCCGTCGAGCGGGTCTGCGACCGGATCGAGCAGACCTTCACCGACGCCGCCGCGCAACGGCCCGAGCTGGACAGTCTTGGCAAGGCGTACGGCACGCTGCTCGCAGAGCGCGACCTGCTGGTGCTGCTGCTGCACGGCTTCGCGGCCAGCGCCGACCCGGCGATCGGTGAGCCGGTACGCCGCCGCTTCGGCCGGATCTACGACCGGGTCCGCGAGCTGACCGGTGCCACCGCCGAGGAGGCCGAGAAGTTCCTGGCCACCGGCATGCTGCTCACCGTGATGGCCGCGATGAAGGTGGTCGGCCCCGACCCGATCGCGCAGTCCTGGGCCACCGACCTGCTCGACTGCTTTCCCGGCATCAAGCCCTGACCGCTGCGCCGGCGCTGGCCGCGGACGGTATCGCTGATCAGCAGCGAGTGTCAGTGCTTGGCGGCGCCTTCGGCACCGGCGCCGGTGAAGGCCCGGACCTCGAGCTCGGTGTAGCGCTCGATGCTGTCCGGGTCCTTGCTCAGCAGGGTGCCGACGACGCCGAACAGGAAGCCGGCCGGGATCGAGATGATGCCCGGGTTGGCCAGCGGGAACCACTGCCAGTCGGCGTCCGGGAACATCGCCGTCGCACTACCGGACACCACCGGTGAGAAGAACACCAGCACCACGGCGGTGACCAGGCCGCCGTAGATGCTCCAGGTCGCACCGGAGGTGTTGAACCGCTTCCAGAACAGGTTGTAGAGCAGCGCCGGGAGGTTCGCCGACGCGGCAACCGCGAATGCGAGTGCGACCAGGAACGCGATGTTCAGGTTCTGTGCCGGTATCGCCAGCGCGATCGAGACCGCACCGATGCCGGCCGCGGCGAACCGGGCCACCCGTAGCTCCTGCCGCTCCGTCACCCTCCCCTTCGCGAACACGTTGGCGTACAGGTCGTGCGCGAACGACGACGCCGATGTCAGGGTCAGCCCGGCGACCACCGCGAGGATGGTCGCGAACGCCACCGCGGCGATCAGGGCGAGCAGGATCGAGCCACCGATCGAGTCCGCACCACCTCCGACGCTCTCGGCCAGCAGTGGTGAGGCGACGTTGCCCTTCGACTTCGCGACCTCGCTGTCCGGTCCGGTGTCCAGCAGCGCGGCCGCGCCGAAGCCGAGCGCCAGGGTCATCAAGTAGAAGGTGCCGATCAGGCCGATCGCCCACTGCACCGACCGGCGGGCCGCCTTAGAGTCCGGGACCGTGTAGAAGCGAATCAGGATGTGCGGCAGACCCGCGGTGCCCAGCACCAGGGCCAGCGCGAGCGAGAGGAAGTCGATCTGGCCGACCAGGTCCTTGCCATAGAGCAGACCCGGCTGCAGGAACGCCTCACCCTTGCCGGTGTGCGCGGCGGCCTCGCCCAGCAGCTTGGACAGGTTGAAGTCGAACTTCAGCAGCACGAGGAACGTGATCACCACGGTGCCGCTCATCAGCAGCACCGCCTTTACGATCTGCACCCAGGTGGTGCCCTTCATCCCGCCGAGGGTGACGTAGATGATCATCAGTGCGCCGACCAGGACGATCACCCCGGCCTTGATGGTCGTGTCGGTGACACCGAGCAGCAGCCCGACGAGAGCGCCGGCGCCGACCATCTGGGCCAGCAGGTAGAAGATCGACACCACGATCGTGGACGTCGCGGCCGCGGTCCGGACCGGCTTCTGCCGCATCCGGAACGCGAGCTGGTCGGCCATCGTGAACCGGCCGGAGTTCCGCAGCAGCTCGGCGACCAGCAGTAACGCCACCAGCCAGGCGACCAGGAACCCGATCGAGTACAGGAAGCCGTCGTACCCGTAGAGCGCGATCTGTCCGGAGATGCCGAGGAACGACGCGGCGGACATGTAGTCGCCGGCGATCGCGAGCCCGTTCTGCGAACCGCTGAAGGAGCGGCCGCCGGCGTAGTAGTCGGCCGCGGTCTTGTTCTGCCGGGACGCCCACCAGGTGATGTACAGCGTCACCGCGACAACGGCGAGGAACAGCCCGACGGTCAGGTTCCGGTTGCCGGGCTCGGCGTCGGCAAGAGGCAGTGCGATCAAGGCGTTCACCTGCGTAGTCACCGGCGACGCTCCCTCTTGAACTTGGCGTTCAGCCCTGCCGCGAGCGGGTCGAGCTTCCGGTTGGCGTACCGGCCGTACAGCCAGGCGATCAGGAACGTGGAGAAGAACTGCGACAGGCCGAAGATCACCGCGACGTTGATGTTCCCGATCACCTTCGTGCTCATGAAGTCGCGGGCCCAGTTGTTGCAGACGACGTACAGCAGGTACCAGGCCATGAACGTGATCGTCCACGGCACGACGAAGTTCTTGTACCGCTTCCTCAGCAGCGCGAAGTCATCGACCTCACGCACCGCCTCGTAGGCGCGGATGTTGCGGTCGGGTACTACCTCGTCGTGCATCGCGATCACCTCTGATCTCCCGGTAGTGCTGCGCAGTCGCACGTGTCACGCAGTCGCTCACGCTAGCGGCATCGGCCGGTTCCGTCTGCAACCCCGTGACAACGACTCGGCGCTCCTGGGAAACCCTTTCCCTCTTCGGCGCCGGATCAACCGGTGCGTCCGTCACGAGGGTGCCGAGGGCAGGAAGTAGCTCAGCACACGGACCCGGCGGCTGCCCTCGGGCGCGTCCTCGGGCCTACGGCTCGTGTACGGCGTGAGCACCCGCTCCAGCTCCTCCTGGATCGCGCGCAGCTCCTCCGCTGTCGCAGTGAAGCCGGCGTTCAGCAGGCCGGAGGCCCGGGCCCAGTCGGTGTCCAGCCGGGGCTCGTCGTCGAGCAGCCAGCGGCGCGGCAGGTCGTCGTACCTGGCCAGCATCACGTTGCTGAGCGCCCGCGCCGCGAGGGCGCCCTCGGGGTCGTCGGGGATCTCGAAGAAGATGCCCCGTCCGGTTGTGGCCCAGCGCCCCCCGTCGTGCCGCTTCGCCAGCCCGAAGTCCGCCATCCGGCCGAGCCTGTCCTCGGTGTCGGGCTCACCGGACCCGAGCGCGACCGAGAGCTCGGCCGCGGTCGCGGGGTCGCGCCGGCTCAGGTGGTCGAACAGCTCCAGGCTGCCGGGTTCCGCGAGCAGCCGCAGCGCGCCTGGCTCGGTGACGACCAGGTCGCCGACGTCGTTGACCTCGGGAGTGGTGGAGCCGGTCATCAGTCCTCCATGCTGTCGGCGAGGCGGCGGTAGTCGGCCAGGTCCCCGGAGCGGACGCGGTAGCCCGTCGTGACCCAAGGCAGCCACAGCGGTTCGGGGGGCCGGGCGGACGTCTCGTACAGCGCGTCCACCTGGGCGAGTACCGGCAGCCGCTCTGACTCCGGCAGAAGCGCGATCCGGGAGATCGACTGGGCCAGCTGGCGCAGTGTCGGCCGGTCCAGCTCGTGCCAGTGCCGGAACGCCTTCCGCTCCGGCGCGCCGAACAGGTCCGACTGCAGCAGCACGGTCATCGGGTCCGGGCCGCTCTGCCGCTTCGCCTCACCCTCGTGCACGAGGGCGGCGAAGCGCTTCACCCAGGGGACGACCGTGTCGTAGTCGTTCCACAGCAGCCCGAGGATGCCGCCGGGCTTCAGCACCCGGGCGATCTCCGGCAGCGCCTTGTCGGTATCGAACCAGTGGAACGCCTGCCCGACCACGACCGCGTCGACCGAGGCCGGGCCGAGCGGGATGCCCTCGGCGCTGCCGATCATGGTGTCCACGCCGGGCAGCCGCTCGGCGTACTCGAGCATCTGCTTGGACGGGTCGACCGCGACCACGTCGTGCCCGAGACCCGTCAGCACCGCGCTGAGCTTGCCGGTACCGGCGCCGAGGTCGAGCACGGTGAGCTGCCCGGTGCCGAGGATCCAGCGCAACGCGTCCGGTGGGAACGACGGCCGGCCGACGTCGTACGCCGCGGCGACCTCGGCGAGCGACAGCGCCGGGTCGTCGGTCGGTGCGGTGCCGGCCTGGTCGGCGCCGGAGTCGTCAACGGTCATCAACCGGAATCATGCCGTACGACGCGTGCCGCAGGCGGTAGGCCGAGCTACTCGCCGAGCTTCTTCTGCTCGATGTGCTGGTTGATCGCGTTCAGCTCCGGGTGCGCGTCCATCAGCGCGACCAGCTCCGCGCAGTCCAGCGAGAGCCCGTCATACTGCTCGATCAGGGTGGCGAGCAGCCGGCGGTCGTCCTCGGTGTCGAGCGTCAGGCGGTACTGGGCGCCGTGCGCGGAGCCCTCGAACGGCAGGTTCAGCAGCCGGATGTCGCCGGGCCGGTTCTGGTGCAGGTACGACGTCACGTGCTCGCGGTCCGCGGGGAGCGTGGCGTTCTTGTGCGCCTCGCGGAGCAGGTCGGCGGAGAAGATCTCGAAGTCGAACCCGCGCGGGTAGGTGCGCTCCAGCGTGTTCGCCGCATACAGCCGCGGGTCGCCCTCGGCCAGGTACCGCTCGACACCGGCGGCGATCACCCGGCCGTCGATCAGCGGGCAGTCCGAGGTGACCCGGACCACGACGTCGAGGTCGTTCTCCTCGGCCGCAGCGGCGAACCGCTCCAGCACGTCCAGCTCGCTGCCCCGGTACACCGGCAGGCCGCGCCCGGTGACCAGCTCGACGATCGGGTCGTCGTCTGTGTTGATGGTGGTTGCGACAACCACCGGAGAAAGGTTGCTCAGGGCAACGCGGTCAAGGTGGTGGTCCAGAAAGGTCTTGCCGCCGACCGGCAGCAGGATCTTGCGTGGCAGCCGGGTGCTGGTGGCCCGCGCCTGGGTGATGACGCCGACCTTCACGGTCACTTCGCTCCCGGGGTCATCGCACGGAAGATCGGCCGGAAGGCACGGAACAGGAACCGGAACGGCGCGGTGACACCGCGGCCGATCGCGAACGACACCGAGTTCTTGATGTCGGCGGCCTGCCGGCGCTCCTTGCGGAGCTGGTCCTCCCGCAGCTGCACGGTCATGTCCAGCCACTCGATCTGGCTCTGCGCCTCGGCCAGCTCGGTGGACAGCCGCCCGACGGTGGCCAGCGCCTCGCGGTAGCCGCGCGGCTGCCCCGGCTCGGTGCCCATCGGCTGCTCGCCCATGGTCTGCAGCTCGAAGTAGAGCTGCTGGTCGCCGGCTTCTGTGTTGTTGCGTTGTTGTCCCTCGAGCTCGACCTCGAGCCGGGCGGACCGCTCCAGCAGGTGCGGGGTGACGGTGACGCCGACCATCGAGGCGAGCGTCACGGTGAGCCGGTTCGGCGACATCCCGGACGGCCACGGGTGCCGCAGCCCGCCGGCCAGCACTCGGTAGCCGAACCGGCGCAGCGCACGGGTCAGCGCGATCTCGTACGGCACCTGCAGGGTGGTGTTCCAGCTGCCGTCCAGCACTGCCATCCGCTTGCCGTCGTACATCACGTTCTCGAACGTCGCGAACACGGCGCCGCCCGGGATCACCAGCCGTTCGTCGGCGCTCGAGTTCGCCGACCACGGGTCGGTCCACGGCTTCAGCTCGGCCGTGTCGTGCAGCCACTGGGCGTAGCTGCGGACCAGTCGGCGCAGCGCGTTCAGGTCGTCGTGCCTGCACGCGGTGAGGAACTGCTCCTCGAGCAGCGTGCCCTCCGGCACCGAGCCGGCGAGCTTGGACGGCTCGCGCTGCAGGTGACCGGAGGCCCGGCTGGAGGTCGAGCGGCCGACTTTGACCAGTGACCGCTGCCAGTGCCCGTCGGCGTCCCGGGACAGCTTCGACACGATGGCCCAGTACGGGTGCTCGAGGTTGTCGGTGATCAGCGCGTCGGGGTACCCGAAGTCGCCGTCCTCGTCCGTCCCCTGGTCCGGCCCGGCGGGCGGCCGGGCGTCCGGCGACTCGGCGCTGGTGACGAAGAGCCAGCCCGGCGCCAGGCTCAGCCCGGTGCCGTGGCGCATCATCTCGCGGGCCATCCGGCGCGGGTCGGTGAGCACCGGCCGGGCGCCCAGGCCCTGCGCGAACGCGGACGACGCCAGGATGGCGAGCACCTCGTCGCCGGTATGGCCGGACAGCACCCGCTCGTGCACCATCAGCGAGGTCTTGGTCGCCTGTGGGTAGACCGCGTAGTGCTGGTCGGTGCTCAGCCCGGCGCTGGCCAGGGCGGCCCGGACCGCGTCCAGCCCGGCCGGTGCCTCCAGCTCGATCTGGCTGTTGGTCGCCCAGATGTCGTCGGTCGGCGGCTTCACCGAGCTGTCGGCGTCCAGCATCGCGTCCAGGCCGAGCCCGTTAGTCACGCCGAGCACCAGCCGCCCGCCCGGCTTCACCAGGTCACGCAGCCTGTGCAGTGTGTCCAGCCACGGCAGGTCCTCGCTGTCCGCGCTGAACACCCGCGGGATGCCGTCCATCGCCAGCACCACGTCGTAGCTGCCGGCCGGCTCGGCGAACTTCTCGAAACCGCCGCAGAAGATCCGCACCGGCTTGCCGTTCAATCGCAGGTTCAGCGCATGCGCGTCCGGCCAGGACCGGACCACGATGTCGAGCGACCCGACCTGGTCGGACAACCGCTCCAGCAGCCACGGCGCCGTCGGCCCGACGATCAGCGCGGTGGTCGACTTGTTCAGCAGCTGGGACAGGATCGGCACCACCAGCGGGCTGGCGAACGGGCCCTGGCCCGAGCTGCCGGTCAGGTCCGACCAGTTCAGCATCTCCCCGCCCAGCAGGGTGATCCGGGAGGACAGCGTCTCCTGTGTTTCCGATGCGGTCATCAATGGCTTTCTAGTTGAGTTTCCAGCGGAAGAGCTCACGGATCTCTTCCGGGCTGGCCAGGTAGTCGTTGCCGAGCTCGGTATCAGTAAAAGCCTTCGCGACGTCCATCGGCACGAACGGCAGGTTCATCTCCGGCCACATCCGCTTGATCCGGGCCACGCCGCCGAACGCCGGGTGCTCGTTC
This sequence comes from Kribbellaceae bacterium, assembly GCA_035650275.1. Lineage (GTDB taxonomy): Bacteria > Actinomycetota > Actinomycetes > Propionibacteriales > Kribbellaceae > DASRHY01. The sequence goes on along the minus strand of DASRHY010000153.1, from coordinate 18,573 downwards.
TGCAGCAGCATCGGGTCGCCGTACACGCCGGGCTGCAGGCCGACCGAGGCGCCGTACAGGACCGCGGAGCTGAGCCGGTTGGACGCGACCCGCTTGTGCCGGCGGACCTCGGTGAGCTGCTTGAGCAGGAAGTTCTCGTCGGTCTTGCGCCAGTACAGGCCGCGATAGCCGTGCGTGATGACCCGGAACCCGGCGTTCTCGTACACGTGCCGGATGTCGGCGTTGCGGTACTCGTTCCAGTACAGGCAGACCGTGACCGGGCCTTCCTCGTGCTCGTTGATCGACCTCACGATCCGGCCGTGGTCGCCGAGCACGTGCTGGCCCTCCCAGCCGTGGAACGGGTAATGGATGGTGCCCGCCGCGTCCGGGGCCGGCGTGGCCAGCTCGGGGTGCAGCTTCAGCAGATAGCTCCACGGGGAGCCGATCACGTAGTAGTTGCGCCGGCCCATCGACCAGCCGCGCCGGCGGACGCCGTCGGACCACACGAACAGCGGCATGCCGTCGACGAACTCGGTGCCGTGCGCGAAGCCGTCAAGGATGTTCCAGCCGTGCTGGAGGTAGCCCCAGATGCGCGGCGGGTACTCGAGTCCGGCGTAGTCGGCCATGATGTGGGCATGACCGTAGAAGTGGTTCGCGTGGTGCATAGTTCAGAAGCCTAACGAAGACGGGTGCGAAGCTTGCCGTAGGTGGCCCGCAGCGGACTGACGATTGCGCGACCGACCCGGTACGACCGGGACTTCCGCAGCTTGTCGAGCTGACCTTCGAACCAGTCCACCTGGGCCCTGGCCTCGGCCAGCTCGGCGGTCAGCCGCTCGATCGTGGCCAGCTGCTCGACGTGGCCCTGCGGGGTGACCGCGGCGTCCGCGACCCCGGCGGCCTCCCACAGCGCGTCGTCGACCTCGATCCGGGCCATCGCGGCCAGCCGCTCGGTCAGCGCCCGGGGGGTGCCGCCGGCACTCCACGGTTGCCGGACGCCGGCCGCCATCGACCGGGTCACGAACCCGGCCAGGTGCCGGACCGCGAGCTGGCTGTGCGTCCCGCCCGGCGCCTCCGGGTCCTCGGCCAGCAGCGTGTACGACGTGCCGTCCGCGAGCACGTTGTCGGTCGCGGCGGCTGCAGCGGTGCCGTGGTCCTGCGTCTGCAGCCAGTCGACGTACTCCGCGACGACCTGGCGTACGGCCTGGTGGTCGTCGGCCCGGGTGGCAGCGAGCAGCCGCTCCTCGACCAGCTCACCGGGTACGGCGGGTGTGCCGAGCCGTTCCGGCAGGTCCCGGCCGGCATTGTCGGTGAGCACGAACCAGTACCCGGGCGCGAGCGCGGTCCCGAGCCCGACCGCGACCGCGTCGTACGCGGTCCGGTACGGGTCGGACAGCTTCGGCCCGCCGGCATGGTGCCGCGCGACCGCACGCGCGACCGGCGCCGCGTCGCCCGGTCCGGCGGGGTCGGTCAGGGCGAGCTCCGGGCTGGTCGTGCCCGGGAAGAGGCAGTACGCCGCCACAGTGGCGAGCCCGGTCCCGTCCAGTGCGGCCCTGACAGCGGCCAGGCCCGCGGGCGGTGCGCCACCCGCCTCCACGTCCCGGCCCCACTCGTCGTCTCGTGGCAGCCGCGGTACGTCGAGCAGCCGGCCCAGCCCGAACGGGTTCGCCGCACCGAGCAGCAGTACGCCGCCCGGCGCGAGCCGCTTCCGCAGCTGCGCGACCGCGTCCGACCACACCAGCTCTGGCGTGTCCGGCCCGGCCAGCCTCGGTATGCCGTCCAGCGCGACGATCACGTCGTACGAGGCCTCGCCGTGCTCCGCCCCGAACCGGTCCAGCCCGCCGGCGAACACCCGTGCGTCGTACCGCTCGGCGACCGACTCGGCGTCTGCGAACGAGCGCAGCAGCACATCGAGCGACCCGGCCCGCTCGGCGACGTACCCGATCACCTCGAGCGTGTGCGGCCCGGCGAGCAGCACGTGCTGTGCACCGGTCAGCACGGCGCCGAGCAGCTCGAGCGCAGCCGGCCCGCCGAGCGGCGGCTCCGCATTGAGCGGCTCCAGGTCGGACCAGTTCAGCAGCTCCGCCCCCAACAGCACTGCCCGCGTCTCCGGCTGCTCGACCGGCGCAACCTCCGTCTGGCTCTCGGCCGCGGCGCTCACGCCGTCTCCCTTGCTGTCCATGCGTCGTCGCATCTCTGGTCTGTGGATGTCCAGGCAGTGCCCGGACAAGAAAACCGTATTCTTCCAGCATGAGCGAACTCACTACGCTTGACTACACTGTAGGCATGCCGCGAAGTCAGCCACGCTCGGTCCGGTTCGACGAGGGAGTCCTCGCGCGACTCGCTGCCTACGTCGCGGCACATCCGGGGACATCACAGTCGACGGAGGCGAACCGCTTCGTCGACGAGGCGCTACGGATGGCTGAGCATCCCGGCATCTTCTTCCGTGACGGCGCCAGCGGGCGTCGTGCCGTCATCGTGGCGGGACCGGACGTCTGGGAGATCATTCGCGCGATCCGGAACACTCGCCAAGCCATGCCCGAGCTCGACTCCGAGGGCGTTCTGGCACTGGTGCGGACGAACACGGGCGTGTCCGACCGTGAGCTCCGGATAGCGATCAGCTACTGGTCGGCGTATCCCGGCGAGATCGACGCGTGGATCGCCGACGCGCAGCGCTTCGAGCGGACGTTCGAGGACGAGTGGCGGCGTGGGCAGGAACTGCTGGGCGGGTGAAGCTGCGTGCGATGCTCGACGAGATGCTGTCCCCGGTCATCGCAGCACGGCTCGTCGACCGTGGCCACGACGTCGTCGCGGTGAAGGCTGTCGCTGGTCTGATCGGCAGGTCCGACGAGGATCTGCTCGTCGAGGCTGCGGCGCAGGAACGGATCGTCGTGACGCTCGACCTGAAGGACTTCGCGGTGATCGACAGCTCGTGGAAGGCCGCCGGACGATCGCATGCCGGACTGATCTACCTCAGCACGGTGACGTTTCCCCTCGACGACGGTTTCGTCGGCGCGGTCGTCGAGGCGCTCGCCGCCGCTGCCGAGTCCGACAGGCTGCCGGCGCCCGACGGGGCGATCTTCCTCAGGCGGGTGTCATGAGACCAGGGCGGTCAGGGTGTCGATGACGCGGTCGACGTCGGCGTCGGTGAGGTCCGGGAACATCGGGAGCGAGATCTCCTCGGCGTAGAACTGCTCCGCGTTCGGGCACATCCCGCGCCTGTAGCCCAGATCTTCGAACACCGGGTGCCAGTGCACCGGGATGTAGTTGACCTGCACCCCGATGCCGGACGCGCGCAGCTTCTCGAACACCTCACGGCGGCGGCCACCGAGCACGCGGACCGGGTACAGATGCCATGCCGGGTCGACATCGTCGCGCTGCGGCGGCGTACGAAGTCCGTCGACACCGGCGAACGCCTCGTTGTAGCGCGCGGTGATCTCCGCCCGGCGCTTCTTGAAGCCGGCCAACCGCTTGAGCTGGGACAGGCCGAGTGCGGCACCGACGTCGGTGAGCCGGTAGTTCAGCCCGAACTCGTGCACCTCCTGGTGCCACGGGCCTTCGTCGGTGATCCGGAACCGCTGCGGGTCCCGCATCAGCCCGATGTTGTGGAACTCCTTGGCCCTGCGTGCGATGTCCGCGTCCTTTGCCACCACGGCACCGCCCTCGGCGGTGGTCAGGTTCTTGGTCGGGAAGAACGAGTACGTCGTCACGTCGGCCAGGTCTCCGACCGGGCGGCCACGGTAGGTGCCGCCGATCGAGTGCGCGGCGTCGTCCAGCGTCTTCGCGCCGACCCGGTCCGCGATCGGCTGCAGCGCGTCGTAGTCGCACGGATGACCGGCGTAGTCCACAGCCGCGACGACCTTCGTCCGCTCGGTCACCAGCTCCGACACGATGGCCGGGTCGATCAGCGCGGTGTCCTCCTCGACGTCGGCGAAGACCACCTTCGCTCCGAGCAGGGTGGCACCGGACGCGGTCGCCACGAACGTCATCGGAGTGGTGACGATCTCGTCACCCGGCCCGATGTCGAGGGCGGCGTACGCGATGTGCAGCGCCGCGGTGCCCGAGGTGCAGGACACCGCCGGGTGCCCGCCGGACACCTCCGCGACCGCCTCCTCGAAGGCGCTGACGGCGGGACCGGTGGTCAGCCAGTCGCCGCGCAGGACCGCGGCGACCGCTTCGATGTCGTCGTCGTTGATCGACTGCCGCCCGTACGGGAGCATCCGGTCAGACATCGGACTCCAGGATCTTGGTGATCTCGTCGATCGAGTACCACTGGTCGTTGTTGTCGGAGGTGTAGTGGAAGCCCTCCGGCACCGCCTCGCCGTGCTCCGGTGCCACGTAGCCCCAGGTGGCCAGGTCCGGCTGCAGCACGTACCGGTCTGCCCCATTTGGATCACGCAGCCGCAGCGCGCGGCGGCCTTCCTCCGGGCTGATCATCTCCTCGTGCAGCTTCTCGCCGGGACGCAGACCGGCATCGTGCATCTTGGCTCCGGGCGCGATCGCCTGCGCCAGGTCGGTGATCTTCATCGACGGGATCCGCGGCACGTACAGCTCGCCGCCCTGCATCTGCTCGAACGAGTCGACCACGAACTGGACCGCCTCCGGCAGCGTGATCAGGAACCGGGTCATCCGATGGTCGGTGATCGGCAGCGATTCGCCCCGAGCGTGCAGGTCGCGGAACTTCGGGATGATCGAGCCGCGGCTGCCCATCACGTTGCCGTACCGGACCACCGCGAACCGGGTCGGGTACGACGCCGCGTAGTGGTTGCCGGTGATGAACAGCTTGTCGGCGGTCAGCTTGGTGGCGCCGTACAGGTTGATCGGGCTGGACGCCTTGTCCGTCGACAATGCGACGACCTTCTTGACGCCGGAGTCGATCGTGGACTCGATCACGTTCTGTGAGCCGATCACGTTCGTCTTCACGAACTCCCACGGGTTGTACTCAGCGGTGTCGACCTGCTTCAGCGCGGCGGCGTGCACGACGTAGTCGACGCCGTGCATCGCGCGGTTCAGCCGGTCCCGGTCCCGGATGTCGCCGATGAACCAGCGCAGCCGGTGGTCGTCGCCGAACATCTGGCGGACCTCCCACTGCTTCAGCTCGTCCCGGCTGAAGACGATGATCCGCTTCGGGTCCAGGCGCTCGAGCGCGTTGCGGATGAAGGCCTTGCCGAAGGAACCGGTACCTCCGGTGACGAGGATGTCGGAGCCGGTGAGGATGGACACGTCGTTTCGAACCCTTCTTCAAGACCAAGATCTACGAGACACAGATGGGGCGAGACCCTACAGTGTCCACACTGCAGCATCAGACCGTTCGGGCGCCCGACCGTACGATAGCGGCCCGCCCGGCGTGCCCGTACTCAGCGCCTGGGGCAGAGGGCGTGCCGGAGTGGATCGGCGCCGGTCGGCCAGGGCCGGCCCTTCGGGTTCAGGGCGGCGCTGCGGCGCAGGTAGAGGTACCAGACGAACGCCAGCTTCTGGTAGCCGCAGCGGTTCAGGTGCACCGCGTCGTAGTAGTCGGTGGGCGTGGTCCGCAGCACGTGCATCGGGATGATCGAGACCGGCTTGCCGCTGCGCCAGCGCTCGGCGACCTGCTGGATCACGCCCCGGTTGTACGCCGCGGTCGCGGGCGCCAGCTTGGAGATCGGGCGCCGTGCCGGGATCGTCGCCACCATCACCTGGACACCCGGCCGTGCGGCCAGGATCCGGTCGATCAGCAGGCCGAGCCGGGCCGGTGCGCGGGGCAGGTCGGTGCGGTGGTTGATGTCGTTGGTGCCGATCATCAGTAGCACGACGTCCGGCTTGTAGGCCTTCACCCAGCGGGCCGCGTTCTGGGAGACGTGGCTGATCTCCCAGCCGGAGTGGCCCTCGTGGTTCGGGTCCGTGGCGCCGGAGCGCTGGGAGCCGACGAAGTCGACCCGCAGCCCGGCCGCGGTCAGCCGGTTGTACAGGTCGCGGCGGTACCCGGTGGACCAGCGGGAGCTCATCCCGTCGCCGGCACCCTTGGTGAGCGAGTCACCGAGCGGCATGATCCGGATCACGTCCCGCGGCTGCGGCTTCGCCCGCTTCGAGGTCGGCTTCGGCTTGGTGACAGGCTGCTGCGCGGTGGCCTTGGCCCGGGACTCGGCGAGCATCGTCACGATCGGTGCGGCCAGGTCGCCCACCACACCGGTCCGCGGCTGCGTCGCGGTCACCACCACCGGGGGCTCGGCCCGCGCCGAGCTGCCCTTCGAGTTGCCGGCCAGTGCCCACAAACCGCACGCCGAGAGGGTGACGGAGGTGACCAGGACACCGGTGAGCGCCGCGCTCCCGACGCTCATGCCCCTCATCGCCATCCATCACTCCATCGGTCGACCGCGTTCACCCACTGCCCACTCGAACACCCTGAGTAGGCAGTCTTTCATGCCCGCAGGCTAGATTCTCCCCGTGATTCCCGCCGTGACTCGCCCCGGGCCGCGGATCGGAGTGCGCTGTGACGTAGGTCCACAGCGAGGAGTCGGGCACGTGATGCGTTCCCTGGCCCTCGCCGAGGAGCTGCTCGACCGCGGCGCGGAGGTCGTGTTCGTCTGCGACAGCCATACCGTGCCGTGGGCGAACGACCAGATTCTTTCCCGCGACATCGCGGTTGAACCGGCGGTCTGGACTCCCGCCGAGCATCTGGAGCTGTTCGGCCGGCTGGGTCTGGATGCCGTGGTGTTCGACAGCTACGACCTGGACGACTACGTCTACGAGGCCGTACGACGCTCCGGGCTGACGACGCTGGCGATCGTGGACGGCGAGCTGCGCGGTGCCGAGGCGGACGTGTTCGTCGACCAGAACCTCGGCTCCGAGCTCGACGACCCGCGGCTGCCCGCGGGCGCGACCCGGCTGGCCGGCCTGGACTACGTGCTGCTGCGCAGCGATGTCCTGTCACGCCGTCCGGCCGACACCCCCGGCATCGCCACGCACGGTCACGAGGTCCCGCGGGTGTTCGCGTTCTTCGGCGGCACCGACGCGTTCGGCGCCGGGCCGCACGTGGTGGCGGCGCTGGCCGCGACCGGGGTCCCGTTCGAGGCCACCGTGGTGGCGCCGCGCCCGGAGCTGGTGGAGGCGATCGAGGCGGTCGCGCTCGGACCCGGCCAGCGGGTCGACACGACCGGCCCGACCTCCCAGCTGGCCGCGGCCGTTGTCGGCTCCGACCTGGCGCTGAGCGCGTCCGGGACCTCGACGTGGGAGCTGCTCTGCCTGGGCGCCACTGCGGGCCTGGTCTGCGTGGCGGACAACCAGGTGATGGGGTATGAGCGCACGATCGCGACCGGTGCCGCGGCCGGCGTCGGCGTCCTGTCCGACCTGCGCTCGGACCCGGGATCGGCGGCTCCGGTGCTGCGCCGGCTGCTGACCGACCCGGCCGAGCGGGCCCGGCTGGCGTCCGCGGGGTGGCGGCTGGTCGACGGCAAGGGCCGGGCCCGGGTCGCGGACCAGCTGCTCGACCTGGTTCAGCGCAGCTCGTAGATCCGCACGCCCGGCTTGCTGTACCGCAGGGTGGCGAACCGGCCCAGCGACGGCGGCACCGTCGAGTAGGTCGTGTCGGCGAACAGCCAGCGCACGCCGTAGGTGTCGCGGAGCGTGCCGACCGTGGCCGCGGACGGTGTCCGGAATGCCGCGTCGTTGTCGCGCAGCCGCTGCTGGTCCCAGTACGGCTGGATCGCGTACGACGTGCCCGTCTCGGCCGCGCGCTGGATGGTCCGGCCGGTGTACGACCAGCCCTCGACCAGAATGTGACGCTCGGTCAGTGCCGCCAGCCAGAAATGCCGCGAGTCGCAGCCGGCCCGCCAGCGCCGGGTGCAGTGCCCGTTGGTCGCGACCAGGTCACCGGTCGCGCTGTTGTTCTTCAGCCAGCGTGCGGCGGCCGCGGCCGTCGCGGTCGGGCCGCCGGTCTCGCGCGGTGCGAACATCGCGGCCGTTGCGCCGGAGTCGGCGACCACGGTCTGCAGGGCCGGCAGGATCCCCGCGGCCGTGCACACCCCGACCACCGCGACCGCGGCGATGGTGGCGACAGGGCCGAGCCGGCGTCGTCGTACCAGCCACCAGACGACGGTCACCAGCGCGGCGGCGAGCCCGAGAGCGGCGAGCGTCAGCAGCAGCGAATCGGCGACGGCGCGGTCGGTGAGTCGCGGCTGGTCCGGCTTGCGCTCGACCAGGGCCCGGGCGACGACGGCCGCGACCAGACCGGCCCCGAGCGATCCGGCGACCAGTACGCCGCCCCAGCCGGGTATCCGGTCGGCGAGTGCGGCCAGTCCGAGTGCGGCCAGCGCCCCGATCATCGGCAGCGCGGTGCGGTGAAAGTACAGCTCACTGCCGCCCGGGTGAGCCGTCAGCACCATCCCGGCGAACCCGGCGATCGCGCAGCCCGCGAGCATCACGACGGCGACATCGCGGCGTAGCTCGCGGGCCCAGAGCAGGACGACCAGCCCGATGGTGGCGAGCAGCCACGCGCCGCAGGTGACGACAGCGGTGAGCAGCTGGGCCCGGGTGTCGATGGCGATGGTCGGCGAATCCTCCAGCGCGCGGTAGAGCGCGATCCGCGCGAACAACCGGAACGGCCTGACCTCCAGCCCGTAGGACTCGCCGCCGAACATCACCGCTGTCGCCGTACCGGCGATCACCACCCCGCCGACGATTCCGACGGCGGCGGTCCGGTCGATCCGCCGGTCCCGTACCAGCCGCACCAGCAGCACCAGGCCGAACCCGCACAGCACGATCGGCAGGACCGTCGCCTTCGACCCCGACCCCGCGACGGCCAGCACCGCGCATACCGCCCAGGCGGTCCGCGGTACGTCGCCGCGGAGGAGGTCGATCGCCAGCACGGTGAGGAGTACGGCGAGCCCGCCGCCGAGGTTCTGCGTGGGGCTCAGGTACGTGGCGATCGAGACCATCTCGGGCGGCACCGGCACGTCCGCGAACGGCTGGATCGTGCCGCCGAGCCCGGCGATCAGGACCGCCAGCGGGCCGACCCAGGTATCGCCGGGCCGGATCCGCCGGACCAGTACAGCGGTGAGCACGCTCCCGGCCAGCGCCAGCGGGATCCAGTACAGCGTGTAGAGCAGATACGCGGGGTCGATCCCGGTCGCCCAGGAGACCGAGGCCAGCAGCACGTGCAGGAAGTAGTGGTAGTCGAGCGGCTCCCCGTCGACGAAGCTCGCCTGCAACGGGAAGTCGTGACGCGCACTCGCGATCAGGGCCTGGTGGAACGCCATGTCGGTGACGTGGTTGCCGGGACTCCGGTACGGGGGCGCGAACCGCGCCGGTCCGTTCGCGAACACCACCAGCAGCGGTACCGCGGACGCGGCGGCCAGCAGCCAGCCCGCGACCGGTGACAGCGGCTCGATCACCCGACCCCACCAGACCCGCCGCCAGCCCTTGACCGCACCGGCGGCCAGCAGCACCGGGACGAACCACAGCCAGGCCCAGCGCTGCAGCCCGAGCGGGGCCACCGCGAGATAGACGACCAGCTGGACCGCCGAGCCGACGAAGAAGCCGGCCGCTACGTCCTCGGCCAGGTTGCGCCGGCGGCGGGTCGCCAGCCGGTACAGCACCACGCCGGGCAGCGTGATCCCCAGGGTCGCGTACAGGGCGAACCAGCCGACCACCCCTGCGGGGGTGTGCCGGTTTGCGAGCATGGCTGCCAGCAGGAGGACGGTCACGCCGGGCAGTAACCGAGCGAGCCGGGCTCGCCGGATGCGGTCTGCCATGCGCAGAGGTTAGGCGATCAACTCGCCGCAGCACGCAACAAGTCCGCTCCGCTGCGCATCTAGGAAATACTGGTCCAGTAGCCTGCGGGGGCGAATCCGGCTTGAAAGGGTGTTGTCCGCATGGGGGAGTTCTCCTACCCCAGCACTGTCGCGCGCCGTACCGAGGTACAGCGTGACGGTGCTGCGGCGACGCTCCCCGAGGCCAAGAAGTCCGAGCGCCCTGCATCCGGCGCAGCCGGCGGCAGGCCGGTCTTGACGCGCCGCGGCCAGCGGCTGGTCGCTTCGCTCGAGCGGCTGTTCCCCTGGCTGATCCCGCTCGCCACCATCGTCGCCGGGCTACGGATGCTCGACGTACCCGACGACATGATCGCCACGTACGGCGCGTACTTCCTCCTCTGCGTGATCCTGCCCGGGATGCTGCTGCTCCGGGCGCTGTGGCGCAGCACCGGCAACTGGGCCGAGGACATCGGCCTCGGCGCGGCCGTCGGCCTGACCTACGAGATCGGCGGCTGGGCGATCTTCACCTCGCTCGGCCTGCAGGAGTACCTGGTCGTCTGGCCGGCGCTGGTGGTGGTGCTGTTCCTCGTCGTCCCGCCGCTGCGCCGGCGTGGCTGGCGGATCGCGGACCCGAAGCCGCTGCCGGTGACCTGGACCTGGCTGGTCGCGCTCGGCGTCACCGTGTCGGTGATCTTCGGCGTCTATCTCGGGCTGGACACCAGCGCGGTCCCGCCGGACGGCACCGCCTACTACCAGGACATGCTGTACCACCTGTCACTGGTGAACGAGGCGATCCGCAGCGTCCCGCCCGAGCTGCCTCAGGTCTCCGGCAACCGGCTCGACTACCACTGGTTCGCGAACGCGCACATGGCGGCGGCCAGCGACATCACCGGCGCGCCGACCACGATGGTGCTGTTCCGGCTGTGGATCCTGCCGATGCACGTGGTGTCCCTGCTGATCTTCGCGGCGCTGGCCCGGCAGGTGTCCCGGGTCTGGTGGGCCGGCGTCATGGCGGTGGCTCTGCTGTGCAGCGCGCAGTACATCGACGTGTGGGCGTTCCCGGCCGCCATCGGCATCGGCACGATGAGCTTCTACAGCCCGTCGCTGGTGTATGGCGTGGTGGTCGGCACCGCCGTCGCGGTGCTGCTGATCGACCAGCTGTACCGCGGACCGGCCCCGCGCCGTACCTGGATCCTCACCGTCGGCCTGCTGATCGTCGGCGGCGGCGCGAAGCCGACCACGGTGCCGCTGCTGCTCGGCGGCACCGGGCTGGCCGCGCTCTTCCTGCTGATCAGCAAGCGCCGGATCCCGTGGCGCAGCCTGTTCACCGGCGTGCTGCTGGTGGTGCTCGCCGCGGTCACGCTGGTCGCGGTGGTCGGCAGTACGGCGGGCTCGGCGTTCCGGCTGCTCGGCTTCCTGCGGCTGGCGCCGAACTACATCGCGGCGACCGGTGACGAGTCGATGCCGTCCGGGGGCGGCTGGACGCTGCTATCGCTCACCGACGGTGACAACGTGGCGATGTGGGGTGCCCTGGTGCTGGCCGCGACGCTGTTCGTCGCCCAGCTGTGCACGTTCTCCTCATTCGGCCTGCTCGGCCACCGCGGCACCCGGAAGGACCCGGTCGCGTGGTGGCTGGTCGGCTGCGTGATCGCCGGCTGGCTCGGGCTGCTGCTGGTCGACCACCCGTCCGGCGGCGAGGCGTACTTCCCGCGCAGCGCGATGCCGTTCGCCGCGGCCGGTACCGCCTGGCTGCTGACGTCGGCGTTGCGCGGCCGGGCCCGTCGTACCCGCGTCCTGGTCGTTCTCACCGGGCTGGCGCTCGGGGCGGGGCTGGTGGTGATCGCGGCGCGGGTCAAGCCGTCGCGACTCGGGTCCAGGGAGAACATGATCGGTGCCCTCGGCTGGCCGATGGCGGTGCTGGTCGGCTCGGCGCTGGTCGCGATGGTCGTCTGGTTCCTGCTGCGCAGGTTCGTCCGGCCGCGGCTCAAGGGACTCGGCGCGGCGGTGGCGGCGCTCGCGCTGTTCGGCATGACACTGCCGTCGACGTACGCGTACAGCGACCACATCGTCAACAGCGGGCTGCCCCGGGTCACCCCGGCCAGGGGCACCGGCAACCAGGTGCATCCCGACGAGCAGCGCGCCGCGTTCTGGCTGCGGGAGAACTCCGCCGAGGACGACGTGGTGGCCAGTAACACTGCGTGCTGGCCGGCCCGGCGGCAGCCGCCGTGCGACGCGCGCGGCTACATCGTCAGCGGGATCGCCGGTCGCCGGACCCTGCTGGAGGGCTGGGCGTACACCCAGCAGGCGCTGGCGATGCAGGGCGTCAACGGCTTGACGTACCACTTCCAGCCGTCGCCGTGGCAGGACCGCGCGGCCGCGATCAGGCAGCTGTTCAGCGAGCCGACCCCGCAGCTGATCGAGACGCTGCGGATCGCGTACGGCGTGCGCTGGGTGTACGCCGACCTGCTCGCCGGGCCGGTGGCCACGCAGAAACTCGGCGAGCTGGCCGTGCTGCGACACGAGGAGCCGTCCGTGCTGGTCTACGAGCTCCCGGACATCGTGATGCCGACGTCGTCCGACCTGCCGCCGCGGGGGCAGTCCGAGGTGACCCCGCGCCGGTCGACCGGGTCGCCGACACCATGGGCGGGTCAGGGGGCGGGTCAGGGGGCAGGTTGAGGGGCGGGGTTGAGCGCCACCCCGGGCGACCCATAGGCTCCCGCGCCAAGGCGCGACGGGCATCGGAAGGGCTGGTATAACGAGGCGTGGCGGACTTCAAGGAGCTGACGCCGTTCTGCGCGACAGCATCGACCTTCTGGCGCAACAACACGCTGCCGGACGGCGACCGCGTCATCTTGGTCGAGGCGATGAGCCAGGATCTGCGGGTGACGCTGCGCAACCTCACGCTCGCGAACGCGCTGCGCCGGATCGTGCCGGCCAAGCTGGTGGTCTACACCGGCGCGGACAAGGACTGGCTCCGGATCCTGTGGACGTACTTCGACGCGGACGTGATCACGAAGGTCGCTCATGCCTACGGCGCTGCGGACGTGTTCGACATCCATGCGCTCGTCGATCGGCTGATCAGCGCCGACCCGCCGGCCGGGTTCACGATCGCGGGCGAGACCTTCAGGTCCGCTGACCTGACCACCGGGATCGACCCCGCCGCGTTCGACGACCTGGTGCACGCCACCGCGGCCCGGGTCTACCAGGCCCCACGGATCGATGCCGCGGAACGCTCCAGCGCCCAGTACCGGCACATCCGCGACCGGAGCGAGAAGTTCTCCCAGCTGTACGACGCGATGTTCACCCGGCTCGACCCGGTGGCGCTGATCACCAGCCACGTGGACTACAACCACTGGGGCCTCGCGGTCGAGACCGCGCAGCGATTCGACGTACCGGTCGTACACGTGCAGAGCACCGGCACGTTCAAGGCGTACACCCTGTTTCCGGAGAACCGCCGAGGCGACCTCACCTACCGCGGTGAGCTGACCAAGCAGATCGGCGAGTACTTCGACCAGTACGTGTGGCCGCACCGCAAGGAGCTCCAGCGTGCCGCCGAGCTGACGGCCTGGCGGAACAAGGGCAACCTCGGCCGGCCGTCCTGGTGGCGCGGCAAGGGCGACGTCTCCGCGATGGAGATCCGCACCAACGCCGAGCGCGACGTGCTGCGGCAGCATGCGATGGACCGGTTCGGCTTCGACCGCTCCAAGCCGGTCGTTGCCGTGTACAACCATGCTGTCTCCGACGCGCTGAACACGAACGTCGAGATCTTCACCGACCTCGGTGCCTGGTTCGAGGACACCGCGCTATACGCCGAACGGCGCGACGACGTGAACTGGCTGTTCGTGGATCACCCGAGCCAGGACAAGTACGACGCGACCGACTTCTTCGGCAAGCTGGCGGCCCAGTACAGCGACGCCGCGCACATGGGCTTCGTGCAGAGCTGGGACATCAGCAAGAACCTGATGTGGAGCCTGGTCGACCTCGGCATCACGGTCCGCGGCAGCATCAGCACAGAGTTGCCCGCGTTCGGGATCCCGTGCATCCAGGCCGGCTGGTCGGAGTGGAGCGAGCTGGGCTTCAGCATCCTGGCCGACGATGTCGACGAGTACTGGCAGATCGTCGACGACTCGCTGAAAGGGCTGAAGGCCGGCAAGGCGCTGGTCACCGACGAGCAGATCGACAAGGCCCGGCTGTGGATGTGGTTCTACCGCAGCGCCACCGACGTACCCTCGGTCTTCGTCCAGCAGTGGGAGATGGGCGAGAGTGACGACCTGTTCCACGCCCTGCGGATGACGATGCAGTACGTGGAGACCGACGACGACCCGGCGTTCGAGTCGGTACGGCGGATGTGGGCCCGCAAGGAACCGTTCCTCACCCGGTTCGACCTGACCAGCCTGGATCCCGGCACCCTCGAGGTCTCGACCGGCGAGCCCGGCGAGCACGCCGCGACCGACCCCGGCGCGGCCCCGAACAAACCGCGGCTGCTCACCGCGTACGACCGGCGCGTGCCTGCCTTCGACATCCCCGGCACCTTGTCCCGCGGCGACTCACCGTCCCTGCAGGTGAACGACGGCTTCGCCCGCGGCGCGTCGATACCCGGCCGGTTCACCCGTTCGCCAGGGCTGGTCGGCCTGAAGGTCAAACCCTCCGGCGACTCGGTCCGGGTCAGCTTCACCCTCACGATCGACGACGTCTCGCTGAAGTGGTGGGAGGACCGGGTACCCGCCGACGTCCAGCCCCGCACCCCGGCCGCGCCGCGCGTCCTGCTGGTCCGTGCGCAGGGACGCACCCGCACCGCGGTGGTGGTTGCACGCGCCGGCAAGGGTCCGGCTCGCCACGTGCCGGTGTCGTTCGAGCTGGACGCCGCCGAGCTGGACGCCGACAGCCTGTTGGCGCTGGAGCTGCAGGACCTGCCCGCCGGCCAGCCAGCATGGCTCACCGGCGTCGTCGCCCGGCACGCGCTGGCCGGCCTCGGTCTCGGTCCCGTCTCGCTCGAGAACCTGACAGCCGACGCGGAACCGGAGACCGCTCCAGTGGACACGCCACTCTACGGTGGTCTCTGCGTCGCCGACCCGGCCGAGCACCAGTCGCCGTGGCGGATCCGGGCCGTGATGACCACTCCGCCGCCGTCCCGCGTCCCCGCCTCGGCGGGGGGTCAGGCCCGCCCGGCCGTTCCACCCCGCCCGGCGGACAGCCCGGTCGTGCGTCCCTCCCGTCACACGCTCCCGCCACCCGCACCGAAGACCCGCATCGGCCGCTGGGCCGCCGGCATGCGGTCCCGGATGGCAGCCGAGTCCAGGATCAATGGCACCGCTGCCGCAGCCCGGGCGTCGCGTGACACTCCACGGGCCGTCACGTCCGGGGCATCGACTGGCGGCACTCGTCGTCCTGCGGGTGTGGTCCAGCCGGCCGACGTGCTGACCGAGCTGGTCGCCGACCTGGTCCGCGAACGCCGGATCAAGGTCCGCTCGGTGGGCCTGGTCACCGGCAACGAGACTGGGTTCACCGTTGCCGTTGACGGCGACGATCCAGGCGGCCACACCCTTGAGCTGACCCCGAAGACGCCGCTGACAGAGCTCTCCCTCATCTATATCGAGGTCCTCGAGGACGAGTTCATCTCGGCACCGGAGCTCCGCCGGTACGGCGTCGTCTGGCATCTCTCCCACTGACGCGGGTGGAAAGGCCGATGAGAATGCGCCATGACTGAGCCGCTGACGCACACGCTGGATGTGCCGGGAGCCGTGCTGCAGTACGACGTCCGGCGCAGCGAGGCGAGTACCGCGCCCGTGCTGATGTTGATCGGGTCGCCGATGGGCGCAGCCGGGTTCGGCACGCTGGCCGGACACTTCCCCGACCGCACAGTGGTGACCTACGACCCCCGCGGCGTGGATCGCAGCCGACGTACCGACGATGCCGCCGAGTCGACGCCCGACGAGCACGCCGACGACCTGCACCGGCTGGTCGCGGCGCTGGACGCGGGACCGGTGGATCTCTTCGCCAGCAGCGGAGGTGCGGTCAACGCGCTGGCCCTGGTGGCCCGCCGCCCGGAGCAGGTCCGGACGTTGGTCGCGCACGAACCGCCGGCCGCTCAGGTCCTTCCGGACCGCGAGGAAGCGCTCGCCGCGTGCGCGGACATACACCAGACCTACCTGCGCAGCGGCCTCGGTCCGGCGATGGCGAAGTTCATCGCACTCGTCGGCCACAAGGGTCCGGTACCGGCCGACTTCGCGGACCAGCCGGCTCCGGACCCCGCCGGATTCGGGTTGCCGACCGAGGACGACGGATCCCGTAATGACCCCCTGGTCGGCCAGAACATCGTGTCCTGCACCCACTACACGCACGACTTCGACGCGCTTCGTGCGGCGTCCACCCGCATCGTCCTCGCGGCCGGAGCCGAGTCGACCGGCGAGTTGGCCAACCGGGCCGCGGTGGCGACTGCCGAACGACTCGGCACTACGCCGGTGACCTTCCCCAGTGACCACGGCGGGTTTCTCGGTGGCGAGTACGGCATGACCGGCGACCCCGACGGCTTCGCCGCCACCCTGCGCGAGGTTCTCACCAACGGCGACGGGCGTCCAGCACCACGCTAAGAGTCGTCCGGCACCGCTTCCGCTGACGACGCCGGTCGCGAGTTTGATCACGCCGCGCTGCCCTGCGAGGCGTCGTCGTCCGCGTCCGGATCGCTGCTCCTCTCGTCGGCATCGTGGGTGCTGTCGCGGTCGTTGGTCTGGAGCAGGCCCCAGACGGCGTGGTCGAGGTGAAGACGGTCACCGTTCCACCCGCCACCCAGGCTGTCCTGGGTGACCGGTGGAGCGATGTGCAGTGATGACGGGAGCCGGTCGAGCGGCGCGGGACGCCCGGCCGGCGGTGTGGGGACAGGCGCGATGATGCGCCCGTCGCCGGTGTGGAACGTGAACCTGCCGCCGCCTCCGGCACGAATGCGCAGGTGTCCGTCATGGACCTCGCCGTGGTGATGGGTACAGAGCATGACCAGGTTGTCGGGGTCCGTACGACCGCCGTACAGCCAGTGCACGACGTGATGCGCATGCAGGAAGCGGGTGTTGGAGCAGCCAGGGACGGCGCACCGCCCATGGTCGCGCTGCAGGAGCAGGCGTCGTTGGCCCGGTGTGACGGTACGGCGGGTGCGACCGTAGCCGAGCGGTCTGCCGGTGCTGAGGTCATCAGCCCAGAGGCGGAAGGTGGTGTCGCAGAGCAGCCGACGTGCCATCTCCGCCGTCATGGCCGGACCGTGCTGGTAGTGCGCTTGGCCGTGCTGGACCGTCGATGCCGGGCTCCCATCGCTCGATGCGTCACGGGCCGGGCGTCGCGATTCCGCGGAATCGTCGGCCCTGGTGGTCGGTGCTGGCTCGGTCAGCGTCGGGTCCGGTTCGAGAAGGACCTCGTGATCGACGTGAACGTTCACCAGGTGCCGGTCGGCGCCGCTGTGATCGGCTGGCGTCGCCGCGAGTGCCCGCTGGGCCACCATCGCGAGCGCCTCCGCGCGGGTGGTCCGTGGCGCTCTCGGCGTAGCCGTGCCGCTGCCGCCGTCCGTCGCGTCCGATCGACGGTCAGACGGTGCATGTGGTGATCCGTCGAGCGGTTCGTGATGCAGAGCGGCGTTGAGGGCGGTGAGCAGCACCATGCCGTCGTCGGGAGCGAGCCGGGCTGTCAGCATCAGATAGCCGTCGGCGTCGACGTACCAGGTCGCGTCTGGCCCGGGCGTGCGGCCGGCGCGTCTGAGGCGATCGACCTCCTCGCCGGCCACGGCGCGGCGGTAGCCGCGGACCAGTCGCTCGGCCTGGGCCGCGGTGGAGCCGAGGGCCAGATGCACGAGCTCACGCTCCAGGGCCGGGGTCGCGATCCGGGTGATGGCACGGACCTTGGAGTACGACAGGCGGCCGGTGGCGAACTCCGCTCGGATCAGCGGCAGCTCCGTCAGGGCATGAGCGACCCGGACATGATCGCGGGCGGTGACCAGGCCGAGGCCGCATCGCCAGGACAGCCAGTGCGCGCAGGATGTCATCTGCCAGTCGGCCCACACCCGGCGCCGGTCCAGCTCGGCGATCATCAGCAGCCAGCGACACGTGGCGGCGGCCAGGTGGGCGGCCAGCTCGCAGACCTGCTGCTCGAGGCGCTCGGTCGGGATGTCGGCGAGGTCTCCGGATTTGACAAGTTCGCTCATGTGTTCGAATGTATAGCAGTGCTCGGACAGTTCTCAGGACGGCCGATCGGCAGGCGGCCGGAGCCAGGCAGGTGCAGGAGGTAGTCGGCGAAGATGGTGGAACGTCAAGGACAGCACGATTCCGCGGAATCGTGCCGGTTCGTCAGGATCGGCGGGCGACGAGCAGGATGTGGGTGTCTGGCCAGTCCACCGGGCTGCCGTCAGCGGCATTCGTCATCGACCCGACAACCGCGCTGTTCACCTAGACGCCGCCCGGGGCGGTGTGGGCGAAGCCGGCGTCAGTGAACTGGCGTACCGAGGCGGTCCGGGCTGCGACCGCGGCGGCGGAAGTGTCGTTCAGGAGGTCGGCATAGGACCAGATCTCGTGGGTCAGTGCCAGGGTGACCGTGGTGTCGATGGAGCGCGCGGGGAAGTCGCACTCGGCGTACAGGTCCGGGCGACCTCGACGCCGATCAGGTTCGACTCTTGGAACCGCGGGTCGCGGTCGATCAGCTGCAGGGTCGCGCCGGTGCCGCAGCCGACGTCGGGGATGCGGCCGGGGCGATCTATCGGGCGA
This sequence comes from Kribbellaceae bacterium, assembly GCA_035650275.1. Classification (GTDB taxonomy): domain Bacteria; phylum Actinomycetota; class Actinomycetes; order Propionibacteriales; family Kribbellaceae; genus DASRHY01. The sequence goes on along the minus strand of DASRHY010000153.1, from coordinate 134 downwards.
CCGGCTCCGTCATCGTCATGACCCAGTAGCTGGACGGGATCCGGGGGGCGTCGCGCTCGATGTAGCCGTCGATGCGGTTGAACGACGAGCGGGCCAGGTCCTCGAACTCCTTCGGCTCCCGGACGTACTCGCCG
>DASRHY010000152.1:0-4883 GCA_035650275.1 Kribbellaceae bacterium | reverse complement strand
CGAGGATGACTGGGTCGGCCTTTTCCATCTGTGTGAATCCGGGGGCTGCGGTCTGCTCGGTGTGGCCGCGCCGTCGATGCCGTTCCAGGGCTAGGTAGGGGCACAGCCGCAGGGAGCATTGGGCGCATTCGAGATGCATCGGCGCGTCGGTGTAGCGGCGCTGGTGGAAACCGCCGGGTCCGCCGACGAACGCGAGCTGTGGCTCGTGGGGCTGTCCGCAGGCCGAGCACAGGCCACGGCGTATGCAGTCGAGGACTCGTATTCCGTTGATCAGTGAGAAGTCGATGCTGCCGTCGTTGTGCTCGCTGACATACGGGATAGGCAGCCCGCGGCGGGTGTCGAAGGGCCGGGCGGCTAGCCGTGGGGGAAGGTCGTTGGCGTTCATGGCTTTCCGCCCTCCACCGCGTCGCGGGGCACGCCGATGGGCCGTACGCGCAGGATCTGTTCGGGCAGCAGCATCGCGGCGAGCATGTTCGTATGCGGGTGCGTGTAGACGCGGTAGCCGCTGGCCCACACGAGCTGCCACCCTTCGGTGGGGGCACCTGCCCGCGCGCCGGTGGGGTCACCTTGGAAGGCGATACCGAGGTCGGCCAGCTGCCCCGCGAGCGAGGTGGCCCGGTAGTGGTCCATCCGCCCGGCCAGCATCGGGCAGGCGGTGGCCGCGTAGGCGGCGCAGACCGGGTGCATGCCGGGTTCGTGGCTGGTCAGCGTCCGTAGGTCGCTGTCGCGCATGGCGAAGACGATCCGGTCCTCGCGCACGGCATCGCAGGTTTGCTCGAGTGCGGCACCGCAGGTCTGACACAGCTGGTTGTTCATGGCCTGGTTGTGCCGGTCGAGGTCGACGGCACCGAAGCGGTACCGCCCGTCCGGGGTGCGTCCGGTGGTCCATGGGACGACCAAGCCGCCGAGGGTTGGCCGCCCGGCCAGCTGCATCGGAATGCTGGGAATCGGCGTGGTCATGCGGTCACCGCCGAAGAAGTGCAGTCGCCCATGCCGCTGTGCGCTCCGATTAGGACGGCTTGCATGCGCCGGATCGCCCGCCGTTCCAGGCAGCGGACGGCTTCGATGCTGCGGTTCATCAATCGGGCGGCGGCGTCGCGGGGGTAGCCGTCGAGGTATCGGAGCTGGATCGCGTGGCGTTGGTCCGGGGTGAGCCGGGCCATCGCGTGCACGAACGTGACTCGGCCGGGCCGGCGGTGCGGTTCGGCGAGGACGGGCGAGGCAGCGGCGCCGCTGCGGCTATTGTGCTCGTGCAGGGTGTAGGCGGCTCGGGTGTAGCGGCGGCGCGTCCTTGTTGACCGAACTAACGAGCCCGTGTCGGCTTGTTCTTGGCGGATCCTGTGCTGGGATACGGCGTCATGCCCCCAGACGAGAGTCGTGTTGTGGTTCGTGATGTCCACCTCCTAGTCGTTCCAGTGGTTGGTCGGGTGGTGGCCTGTACGGGCCGCTCGGCGCCGTTTCTGGTCACCGACGCAGCTGGCGTTGAGGTGCCGGAGGTCAGTGAGTACCTGCGCCATGTCACAGCCGGGGACTTCTCGGTAGCGAGCGTGCGGTCGTATGCGATGGCGTTGCTGAGATGGCTGCGGTTCCTGCACGCGGTTGGCGTTGCGTGGGACCGCGCGGATCTGCCGGAGGCGCGGGACTTCGTGCTGTGGATGCGCAGGGCCCGTCCGGCACGCCCTCGGCGGGATGGCGGTCCGGTGCCGGGCAGCGTCAATGCGAGGACTGGTAAGCGGGTCCTCGGGACCACATACGCGCCGGCGACGATCAATCACAATCTGGCGGTGGTGAGCGAGTTCTACCGCTTCCATCTGGACATCGGCAGTGGACCGCTGCGCAACCCGGTGCCGTCGCGAGACCGCGTGGGCGTCGGTGCGAGTCCGCTGGAACCGTTCCGGTACGGCCGCCGCGCTGGGTTGCGGCAGCGGGTGCCGGATCACGAGCCGCGGGCGATCTCGGACGGTATGTTCGACGAGCTGTTCGCGGCGCTGCCGTCGGATCGGGATCGGGCGATCGTGGCGCTGTATGTGTCGACCGGCGCGCGTCCGTCGGAGCTGCTTGGCATGCGCAGCGCGGACATCGACTATGGGGATCAGCTGGTCGCGGTGATCCGCAAGGGCACGCGGGCGATGCAGTGGCTGCCGGCCTCGCCGGACTCGTTCGTGTGGCTGCGCCTCTACCAGCAAGGTCTGCCCGACGAAATGCTGGCGGCAGACCAGCCGGTGTGGTGGACGCTGCGCCGGCCCCGGCGGGCGTTGGACTATGACGCGATGCGGGCGGTGTTGCGGCGGGTCAACGCGATGCTGGCAACTAACTGGACGCTGCACGACCTGCGCCACACGTTCGCGGTGCGGATGGCGGCGGATCCGCATGTGCCGTTGGTCAGCCTGCAGGTGCTGTTGGGACACGCTCACCTGAGTACGACCGAGCGGTACTTGAGGCCGCACCTGGAGCAGGTGATCGCGCATGCCCGTGACCACCAGGCCCGTCAACGCATCTCAGATGTGGCCCGTGAACAGGGTCCGGTCCTCGGCTATGAAGCCGGCGATCTCCAGGCTCTCTTCGGCTGGCGAGAGCCCGGCGGTGACCAGTGACGGCCACGATCGCCACGCCGGCAAGCGAGTTCGTGGCCTCGCCGACGCCGTCGGGCGAGTGGTGGGAGGCCACCGGTCTGTCGCGGGACGAGATAACGCAGCGGGCGTATCGGTTGCCGGTGGGCGGGCGTGCTCCCGGCAGGCCGGCATTGCGCCGCATGGGTACCGACCGGCTGCTGCGCTGGCTGGAGCGCTGGCCGGGCGACTGCTGGCAGCAGCGGTGGCTGGCCAGCGGCAGCGAGGACCTGGGCGGCGCGTGGGCCGAGCCGGTGATCCGGTTCATCGTAGACAGCACATCGCCGGTGATCACCGAGAAGTCGGCGCGGCGATCGGCGCAGTTGGGCATGAACGCCTTGCTGTGTCTGGGTGTGGTGCGGCCCGGCTACGCGTGGCTGTGCCGCGCCAGGTTGCACGACACCAACGAACACGTCCGCCAGCTCAGCGACCCCGCGCTGTTCGACGCCATGGCCGAGCGGTGCCAGCGGGCTGGCCACCGGCCGCGCCAGCGGGTCGACGCGTTCACCCACCTGAGCCGGGTCATCATGCGCACCGGCCGCAGCCCTCGCCAGATCACGCCCGCGGACCTTACCGACTACCACTCCGTGCTGCTCGCGACGCGTAAGCAGAGCAACTCGTTCGAGCTGGCCTGGGACCTGCTGCGCCAGACGGGCGTGTTCCCGGCCGGCACGCCCGGCTTCCGGCAGACCCGCTATGGCGGGCAGCGCAGCATCGCCGAGCTGGTCGACGCCCATGAGTTGTCCTGCCGGCCGGTACGGGACGTGCTGGTGCGCTACCTCACCGAGCGCAGCGCGGGCATGGACTACAGCTCGGTGCTGAACCTGGTCGGGAGGCTGGCCGGCGGGTTCTGGAAGGACCTGGAGACCCACCACCCCGGCGTCGACTCGTTGCGGCTACCTCCCGAGACCGCCGAGGCGTGGAAGCAGCGGGCCAGCTTCAAGCGGGAGGGCCGCGCGGCTGGGCAGCCCCGTCGCGAGCGGTACCAGCTATTGTTCGCGGTCCGCACCTTCTACCTTGACATCGCCCAGTGGGCGGTGGAGGACCCGTCCTGGGTCGCGTGGGTGGCGCCCAGCCCGGTACGCGCCGAGGACGTGCGCGGCGTGCAGAAGTACAAGCGGGGCCGCACCGCCCTGATGCATCAGCGCACCCGCACCCTCGCGCCGCTGCTGCCACGGCTGGTCGACAGCGTCGAAGCCCGGCTGCGACACATGGAACAGCTGGCCGCGGCAGCACAGGCGGCGCCGCTCGGCGCGGAGTTCGACCTCGACGGCGAGACCTACCAGCGGGTGGCTGCCGACAGCGACCGCGGACGGGGCCTGACCGGCGCGGGGCATCTGCGAGTACTACGCCTCAGCGACGGACAGCGGCTCAACCTGACCCGCGACGAGGAGGAGGCGTTCTGGACCTGGGCGATCGTGGAAACCCTGCGCCACACCGGAGTCCGCGTCGAGGAACTGCTGGAGCTGACCCACCTGGCGCTGGCCACCCACACCCTGCCCGACACCGGCGAGGTCGTCCCGCTGCTGCAGATAGCACCGTCCAAACAGGACACCGAGCGGGTGCTGCTGGTCTCCCCGGAACTGGCCCACGTCCTGGCCCGGGTGGTGCACCGCCTCCGCGGCGACAGTGACCACGTGCCGCTGGTGGCCCGCTACGACACCCACGAGCGGCTCACCGGCCCGCCGCTGCCGCACCTGTTCCAACGCCGCCACGGCACCCAACGGCGGGTCATCGCCCCCGAAGTGGTCAACCGGCTACTTCGGCGCGCCATCGAACGCGCCGACCTGCGCGGCCCTGACGGCCAGCCGCTGCGCTACACCCCGCACGACTTCCGGCGCATCTTCGCCACCGAGGCCGTCTCCGGCGGACTCCCCGTGCACATCGCCGCGAAGCTGCTCGGTCACCGCGACCTGGCCACCACGCAGACGTACACCGCCGTCTACCAGGACGACGTGCTGCGCCACCACGCCGCGTTCGTCCACCGGCGCCGCGCCCAGCGCCCCAGTGAGGAGTACCGCGAACCGAGTACCGATGAGTGGACCGAGTTCGAGCAGCACTTCACCCGCCGCAAGCTCGAACTCGGCACCTGCGCCCGCCCCTACGGCTCGCCGTGCCGGCACGAGCACGCCTGCCTGCGCTGTCCGATGCTGCGACCCGACCCCGGCCAAGCCGTGCGCCTCGCCGAGATCATCGCCAACCTGCACGAGCGGATCCGCGAGGCCACCGACCGCGGGTGGATCGGGGAAGTCGAGGGACTCCGGGTCAGCCTTG
>DASRHY010000151.1:0-18467 GCA_035650275.1 Kribbellaceae bacterium | reverse complement strand
TCTCGGCCACCATCGCCTTGCTCGTGTCCGCGTCCAGGCAGCGGACCGGGTCCGCGTCCAGCTTCTCGACGTCGGTGATCGCCGGCACTACGCCGTACGGCGCCTGCACGGTGCCGAGCTCCACCACGTGGCTCACGATCGCGATCCCGTACGCCTGCCGCAGGAACCGGGCGGCGACGGTACCGAGCGCGACCCGGGCGGCGGTCTCCCGCGCGCTGGCCCGCTCGAGCACCGGGCGAGCCTCGTCGAAGCCGTACTTCTGCATCCCGGCCAGGTCGGCGTGCCCTGGCCGGGGCCGGGTCAGCGGGGCGTTGCGGGCCTGCTCGGCGAGCACCGCCGGGTCGACCGGGTCCGGTGACATCACCGTCTCCCACTTCGGCCACTCGGTGTTGCCGATCTGAATCGCGACCGGGCTGCCGAGCGACAGGCCGTGCCGGAAGCCGCCGACGAACGTCACCTCGTCCCGCTCGAACTTCATCCGGGCGCCGCGGCCGTAGCCGAGCCGACGGCGAGCCAGGGCGTCGGCCACGTCGTCCGTGGTGACCTTGACGCCTGCGGGAAGACCTTCGAGTACGGCGACGAGCGCTTGTCCGTGCGACTCGCCGGCGGTGAGCCAGCGCAGCATGCCGCGATTCTTCCACGGCCGGACCTGCAGCCCATCACACGTCCGGCCAGCGGCCCGAGGCCCATGCGGCATCCGTGGACGGGTGCCGGTGCGGCGCGGATGTGATGGCCTGGAGGTCCGCCCCGCGGGCAGGATGGGCGGGTGACCGGACGCCGGGTCAGCCCAGGTACGTACTCGCGAGCGGGCTGCCCGCGAGTACGCCGACCAGCGCGCCGGCCAGCATGAACGGGCCGAAGGCGAACGCCTTCCGGTCGAACACCTTCACCGCGGTCAGCAGTACGCCGAGGACGGCGCCGAACAGGAACCCGCCGTACATCCCGATCACCAGCTCACCCCAGCCGAGCCAGCCGAGCGCGCCGCCGAGCAGCCCGGACAGCCGCACGTCGCCGAACCCGATGCCGGCCGGGTACACCCACCACATGAGGTAGAAAAGTACGAACGTGCCCGCTCCCGCGATCGCCGCCCGGCCGAGTGCGTCCCAGTCGCCGGTGACGAGTGACGCGACCGTCAGCAGCACCGCCACCGCGGCGTACGTCGGCCAGATGATTGCCGAGGGCAAGAACCTGGTGCGGATGTCGATGTACCCGAGCACCGCACCTGTGATGCCGAGCACCAGCCAGGCCGCCAGCGGCGCCGCCCAGCCGATCCGCCAGGCCAGCAGGCCGCCCGCGACCGCCGCCAGCCCACCGCACCACGCCGCCGCCCGCGGACCCGCCATCGCGGCGTACAGCGTCTTGGTCTCCCCCTCGTCCAGCTCCGGCTCCGGGATCCGCCGCAACACCCACGGCCCCAGCAGGTACGCCGCCACTGCCGACCCGACCGCGCTGAGTCCCACGAGAAGCGCCTGCTGCCACGACACAAGGCCGCACCCTATCCCGCCCTCCCCGGCGTTCATCGGCCGCTTGGCGACGCGTTGTGGAAAACCGGTCGGGTGCACACCGGCGGTCACGTGACCGCGTGATCCGGCTCACCGATCACCTCCGTGGGTGGCACTCGGCGAGTTGGTGGCCTTTCCGCGGAAACGTCACCGCCGTGCGGGTGCCGCCCGATGTCTACCGATATCGGGTTCTCCTCGGATCCGTCAGGAGAGCCCGTCATCCACAGGTCGTCGCCAAGCGACCGATGAACGCAAGGGAGGATGGGGCACCTGCCGGGGTGGAAGGGTGCGGGTGATCAGGTGATGCCGTAGGGGGAGCGGAAGAAGCTTGTGGGGTCGTACTTGCGCTTCAACGTGCGGAGGCGCAGCCAGCTGGTGCCGTAGTACGAGGCGACCGACCGGTCCGGCTCGACGTGGTTGACGTAGCCGCCCGCGGAGAACCGGGCGACCGCGTGGTGGCCGTCCACGATCCAGCGGCGGGCCGCGGTGTAGCTCGCACTCGACGGGTGGGCGGCGAGGCCGACGTACCACTGGATGGTGCCGAGCGCGGACCGCCACGGCCAGGCCGAGCCACCCGCCGGGTCGGACGCGGACTGGCCGCCGAGCGGGTCGATGATCGCGGTCGCGGTACCGCCCTCGCGGGCACGGCTGCGGACCACGGCGACCAGTGCGTCGACGGTGGCGGAGTCCATCGGCTCGCGCAGCACGTCGGAGCCGGCCGTGAACCCGGTCCGCGGGCTGGTCGTGCCCCCGCCGAGGTAGCGCACCGCCTCCAGGTGCGAGCGACTCTCGAAGGACCGCGACGTGGCGCGGTACCCGGCCATCGACTCCAGCATCGCGGCGGCGGCCTCGCCGGACCCGGTCCGGGACACGCCGATGGCGCGGATCGCGACGGTGCCGTCGGCGTGCGCGTCCAGGTGCAGGTTCGCCCAGTACGCGTCCGGCGCCTCGCGGGCGAACCGCTGCCAGCCGCGGATCACGGGCGCGCCGCGCGACTCCGGCCAGCTCAGGCTGAACGTACCCACGGTCCGCGCCGGGATGGTCCGGAACCGGAAGCCGGTGACGATGCCGAGGTTGCCGCCGCCGCAGCCGCGCAGCGCCCAGAACAGGTCCGGGTACTGCTTCGCGCTCGCCGGCACGTACCGCCCGTCGGCGAGCACCACGTCCATCGAGATCACCCGGTCGCTGGTCAGCCCGTACGCCCGGGTGTCAGGCCCCAGGCCTCCACCGAGGGTGAGTCCGGCGACGCCGACGGTCGGGCCGGTCCCGGTCGGCAGCGACTGCCCGTACCGGTCCAGCAGCGCGTGCACGCCGTACAGCGTGGCGCCGGCACCTACCGCGAGCACACCGCCACCGCGGTAGGTCACGCCGGACATCGCCCGCAGGTCGATCACCAGGCCGTTCGCCACCGTGGACGCGCCGACGTACGAGTGGCCGCCGCCCTTCGGCACACACACCAGCCCGTTGCGCCGCGCGAACAGCACCGCCTGGCGGACGTCGGACACGCTCGCCGCACGCACCACCGCAGCCGGCCGGACCGGGTCGTAGCGCGGGTCGAACAGCTGCTGCATCGCTGCGTACCCGCTCATCCCCGGCCGGTACACGCCGCCGACCACCAGCCGGGTCAGCTCGTCCCAGTCCGGTGCGGCGGACACACCGGCGGTCAAGAAGAGCCTCGTTCACGCTCGACCAGCTCCTCCCGGGCGGCGGCACGCATGGCCGCCAGCGGAGCAGGGGACCTCCCGGTCATCATCTCCACCTGGAAGGCCGCCTGATGCACGAGCAGATCAAGTCCGTTCAACACTTCGGTACCGATCCGCGCGGCAGCCATCGCGAGCGCGGTCGGCCACGGGTGGTAGGCGACGTCGAACAGCACTGGTGCGACACTCGCGAAGTGGTCCGCCCACGCGTCCACGGCACCACCCGGCACCGTCGACACGCACAGGTCGTGGCCGCCCACCTGCTCGGCCTGCGCCAACGTCGCCACCGCGAGCCGGAGGTCAAGCTCGCCGGCCACGCGGCGCACCTCCTCGGCCCGGGCAGGGTCGCGTACCACCAGCGTCACGTCGCGAACGCCGAGCCGTGCCAGTGCGGCCAGTGCGGAGGCCGCGGTCGCTCCCCCGCCGAGCACCACAGCGGTCTCGGCGATCGTCATGCCGTGCTCGGCGAACGCCGCGACCAGCCCTGGTACGTCGGTGTTCGCGGCGAGCCGGGAACCGTCCGGCTCGAGCAGCAGCGTGTTCGCCGCGCCGACCAGCCGGGCGGTGTCGTCACTGCGGTCCGCCAGCTCCAGCGCCACCCGCTTCAGCGGCATCGTCAGCGACAGCCCGCGCAGCTCCGGCCCCGCGGACGCGAGGAACCCGGCCAGCTCGTCCGCACCGACCTCGTGCACGTCGTAGCGCCAGTCCAGTCCCAGCTCGGCGTAGGCGGCCCGGTGCATCGCCGGCGACAACGAGTGCGCGATCGGTCGCCCGAGGATGGCGCAGGTCCTGCTCACCGACAGCCCGCGTGGTCCTTGTGCTGATCGCACCACGCGGTCAGCTTGGCGCGGTTCGCGTTGTGCTCGGCCAGCGTCGAGGCGAACGCGGTCTCGCCGGTGTCAAGGTTGACCGTGACGAAGTAGAGCCAGCTGCCCTGCGCCGGGTTGAGTGCCGCGCGCAACGTCTCCTCGGTGGGCGAGTTGATCGGTGTCGGAGGCAACTTCTTGTTCAGGTAGCTGTTGTACGGGCCGGGCCGCCGGCGGTCCGCGTCGGTGGTGAACACGCTGCCGCTGCGGCCCATCGCGTAGTGGATGGTCGAGTCCATCTGCAACGGCATCTCGGCGTTCAGCCGGTTGTAGATGACCCGGGCAACCTTCGGGTAGTCGGCCTTCCGGTTCGTCTCCGCCTGGATGATGCTGGCAACGATCACCGCGTCGTACGGCGCGAGGTTGCGTGCCTGCGCGGTCTGGGTCAGCTTCAGCTTCGCCGCGACAGCGCCGTACTGCTTGGTCATCTGGCGCAGGATCGAGGTCGCGGTCGGGCTCTTCGGCAGGTCGTACGTCGACGGGTACAGGAAGCCCTCGGGTTTGTTGCCGGCGTACGACGGCAGCCCGAGCGTCTGCGGTTTCGCCAGCGCGGCCGCGACCGAGCCCGCCGGCAGCTTGGCCGCCTTCGAGTCCTGGATGATCGCCGCCGCCTCGTTGACCGTCTTGCCGGACGGCACGCTCACCCGGCGTACCAGGATCGAGCTCTGCGGGTCGAGCAGCAGTGCCAGCGCGGCCGTGGCCGACATCTGCTTGCGCAGTTGGTACGTCCCGGCCTGGATGCCGCGCGACCGGGTGTCGTCGCGGGCGGCGCGCTCGAACGCCTTCGCGCTCTTCACCACGTCAGCCTTCTGCAACGTCTCGCCGATCGACTCCGCGGTCTGGCCGCGGGCGATCTCCACGGTCACCTCACCGGTGCCCTGGCCGGTGTAGTCCGGGGCGGAGAACAGGTCGTTCAGGTAGTCGCGGCCCTTGCCGAGCCCGAACATGATCCCGGCGACGATGCCGCCGAGCACCACGAGCGACACCACGACGGCGAAGCATCCGCGCGCTCGCCGGCCGCGCTGCCGCTGGCGCTCGCGGCGGCGCTCGGCACGGCCCAGCGGGCGCAGGCCCAGGTCGTCGTGCAGCTCGTCGTCTTCGTACACTGACGTTTCGTTCACGGGGACTTCTCCACAAGGCTCCCGGGTGGGTTGCCGGTCTCACGCTCGGTGTCGAGCGCATGTTGCAGGATCACGACCGCCGCCGCTTGGTCGACGACGGCCCGTCGCTTCGAGCCTTTCCTCCCTTGCTCTCGGAGCACCCGCTCCGCGGTCACCGTGGTGAACCGTTCATCCACCAGGCGCAGCGGGATCCCCGATACCCGCTGTGCCAGCTCATCCGCCACTGTACGGATCCGTGCCGCGGCCGGCCCTTCGCCGCCCGACAGCGAGCGCGGCAGCCCGACCACGATCTCGATGGCCTCGAGAGTGGCTACGAGACTAGCGATCCGGTCAAGGTCACCCTGCCCACGACGTACCGTTTCAACCGGCGTGGCGAGGATGCCCTGCGGGTCGCACGAGGCCACCCCGATCCGCGCGTCTCCGATGTCGAGCCCTAACCGGACCCCGGGCCGCATCAGCTGGTGACGAGCTGGCCGACCGCCCGCTCGACCGCGGCCAGCGCCGCTTCGGCACCGTCCGGATCCGTACCGCCACCCTGCGCGACATCGTCCTTGCCGCCACCGCGTCCGCCGAGCGCCTCCGCGGCCACCTTGACCAGGTCACCGGCCTTCAGCCGCCAGGCCCGTGCGGTGTCGTTCAGCGCCACCACGATGCCCGGCTTGCCGTCCGCGACGCCGACCACGGCCACCACGGCGGGCTGGTCCGCGGGCATCCGGCCGCGCACGTCGAGCGCCAGCTTGCGCAGGTCGCCGCCGCCGACACCGTCCGGCGTACGGTGCCCGACGAAGCGGACCCCGAACACGTTCTTCGGGTTCGCGGCCAGCTCGCCGGCGACCGCCAGCACCTGGGCGGCGCGGACCTTCTCGATCTCCTTCTCCGCGGCACGCAGCCGGTCGACCAGGTCCGTGACCCGGTCCGGCAGCTCCTCCGGCCGCGCCTTCAGCGCCTCGGACAGCTGCGCCACCAGCACGTGCTCACGGGCCAGGAACTTATACGCGTCCGACCCGACCAGCGCCTCCACGCGCCGTACCCCGGACCCGATCGACGACTCGCCGAGCAGCTTGATCACGCCCAGCTGGCCGGACCGGTGCGCGTGCGTACCACCGCACAGCTCGCGGGCCCAGTCGCCGACCGAGACCACCCGGACCTCGTCGCCGTACTTCTCCCCGAACAGCGCCATCGCACCGGCTGCCTTCGCCTCGGCCTGGCTCATCACCTCGGCCTGTACCGCGAGGTCGGCCAGCACCAGGTCGTTGACCTTCGCCTCGACGTCCTCCAGCACGCTCACCGGCACCGCGCCGGTGGCGGAGAAGTCGAACCGGAACCTGCCCGGCGAGTTCTCGCTGCCGGCCTGGGTCGCCGTCTCGCCGAGCGCCTCGCGGATCGCCTTGTGCACCATGTGCGTCGCGGTGTGCGAGCGCGAGATCGACCGCCTGCGCTCCACGTCGACCAGCGCCTGGGCCTGGTCGCCGACCGCCACCTCGCCGTCCAGCACCCGCGCGGTGTGCACGATCAGTCCGTTGATCGGCGACTGCACGTCGAGCACCTCGATCTTGCCGCCGCCGGCGAGCTGGATCACGCCCGCGTCCGCGAGCTGGCCGCCACCCTCGGCGTAGAACGGGGTCCGGTCCAGGACCAGCTCGATCTCCTGGCCTGCGGACGCACCCGAACTGGTGGCGCCGTCGCCCGCGATGACCCCGCGCACGGTGCCCTCGGACGTCACCTCGTCGTACCCGGTGAACTCGACCGGCCGGCCGAGCTGGTCCGCCAGCGACCGGTACGCCGACAGGTCCGCGTGCTTCGCCTTCTTCGCCCGCGCGTCGGCCTTCGCCCGGTCGCGCTGCTCGGCCATCAGCCGGCGGAACTCGCCCTCGTCCACGGCCAGGCCCTGCTCCGCGGCCATCTCCAGGGTGAGGTCGATCGGGAAGCCGTACGTGTCGTGCAGCTGGAACGCCTTGTCACCGGCCAGCGTGCCGCTGCCTTGCTGCTTGGTCTGCAGGGCCGCGTTCTCGAAGATCGTGGTCCCGGACTTGAGCGTCTCCCGGAACACCTCCTCCTCGGCGTACGCGATCTGGCTGATCCGGCCCCAGTCCTGGGTCAGCTCCGGGTACGACGTCTGCATCCGGCCCAGGCTCACCGGCAGCAGCTCGGGCAGCGTGTTGTCCTCCACGCCCAGCAGCCGCATCGACCGCACCACCCGGCGGATCAGCCGGCGCAGCACGTAGCCGCGCGCCTCGTTGCCCGGCTTCACGCCGTCGCCGATCAGCATCAGCGCACTGCGCACATGGTCCGCGACCACCCGGAACCGGACGTCGTCGATGTGGCCCTGCTCACCGCCGGCGCCGTACTTGCGGCCCGACAGCTCCGAGGCCCTCTCGATCACCGGGAAGACCTCGTCGATCTCGTACAGGTTGTCGACGCCCTGCAGCAGGTACGCCGTCCGCTCCAGACCCATCCCGGTGTCGATGTTCTTCCGTGGCAGCTCGCCGACGATGTCGAAGTCGTCCTTGGCGCGGACCGCGGACAGCTGCTCCTGCATGAACACCAGGTTCCAGATCTCCAGGAACCGGTCCTCGTCCGCCTCCGGCCCGCCGTCCGGCCCGTACTCCGGCCCGCGGTCGACGTAGATCTCACTGCACGGGCCGCCCGGACCGGGGATGCCCATGTGCCAGTAGTTGTCCTTCAGCCCGCGCCGCTGGATCCGGTGCTCCGGCAGCCCGGCGACGCGCCGCCACAGGCCGGCCGCCTCGTCGTCGGAGTGCAATACGGTGACCCAGATCCTGTCCGGGTCGAACCCGAGCCCGCCGTCGTGCTGCGAGCCGGTGACCAGCTGCCAGGCGTGTTCGATCGCACCTTCCTTGAAGTAGTCGCCGAACGAGAAGTTGCCGTTCATCTGGAAGAACGTGCCGTGCCGGGTGGTCTTGCCGACCTCCTCGATGTCGAGGGTCCGGACACACTTCTGCACACTCGTCGCACGCGCGAACGGCGCGGTCTGCTGGCCGACGAAGTACGGCACGAACTGCACCATGCCGGCGTTCACGAACAGCAGGTTCGGGTCGTCGAAGAGCAGCGGCGCGCTCGGTACGACGGTGTGGTCGCGGTCCTCGAAGTACTTCAGGAACCGGCGACGGATCTCAGCGGTCTCCATGCTCTACTCTCGGTCTGCTTTCGTCGATGTCCAGACCGAGCGCCTCACGCAGCTCGGCCTCGCGCTGGTCCATCCCCTCCCTGACCTCGTCGCCGAAGTGGCGGACCGCGCTGGCCAGCTTGTCCACAGAGTTCTGCACGCTCTGCGGGGTCAGCGCCTGTGCCCTCTTCTTCAGCCGGGTCACGATCCACACGCCGACCAGGGTGCCGACGACGAACCAGAAGAGCCGCCTCACCGCTTCTTCGCCGCCTTCCGCTCGGCCTTCATCTCCTCACGGACCCTCCTGGCGATGTCCTTGCGCTCCCGGTCGCCGAGCGCTCGGCGGACGCCGTACGAGAACGCGGCCGCCTTCACCAGCGGCCCTCCCGCGGCCGCCGAGAACAGCGACATCAGCGCCGCGGCGTTCGTCGACACCGTGCTCGCGTTGTCGGTGATCGTGTCCACCTTCGCCAGCTGCGCGTTCGTCGTCGTCACCGTCGTGGTCACCTCACCCAGCAGCGGCACGCTGGAGTCCGAGACGCCCTTGACCAGGATCCGGGTCTCGTCCAGCACCTTGCCGAGCTTCAGGATCGGATAGGCCAGCAGGCCCACCAGAATGAGCAACGCGCACGCGGCGATCAGTCCGGCGACTTCCCCGACGCTCATGAACCGCTCCACCTTCCTCGTGGACTACGCCGGGCCGCACACAGTCCGGACATCGTCCGACCTTATCGCGCACGACCCGCCCGGCTGCCACCGCCGCACCATCGGCTGTGACCTCCGGACACGCCGAGGCATCGCTCCTGTGCCCCGAGTGCACACTCGTCGAACCCCTCCTGCTCACGCCGCCCGTCCGACCTGCTCAAGCCCCGCCCGCTCCGGCCTGCTCAAGCCGCCCGCTTCGGCCGCCACCCGACGGTCCAGCCATCGGCGGGACGGTCGTGGCTCAGCCTGCGACGATACGTATCTGCGATCCGGCTCGAGGTGGCCTCCGCGTCCTTGAGGTCGAGCGAGGTGACGCGTACGACGACCAGCCCGGCACCTTCGAAGCTCTCCTCCCGGAGGTTGTCCGCCGTGTGCTGATCGAGGTCGCGGTGCTGTTCCCCGTCGTACTCGATCACCAGACCCGTGACCGGCTCCAGCAGGTCCGGGATCCCGAGGAAGTCGCCTGTCGCGCCGTACAGCGGGACGTTGACCAACAACCCGGGCAGTCCGGCCCGCTGACCGCACAGCATCCTCAGCCGGGACTCAGGCGGCGACGCCGCCGCGGGATTCACCAGCGGCAGGGCCGCGCGCAACTGGCGCAGTCCGCGGCGGCGCGGGTGCTCGGCCGCGTAGCTGAGCAGACCTGCCTGCGTGGTGAGTCCGGTGCGGACCACACAGTCGCCGGCTGTCACGGCCTCGGTCAGGTCGGGCGCAAGCCGGAGTAGGTCGAAGCCGGCCCTGGTACCGGTAGAGCAGGAGATGCCTTGCTTCGTCGTGACGTCGACGGGGTCGAGCGCGACGCGACTGATCTGGATCCCCGGCCGTTTGACGACGCGGTCCGCGGGCAGCAGCAGAAGGACTGGCTCGTCGCGTCCGTCCAGGTGCGTGGCGCCGTGCAGGTACGCCGCCGCCCAGCCGCCCACCACCGCACCGGGTGGCATCACGGCGGCAGCGTCGAGGATGCGCTGCCGGACCGGATCGTGCAGTACGGCGTTGCGGTGGTACCCGTGATGCGGTGACTCCCAGGACTCGCTGAGCTCCTTCCGCGTCACGTTGGTGAGCTCGGACCGGCGGCGGGGCCGGGCGTCGTCGGTGCGGGACATCCGGCCAGCATGTCCGGCCTCCTCGACTCTGCGCCCGGCATCATCCATAGCCCGCCGTTGACAGAAGCCTTCCTGCTGCGGTCCGCGGTGGCACCCTCATCTGCCCCTCGACCGATGGCCCGGCTGGCTGAGCAGGCGCGCCGGAGCTGCTCGAGTGATGCATTCGTGTCGACTGAAGGATCTATGTCGAGGTAAGCGCGTTCTTGCGACGTGGATCCTTCACTCAACACAATCCCTTCAGTCAACGAGCCCGGATGGTGCACCTGCCCGACATGTCGGGCAACTCCGTCGGAGTCGCGAAAGGTCAGCGTCTGCGGAGGATGGCGCGGAGCTTGGCGAGGCGGTCGGCCAGGCCGGCCTCGGCGCCGTGCCGGGTGGGCTTGTAGTACTCGGCCTCGGCGACGACGTCCGGCGCGTACTGCTGCGGAACCACGCCGCGCTCGTCGTCGTGGGCGTACGCGTACGTCGTACCGTGGCCGATCTTCTTCGCGCCCGCGTAATGGGCGTCGCGCAGGTGCGGCGGCACCGGCCCGATCTTGCCGGCCTTCACGTCGGCCGCGGCGGCGCCCAGGGCCGTGATGACCGCGTTGGACTTGGGTGCCAGGGACAGCGCGATCACGGCGTGGGCAAGGTTGATCTGCGCCTCGGGCATGCCGATCAGCTGGACGGCGTCCGCGGCCGCGACGGCCACCGAGAGGGCGGACGAGTCGGCCATCCCGATGTCCTCGCTGGCGAGGATGACCAGCCGGCGGGCGATGAACCGCGGGTCCTCCCCTGCCTCGACCATCCGGGCCAGGTAGTGCAGGGCCGCGTCCACGTCGGAGCCGCGGATCGACTTGATCAGTGCGCTGGTGACGTCGTAGTGCTGGTCGCCGTCCCGGTCGTACCGCACCGCGGCGGTGTCGACGGCGGCCTCCAGCGTGGGCAGGTCGATGACGTCGGAGCCGGCAGCCCGCGCACCGCCCGCGCCGGCCTCCAGGTAGGTGAGCGCCCGCCGGGCGTCACCGCCGGCCATCCGGAGCAGGTGCGGCAGCGCCTCGTCGGTGAGGGTGACCGCGCCGCCGAGGCCGCGTTCGTCGGTCAGTGCCCGGTCGATCAGTACGGCGATGTCGTCGTCGGTCAGCGACTCCAGGGTGAGCAGCAATGACCGGGACAGCAGCGGCGAGATCACCGAGAAGTACGGGTTCTCGGTGGTGGCGCCGATCAGCGTCACCCAGCGGTTCTCGACCGCGGGCAGCAACGCGTCCTGCTGGGTCTTGCTGAACCTGTGCACCTCGTCGATGAAGAGCACGGTCTCCGCGGACCGGTGGGTGAGCTCGCGGCGGGCGGCGTCGATGACCTGGCGAACATCTTTGACCCCGGCGGTGACGGCGGACAGCTCGACGAACCGGCGGCTGGTCTGGTGCGACACCACGGCAGCGACCGTGGTCTTGCCGGTGCCGGGCGGGCCCCAGAGCAGGACGGACATCGGCTGGTCGCCCTCGACCAGCCGGCGCAGCGGTGAACCGGGCGTGAGCAGATGCTGCTGCCCGACGATCTCGTCCAGGCTGCGCGGCCGCATCCGCACCGCCAGCGGCGCCGCGGTGTGGTCCGCGTCCGCCAGGCTCCCGCCGCCGCGCGGCGGTGCGGACGCACCCGGCATGTCGAACAACCCGTCACTCACGGCAGCGAGCCTACTTCCCGCCACCGTCAGGCCCGGCCGCGTGGTCACAAGGGCCCGACGATCGACGACACGCCGGGTCACAAGGGCCCGATGAACGGACGATCGATCAGGTGCGCTTGATGGCTGATCGGAGTTTGCCGAGGATGCGGTCGGCGTCGGTGCCGAAGGGGTTGTCGTTGACCAGGTAGGTCCAGGTCGCGGTCGGGCGGCCCACGCCGCTGGCTTCCGCGTCCAGGCCGTCCGCGCCAATCTCGGCGGACTCGAACGACTCGGCCGCGGCGGTCCAAGCGTCTTCCACCAGCGTGTCGAAGGACGCGATCGCCTGCCGGTTGAACTCGTCGATCGGCTTCTCGTGCACGATGCCGCCGGACAGCGACCGCAGGTGGATGCCCTCGCGCAGGTCGGCCAGTACTGCCAGGTGGTCGGTCCAGGCCCGGTCCAGGTGATGCAGCGCGATCTGCCGGGCCGCGGCCGCCACGACGTCCTCGCCGGCGGACTCGACCAGCTCGTCGTACCGCTCCTTGGACCGGGAGCCCAGCTCGGTCGCGGCCAGGTCGCCGGTCAGCACCTTCTCCCGGGTGTCGAGCAGGATCGCCCGCTGCTGCCCGGTGAGTCGCGCGTACTGCCAGGTGTTGCGGTGGATCTCCACGTTCGCGCCGTCCGCGACCCGCTGGGCGTGCTCGACGTGCGCGTGCGACTTGCGGTCCTCCACCCGGCCGTCGGCGTCCGGCTGCGGACGCAGGCCGGTGGTCACCGAGTAGCGGGTGATCAGCTCGTCACCGAGGCTGGCGAAGCACACCGATCCGCCCGGGTCGCCCTGCCGTCCGGCGCGGCCGCGGAGCTGGTCGTCCAGGCGGCTCGACGGGTGCCTGCCGGTACCGATCACGTACAGGCCGTCCAGCTCGACCGCCTTGTCGCGGGCGTGCTGGTCGCGGCCCCCGAGCCGGATGTCGGTACCCCGGCCGGCCATCTGGGTCGACACCGTCACGGTGCCCGGCACGCCCGCCTCGGCCACGATCGCGGCCTCCTCGGCGTCGTTCTTCGCGTTCAGCACGACGTGCGCGATGCCGGCCTCGTCGAGCTTCTCGCTGAGCTGCTCGGACTCGTCCACGCTGTGCGTGCCGACCAGGATCGGCCGCTCGGTCTCGTGCACCTCGGTGATGTGCGCGATCAGCGCCTTCTGCTTGTCCTCGATGGTCAGGTACAGCCGGTCCGGGTGGTCGACACGGATCGGCGGCTTCTCCGGTGGGACCACGGCCACCTCGACGCCGTAGAACTCCTGCAGCGCCTCGGCCACCACGACCGCCGTACCGGTCATCCCGCAGACCCGCTGGTACGCCGTGACCAGATCCTGGACCGTGATGCTGTCCAGCACCTCGCCGCTCTCGCTGACCCCGAGCGCCTCCTTCGCCTCGACCGCGGCCTGCAGCCCGTCCGGCCAGCGCTGGAGCCGGGCGATCCGGCCCCGGTTCGTGTTCACCAGGTGCACCTTGCCGTCGCGCACCAGGTAGTCCACATCGCGCTTCAGCAGCGCCTCCGCGTGCAGCGCGACGTTGACCTGGGTGAGCCGCTCCAGATTCTCCTCGGCGTACAGGTCGATGTCGCCGAGCCGCTCCTCGACGTGGTCGGTGCCGCCGTCGGTCAGCGCGACGCTGCGGCCGTCCGGGTCGATCTCGTAGTCGACCCCGGCCCGCAGCTCGCGGACCAGCTGGACGATGTCGTCGTCCACCTCCTCGCCCGGCGCGGCGCCGGCCAGGACCAGCGGCACCCGTGCCTCGTCGATCAGCACCGAGTCGGCCTCGTCCACCAGCGCCACATCGGGGGTGCTGGTGACCCGGTCGGCGGCGTCGGTGACCAGCCGGTCCCGCAGCACGTCGAACCCGACCTCGCTGACGGGCGCGTAGCAGACCTCCGCCTGGTACGCCGTACGACGCTCGTCCGGCGTCGACGCCTGACCGATCGCCGCCACGGTGACGCCGAGCGCGTCGTACAGCGGACCCATCCAGTCCGCGTCGCGCCGGGCCAGGTAGTCGTTCACCGCCATCACCTGGACGTGCCGGCCGCTGAGCGCATACCCGACGGCGGCGATCGCCCCGGCGAGGGTCTTGCCCTCGCCGGTCGCCATCTCGATCACCCGGCCCTGCAGCAGCGCGAGTGCGCCGACCAGCTGGCCGTCGAACGGCCGGTCCCCGACGGTCCGCTCGGCCGCCTCGCGGGCTACCGCGAGCAGCTCGACCAGCTCGTCGTCGGTGAACTCGCCCTCGGTCCGCAGCTTCCCGGCCGCCTCACGCAGCTCGTCATCGGACAGCTCCGCGACCGTGTCGGCCCGCTCGCCGACCTGGTCCACAAGTCGCTGGTACGGGCGGATGTCGATGCTGCCGGGCCGCTGCAGGACGCGGCGGATCCGGTCGGTCAGTCTGGCCATGTCCTGGGCAACGTCCCGTCGTGAGTGGTGGTTCCCGTCGCCGCCGACCCTACGGGGTGAACACGTACGGCGTCGTGCTGGTCACCTTCACCAGGCCGAGCCGCTGCAGGATCGGGCGCGAGTCCTCGGACGCGTCCACCCGGACGTACCGGTAGCCGCGGTCCCGGGCCTTCATCGCGCGGTGCCGCAGCAGCGCCCGGTACAGGCCCTGGCGCCGCCACTCCGGCCGGGTCGAGCCGCCCCACAGGCTCGCGAAGTCCGTGCCCGGGTGGTACCGCACCCACGCCGCGGTCAGCGCCGGGCCGGCCGTGTCCGGCAGAGCCTCCTCGACGAGCGCCACGTCGACCAGTTCCGGAGCGGCCTGCCGCTCGTCGTACAGGTGGTCGACGAACGACCGGTGGCTCTCGCCCCAAACGGCGACGCTCAGCTCGCCGATCCGGTCGAAGTCCTCCCTGCTCTCGACGTCGCGGATCCGGACCTTCGACGGCAGGCTCACCGGGAGCTCCAGGATCCGGTCGATCTCACCGAGGATCAGCGACTCGGGCTCCTCCGCGACGAACCCGGCCGCGGTCAGCCGGTCCGGCAGGTCCGCCGGCTCGTCGTACGCGTAGGTCTTCCACTCGAACTCGTGCCCGCGCGCGGTGAAGAACTCGACCTGTGCGGCGATCTCCGCGTCCGGGTCGTCCAGCCCTTCCGGCGCCTCGACGAACCCGGCGGCGGTGCCGAGGTACGAGCGCCGCACCTTGCCGACCCGCTCGACCGTCCAGCCGGGCGAGACGTCCCGGTCCGACAACCGCACCTGCTCGTGGAAGACCCGCAAAAGCTCCTCTGGCGTCACCCCCACATCATCCCGCCCCCCGCAACCACAATTTCCGTTCGTCGGGCCGTTGTGACCAGGCGTGTCGTCATTCGTCGGGCCGTTGTGACCACGCGGGTGTCAACCGGACGGGTCGCGGCGGCGTGTAACCGGTGTCCGAGAGGGGGACACCATGAAGCACATCCGCACACTGCTCGCCGTCCTGGCGGCCGCTACGGTCCCGACGGCCGGTCTGGTCGCGACCGCCGCACCTACGATCGGCCCGGTGACAGCGGCCGGCTGCGCCACCGGCTGGGGTTCGTTGCCCGAGGCATCGAACCGTACGACGACCGCCCAGCTGACCGGGATCCGGTCCGGGCGGCACGCCTGCTTCGACCGGCTCGTCGTCGACCTGAACGGCCGGCCCGCAGGCTACCGCGTCGAGTACGTGGCGACGGTCCGTCAAGACGGCTCCGGCTTCGCCGTCCCGCTGCGCGGCGGCGCGAAGCTGCAGGTGGTCGTGAGAGCGCCGGACCACGACCTCAGCTACCGGCCGACCTATCGCCCGGCGAACCGGCGCGAGCTGGTGGACGTCGGCGGCTACCGAACGTTCCGCCAGGTCGCCTGGGCCGGATCGTTCGAAGGACAGTCGACCGTCGGTGTCGGCGTCCGCGGCCGACTCCCGTTCCGCGTCCTCACCCTGACCGGCCCCGGCACCGGCTCCCGGCTCGTCATCGACGTCGCCCACACGTGGTGACGCACCATCACCGGGTGGTCAGAAGGGACCGATGAGCGAAGACACGCCGGGTCACAAGGGCCCGATGAGCGGTGTTGGGACGTGGTCTGGCGGTTACTGCGCGGCTTTCGTCACTACGTCGTCCGGGCCGAAGTCCTCGCCGGTGTACGGCTTCTCCTCCAGCAGCACCCACCAGTTACCGGAGTTGTCCCGCATCACGGCCTCCACGCCGTACGGCCGGTCGGCCGGCTCGGACACGAACTCGACGCCCTTCGCGGTCAGCTCCTCGTAGGTCTTGCGGCAGTCGTCGACGGCCAGCCCGCCGGCGCCGTACGAGCCCTTGGCCATCATCCGCTTGATGAAACCTGCCGACTCCTCGTCAAGCGGCGGGCCGGGAATCTGCAGGTTGAGCTTCAGGTCCGGCTGGTCCGGCTGCCCGACGGTGAGCCAGCGGTAGTCCCCCATCGTCACGTCCTCGCGCAGCTCGAAACCGAGCTTGTCGATGTAGAAGTCCTTCGCCTCGTCGATGTCGTTGACCCACACGCCGTACAGCGAGACATGCTGGATAGCCATCGCCTTGTTCCCTTCGGTCGTTGTCGTTCTTGACGAGTACGACGCTAGGCCCGCGCCCTGCCCGGACGCTTCTCCCGGATTGCGGAGGCAACCGACCCGCTGAACCGCTGCGTCCGCCGAAGGCGAGTCAGTCCGGCTCGCCTTCGGCGGACGTTACGGGTTGCAGGCCGAGCATGAAGATGTAGCAGCCGGGGATGTGCGGTCCGCCGGCCTGGGTCCGCTGGTACTCCGACGGGCTCATGCCGACCAGCTCGCGGAACTTCACGCTGAACGAGCCGAGGCTGGAGTACCCGACCAGGTGGCACACCTCGGTCACGGTCAGGTTGGTCGCCCGGAGCAGGTCGCTCGCGCGTTCGATCCGGCGCCGGGTGACGTACTGCATCGGCGTCTCGCCGTACTCGGCGGCGAAGCAGCGCAGGAAGTGGTACTTCGACACCCCGGCGGTCGCTGCCAACGCCTCCAGGTCGAGCGGTTCGGCATAGTTGCGGTCGGCAACGTCCCGCGCCCGCCGCAGGTGCGGCAGCAGCTCCACCGGCACCGGCGACTGTCGTGGCACGCCCTCACCTTACGGGTCGAACGGTCCCGTCAAGGTTTGGCGTCGACGCCGGCTTCCTTGCGCTGTTCGGGCGTGATCGGCGCCGGCGCCGCGGTGAGCGGGTCGTACCCGCCGCCGGACTTCGGGAACGCGATCACGTCCCGGATCGACTCGGTACCAGCCAACAGCGCGGTGATCCGGTCCCAGCCGAGCGCGATCCCGCCGTGCGGCGGCGCGCCGTACTTGAACGCCTCGAGCAGGAAGCCGAACTTCTCGGTCGCCTCCTCCTCGGACAACCCCATCACCGCGAACACGCGCTTCTGCACGTCCTCGCGGTGGATACGGATCGAGCCGCCGCCGATCTCGTTGCCGTTGCAGACGATGTCGTAGGCGTACGCGAGCGCGTTGCCCGGGTCGGTGTCGAAGGTGTCCAGCGACTCCGGCTTCGGCGAGGTGAACGCGTGGTGCACCGCGGTCCACGCGCCCGACCCGACGGCGACCTCGCCGGCCGCGGTCGCCTCGGAGGCCGGCTCGAACAGCGGCGCGTCCACCACCCAGACGAACTCCCAGGCAGACTCGTCGATCAGCCCCTGCCGGCGGCCGATCTCCAGCCGCGCGGCACCGAGCAGTGCCCGGGACGGCTTCGGCAGGCCGGCGGCGAAGAAGATGCAGTCGCCCGGCGAGGCGCCGACGTGCTTGACCAGGCCGGCGCGCTCGTCCTCGGACAGGTTCTTCGCGACCGGCCCGCCCAGCTCGCCGTCCTCGCCGACCAGCACATAGGCGAGTCCGCGGGCGCCGCGCTGCTTGGCCCACTCCTGCCAGGCGTCCAGCTGCTTGCGCGGCTGGTCGGCACCACCGGGCATCACCACGGCACCGACGTATTCGGCCTGGAACACCCGGAACGGTGTGTCGGCGAAGAACTCGGTGCACTCCACCAGCTCCAGGCCCATCCGCAGATCGGGCTTGTCGGTGCCGAACCGGCGCATCGCCTCGGCGTACGTCATCCGCGGGATCGGCGTCCGGATCTCGTGCCCGGCGAGCTTCCAGAGCGCCGCCAGCATCTCCTCGGAGAGCGCGATGATGTCGTCCTGGTCGACGAAGCTCATCTCGATGTCGAGCTGGGTGAACTCCGGCTGCCGGTCGGCGCGGAAGTCCTCGTCGCGGTAGCAGCGCGCGATCTGGTAGTAGCGCTCCATACCGGCCACCATGAGCAGCTGCTTGAACAGCTGGGGGCTCTGCGGCAGGGCGTACCAGCTGCCGGGCCGGAGCCGGGCCGGCACCAGGAAGTCGCGGGCGCCCTCGGGCGTGGACCGGGTCAGCGTCGGCGTCTCGATCTCATAGAAGGTCCGGGCGTTCAGCACGTCACGGGCGATCTGGTTGGCCCGGGAGCGCAGCTTGAGCGCGTTCGCCGGGCCGCCGCGCCGCAGGTCGAGGTAGCGGTGCGCGAGGCGCACCTCCTCCCCCACCTCGACGTGCTCGTCGATCGGGAACGGCAGCGGCGCAGCCGCAGACAGCACCTCGACATCGGCGGCGACAACCTCGATCTCGCCGGTCGCGAGGTTCTCGTTGACGTTGCCCTCGGGCCGCTTCGACACCTCGCCGGTGACCTTCAGGC
>DASRHY010000150.1:0-6471 GCA_035650275.1 Kribbellaceae bacterium | reverse complement strand
CGGCACCGCCAACTCGCCCGGCCGGGGCCCGGCGACGCCCGCAAGCGTCGCGCACGGTGCTCCGGTGCCGTGACCTCGACGGCCGTGTCGTAGTCATTGCTGCACACCTCGCACGTCTCCATGCACCGACCTGCCTCGCCGACGCGGCCGCCGGTCGCGGACTACTTCGGCAGCCGCCGGGGTAGGCCCCCGAGCGGACGGGGACATGGCGGGGCGCGGGGTGCAGGACCTCCGGCCGGACTCGCTACTGCGGATGATCGAGGTGCGGTGGCGTGGGCTTGCGCCGGAAGAACCAGGGGAGCACGAACCAGACCAGGCCGAAGCCGGCGGCCAGGACCGCGGCCACGACCGCAGGGAGCGTGCCCGGGTACATCTCGTCGGTGATGACGTAGGTAACCGCGGTGATGGCGACCGCCAGGAGGACGAAGCCGATGATGGCCAGCACGTTGGCCACGTTGAGCAGCTGCTCCTTTACGCCGGACCGGAACCGCAGCCGGTGGTGGGCGCTCGGCGCCATCAGGCAGATCGTGGCCGCAGCCGTGGCCAGTACGGCGCCGAAGAACACCCGGCGGTCGCTCGCGTCGAGCTGCGCGAAGCGCTGGGTGAAGGGGATGCCGAGCAGGAAGGCGAACAGGACCTGCACGCCCGGCAGCGCTACCCGTAGCTCGTTGAGCAGCTCGATCAGCTCGCGGTCAGCCCGCTGCCCCGGCTCCTCACGATCTTCGGCGGGTACCCGGTCGGTCCCGGTCAACGACGCCACGTCACTAGCGTTCCCGACCCGGCCAGGTCTGATGCAGGCGGCAGGGCGGACGACCGCCCCGTCAGCCGACGGCTGGATTGCCGGTCGCTCGAATGCTCCGCCGATCTGGCATGGATGTGGCACGACCGCTGCGTCCCGAAGCCGAGTCGGCCGGCCGCGGGCGGACGATCTCGGACTAGACGGCCTGGTCGGCTCGACATGCGAGAGGGAACGGACACTTACGGCCGAAGGCGAGCGCGCGACGAACGCGCGATACGCCGCTCTCCTGCCCGCTCGACTTTGGGGGCTGCCCCTCTCGCTCTAGGCGACCTGTGAATAAGCCAGGGATCTGGGGAGCGGTCCGATCGGCCGGCGAAACATCGACGTGCAGTCCCAGAAGTGAGCGTCGACCGCTTCCAACGTTGTGGAGGTGACGATCCAGTGCAGCTCGGGAGCGTGGTGCTATGTCTTGCTTATGGCATTGCGTGTGGTGGTCAGGTATCAGGGTCGCTCGTTCGCTGGAGCCTGAAGACTCTGTCCAGGCCAGCGTAGTGCAGCGTACGGAGCACGGGATCCGACGGATTGCGGATCACGAGGTCGAGGCCGGCGGCGTTCTGCGATTGCCACAGCTCCATGAGTGCCGTTAGTCCCGTCGAGTCCATGAAGGTCGTCCGTGACATGTCGACGATGACGTTCCGTTTGCCCGACGCGGCGTCGTCGAGCTTCCGCAGCAGCTCGTCGTGCGTGGTGAGATCAATCGCTCCGCTCAGGTAGACCACCGCACTGTCATCGGCCTCGCGATTCATGGCGTGGTCATCGCTGATCTCGCGCACGACACAGGCTGCGGGCGATGCGGGACGGAGACGAATCTGGCGTCTCCCGGGTCGACGAGGCGCGGGAGACGCCAGATTCGGGGGCTCGAAGTGCCGCGTTGGGTCAACGGGGCTCAGTGGGCCTGGCGGCGGCTGAGGCGACGTCCGCTGACTAGCAGCCCGGCGCCACCGACGACGAGTGCGCTGCCGATGAGGGTGAACAGCGTGCTACTGGCAGCGCCGGTCCTGGGAAGTGCGCCGGTCGGCGACGGTCGGCGCGGCACCCCGGTGGTTGTCCGACCCACGCTGGGCGAGCCGGGCTGGATCGACACGGTCGTGGTCGGTTGCGCACTCGTCGGCCGCACCGTGGTCGTGGTGCTGGGCTGGGTGGTCGACGTGGTGGTCGGCTGCGTGGTGGTCGTCGTCGGCCTCAGCGTGGTCGACGTGGTGGTGGGGTGCGTGGTGGTTGTCGTCGGCTTCACCGTCGTCGTGGTGCTGGGCTGGGTGGTCGACGTCGTGGTCGGCTGCGTGGTGGTCGTCGTCGGCTTCACCGTCGTCGTCGTGCTGGCATGAGTGGTCGACGTCGTGCTCGGCTGCGTGGTGGTCGTCGTCGGCTTCACGGTCGTCGTCGTGCTGGGGTAAGTGGTCGTCGGGCAGGTGCATCCCGTGGTCGTCGTTGTTGGGTATCCGCCACCGGCGCTGGCGCCCGTGGTCGGACCGACCAGGAGCATGATCGCGCCAACTGACAGACTGACCACTCCCAGAATCGTTCGACGTCCCAGGGTCGCGACTGCGGCAAAGAGCGGCTCCACAGTCCTCTCAATCCTTCGACGTGCGGACGCGCCAAAGCCAGACATGCCAATCTTCCCCTTCAAAGTCGATACGAGGCGAACGCCACTGTGGCCGCGACGATCGTCATCGCCATGTCTCCCCGCGACGCACGCCCTTCAACAAACATCTTGCGAGTTTGAGAAAGAAGTTGGGCGAGTTGCACGACTCGTGGCCAAGGCAAGACAGTGGGTGCAGTCACACGCGGTCAGTCACTCTCTACGTCCGTCTCGGCGCACTCAGCGAATTCGCAGGGGTCGTCAGGGATCGAAACTCGGCCGAAGCCGTTCCGACCGAGTTTCCATCAGGTCGTGTGCGCCCGCGCTGGGCGGCCGAGGACGGCGCCGGCTCTGCCGGCGCTCTTGACATCTACACCCACGTGATGCCCACCCAGTATCGGGAGGTGGCCGACGCCCTCGATGCGTGGCTCGGGGACGGCCAGGGCGGCAAGGACGATGGGCGCTGATCGGGCTTGGGGTACATCTTCGGGTACATGCCGCCCGGCGTCGCCGATGACGAAGGCCCCGCTCCAGATCGGTGCGGGGCCTCTTCTCGGAACGTGGGTCGTCGAGGCCACGGCGAAGGGTCGGTCTACCGACGGAGCAGGGACGGGAAATGGGTCGGCTCGGTGGAGCTCGGCCGGGGGACGGGCGGCGAGCGCATCCGGCGCACAGTCGTGCGGGCGAGCAAACGGGCGGTGCTCGATCGTCTCGACGAGTTGCGGCGCCAGGCGGCTCAAGGTGTTGCACCCGACCACGCCAGGACTGTGGCTCAGTACCTCGATTGGTGGGGCATGAATGTGCTCCCCGGCTCGGTCAAGGAATCGACTGTCGACGATTACCGCTACATCATCGCCACCTACGTGACACCTCACGTCGGGCGTCATCGGCTCGCGAAGCTCACGCCAGAGCACGTACAGGCCATGATGCGGGCGCTCGAAGAGGCCGGCTACAGCCCCCGGACCCGCCAGTACGCCCGGGCGGTGCTGCGCCGTGCGTTGCGATGGGCCGAGCAGACGGGGCTGGTAGCTCGCAACGCGGCCGCGCTCGTTGACGGTCCCAAGAAGAGCGGCACCAAGCTCGACGACACGCTCACGGCCGCGGAGGCCCGGGCGGTCCTCGATGCCGCCAGTGGGGATCGGCTGGGGGCACTTGCGGTACTGGTGCTCTCGCTCGGTCTACGGAAGGGTGAGGCCCTGGCGCTGCGGTGGCCCGACATTGATCTCGATGCCGGCGAGCTGATCGTGCGGGGCACGCTCAAGCGCCGGAAGGGCGCCGTCCTCTACCTCGACACGCCCAAGACCGCGGCTGGATGGCGGACGGTCCCGCTGGTGGGAGGAACCGTCGAGGCCCTGCGTGAGCACTACGAGCGCCAGCTGGCCGAGCAGCTCGCGTCCCCGGTCTGGATCGGCTCAGGGCACGTGTTCGCGAACACGATCGGCGGTCCGCTCGATGCGCGGAACGTGACTCGATGGTGGCACAACCTGCTGAGCCGGGCGGGTGTCGCGCGGCGCCGCTTCCAGGCGACACTGGGCTACAGCCGGAGCCCTCGTGCCCGACTGGTTTGCGGCCAAGCCACGAGGATGGTCCTACCGGGATGTGGTCTATGCCCGTCTGCTGGTGTGGCTGCGAAGCAAGCACATGGGACGAGCGGCCGCATCGGAACGAGTTCTGTACCTCCGCGAGCTCATGGGTTCGGCGGATATCGACCCGACGGTTCACAGTGATGGCAGCATCTTCCTCATAGGAAGCGAACTCTCGGACCGCTTCACGGGGCAGCAAGCGTTCGACGGTCTGGTCGAGGTGCTCGACGTGTTCGAGTTGACTGAACCCATCGAAGGCGTGTCGCACGGCGAGCTTTGGGGGCCGAGCCTCGTCCGCCCGTCCGAGCACACGTACATCTCGCCGTGGGTCCTCGGTGGTGAGCCGTGCGTTGCCGACTCCCGCGTGCCGAGCGCCACTTTGCATGCGCTGCATGTTGACCGCGGTCTCGATGCCGAGCGCATCCAGGACCTGTACGAGTTCCTGCCTCTCGACGCGATCGAGGACGCGTTGGACCTTGAGGCTCGCCTCCGAGCCGCGTAGCCGACCGTGCGGCTGCTGCTCGATGAGGGCTTCCCGTCGCCTCCGGGGTTCCGTCCCGAGACGGTCGACGCGAGGGTCGAGGTTGTTGCGCTGCGGGAGTTCGACCAGCACCTCACCGGTTCCTCGACACCGGACTGGTACCTCTACCTCCGAGCAAACGAAGCGGGGTTCGACGCGCTGGTTACGAGGGACTGGCATCAGTCAGAGCAGATCGAGGAGTTATGGGCGTTGTCCCGAACAGCTTTGTCGGTCGTCACGTGGCAGACGACGATCGGCCTCGGCGCTCGGGCCCGGCTGCCGTTCCGGGTGTTCACGCTGTCCGGTCCTGGCCAGGGATCGCGTTTGGTGATCGATGTCGCCCACCGCTGGTAGCTATCGACAGGGGCGGGCAGCCTTGATCGCTCGACCAGCGGAAGGATGGCGGCCGGAGCCGCCGCCCAGGGCCGGGGGCCGTGGAATCGGCAGCGACGGCCGTCGGGCGACGGCGAGTGCTGACGCTGCGCGCGCCGGAGAGCGGTGACGTCAGCGAACCGGCACCAACGTCCGCGTCGTCCGCGTCGTCCGCCGTGGAGCCATGAGCACGCTCGACGTGCGGGTGTCTGGCCCCAGCCCTCGCGCCTATCCGCTGTGAAGGACCGACACCCGCCCAAATCTGCCTGACCTCTAGCGGCCCTCGACAAGCAGCTCCAAAGGTCGATCAGCCGGCCATGCGCTGCGCCGGGCGAGTTCCCTGGCTTGAGAAATGCCCTGATCGGCGATCGACGGGAGTGAGCGGCTGTGACCGTGGCGGACGCGGGTTTGACCGCTCGATCTGGCAGGTGGGAGCCACGGTCGGCGAGTCGTCGCGTCTCCAGGGCGTCACAGGTGGTCCGTCTCCGTGCCTTGGTGCGGTGCGCACATGCCTGGGTGCGGCTGCCCGAGTCCTCAGCGCTAGGGCGACTGACTGGTCACGTCCGCCGGCCAAGTCGGGTGCTTTCGGCTGGGACGCGTCAACCAGCTTCGTGTGCTCGGCGTCGCTTCTGCGCCCCTCCAGGCCCGTTTCGTCGACCTGGCGGCCCATGAGGGCGAAGCCGAGCGCATCCTCCGCCAGGGCGAAGCCGAGCGCCAGCGTGATCGCCGTCACCCTACCGAGCGGCCCGCGGGGGCCACACCTGGACCTAGCGGTCGGTGCCCGGCGGCGTTATTCCTGGTCCATGGGGTTCGTTACCGATACGGACACCAACGGCGGAAAGGCAGATCTCATGCGGAAGCTCTTGGCGATTTCACTGGCATCGGTCGGAGCGGTGCTGCTTGCGACGGCCGTGCTCGTGGCCGATGGCGGCGGTGGCCATGACAACGCCGCACGGCACAACGACCCGGTCTCCTCGGAACTGGCCATCACATCGATCCCACCCACCAGTTCCACCACGGCTGCTCCAGCGGCCGTCGTGCCGGCTGAACCGGAGCCCGAGCCCGTCCTGTCCGACGGGCGGAATCCGGTGTTCCTCACCGATATCGACGTCGACGGCAGGACGGTCGAGTTCGATCTGCTCCAGTACCTGACCGGCGCCGAGGAAGCGGCGTATGACGCCGCGCACCCAACCGACTACGCGGGATGCGACTGCGACGGCAACGAAGGCCCGATCCACAACGACAATCCCCGACTGCGCCGGCTGCCCGTCGCAGCCGACATGGGCGTAGTCGTCCAGGGCAGCACCCAGGGCTCCTGCGACGGTCCCACCACGACCACCTTCGCTGCGCTCCCTGGCTACTTCGTCAACGGCGACCACGACTACGAGCCCGACACCGGGCACCTCGGGTACAACGCATTCTGGCTGACCGTGGACCATGACACCGTGGTCGACATCGAAGAGCTGAGCTGCGCGGCCTGACCCAGGGTCCCCGCGCGACGCTCTTTGCTGCGGAAGTGGCCCAGCTCGGCTCAACGTAGGAGCGTCCGGCCGAGGACGGCGCCCCAAGCGCCGCCCGCAGGCCAGGCGCCGGCTCTGCCGGCGCCGCTTGACCCTTG
>DASRHY010000149.1:0-17290 GCA_035650275.1 Kribbellaceae bacterium | reverse complement strand
AGCGTCAACGCCTACGACATCGCCGTCCTCGACCGAGACATCCCCGGGCCCTCCGGTGACGAGATCGCCAAACGCATCGTCGCCACCGGCAGCGGCATGCCGATCCTCATGCTCACGGCCGCGGACCGTCTCGACGACAAGGCCAGCGGGTTCGAGCTCGGCGCCGACGACTACCTAACGAAGCCGTTCGAGCTCCGGGAGCTCGTGCTCCGCCTCAGAGCACTCGACCGCAGGCGCGCCCACAGCAGGCCGCCGGTGCGAGAGATCGCCGGTCTGCGGCTGGATCCGTTTCGCCGCGAGGTCTACCGCGACGGGCGCTACGTCGCGCTGACCCGCAAGCAGTTCGCAGTGCTCGAAGTCCTCGTCGCGGCCGAAGGCGGTGTCGTCAGCGCCGAAGAGCTCCTGGAACGGGCGTGGGATGAGAGCGCAGACCCGTTCACCAACGCCGTGCGCATCACCGTCTCGGCGCTGCGCAAACGCCTCGGCGAACCCTGGATCATCGCCACCATGGCCGGCGTCGGCTACCGCATTGACGCTCAACCAGATTCCGGGCGTGAGGGATTGAAGCGTGGCTAGAGAGCCTGGGTTGAGCGTTCGCCTCAAACTCACCCTCAGCTACGCCGGGTTCCTCATGCTGGCAGGTTTCTTGATGCTCGCGGCCGCGTGGCTCGCGGGCCAGCCAGGGCAATCGTCCGACTTCCTGCTGCGATACGTACCCGACGACGTGATCAGCACGCTCGGCGGCCTAGTGCCCGGGAACGACTCGTTCCTCCTGCGCGCTTTCGCTCCGGCCGCGGCCATCGTGCTGGCGTTCCTCCTGGTGTTCGGGCTCTTAGGGGGATGGATTCTCGCCGGCCGGGTGCTCGCCCCGCTGACTCGCATCACAGACGCCACACGCATCGCCGCGAACGGATCGCTCTCCCACCGAATCCGGCTACCGGGCCGCAGAGATGAGTTCCGCGAGCTCGCCGACGCCTTCGACACCATGCTCGCGCGGCTCGAAGCACACGTCGCCGAACAGCAGAGATTCGCCGCCAACGCCTCCCACGAGCTGCGCACCCCGCTGGCGATCACGCAGACACTTCTCGACGTGGCCCGCAACGATCCCAACCACCACACCAGCGAACTCGTCGACCGCCTCCACTTCGTCAACAGCCGAGCGATCGACCTCACTGAAGCAATGCTCCTGCTCAGCCGCGCCGACCAACGGTCCTTCACCCGAGAACACGTTGACCTTTCCCTCATAGCGGAAGAAGCCACTGAAACGCTGCTCCCACTCGCAGAAAAACGCGGCCTCACCATTGAGACCTCCGGCGACATGAGCCCCACCATCGGCTCACATGCGCTCCTGCTACAGATGACTACGAACCTCGTGCACAACGCGATCGTCTACAACCTGCCTGAACAGGGCACCGTGCGGGTCACGACCAGCGTTCACCCCAAGACGGTGCAGCTCACTGTCGAGAACACCGGCGAGAAGCTCGCCCCACAATTGGTTTCCACGCTTGTCGAGCCGTTTCAGCGCGGCACCGAACGCATACGCACCGACCACGCAGGTGTCGGCCTCGGTTTGGCCATCGTCAAAAGCATCACCCAAGCACACGACGGAACCCTCACCCTCACCCCCCGCCCCGCTGGCGGGCTCCGCGTCACGGTGCAACTACCCGCCGCACCTCACGCTCCCGCGGATTGACGCCGACCGCACCGAGTCGCCTCGGCTCAGGTCACCTGCCGAACGGGAAGCAGCTAGCCCGCGAGCCGGAGCTCGTGTGTGCGTAGCGTGCACGACCCCCTCGGACACCGACGCTAACAGCCCGGCCATGTCACAAAGGTGGTCACCATCACGGTCAGTTCGTCGATCGAGAGCCTGCCTCGAGGGTCGGCCTGATCGTCCTCGTCAGGCAGCGCCACCAACGTGTCCGGACTACCGAGTCTCGCAATCCAGAGCCCAGTCATTGTCCGTTGGTCGGCGCGCACCAGTCGCCATCCGCAGCGGCCGTGGCTATGGATGGCGACTATGGCCCAACGTGCTGGTAGCCGCAGCTGATCGAGTCCACGACCAGCCGTGCGTACTCCTCGGATGCTTCCTCCCAGGCGACGTGGCCCGCGTCGAGAGGATGAACCTCGTTGTGCGGCAGGTGCCCGGCCAAGAACTGGTCCGCACGATCTTGGACTGGGCTCGCGACGCACTCATCCGCATGGCGGTCTGTTCACGGCGAGCCAGTTCCAGCCCAGGATCGGGCTGAGCTCGGGTGTCAGCCGACAGCACTGTCAGACGCCAGTGCGGGGGTTCGAACAGCAGCCTGGCTGGCGAGAAAGTCGGTAAGCAGGTCGTTCAGCCGGTCGGGCTGGTCCAGCTGCATCCAGTGACCGGCCCCTTCGATCCGCTCGTACCGCCAGCTGGCGGCGACGAACCGTTCGGTTCCGGTTATCGCCTGCTCGGTCAAGGCGACGTCCTGTGTGCTCCAGACGCCCATCGTGGGCACCTGGATCGGCGGTAGCTCGGCGGGCGGCACCAGCAGCGACTCGGGGGGCAGGATGGAGCGGTAGAAACCGAGGCTGGCGGTGAGGTCGGCTGGGTCGCGCAGACGCGTGACGACCTCCTCGATGTCGGGGTGCCTGGACCAGGCGCGCAGGTTTGCGAAGTCGTTCTCCGAGAGCCACCGTTCGGCAATCGCCGGGAACTGGAAGAGCAGCATGTACCAGGACTTCTGCCGCTGCTCCCAGCCCGCGGTGCCGAACGCCGCAGGATGGCCGACCGAGAGACAGGCCAGGCTGGCGACCCGCGACGGAGCCATCCCGGCGAGCACCGCGCCGAACGCGCCGCCCCAGTCGTGGCCGACAACGTGGGCCTCTCGGAGGCCGAGGCGGTCGAGGAGGGTGAGCAGGTCCCCGACGACCTGCAGCATGCCGTACTCCCTGACGTCGGCGGGCTTGTCGCTGGCCCCGAAACCGCGCAGGTCGGGGGCGATCACCCGGTAGCCGAGGCCGGTCAGCGCCGGCACCTGATGACGCCACACGCCATGCGTGTCCGGCCAGCCATGAAGCAGCAGCACCGCCGGACCCTCGCCCTCGTCCTGGACGAACATTCGGATCCCGTCGAGAGCGACCATCCCGTCGGGCTCCGGGACGGATTCGCGCGGTTGAGGCCGAGCACCCACGGTTCGTCGCAGGGCCGGCTGCGTATCGCCACGCGCGACGGCGGCCAGGTCGGCGTGTGCCGGTCCCCACTCCGGGTAGCGGGGTGTGTTGGCGCCGAGCGAGACGACCCTCTCGACGAGTCCCGGGTGTGCCAGTGCTTCCTGCGGCATGGCGAGCAGCGAGACGATCGACGCATGGGCGCGCAGCACGTCGGGGTCGCGCAGCGCGGCGCCGTACAACGCCTTGCCCATCGCCCAGGACGGGTCTGCGGTGCGGTACGGCGTTCCCGCGATATCCGCGTCGACCTCCGCCAGCCGGTGCCGGTCGAAGGCCAACGTTGCTCGATACCACGGGGTGATGGCGTCCTCGGTGACGCCGTCGAAGGCGCGAACCAGCCGCTCCGCATCATCGGGCCCGACGTCACGGAGCAGGTCTCGCAGGGCGACCGCGTGGAGCAGGCCGATCGAGGCTCCGCGGCCGAGTGATGGGTTGGTGCAGGCCCACGCGTCCCCCACGGCCACGATCCCGGTGACGACGGGCTCGCCATCGACGACGTACCGTCGGTAACGGTCCTCGATGCCGGCAATCACCTGTACGTCGGTGATCGGCTCTCCGGCACACCACGACCGCGCCGACGGCACCAGGTCGGCGGCCCGCGACCAGGCCACGGTGTCCCGCAGGCAGCGGAGGGCACGGTCGCGAGATGACGTGATGAAGCCGACCCCCCAGGTATCACCGTCGGCGGGCAGGGTGAGCAGCGAGAAACCGTGGAAATGCTGCAGCAGCAGCGCCTCCGGCTCCGGCTGGTGCCCGTCGGATGACCGGAAATGGCGGCCGTAGTACACAAACCCGGAGTCCTCCCGCTCCTCGACGGGGCAGCGGGCACCGATCGTCGCGAGCATGCTCGCGACCGCCGAGCGGCGCCCGGAGGCATCGACGACGATGTCCGCACGCACGGTCGTCCCCCGCCCGGTGAGCACCCCTGTGACCCGCGGTACGGCGTTGGTCGACGCGGTGAGCAGGCCGGTCACGTGCTGACCACGGCGGATGGAAACGCCCGGCGTACGGGCAGCCACCGCGGCCACCGCAGCCTCAAGCACCGGCCTCCGGGCCGACACGGTCTCGAAGCGCTCGTCCCCTTCCCGGGGGCCGCCATGGGCATGGAAGGGGAGCTCGAGTACGACGTTGAGCCGCCTGCCACCCCGCCGTTCGAGCTCATCAACCACTTCGGGCAGCTCCCGAGTCATGGTCGCGGTCCATCGCGGCAGCATGAAGTGCAGCTGGTTGAACTGGTTGACTCCGCGGCGCTCCCACGACGACCACAAGGCGTCGTTGTCGCCGCGCGGTTCCGCAGGGTCCTTCTCGAGAACCGTGACGAGGTGACCGTCCCGCGCGAGCAGCATCGCCGTCGACAGTCCGTTGAGTCCGGCACCGAGCACCACGACGTTCGCCATGATCCACCTCCGAGTCGACGCTCAGAGTGCATGGTTCAGCTGCTCACCCTCCAGACCACTTGGTGGCCATTTCCTGCCCACCTTCAAGTCGAACGTCGCCGATCTCCACCGCCCAGAGCAGGTCGGTGAGTCGCTCGACCGCCCTCGCAAGGTGCCTTCGGTAGGTCGAGAACGGCAGGTCGAGCACAGCCGCCGCCGCCTCCTGGGTGGGGGCGCAATGCACGTACGTGCGGTCCAGCACCCGCTGCAAGGGCCCCCCACGAGGCTCCCGTCCGATGTGTTCGATGCCAGCCACCACAGTGTCGCGGAGCCAGCCAACCGATGCCGTGTCGAAATCCAGAGCCAGACGCGACCCCATCAGCTCGTTCGCCCGCAGCCGGTCCGGCTGGTTGAGGTCGCGGAGGGCCACGCGGAGCATGTCGGCGAACCTCCCGCGCGGCATTGGCGACGGCCTGAGCAGGCGCGCAGGCGGTGGGCCGGCCTCGCCGGTGAGCTCACGCTCACCGAGAAGATCGAACCATCTCTCCGGGGGAAGCCTCCGCCAGTCCACGCCGTACAACGTGTAGCGGGAGCCGGCGAACTCGGCCTGCAACCGCGTCGTCAACGCAATGTACTGAAAGGCCGGACCCCAGAACTCGGGGTCGGTCGTGGCCACGAACGACCAGGCCAGCGGCCGCGTGGTCCACAGCAGAGTCGAGCTGACCGAGCCGGCCACCACGGCGTACGCGTCTCGTTGGTGCTCTGACCGGCCCGCGAAAAACCGACCGATGCTGATCTGTTCGCCTGGCCGAGCCGGCGACGTTCGGGTGACCAGCTCGACTGCCGCCCGGACGACCGGGTCGTCCTCGACCAGCGACGGGTCGGCGGGGCACAGGACATGAAGCGCGAACCCGTCCAGCCCCGACGGCGACCTCACCACAGAGAGGTTCTCTGGTTGTGCTGCCAGCCAGCGCTCGGCAAGTTGGGCACTCTCCTGGCCCTCGAACCGCGCGACCATCTGCAGTACCGCCGGGTGGTCTTCCGAGCGACCGGGGACGACGGCACCGGCGCCCTGAGTCCGGAGCGCCCAGAACGACGACGCGAGCGGGCTGCGTCGGTGCAGGAACAGCTTCTGGTGCGCCCACAGCCGGCGCTCCATCGCGTCGGTCCCCCGCAATGCGGTCCAGGTGTGCTCGTGCAAGCGACGGTTCACCCGCCGATACGTCGCAGGAGAGCGCCGCTTCAGGTCGGAGTCGAGCACGTCTCGCACCAGATCGTGTGGATACAGGCCATAGGTCCCGCGTGTCACCCACGGCCGCGTCTCCAACCAGGCCCAGACCTCCGGCGCCGAGCGCCCGAGCAGCTCGTCGACCATGTCCTGCGTGGTCAGCCAGGCGTGGGCGCACAGGGCCACCGCGAGGGCGTGGTCGTCGTCCGGCGCCTCCTCCACCAGCCGGGCGACCAGGGCTGACACCAGGTCTGGCGCCGAGGCCAAGTCGTCCGGAAGGTCGCCGGACACCGCGGCGTCAGCCAGTAGGGCGAGCGTCAGAGGGTGACCGCGGCCGATCCGTAGCAGGTGTTCGCGTCGACCCTCCGGGACCCCCGCATTGGCCAGGAGTTCCTCGCTCTCGTCCGGGTCGAGGACGCCGATCGGCAGCGGCTCGACCACCGCTCGCCAGCCGGGGTCTGTCCGCCAGGCCGATGTCGGCGACTCTCGGCCGGCGATCACGACGCGCACGTTCGCGGGCAACGAGGCAACCAAGGTCTCTCGAATCCAGTCGTCGACCGCAGCGAGCCGTTCGTAGCCGTCAATGAGAAGCACCCATCCCGCCCCGGCGGTCGAGTCCGGCGATGATGCGCGAGCCGCGCTGAGCGCCATAGTCAGGCCCTCGGGCGTACAGTCGACGTCCTGCCCGTCAACCCTGACCACCGGGTTCCCGGCCTCGCGTGCCCGAATCCCGAACTGGTGGAGGAGCGCGGTCTTCCCGACGCCGCCGGGGCCGTGGACGAACAGCACCCGGGTCGGGACCTCCGCGCCCAGGGCTGACTCGAAGCTCGTCAGCTCGGCCACCCGCCCGACGAATGCCCGGGTGCGGGCGGCATCCACGAGCATCGCGAGGTCTTCAGCCATTGCCTGCCGCCCTCTTGCCCATGACCCCAGCGTAGAGCTGCCGGAACTCGTGAACACCTGTGGCAGCGGTTCGTGGTGGGCGTGTCAGCCGGGGAGTCTCGGGCCGACGGAGTCTCCTACATCTCCGAGCAGGCCCGACGCGAGGGCCGGGATCATTCGCTTCTGACCCCCCGTCGGACACGGTTGTCAACCACACGCGTGGACGGGACACGTGGCCGTCCGCCGACGCGCTTTCATGCCACGATCTATGTCGCACTGCGAGACTCTGCGGCAGTCCTGAGGAGGGACGGCCGGCGACCGGCTGTTCGGTCGTCTACTTGGCGGCGGGTTTCTTGGCCGTGGTTTTCTTCCTCGCCGTGGACTTCTTCTTGGGCGGGTCCTGGCGGGGTGAGGCCGTCGTGGTCTTCGCGGTCGCCTGGGGCACCGATTTCATCTTGCCGCGCTTTGCCGTTGGCTTACGGGTTCGCGCCGCCTGGCCGCGTTGAGCGGCCTCAATGCTGCGTCGCAGAGCATCCATCAGGTCGCCATGGAGCTTGGCCGGCGCTGGGGGTTGCTCCACGTGCCGGCCGGCCACCTTGGCCTCGATCAGCTCATTGAGCGCAACCCGGTAACGGTCCACGACCTGCTCCGGGTCGACCTCGCCGGTCAGCGCCTCGACGTACGCCCCTGCAACCTCCACCTCTTGCGGGCGCAGCTGCACGTCGTCGAGGAAGGAGAGCTCCGGCTTCCGCACCTCGTCGGGCCACACCATGAGCTGCAGCACGAGTCCCGCGTCTCGGGGACGCAGCACGGCCAGCGACTCCCGTGACCGGACGGCGACCTTGACCATGGCCACCTTCTCGGCACGCGCGAGGGCGTCGCGCAGCAGCACGTACGGCTTGGCCCCGCGCTCGGTCGGCGCGCAGTGATAGCTACGGGACAACTGCACGGGATCGATGGAGCCGGCGGCCACGAAGCTCAACACCTCGATGTCACGGCGCGACGGCAGCGGCAGTTCCGCGAAGTCCTCGTCGGTGAGCACCACCACCTCTCCGTCGGGCAACTCGTAGCCCTTGGCGATGTCGCTGTACTCCACCTCCTCCCCGTCGACCGTGCAGATCCGCCGGTAGCGGATTCGCCCGCCGTCGTCGGCATGAACCTGGTGAAACGCAACTTTGCGCTCTTCGGTAGCGGCAAACAACTCGATCGGGATAGCGACGAGCCCGAACGAGATAGAGCCCTTCCAGACGCTCCTCATGTCTGCCTCCCGGGTGGTCGACGCCGACAGCTCAGCGTTTGTACGTTCGATTATCCCGCGCTCTGGCCCGGACGTCACCCGGTGTCGCGTCGTTGCGCATCCAGGTGTGCCCACGGTTGGATTGGCCGGGATCATGGCTTCGATGAGGCGGACCGAGACCGACGCGATCGCCGGCGAGCTCTACCTGGTGCCACCGGCCGGGTTCGTCGCTGCCCGGGACGAGCTGGTCCGCCGATCGCACGCGGCTGGTGACCGGGAGCTGGCCCGTGAGCTGCGAAGCCTGCGCCGGCCCACACTGAGTGCCTGGCTGGTCAACCTGCTAGCGCGCCACGAGCGGGCGCAGCTGGAACGCCTGTTGGCCGTGGGACGTGAGTTGCGCGACGCCCAGACGCGATTGGACACGGCGCAGCTTCGGCGCCTCGCCGGGCAACGGGAGCACATGATCGCCGATCTCCTCGACCGCGGCCACCGCCGAGCAGCCGAAGCGGGTATGCAGCCGAGCGAGGGGGTGTTGTCCGAGGTCGAGGCGACCCTCAAGGCCGCGCTCGTCGACCTGGCTGCATCGTCGACCGTGCTGTCCGGCCGGCTGGTCCGGCCCATGTCGCACAGCGGCTTCGGTCCAATGCCATCCGTGGCCGCAGCACCCGCTACGCCCTCGCCGCCGGCCGAGGCGCCGGCCGAGGTGCCGACCGATCCGACCGAGGCGTCGATCCAGGAAGCTCGCCAGAGGAGCTTCGCGGAGGACGACGAGCTCGCCCGCAGGCGAGCTCAAGCCTCGGCAGACCGGGGCGACAGCCAAGATCCGCCGCTTACGCTGACCTGGCCGCTCGACGAGGAGCCATGGCCTTCGACCGACGAGGAGCCATGGCCTGCGGCGACCGCCGCCGAGCCATGGCTTGCTGCGACCGACGAGGAGCAGGACGTTTTGCGTGCGGCAGCTGAACTGGCGGCGGCCGAGTCGGAGCACTGGCAGCGGGAGTTCGAGCTCGCCGATGCCGAGGGGGCCGTGGATGCGGCCCGCGACAGGTCCGAGTGGCTGGACAGTCAGCGCATCCAGGCCCGGCGGGACCGGGTGACCGCGGAACGCCACCTGGCGGAGGCCCAGTCGGCGCAACAATCCGCGGTCCGCGCGGTCGAGGATGCCCGTCGAGCGCTCGAAGCCGCCGAGCGCCGCCTGCGCTCCACCGCCGAGACCCCGTCGGACGCCACCGACACCTGACGCCTGCCCTCCAGGCGCGATGACCACGCGGACCTGGAGGTGCTCGCGTCAGCAGTCGGAGGCATGCCAATCGCCCGTGGCAAAATCGGCGAGGTGCAGATCGGGATGCTTGGACCATTCGAGGTTCGCACCGCCGACGGCGTCCTCGCCGACGTGCCGGGCGCCCGGTTGCGCGGGCTGTTGATCGCCCTCGCGCTCGAACCGGGGCGCATAGTCCCGAAGGCCACGCTCGTCGACTGGATCTGGGGTGACGACCCGCCCGCCGACGCGGCGAATGCCTTGCACCGCTTGGTTTCCCGGCTGCGGAAGGCGCTGCCGGAAGGGTTCGTCGAGGGGCAGACGGACGGCTACCGGTTGAGGGTGGAACCCGACGCCGTCGACGCCGTGCGGTTCGAACGCCTCGTCGGCCAGGCCCGCAATGGCGAGGATCCGCGGCGAGTACGGCTGCTGCGCGAGGCCCTCGCGTTGTGGCGCGGTGCGGCCTTGCAGGACGTCGGTTTGCACGATAGTTCAGCGTTTGACGCGGCGGTCACCCGGCTCGAGGGGCTACGCCTGACAGCCATGGAGGAGCGGTTCGATGCGGAGATCAGCCTCGGCCACGGTGCGGAGCTGGTCACGGAACTGACCGACTTGGTGACCGCCAATCCGGTGCGAGAACGGCTTGTCGCTGCGCTGATGCGTGCCCTCGTCGCGACCGGTCGCGACACCGAGGCGCTGCTCGTGTACCAGCGCACGAGAGAAACCCTGGCCGACTCGCTGGGCGTCGACCCCTCACCGGAGCTGTCCGCATTGCACGTCGCGCTGCTGCGGGGCGAGTTGGGACGGCGGGAGGAAAACCGGAAGACCAACTTGCGCGCCGAGCTGACCAGCTTCGTCGGCAGGGACGCTGATATCGCCGCGGTCCGAGAGCTCATCGCCGAACATCGACTCACCACCCTGATCGGGCCGGGCGGCTCGGGGAAGACCAGACTGGCCACGGAGACCGCGCGCACACTGATCGGCGACCTGCCGGACGGGGTCTGGCTGGTGGAGCTCGCCGCCAGCGGCGCCGACGGTGACGTGGGCCAGGCAGCGCTCGCCGGACTCGGCCTCCGGGATGCCCTGCTCGGCGCGGCGCCGAGCGCGGACCCGGTGGACGGCCTCATTGCCGCGATCCGTGAGCGGGAGGCGCTGCTGATCCTGGACAACTGTGAGCACGTGATCGAGGCGGCGGCGAAGTTTGCCGATCGAGTGCTCGGGGAGTGCCGACGGCTGCGGATCCTGGCGACGAGCAGGGAACCGCTCGGCATCACCGGTGAGGCGCTGTGGCTGGTCGAGCCGCTGGCCGTGCCAATCGACGCCAGGCCTGGCGAGATCGAAACCTCGGCTGCCGTCCGCTTACTGCGCGACCGGGCGGGTGCGGTGCGCAAGGATCTCGGGGCCGACGACCACACCCTGTCGACGATGGTGCGGATCTGCCGGGCGCTGGACGGGATGCCGCTCGCGATCGAGCTCGCCGCCGCCCGATTGCGCACCATGACCATCGAGCAGCTCGCCAACCGGCTCGACGACCGGTTCCGCCTGCTGACCAGTGGGAGCCGTACCGCGATGCCGCGGCACAGGACGCTGCGCGCGGTGGTCGACTGGAGCTGGGAGCTGCTCACGGATGCCGAGCGGATGGTGCTGCGCCGGCTGTCGGTGTTCTCGGGCGGGGCGGGCCTGGAGGCGGCCGAGCAGGTCTGCGTGGGCGACGCGGTCGAGCAAGATCAGGTGCTGGAGCTGCTCACCTCGCTGGCCGAGAAGTCGCTGCTGGTCACCGAAGGCGACGACACCCCGCGCTACCGGATGCTGACCACGATCAAGGAGTATGCCGCGGACCGGCTCGCCGAAGCGGGAGAATCAGACCTCGCTCGCCAGGCGCATCTCGCATACTTCACCGAGCTCGCCGAGAGCGCGGAGCCACATCTGCGCCGCTCCGAGCAAGTGGAATGGCTCGCCAGGCTCGAGGCCGACCATGACAACCTCAGCGCCGCGCTGCGGGGGGTGATCGCGGCCGGTGACGCACAGGCGGCGATGCGGCTCGCGGCCGCCACCGGTTGGTACTGGTGGCTCTGCGGGCGTCGGACCGAGGGCCTC
This sequence comes from Kribbellaceae bacterium, assembly GCA_035650275.1. Lineage (GTDB taxonomy): Bacteria > Actinomycetota > Actinomycetes > Propionibacteriales > Kribbellaceae > DASRHY01. Next base: position 6,014 of record DASRHY010000149.1, on the reverse strand, counting down.
GAGCTGCTGATCGCGGCCGCCAACCTCCCCGGCGAGGTGAGCGATGACACCCGGGCCATGACGTACGCGCTGGTGGTGCTCTACGTGACCTCCGGGCGCGGCGACGAACACCTGGGCGCGGAATGGATCCGCAAGGCGTATCGGTTCAGCCAGCGAAGCCAGCACAACAACCCGCTGCTGGCATTCGCGATCCCGCTGGAACGCTTGCTGCAGGCACCGGACGAAGCAGTGGCCGCGTTCGAGTCGTTGCTGGACAGCGTCGACCCCTGGGTACGCGCCATGGCTCGGTGGCAGGCCGGCAAGCTGCGAACCATCCTCGGCCAGGGCGGCCGGGAGGTGGAGGCCCAGCTGGAGCTGGCGCTCACGGAGTTCCGGACGCTCGGCGAACGGTTCGGGATGTCGTTGGCCCTGTCCGAGCTGGCGGGCCAACTTGCCAGGCGGGGTGAGTTCGCCGGTGCCTGCGAGTACTACGAACAGGCGATCGCGGTCCTCACCGAGGTCGGCGCCGTCGAGGATGTCATCGAGGTGCGGACCCAACAGGCCCTGCTGTACTGGCTCGACGGCGATCGCGACGCCAGCGCTGCCGCCATCGCCGAGGCCGAGCGGAGTGCCGAAGGTGTCACCTGGCCGTACGCTCTGATCAACTTGGCGCTCGCCAAGGCGCAGCTTGCTCGTCTGGGCGGTGACGCCGAGGAGGCCCGCCGTCAACTCGGCCTCGCGACCGCCCTACTGGGTGACGCCGCGGAGCGGCCGCTCGTCCGCGCAGAGATCCATGACCTGCTCGGCTACCTGGCGGACGATGTCCGAGAGTCCCGTACCCATCGCGTGGCTGCCTGGCAGGCGGCATCCGAGGCGGGAGTCACAGCCGTGATCGCCCAGATGCTCGTCGGGGTCGCGGACCTGGCCGTTCGCCTAGACCAGTACGAACAGGCGGCGCGGCTGCTCGCGGCCAGCGTCGGCGTACTCGGGCTGCCGGGTCGCTCCCAGTCCGATGCGGCGAGAATCGAGCAGGACGCGCGACGTCACCTCGGCGAAGCACGGTTCGCCGAGGTGACGCAGGAGGGTACGCGGACGAGCTGGTCCGAGTTGGTCGAGGTCACGCTCGCTTCGTGAGCGTCAGCTTGCCGCGCGCTGAATGGTGATGTCGCCGTGCCGCGTGCGGGCGTGGACCGAGACCTTGGCGTCGGACGGGCCCGGCTCTCCCTGCGAGGACACGAAGTTGTGCACCGCCCCGCGCTCGCTGTTGACGTCGACGGAGGCAGCGGTGCCCTCGCTGATGCCGACCTCGATGTTCCCCGAGCCGTTCGTCAGCTTCGCCTGACCGTTGGTCATCCGGCCGATCCGAATGGCACCGCTGGCGGTCATGGCGGTGACGTTGCCGTCGGCGCGGTCGATGTCGAAGTCGCAGCCGCTGCTGCTGAGATCCAGGTCGGCCCCTGCGTGGCCGATCCAGGCCTGCCCGCCCGAGTTCGAGAATCCGACCGTGCCCTTGACCTCGCCGATCCGCATCGCGAACGCCCCGCCGTCGATGTCGGCGCGCTCGGCGATGTGCCCTATCGCGACCTCACCGGAGGCGATGTTCGCCTTCAGTGCGTCGATGCGGTCCAGCTGGACCTGACCCGATGCCAGGTGCAGCTCGCACTCGCCGAACGAGCCGTCGGCGTGCACGGCCGAGTGCGCCAGGTACGCAGCCAGGCTGGAGCCGGTGGGCAGGTCGATCGTGATGGCAACCGACCCGTTCTTGTGCCCGGAGACGGTCGTTTTGACCGATAGCTGACCGCCGGCGAACTCGACCTTGGTCTTGTCGGCCACCTTGACATCCGACCGGTTCGCCTCGTCGATGGGTTCGACCAGCACCACGGTGTCGGTCCGGTCGCTCGCGGTGACCCGCACCTGGGCTCCGGCGACCTCCACGGTCGCGGCGATGGGCCCTGGCGTGGCGAATGTAGGCATGACAAATTCTCCTTGTGTCTCGTATGTGATGTGTTGGTGGGCGGGCCGACCTCGGCTCAGTTGGTCAGGCTCGCTTCGTGAACGTGGAACGCGCCCACAGGTACCCGACGAGAGCGATCCCGAGGCACCAGGCGACGGCGGGAATCGCGTCGCTGGAGGACGGTGCGCCGGCGAGCAACCCCCGGATGGTTTCGATGATCGGCGTGAAGGGCTGATACTCCGCGAACTGCCGGACGCCCGGCCCCATCTTGTCCGCCGGGACGATCGCGCTGCTGAAGAACGGCAGCATGATCAGCGGCACGGCGGCCATACCCGCCGTTTCCGGAGACTTCGCCGCCAATCCCAAGGCGACCGTGAGCCAGGCGGTCGCGAAACCGAGCAGTACGACGATGCCCACCACGCCGAGCCAGTCGAGGAAACTCGCCGACGGGCTGAATCCCAGCAGGAAGGCCACCCCGACGAGGGCCGCAATGGCGACCAGGTTGGTCAGCACACTGGCGACGACCTTACCGGTCAACACCGCACCACGGGGTACGTCCATGACCTTGAACCGGTTGATGATGCCCTTCGTCATGTCGGAGTTCGCCGAAACCGCGGTGGCCCCCAGCCCGTAACAGACGGCCAGCAGCATCATTCCCGGCGTCGCGTAGTCGACGTAGTCGACACCGACGCTGAAAGCGTCTCCGAGCAGGTACACGAACATGAACAGCATCACGACCGGCATCAGGACCGCGTTGAACACCGAGGTCGGATTCCGGGCGATGTGTTTGAAGTCGCGACGCAACATGACCGTCGAAGGGGACTTGGTGCTCATTTCGCGACTACCTCCGTGGTGTGGCCCGTCAGGGCGAGGAAAACGTCATCGAGGTCGGGTGTGTGTACGGAGAACTCCTCGGCACTCAATGAGTACTCGTCGAGCCGGTCCAGCAGAGCCCGCAGCGATCTCGTTCCACCGTCGCTGGGAACCCGCAGGGCCAGTGCCTCGTCGTCCCGCGTGGAGTCGGTGAAGACACGCGCGGCCGCGTCGAGTTCGGCGACGCTGGCGAACCGGAGCCGGACGTGCGTCCCGGGGAGCTGGCGTTTGAGCTCGTCGGGGGTGCCCTGGGCAACCAAGCTGCCATGATCGAGTACCGCGACCCGGTCGGCGAGCTGATCGGCTTCATCGAGGTACTGGGTGGTGAGGAAAATGGTCACACCATCGGCCACCAACTCACGGATGATCGTCCACATCGTGCGACGGCTGCGCGGGTCCAGTCCCGTCGTCGGCTCGTCCAGGAAGATGATCCGTGGGCTGCCGACGAGCGTCATCGCCAGGTCCAGTTTCCGGCGCATACCCCCGGAATAGGTCGACGCGGGCTTCTGCGCCGACTCCACCAGATCGAAGCGCTCCAGCAGCCCTGTGACGATCCGCTCGCCGTTATTGGAGGTCGCCCGGTTCAGATCCACCATCAGCTGCAGGTTCTCCTGCCCCGTCAGCAGCTCATCCACCGCCGCGAACTGACCGGTGACCCCGATCGCCGCGCGCACCGCCTTGGCCTCGGTCGCGACGTCATAGCCGGCCACGCGTACCGTCCCACCGTCGGCCTTCAGCAACGTGGTCAGCACGTTCACCGTCGTCGTCTTACCCGCCCCATTCGGACCGAGCAGGGAAAAGACGGTGCCCGCACGTACATCTAGATCGATGCCATCGAGGACGACCTTGTCCCCAAAAGCCTTTCGCAGCCCTGAAACTGCAATCGCTGAACTTTTCATGCAACCACCATCGGCACCCGGCCTGACACCCACCTGACACGCCCCTGACACGACCACTGACACGGTGTTCTCCGTCGCAGGCTTCGGGTCAGCTAGCAGCGGCCCGCGCGCGGGCGGCCTGACGGACCAGGTGGTCGCGCTCGGCGACGTTCGTGGCTCGGCGGGCGGCCTCCGTGTACGCCGCGCCGTGCCGCGTCGTCGTGCAGGGCATGCCGTCGGGGGCCGCCGCGGTAGGTACGATCTAGGCGTGCCAGCCTCGGGTCGCGGGACAGCGCCGCCACCGCAGGAGCTGAGGTTCTGCACATCGGCCGACGGTGTGCGGATCGCTTACGCGCGGCACGGTTCGGGTCCCCCGCTGGTGATCGCGACCTGCTGGCTGAGTCACCTGCAGCACGACTGGCAGAGTCCTGTATGGCGGCACCTCCTGGACGACCTCGGCGAGATCGCGACCGTGATTCGGTACGACGAGCGCGGGTACGGGCTGTCCGACTGGGACGTCGACGACTTCCGGCTGGAGGCGCGGGTCGCCGATCTCGAGGCGGTCGTCGACCATGCCGGACTCGGCCGGTTCGCGCTGATGGCGATGTCACAGGGCGGTCCGCCTTCGATCACCTATGCGGTGCGCCATCCCGAGCGGGTGTCCCGGCTGATGTTCTACGGCAGCTACGCGGCGGCGTTCCGCGATCCGACGCCGGACGACCTCGAGCTCAACGAGACGTTCGAACGGCTGATCAAGGTCGGCTGGGCCCGGCCCGAGTCGGAGTTCCGGCGGGTGTTCACCTCGCTGATGATCCCCGGCGCCAGCGAGGAGCAGATGCGCTGGCTGGACGAGCTGCAGCGCGTGTCGGTGTCGGCGAAGACCGCCTACACGGCCCGTCGGCAACGCAGTCGCGACGACGTGACCGAACTGTTGCCGCAACTCGACATCCCGACCCTGGTGCTGCATTCGCGGCGCGACCGGATGAACGACTTCGAGGAGGGCCGCTACCTCGCCTCGACGATCGCCGGTGCGAGGCTGGTGGTGCTGGAGAGCTCGAATCACATTGTGCTCGGCGACGAGCCGGCCTGGCAGGTCTTCGTCGACGAGGTGGCGGCGTTCATGGCGCCGGACCGCCGGCCGGAGACCCGGGCAGTCGGTCCCGATGCGGCATCGCTGCTGTCACCGCGAGAGCTCGACGTGCTCCGGCTCGCCGCGGAAGGGCAGGACAACGCCGCCATCGCCCGGTCCCTCACCCTGAGCATCCGCACGGTCGAGCGGCACTTGCACAACACGTACGCGAAGCTCGGCATCCAGGGGAAGTCGGCCCGCGCCGCGGCGGTCGCCAGGCTGATGACACGCGCCTGAGGAGTACGCGTAAACCGACACCGCCTGGCGGGACTAGCACCTGAGGTTGCGCGCACGCACCGACGCGCTGCAGGACGTCGCGTTCCTACCGTCGGCTCATGACCATCACCGAGCCCGCCGCCATGACCGGCGGCACCGGCTTCCTCGAGATCCCGCCGACGTCGGCCGACGTGCAGCGCCTGTACGACGAGAGCATCGCGCAGCAGGGCTTCCTGATGAACCTGACCCGGCTGTGGGCACACCAGCCGGCCCTGCACCGCGGTCTGTTCGACCTGGTCGGCCAGGCGGTCCGGGCCGCGGAGCTGACCTTCCGGCAGCGCGCCATTCTGGTCGTCGCCACAGCCTCTGCCTTCGGCGACGGGTACTGCTCGCTCGCTTGGGGCCGGAAGCTGTCCGGCGTGGCCGGCGACGACGTGGCCGGCCAGGTGCTGCGCGGCGACGACGACTGGCTCGACCCGGCCGAGCGCGCCCTGGCGGGGTGGGCCCGCAGGGTGGCACGGGACCCGAACGCGACCGAGGCGCGCGACGTCCAGCCGCTGCGCGACGCCCGGTTCGACGATGCACAGATCTTCGCGATCACGGTCTTCGTCGCCCTCCGCCTGGCCTTCGCCATCGTGAACGACGCGCTCGGCGCACGCCCGGACGCCGAGCTGCTGGCCACAGTTCCGGCGTCCGTCCGCGATGCCGTCACGTACGGAAGGCCGGCCACCGGTGCCTGAGTCGTCAGCGCAGCCCGCGGTCCCGGACCACCAGTCTCGACCGGGGCGAAACAACTCGCTCCGGACCAACCACAGTTGAGGAGCAAGTTCATGAGCATCACCGAGAACGCCGTCCGTAACGGCGTCGACACCGCGACCCTGTTCGCCACGCTGGACGCGGTGAAGGGCGACCCCGGCATCGCGAAGTTCCGCTTCCGGGCGACCAACACCTGGATCAGCGGGACACACAACCGGTCCACGATCCA
>DASRHY010000148.1:0-2473 GCA_035650275.1 Kribbellaceae bacterium | reverse complement strand
ACATCGCCTCAATCAGCCCGGCGGTTCCCGACACTGCGGCTACGATGCCATCGCTCCGAACACTGCCACAGTACCCGCGTCGCGAAGCCGCGGTCGGCCCGCGCCGGTGAAGCTAGAGGCCCCGGGGTGAGCCGGTCGCGGCGCCGGGGGACACTGCCGGTGGCCGCACGAGCAGCCGATGGGGGTAGCGCGGTGGCCACACTGACCGTGGTAGCTGGGTGGTGCCTGTTGCTCGCCTGCTTCCGAAGGTCACACGAGGTCTCATGCGGGCCGTAGGAGTCCTTCTTGGCGGCCCACGATGGCCGACAGGGCGATCGTGGCCGCGGCGGCGAGCAGCGTGAGGGTGAGGATCGCGCTGCTCTTGATCAGCACGAAGTTGACCGTCGACAGTGACACCAGCAGCCACAGTGTCACGCTTCCCTTGATGATGAGGACCAGGCCCCACAGCAGCGTGAGTTTCCGGAAGAGTCGGCGGATCCTGGGTCGCGCGGCGAGCGCGGCGTCGACGGGGTAGAAGTCTGGAGCGATTCGGGCCACGATCGGCCGCGCGGTCCACAACGACGCCAGGAAGATTGCCGCGATGCTGGCGTCGGCGAAGACCGGTTGCACGAAGTAGACGAAGGTGTTGCCGGTGGCGAGGGTGAAGCCCGTTTTCATGGTCATGATCGCGAGGGTCAGGACGAGCAACCCGGACACCGGCCGCCTGGTGGCCCATCGCCAGCACATCGCGGCGACCATCCAGGCAAGCGCGACGCTGACCGCCGCGTAGACGTTGATGATCACCAAGGTGACCGCGAACAAGATGGCGGGGGCGACCACGGCGGTCGCGAGGCTGGCCGCCACGCGGGCGATCACCGCCTTGAGTTGCGGGAGAGCCGGGCGTGGCAGAACCGGGATCGCAGCCAGGTCGGTGTCGTGGATTACGGTCATTTTGCGGCCCGCCCTCCGGCTGACAACAGCCGGATGTCTGGGTGTACACCGAAAATGACGGAGCAAGGGGCTCCTCGTGCTGGGAATCCTCGGCCCTTCTATTGTACTCGCCCAACCCGTGCCGTGCTGAGCACCGCCAGCCGCCGGCGTGCCCGCCGCCCGGGTCCTGTCCCGCCAACGCCCGGATTGCGGCTGCGGATGTTCAGCGGACGGCCTCTACCATTGGACGTATGACGTCGGAGAGTGTTCGGGGCCTCTCGGGTCGGTGCCTGGCGTGACCGGCGACCGGGACCGCGACGCTGCCGGTCGCCCGCGTCAGGAGCGTCCTCGTGATGCTCTTGGCCGGCCCTTGCCCTATGGGGCTGCCGGCGTCGAGCCGGTGTCGGAAGAGCCACTGCCGCCGTTGGAGACCTTGGACTTGGCCCGGAGTTTGGTGCAGCAGGGGAGGCCCTTTGCTGCGCATGAGGTCCTGGAGGTCCGCTGGAAGGCTGGTCCGGACGAAGAAGGCGATCTTTGGCAAGGGCTCGCCCAAATCTGTGTCGGTCTCACGCATGCCGCCCGCGGTAACAGCGTTGGAGCTGTCCGGCTCTTCGAGCGGGGTGCTGCCCGACTCCAAGCCTGCGGCGCGGGCGACGGTTCGACCTACGGGCTCGACCTGCGCGCGGTCGTTTCCTGCGCGCGGGAGCACGCGGCCATAGACCACTGAGACGTCGCTGAGGTTCCCGCATGGCGACATGTCAGCGAGCTCAGGCGTGGTCGCGGGTGCCCAGCTCGCTGTGGGCGAGGAGGTCGAGCAGTTGGCCGACCGTTCGCTGTCGCAGCAGTGCCTCTGGCAGGGGTTTGTCGACTTGGACTTCGTAGCGGTTGCGGCGGCCGTTCTTGTCCTTGACCACGTAGCCGGCTTCCACCAGATCGGTGACGATGCCGAATGCGGCGCGGTCGGTGATCCCGAGCGTGGTCGCGATCTCGCGCAGCCGCACGCCCGGGTCGTGGGCGATGCACAACAGCGCCTGAGCGTGGTTCGTCAGGAAGCCCCAAGCCATGACACCGAGCATACCGGAAGACCAGATCCAGGAACTCTATTGCCAGTATTAGAATACTAGCGTAGGTTCAGTGGTGGAACTGGCTTACGGGTTACGCAAGCCGCTCCACCACAGGAAGGCACACCATGCGCTGCACGCGCGTTGCTCTCTACGACATCAAGACCGGCACCTTCGACGAGGTAGTCAGCCAGGCGAAGTCTGGGATGGTTCCCTTGTTCGAGCACAGCACCGGCTTCGTGTCCTACGGCATTGCCCAGATCGACAAGACCGCTTTCGTCTCCCTCAGCACCTGGGAGACCCGGGCGCAGGCTGACGCAGCCACCGCGAAGGCGGCGGACTGGGTGAAGGCCAACAGTCGGGACCGTTTCGCCCTGCGCGAGAACTACGTCGGTGACCTCGCCATCGACACCAGCCATCGCGAGCCGGCGTCGATCACCCACTAGACCGTCCAAGGTAGCGAGCCCCGCCGCGCATCGCGGCGGGGCTCACCCCGTTCCGCC
>DASRHY010000147.1:0-2255 GCA_035650275.1 Kribbellaceae bacterium | reverse complement strand
CCGAACCCGTCCTCGTGGCTACGCCAGAACCAGCCACCCTGCTTGCCCTCCGGCCAGCCCTCCGGGGAGTCCTGCCAGGCCTCGACGCGGCCGCGGGCCGTCATGTCGAGCAGCGCGAGCGGCGGCATCGTGGCCTCCAGGCCCCGGCCCCTCACGGTGTTGGTGAGGAAGACCCGATCGGCCTGGCGCAGCCAGCAGGTCCATGCGCCGTAGCCGTCGCCGCGGACGAGGTCGTCTGCGACGTCGGCCGAGGAATACCAGTGGTGGGGGTAGCCCATGAACTCGATGAACGGTGCGAGCTCGGAGTACGGCGCCTGAGCGAACACGGCGAACGAGACGCCGCGCGCCGTCAGGTAGGCCGGGTTCTGGGTGGCCCAGTAGGTCATGGTGCAGCCCTCGCACTGGTTCTCCATCGGCTCGCCCCGGAACCACATGTGCCGGTAGACCACAAGCTCCTCACGGCCGTCGAAGAGGTCGAGCAGCGTCCGGCGCCCGTCCGGGCCGACCACGGTGATGGACGCGTCCACCTCCGTCATCGGGAGCCGACGCCGGGCCGCGGCGATGGCGTCGCCCTCCCGCGTGTGCGCCTTCTCCCGCACCAGCAGCTCGTCGCGGGCAGCCTGCCAGGTGTCCCGATCCACGATCTGCGGGACGGCCGGGGGCTTGTCGCGGCCGGAGTCGTGGTTCTCGCTGGTGGTCATGGACTCCTCCTGAATGAGGTTCGACGGACCGCTCACTCCTGGCGGGTCAGCAGGAACACCGGGAACTGGCGGGCTGTCTTGGTCGCATGCTTGCCGAGGTCGGGAGCGTCGGCGACCAGCTTCGGCCACAGCCGGGCGCGGGCGCGGGCGTCGAGCTCGTCCGCCAGCACCGTGAACGCCTGAGTGCCCACCTCGACGTCGATCCTCGGATGGGCCTTGAGGTTGTGGTACCAATCCGGGTGGGTGGGTGATCCACCGCTGGAGGCGACGATCACGTAGCGATCGTCCCCCAGCGGGAAGCAGCCGATCGGTGTGATCCGCTCGATCCCCGACCGGGCGCCGATGTGGTGGACGAGCATGATCGGCGTCCGGGCCGAGAACCCGCTGACGTGGCCCTCGTTGGCGCGGAACTCTTCGATGACCGACCGGTTGAAGGCGTTCGCGTCGTCCGGGGTCGAGCCCGCCATGATGGGCTATCGGTCGCTCGCGCTGAGGCTTCCGGGCCGGTAGGTGAGGACTACGCGGCCTGCGGCTCGGGGCTCGGCGGCCACGAGCTCGAGCTCTTGGCGCTCGGCGATGTCGCCGAAGAGTGCCGTGCCGCGGCCCACGGCGACAGGGTGCATGATCAGGCGGAGCTCGTCGAGCACGCCCGTACGGAGCAGGCTGGTCATCAGCTTGGGGCCTCCCACCACATAGACGGCCTGGCCTGGCTGCTCCTTCAGCGCCCGGACCTCGTCGATGCCCACGATGGTCGTTGTCGGCCAACCGGTGTCGGAGCCGGTGAGCGTCGAGGAGACCACCAGATGCGGCGTCTCCGCCGCGAGCTTGGCGTAGTTGATCTCGCGGGAATACAGCTCCCGGCCGAGCATCTCGGCGGCCGCACGGGGGTCGTCGAGGACGGTGGTCCAGAACTGCCCGTAGCCCGGGAACATGCCGCCGCCGAGGACGAAGGTGTCGACCGGTGGGAGCAGCTCGAGGGCGTCGGACCAGGAATCGACCCAATCGGATTCGTCATCGGGGCCGAGGATGTAGCCGTCCAGGGTTACCTGCATCGCGGAGATCAGAGCTCTGGTGGTGGTCATGGCTGCCTCCCGCTTGGGCGCCGGCTTCGTCGGGCCGGGACACCCGGGCGACCTTAGGGAGAGTTTGGACAGGCCACCAGGTCCAAGACTGAGGTTTCTGACCAGACCAAGTTTCGGCTAGGCAGTGGGGGTGGAGCTGTTCGTCGACCCCACCGATGGCCACAGCATCGCCACCCAGATCTATGCCCAGCTGCGCGATGCGATCACGGACGGGCGCCTGGTCACCGGGGATCGTGTGACCCCCAGCCGGATGCTGGCCGGCGACCTGGGCGTGTCGCGGTTCACGGTCACTGACGCCTACGCCCGGCTGAGCGCCGAGGGCCTGATCGAGGGCCGCGCCGGCGGCGGCAGCGTCGTGTGCGCCACGTCGACGCGCGCCGCGGTGCCCGTCGCCTCCAGCGCCCTCGCGCCGACGCCCCGCGCCGCGCAGGTCGAGATGTTCTCCCCCGATCCCACGGCCGACGCGCGCTTC
>DASRHY010000146.1:0-2585 GCA_035650275.1 Kribbellaceae bacterium | reverse complement strand
GGGCTCCGTACCCGGGTGAGCGATCCCCCGCCCGAAGGTTCGAACGAGCCGGGCGTCCACCCGGTGACGCTCTCGGTGGCCGGCGAGCTGAGGCTCGTCCGCAGCACCATCGCGTCGATCGGGGCCTCCATCGTAGACGGGGTGCCGACCGACAGGACGCTCGTCGTGGCGCCCGGCGGTAGTGCTGCGCTGAACACGAGCGTGCTGGTCGGTGGTCAACATGCGGTCGTGAACGACGGCGAGCTGGCCTCGTTCGCCTCGTCGCTGTACTCGCTGGTGTCGGCCCAGCTCATCACCAACGAGGGCGCCACGTCGCAGTACGCGAGGACCGCGTTCACCACGTTGAGTCCGACCGTCCGCGTGTTCTCCTCGTGCCTCGGCGATGGCAGCTTCGTCTCCCTCGGTGGCAACTCGGCTGAGCGCGCCGGCTGTCTCAGTGCCGGCGATGTCGGCAGTTACGCCGCCAACCGCTTCGACATCTACACGATGCAGGTGACGTGGCCCGCGCTGACCCCGACCATCGACGCGATCCCGGTCGGAACGCTGCTCTGCGACCTCGCCGGCACCGACATCTACGGCACCCCCTGGGGGGTCGACGGCAACGGTGACGGCATCGGCGGGTGCGATGTCGGCGCCGCCGAGCTCCAACCCTGACCGCTGCGAATCGATGCAGCTGTGCGGCCACGCACCAGAACTGGCAACATGCGTGGCTGGCTAGCTGGCCGGGTCAAGCCTCGGTCGAAGGTTCCCCGATTTTCGCGAGTGCTTGGGCCCCGCTCGGTGCCCAGTTCCGGGTCCGTAGGGTGAAGAGGGCACATGTCACAACTCGTGCAGCTCACCGAGAATCGCTGGCACGTCGACGGCGTCGAGTTCGTCTACGGCTACAGCGACGAGTCTGCGGTCGATTGCTTCTCGCTTCAGAAGCCGCCCGAGCTCGTCGACAAGCTCGTCGAGCTCTGCAATTCGCACCATGGTGACACGATCGTCGAGCTCGGCATCGCCGCCGGTGGCAGCACGGCGCTCATCGCGCTCATGACACAACCCCGCAAGCTGGTTGCGTGTGAGCTCGCCCCGACACCCGTCGCCGCGCTCGCCGAGCTCATCCAGCGACGCAACCTCGGCGACGTCGTGCGCCCGCACTACGGCATCGACCAAGCCGACAAGGACGCGCTCGCGAAGGTGCTCGACGACGAGCTCGGCAACGAGTCCATCGAACTCGTCATCGACGACGCTTCGCATGTCTACGAGCCGACGCTCGCGAGCTTCGAGGTCATCTTCCCCCGGCTCAGAGAAGGTGGACTATTCATCATCGAGGACTGGGCTGCCGACCACTGGCGCCGGAAGACGATGGTCGCCGCAATCCAACACGGCCTCGCCAAGGGCGGCGACACTGCCCAACGCCTCGAAGCCACACTTGCCGAACGGTTGGGCAAACCACCGCTCACGCCCCTACACCGGCTCGCCGCCGAACTGATCCAAGTCGCTCGCAACCGCAGCGACGTAGTCAGCAACGTTTCCGTCGACCGCCACTGGATCACCGTCAGCCGCGGCCCCGCCGCCCTTGAGAGCCACGACTTCCGCCTGAGCGACCACCACGAAACAGACTGGACCTGGGCTCTCCCGTAGCCAAACCGCGGCGTGACGCGATCCGCCGATCTCGCTGCCGTGAACCCGGGAGCGACGTGGACCTGGGCGAGGGGTGGTCATGGGGCCGCCAAAGTCGGAGGCGGGCAAGCGCACCCTGGCCATCCCGGCATACATCCTCCCGGCGCTGCGGATGCACCTGGAGTCGTACGCCGAGGCTGGGGCCAAGGGCCGGGTGTTCGTCGGAGCGAAGGGCGCGACGATGCGCCGGGCCTTCCCGCGCCCGGCTCTGCCGGGCGCCTTGAAAAACCGAGTACGAAAGTTCTCACCGACCGACGCTCTGACTCGTGCCCGACTCCGCTTGATGGGTTACATCGCGGCTTCAGTTGATGGGTGACACCGGCGTTGGTTGTCCGGGCTGTGCTCGGGCTGATGCTGGTGGAGCTGAGCGTGGTGGAGCAGTGGTATCGGGCGGTGATGGAAGTGCTGGTGGCTGGGGTGCCGGCGGTGGAGGTGGCGGAGCGCGATGGGGTGTCGTCGCAAGGGCGAGCGTCAACGGCGAAACCCAGCCGCCCCGAGCGACCTGGGGAGGACGCTCGGGGCCGCGGGGGAGGGAGCTGTTGTCAGTCCGATTCGGGCTGGATCCACCAGATGTCGTCGTCCACGGGGAACCTGTAGTCGCTGGTGCCGTCGCCGATCTCGGGGTGTTCGCCGTACCAGACCGCCAGGTAGCCGCCGAGGTAGGCGCAGCCGCCCTCACTCGGCACGAAGGTGGCCGGCCGCTCGGCGTAGCAGTCGGATCGGAACTCGATCTGGGGCTGGTCGCACTTGGCCACGAGCTCGGATTCGGTCAGGGGCGCCGTGCCAGGCGACCCGGCTGGCGGGGCGACGTCGACGAGCTGGTACCCGTAGAACCGCCTGCAGGCTGCTCGGATGGCCGTCGTGGCGCTCTGCAGGCTGCCGGGGGCAGCCGGGCCCTCGTCCACCTCCGGCGGTGGTGT
>DASRHY010000145.1:0-102922 GCA_035650275.1 Kribbellaceae bacterium | reverse complement strand
TCGAGGTGCAGGCGCTGTTCGCGCCCAACATGGTCGTCGGCTTCGGCCGCGTCGACGGCCGCCCGGTCGGGGTGGTGGCCAACCAGCCCCTGCAGTTCGCCGGCACCCTGGACATCGACGCCTCCGAGAAGGCGGCCCGGTTCGTGCGCACCTGTGACGCGTTCAACATCCCGTTGCTGACGTTCGTCGACGTGCCCGGCTTCCTTCCCGGCACCGGCCAGGAGTGGAACGGCATCATCCGCCGCGGCGCCAAGCTGATCTACGCGTACGCCGAGGCCACGGTGCCGATGGTCACGGTGATCACCCGGAAGGCGTACGGCGGCGCGTATGACGTGATGGGCTCCAAGCACCTCGGCGCGGACATCAACATCGCCTGGCCGACGGCGCAGATCGCGGTGATGGGCGCGCAGGGCGCGGTGAACATCCTGTACCGGCGCGAGCTGGCCGCGGCCGAGGAACCGGACAGCCGGCGGGCCGAGCTGATCACCGAGTACGAGGACCACCTGGCGAACCCGTACGTCGCGGCCGAGCGCGGCTACATCGACGCGGTGGTGAAGCCGAGCGAGACCCGGTCCGAGATCGTCAGGGCGCTGCGGCTGCTGCGCACCAAGCGGGACACGCTGCCGCCCAAGAAGCACGGGAACATCCCCCTGTGAGCGACCTATGAGCGACCTATGAGCGACAAGGAGCAGGAGGCGGTCGTGCGGGTCGTGAAGGGCGACCCGACACCGGAAGAGCTGGCCGCACTGATCGCGGTGATCACGGCACGGGTCGCGGCCGCCGAGACCGAGCCTGCGACGGAACGCGCGAGCGACTGGGCGTCGTACTGGCGCAACGTCCGCCGCCCGCTCCAGCACGGCCCCGGCCGCTGGCGGGCCAGCGCGTTCCCGCGCTGAGGTTGAGCGCGAGGCCCGGGGCGGCTCGCGACCACTGCAGAAGCGCGTGCTCGACCAGGAGCGTGCAGACCGTGGCACGATGCCGGACATGGCGTCGTACACGGTGAACGAGAAAGCGGTCGCCCAGTGCCGCCGGCTGATCGACAGCCGGCAGTACGTGCTGAACAGCGACTGGGGCGAGGTGCAGCCGCGTGCGGAGGAGCAGAACACCTTCCTGGAGACACATTCCTGGGAGGAGTACGCCGCGTGGCATCTCGGCCTGACCGAGGGCGCCTCCGACGAGACCAAGGCGCGCTACGCGTTCGTGTACGGCGACCTGCGCCGGGTGCACCGCACCGCGCTGATCGCCTGCGTCTACCGGGCGTCGGAGTGGCGGCACAAGGAGATCGAGCTGGCCGCGCACGACCTGCTGCAGCACCTCGACGCCACCAGCGCCTGACCCCATGCAGGTAGGGTCGCGAGCGTGACCGACACACCGATCGACCGCATCTCCGAGCGGTACCTGGACGAGCTCATCGTGCTCAATCCGACCGTCGCGACGCATATCGGCATCGAGGGCTACGACGACAAGTACCCGGACTACTCGCCCGCCGGGTACGAGGAGCAAGCCGGGCTGGCCCGGCGTACCGTCGCTGCCGCCGAGGCGACCGAGACGCCGACGCTGCGTGAGCAGGCGGCGAAGGACGCATTGCTGGAGCGGCTCGGGCTGGAGGTCGAGGCGCTGGATGCGGGCCTGTGGCAGCACCAGGTCAACGCGATCGCGTCGGTCGCGCCGGAGATCCGGCAGGTGTTCGACCTGATGCCGACCGAGACCGACGAGCACTGGGCGAACATCGCCGCCCGGCTGAACAAGGTCGGCGAGACGCTTGCCGGGTACCGCAGCACGCTGGTCGACCAGGCCGGCCAGGGCCGGGTGTCGGCGGTGCGCCAGATCGACGCGCTGGCGGAGCGGATCGCGAGCTGGACCGGTGCCGAGGGCGACGACTTCTTCACCGGGCTGGCGGCCCGCGCGCCAGAGGGTGCGGTGCGGACCGAGGTGGAGCAGGCGGCGAACGCCGCCCGGCAGGCGTACGACGAGTTCGGCGCCTGGCTGGAGAGCGAGCTGGCACCGCAGGCGCCGACCCGGGACGCGTGCGGCCGGGAGATCTACGAGCTCGCGTCGCGGGTGTTCCTCGGTGCGACCGTGGACCTGGACGAGACCTACGCCTGGGGCTTCGAGGAGCTGGCCCGGGTCGAGGGCGAGATGCGCAAGGTCGCGGCTGAGCTTAACGCCGGCAACCCGAGCATCGCGGCCGCCGCGGACCTGCTGGACCACTCGCCGGACCGCAAGATCACCGGCAAGGAGGCGTTCCGCGACTGGATGCAGAAGCTCGCGGACGAGGCCGTCACCCAGCTCGCCGGCACGCACTTCGACATCCCGGACGAGATCAAGCGGATCGAGTGCATGATCGCGCCGACCTCGGACGGGTCGATCTACTACACCCAGCCGAGCGAGGACCTGACCACGCGGCCGGGCCGGATGTGGTGGGCGGTGCCCGCGGGCGTGGACGACTTCGCCACCTGGCGCGAGGTAACCACCGTGTACCACGAGGGCGTACCCGGTCATCACCTGCAGGTGGCGCAGACCGTGCTCCGGAAGGACCAGCTCAACCGCTGGCAGCGGCTGGCCTGCTGGGTGTCCGGCCACGGCGAGGGCTGGGCGCTGTACGCCGAGCGGCTGATGGACGAGCTCGGGTACCTGGTCGACCCGGCGGCGAAGTTCGGCATGCTGGACGCGCAGTCGTTCCGCGCCGCCCGGGTGATCGTCGACATCGGCATGCACCTCGAGCTGAAGATCCCGGAGGGCAACTCGTTCAGGTTCCACCCGGGCGAGCGGTGGAACGCCGAGCTGGGCTTCGAGTTCCTCCGCCAGCACTGCCTGATGGACACCGAGTTCCTGCGCTCGGAGCTGAACCGGTACCTGGGCTGGCCGGGCCAGGCGCCGTCGTACAAGGTCGGCGAGCGGATCTGGCTGCAGGCGCGCGAGGAGGCGAAACAGCGCAAGGGCGCGGACTTCGACCTGAAGACCTTCCACCGTGACGCGCTCGACCTCGGATCGATCGGCCTGGACCCGCTCCGCACGGCCCTCGCCCGGCTGTGACCGCAGCCGTGACGCGTCCGGTCCGCTTCGTGCTCGCGTCTGCGTCGCCGGCGCGGCTGCAGACGCTGCGCAGCGCCGGGATCGAGCCGGTCGTGATCGTGTCCGGCGTGGACGAGGAGGCGGTCACCGCGGACTCGCCCGCGCAGCTGGCGACGCTGCTGGCGACGCTGAAGGCACGCGCCGTGGTGGCCGGGCTGGACGACCACGCGGTGGTGCTCGGCTGCGACTCGGTGCTGGAGATCGACGGCACCGCGTACGGCAAGCCGGCCGACGCGGCCGAGGCGGTGGAGCGGCTCAAGGCGATGCGCGGACGGTCCGGCGTGCTGCACACCGGGCACTGCGTGTTCGACACCTGGGGCCGGCACGAGGTCCGCGAGGTCGCGTCCACCACCGTGCACTTCGCCGAGCTCACCGACGCCGAGATCGACGCGTACGTGGCGACCGGTGAGCCGCTCGAGGTCGCCGGCGCGTTCACCGTGGACGGTCTCGGCGGCGCGTTCGTCGAGGGTGTCGAGGGCGACCACCACAACGTGGTCGGGATCTCGCTGCCGCTGCTGCGGCTGATGCTCGCCAGCATCGGCATCACCTGGCCGGAACTGTGGACCGCGAACCGCGGCGGACCTGACTACGACGGTCAGGCCGAGGGGTACGACGCGTCGCGCGGCGGGACCGAACGGGCCCGGGCGGCTGCGCAGGCGGTGCACGCTCTGCTGCCGGAACGCGGCACCGTGCTCGACCTCGCGACCGGTACCGGCATCGTCGCCTGCGAGCTGGCCGCGCTCGGGCATCTGGTGCACGGCGTCGACCTGTCCGCGGAGATGTTGCGGCAGGCAAGGATCCGGCTACCCGGCCACCTGGTCCGCGGCGACGTGTACCGGCTGCCGTTCGCCGACGCGTCGGTGGCCGCGGTGACCGCGGTCTGGCTGCTGCACCTGCTGGACGACAGCGAGCCGGTGCTGGCCGAGGCGGCGCGGGTGCTGAAGCCCGGCGGCGTACTGGTCACCACGGTGGACAAGTCCGACGCGCACCGGGTCGCCGAGGGCCGCGACCCGTCGCCGGGCCGGACGCAGGACCGGCTGGCGCTGCTGGTCGGCCGGGCCGCGGCGTCCGGGCTGGAGCTGACCGGTGCGACCACCTTCACCGGCCACGGCCAGTCCCGCGGTTGCACCGACCCCCGCTATCCGGTAGTCGCCTTCACCCGCACCCCAACGTGATTCGTGGGTCCGATAACCTCGGCCCTCTGATGGCCGCGACAGCACTGACCGGCGCGGTGCGCGCCACGCGCCCCCGCCAGTGGGTGAAGAACATCCTGGTGCTCGCCGCACCGGTCGCCGCCGGCCGGCTGTTCGAGCCCGGCGTCCTGGTGCCGACCCTGCTCGCCGTGGTGGCGTTCTGCCTGGTCGCCAGCGCGGTGTACCTGCTGAACGACGTCAGCGACGTCGACGAGGACCGGCGGCACCCGGTGAAGCAGCACCGCCCGATCGCGGCCGGGCTGGTCAGCCCGCGGCTCGCGACCCTGCTCGCCGCGGCGGCGGGCCTCGCCGGGCTCGTGCTGGGGTTCGCGATCCGATTCGAGCTCGGCCTCACCCTGGTCGTGTACGTCGCGCTGCAGGTGGCGTACTCGTGGTGGCTCAAGCACCAGCCGGTGCTGGACCTGGCCTGCGTGGCCGCCGGGTTCCTGCTCCGCGCCGTGGCCGGTGGCGCCGCGACCGGGATCCCGCTGTCCCAGTGGTTCCTGCTGGTGGCGTCGTTCGGGTCGCTGTTCATGGTGTCCGGCAAGCGGTACTCGGAGATGCGCAGCCTCGGCGCCGACGCCGGCACGCGGCGTGCGTTGGAGAGCTACACGGTCGGGTACCTGCGGTTCGTGTGGGGTCTGTCGACCGCGGTGACGCTGATGACGTACTCGCTGTGGGCCTTCGAGATGGACCCGCCGGGCGACTCGGGCGTGCCGTGGAATCCGATCTCGATCGCGCCGTTCGTGCTCGGCACGCTGCGCTACGCCGTGCACATCGACGCCGGCGAGGCCGGTGAGCCGGAGGACATCGTGCTGCACGACCGGGTGCTGCAGGGGCTCGGCGTGATCTGGCTGGCTACGGTCTGCGCGGGAGTGTTCGGTGCCTGAGCTGCGGCGGTTGACCGGCTGGGGACGGACCGCGCCGACGGTCGCCACGGTCGTGCCGGTGACCTCGTACGACGACGCGGTGGCGACCGTCACCGGCGCGGACACGCGCGGCGTGCTCGCCCGGGGACTCGGCCGAGCCTACGGCGACGCGGCGCAGAACGCCGGCGGCACCGTGCTCGACCTGACCCGGCTCGCCCGGATCCACAGTGTTGACAATGGCGACGCCTCCACTGTCAACACTGTGCCGACGGTCCGCTGCGACGCAGGTGTCAGCCTGGACACGCTGATGCGGACGCTGCTGCCGTTCGGACTCTGGCTGCCGGTGGTGCCGGGCACCCGGCAGGTCACGGTGGGCGGTGCGATCGCGGCCGACGTCCACGGCAAGAACCACCACGTCGAGGGCAGCTTCGGCGACCACCTGGTCTCGCTGGACCTGCTCACCGCCGACGGGTTCGTCTGGACGCTCGGGCCGGACGGACCCGACCCGGAGCTGTTCTGGGCCACCGTCGGCGGGATGGGCCTGACCGGGGTGGTCCTCGGCGCCACGATCCGGTGCAAGCGGGTCGAGACGGCGTACTTCCTGGTCGACACCGAGCGCACCGAGGACCTGGCCGGACTGATGGACCGGCTGGCCGCGGATGACGACAAGTACACGTACTCGGTGGCCTGGTTCGACTCCGTTGCCACCGGCCGGCACCTCGGCCGGGCGGTGCTGACCCGCGGCTGGTCCGCGTCGTACGACGACCTGCCGGCGAAGCTGCGCCGCGACCCGCTGCGGTTCGACGCCCCGCAGCTGGCGGCCGTGCCGGACCTGTTCCCGTCAGGGCTGCTGAACCGGGTGACGGCCCGGGCGTTCAACGAGCTGTGGTACCGCAAGGCGCCGCGGCAGCGGTACGGCGAGGTGCAGAACATCACCAGGTTCTTCCACCCGCTGGACGTGGTCGCGGACTGGAACCGGGTGTACGGGCGGCGCGGGTTCTGCCAGTACCAGTTCGTGGTCCCGTTCGGCGCGGAGGACGCCTTCACCGCGGCCGTCGACCTGATCGCCCGGTCCGGGCTGGTCTCCTGCCTGAACGTGCTGAAGCGGTTCGGCCCCGGCAACCCGGCCCCGCTGTCCTTCCCCACTCCCGGCTGGACCCTCGCCGTCGACCTCCCGGTCACCCCCGGCCTGGACGCCCTGTGCCGGTCCCTCGACGACCTGGTGCTGTCCGCGGGCGGCCGCGTCTACCTCGCCAAGGACTCCCGCCTCGACGCCCAGTCCCTGCGCCACATGTACCCCCACCTCGACCACTTCCTCGAGGTCCGCCGCCGAGCCGACCCGTCCGGCGTCTTCCGCTCCGACCTCTCCCGCCGCCTCGCCCTATGAACGTGAACCCGAACCTCGACGCGAACGCCCACCCACCCCACACCCACCCACCCACCCACCCACACCCACCCACCCCGCGTTCGTCGGTCGGTTTGCGACGTTCTGTGGATAACCAGTCAGTCGCGCGTCGGTGGTCAGGTGGCCGCGTTATCCACAGAACGTCGCAAACCGACCGACGAACGCATCACGAAGTGGCGCCGACGTACACCCGGAAGGAACCCTGAACCCACATGATCGATGCTGTTGGCAACATCCAGTCGTTGCTGGTGCTCGGGGGCTCGTCCGAGATCGGGCTTGCGATCGCGCGGAAGTACGCGTCCCGCCCGCTCCGCGTCGTACTCGCCGGCCGGCCGTCCGAACGGCTCGACAGCGCCGTCGCCGAGCTGCGCGACCTGGGCTGCACGGTCGAGCAGGTCGCGTTCGACGCCCGTGCGCCGCTCACCCATGCCGACACCGTCCGCGGCGTGTTCGAGAAGGGCGACATCGACGTCGCGGTGGTCGCGTTCGGCGTCCTCGGCGATGCCGAGAAGGCCTGGACCGATGTCGGGCACGCGGTCGAGCTGGCCGAGACCAACTACGTCGGCGCGGTCTCCGCGGGGGTCGCGGTCGGCGAGGCGATGAAGAGACAGGGCCACGGCGTGATCGTGGCGATGTCGTCGGTGGCGGGCGAGCGGCCGCGGCGGTCGAACTTCGTGTACGGGTCCACCAAGGCCGGGCTGGACGCGTTCTACACCGGGCTCGGCGAGGCGCTGCGCCCGCATGGTGTCCGGGTGCTTGTGGTCCGGCCCGGTTTCGTGAAGACCCGGATGACCGAGGGGCTCGAGCCGGCGCCGCTGTCGGTGACCGCGAGCGAGGTGGCCGACGCGGTGGTGGCGGCGATCCGCCGGGGCTCGGAGCTGATCTGGGTGCCGATGCCGCTGCGCGCCGTCATGTCCGGGCTGCGCCACCTGCCCCGTCCGGTCTTCCGGAGGCTGCCGATCTAGGGCCCGGCCCTCACTCGAGCGCTGCACCGATGCCCGAGTACCGGTCGCCGGCCAAACCCAGGTGCGCTCTATCGCCTAGACCTGCGCACCCGCCGTCGTTGTAGTCTTCGGATGCGCATGATCGAATGCATGCACCTCGGGTCGCGCGGCCCGTGTCCGCCCAGTCTCTCGGCCTTCGGAGGCGTCGCAGCTCACCATGTCCGACGAAAAGCTCACCACCCCGCCCGGCATCGACACCTCAGTTGCACACCCCGCACGAGTGTGGGACTACTGGCTCGACGGCAAGGACAACTTCGCCCCCGACCGGGAGGTCGGGGACCACATCCTGCAGGCTCTGCCTGAGTTCCAGATGATCGCCCGGGCAGACCGCGAGTTCCTCGGTCGTGCGGTGCGTTATCTCGCCGGTGATGTCGGCGTCCGTCAGTTCCTCGACATCGGCACCGGCATTCCGACGGCGAACAACACCCACCAGGTGGCACAGTCGGTAGCGCCAGACTCACGCATCGTGTACGTCGACAACGACCCGATCGTTCTCGTCCACGCCCGCGCCCTGCTGACGAGCTCGGAGGAGGGCGCCACGGAGTACATCGACGCGGATATGAATGATCCGGACGCCATCATCGAGCAGGCCAAGGCGACCCTGGACTTCGACAAGCCGGTGGCGATCACGATGCTCGCCATCCTGGAGTTCGTCCCGGAGACGAGCGCGGCGCAGTCGATCGTGAGGCGGCTGCTCGACGCGACGCCGGCCGGAAGCTTCTTCGTGATGTCCGGGCCGGTCCACGGCGAGGCGATGGACAGGGCCGCGCAGCTGTGGAACGAGAGCGGCGCCACCCCGGTGACCATTCGCAGCCTGGAGGAGCAGCGAAGCATGTTCGACGGGCTCGAGCTGCTCGAACCAGGCCTGGTGCCACTTCCCCAGTGGCGGCCGGAGCCGTCGACGCTGTACACCGAGCAGGACTTCCCTTACGTGGGCGGGATCGGCCGCAAGGGGTAGTCCGCCGGGCTAGGTATCGGGCTGCGAGCCACCCCAGGAGGCCGCGTACCAGACCAGGCCGGTGAGGCCGGCGAGGGCGGCCACGGTGACCAGCAGGATGCCAGGCCGGCCGGCGTCGCGGACCAGCTCGGCCGCCAACGCGGCCAGCACCGCGACGCCTGCGGCTGTCGTTGCCGGCCGCACCCACCGTCGCGGCGCACCGGGTGCGACGGCGGCGTACTCCGGCAGCTGCCCGGCAAACGCCGACGCCAGGTGCAGCAGCAGGAACGCGAGCGCGATCACCACCACGTCCCAGCCGATCGTGCCCGGCGCCCGCATCGCCCAGCCGATGCCGACCAGCCCGATGAAGAGCAGGGCCGCCGGCGAGTCCGGCTGCAGCACGCACCAGAGCAGCACCGCCAGCGCGGTGTACCCGAACATCTTCGGGTAGTCGAACGGCCGGAGCACCGCGACCAGCAGCGCGACCACCCCGGCGAGCAGGATCAGCGCCCGGACCAGGACCGCGTGGCGGTCCGCCGCCCGGCCGCGGACCAGTGCGAGCGCGAGCCGCTCCCCGCCGGTCATGTCCGCACCCGCGGGGCCGCGGACAGCCGGCTGGCGTTCCGCAGCACCTCGTCCAGGGTGCCTGCGCCGCTCCAGGCCACGGTCGGTACGCCGAGGTCGCCGAGCCGCTCGATCTCGCCCTGCCGCTCCAGCAGCCGCAGCCGCCAGGCCAGTGCCCAGGCCCGCCGGTCGGCGTACTCGGCGGCGCGGCCGAGGTCGGCCGGCAGCGTGTCCACCACGATCACGGTGCAGCCGGCGTGCACGAACGAGACGACGTGCCCCAGGATCAGCTCGCGCAGCAGCGGGCTGAGCACGATCACCAGGCTGCCGGCGCGGATCCGGTGCCGCCGCATCAGGTACGCCGGCTGCAGCTGCGTCGCTCGCGGGTCCGCGTGCACCAGCACGTCGAGGATCCGGCGTAGGTGCGCGCGGCCGGTGCCTGGCCGGACCGCGCGGACCGTCGAGCCCGTGTCGACCAGGCGGACCCGGTCGCCGTGGCGCAGGTAGTGCTCGGCGATCGCGGCCGCGGCCCGGGCCGCGATGTCGAGGCTGCTGGACCGCCCGTCGATTCCGTCACTGACGCCGACGTCGTCGCTGGAGTCCAGCAGCACCACCACCTCGGTGTCCCGGTCGGACCAGGTCGAGGTCACGTGCAGCTCACCGGTGCGCGCGGTCACCGCCCAGTTCACCCGGCGTAGCCGGTCGCCGAGCTGGAACGGCCGGACTCCGGCGATCTCGGTGCCGTCGCCGGGCCGCCGGGAGCGGTGCAACCCGACCAGCCCGGCCGGCCGCGGTACGGCGTCGACCGCGGTGAACCCTTCCCGCAGCGGCCAGGTGGTGACCGCCGGCAACGCGGTGCGCAGCGTCTCGGTGCGGTACGCGCCCAGCAGCGACGTCCCGACCACCTGCGGCGGCTCGACCTGCCGCAGCCCCCAGCGCTGCGACCGGACCAGCAGCTCGATCTCGTCCCGGGCCGGTACGGCGAGCGCGCCCGACCGCGGCTCGAACTGCAGCCAGCGTCCCCGCGGCACCGCGACGACCACCAGGTCGGTACCAGGGCCGCCGGCGTCGTACCCGATCCGCAGCCTGGTGGCCTGACCCTCGAACAGCGTGGTCACGTCCAGCACGGCGGTGGCCGCCGGCTGCCCGCTCGGCCGGGTGAAGGCTCCCCAGACTGCGAGTACGGCGAACGGCAGCCCGAGCACGGCGAGGTCGGGCCGCCGACCGAGCACCGCGACGGCGAGCAGTACCGCCGCGACCGCCACCGCACGGACCTGCGCGTGGGTGGCGCGCCACCCGCCGGTCACCGGTCCACGCCCACCGTCGGCGGCGCGGGCACCGACTGCAGCACATTCCGCACGACCGTCGCGCCGGTCACATCGTGCAGCCACAGCTCCGGGCGGACCGTGATCCGGTGCGCCAGCGCGGCCGTCGCGACGGCCTTCACGTCCTCCGGTACGACGTAGTCGCGGCCACGGATCAGCGCGTAGGCCCGGGCGGTGAGCAGCAGCGCCAGCGAGCCGCGCGGCGAGGCACCGACCAGCACCTGGGCGTCCCGCCGGGTCGCGGTGGCGAGGTCGACGCAGTACCGGCCGACGCTGTCGTCGACGGTGACGTCCTCGCAGGCCTGCTGCAGCGCGACCAGCCCGGCCGCGTCGGTCACCGGGTCCACCTGCTGCTCCTCGCGCCGCCGGCCCATCCGGCGCTGCAGCACGTCCCACTCCTCCTCCACGCTCGGGTAGCCGAAGCTGACCCGGAGCATGAACCGGTCCAGCTGCGCCTCAGGCAGCGGGTAGGTGCCTTCGTACTCGACCGGGTTCGCGGTCGCGAGCACGTGGAACGGCACCGGCAGCGGATGGGTCTCGCCCTCGACCGTGACCTGGCGCTCCTGCATCGACTCCAGCAGCGCGGCCTGGGTCTTCGGCGGTGTCCGGTTGATCTCGTCCGCGAGCAGCAGCCCGGTGAAGATCGGTCCGGGGCGGAACACGAACGCGGCGGTGCGCTGGTCGTACACGTACGCGCCGGTGACGTCGGACGGCAGCAGATCCGGGGTGAACTGCACCCGGCGGAACTCCAGCCCGAGCGCCTGCGCGAACGAGCGGGCCGCGAGCGTCTTGCCCAGCCCCGGGTAGTCCTCCAGCAGCACGTGTCCGCCGGCCAGGACCCCGGCCAGTACCAGCTCGAGCGCCTCGGCCTTGCCGACCAGAGCCTCGCCGACCCGGTCCAGCACCTCCCGGCAGACCACTCCGGCATCGGCACGGGTCACCGTCTGTTCGTCTGTCATCGATCTCCTACACGTTCTCGAGCTGGTCGAGCGCGCGCTCGATCTCGTCGTACGACGGCGGCCGCTCGGCCGTGGTCATCACCAGTGCCCACAGCCAGTCGCCGGTCACCGCACGGGCGGCGGCCGGGTCCGCGGCCGGGTCGATTCCGTGGTTGCGGCGCAGCCTGCTGTCCAGCAGCTCGGCGAGCACCGGGCGCAGGTCGGCGTCGAACCCGTGTCGGTCCCGGGTGCCGTGCTGCATCCGGACCGCCATGAAGGTCGTCCGGCTGTCCGCGGGCCGGGTGGACAGCCCGGTGACCGTGGGCCGCTGCGGCCAGCTCGTGACGCCGATCCCGGTGCCGAGCCGCCGCAGCGCCAGCGACATCAGCCCGCCGGCCAGGGCCGCGGCGGCGAACCAGGCCGGCCGGGGCTGCTGACCGCCGATCCCGTACGCCGCGACCAGCAGCAGGCACGCCGCGGCCGCGATCCCGAGGTGCTGGGCGAGCGGGCGCCACCGCGTCATGACGTCGACACCTCGGTCCCGCGTCCGGCGGCCAGCTGGTCGCGCAGCACCTCCAGTGCCGCGCGCGCCTCGGCCCGGGCCTGCTCCGGAAGCGCGTGCCGGGAGAAGCGGGCCTCGCGGTACAGCGCGGCGAGCCTGTTCAGGTCACGCTCGGACACGGCCGCGCCGGCGAGCACGCGGACGGTGAACTCCGACGGCGTCTCGGACGGCTCCCGGGCCAGGCCGGCTTGGTCCGCGGCCCGCTCCAACGCGACCCAGCAGGCCACGATCGCGTCCGACGCCGGTCCGGTGGCCAGCTGGGCGAGGCTGTCGTCGACCGCTTCCGCGACCCGGACGGCGGTGATCTGCTGCCAGTGCTCGGGGTCGGTCTGCGGCATCGCCGGCATCCGCACGTTGCGGAGCAGCCGGATGACGGCGCGGGCTATCAGGATCGCGACCAGCACCACGGCGATCAGCATCAGCGATCGCAGCACCGACACGACCCAGTCGGGCAGGTCGAGCAGGTCGCCGGCGCCGGTACCGAACGACGGGGTGTGCAGGCTCGGCGTCTCGGATGGCGGCGGACGGTCCCGCTGGACCGTCTTGGTGGACTCGCTGATCGGGCTGACGCTGCCCGACGAGGACGCCAGCACGACGAGTCCGGCGACGATCGCGCTCAGCCCCACCGCACCGGCCGCCGCCAGCGTGCCCTCCCGTGCGTGGCTCGGCCCCATCCCCGCAGGCTATCCGAGCCACCGGCGGCGCCCGGGCGGAGTCGTCATGCTCCCAGCAGATCAGGGGATTGTTGAACAATCCCCCAATAGGCTAGCTTCCGGTTCATGAGCGACGATCTCGAGTCCGACCGGGCCCTGCTGGAACGACTGAGCACGGCCGAAAGGGTTGCCGACATCCTGCGGACACGGATTCTGCAGGGGTACTTCCCGCCAGGCGACCGGCTCGTCGAGGGCGCCATCGGCGGCGCGCTCGGCGTGTCACGCAACACACTGCGGGAGGCGTTCCGGCTGCTCAGCCACGAGGGCCTGCTTGTCCAGGAGCTCAACCGCGGCGTCTTCGTCCGGGTGCCCACGGTGGACGACGTGGTCGACATCTACCGCGTGCGCCGGCTCATCGAGTGCCGGGCAGTGCGCGGGCTGACGCCGGAAACGCTGCTGCCCGGCGCGCTCGACCGGATGGCGGCCTGCCTGCGCGCCGCCGGCGAGGCCGAGGCCGCACAGGAGTGGCTCGACCTCGGGACCGCGAACATCCAGTTCCACGCGGAGATCGCGGCGCTGGCCGGCAGCCCGCGGATCGACGGGCTGATGCGCCGGCTGCTCGCCGAGCTGCGGCTGGTCTTCCACGTGATGGACGACCCACGCCGGTTCCACGAGCCGTACGTCCTGCGCAACCGCGAGCTGTTCGAGCTGATCCGCGCCGGCGACGGTCCGGGCGCCGAGCGGTACCTCGCGACGTACCTCGACGACGCCCAGCGGCAGCTGCTCGAGACCTACGCGACGGCTCGTCCCGCCGTCCGGCTGGCCGGTGCGGCGTCATGATCACCGGCCGCTGGCAGTTCTGGATCGACCGCGGCGGCACCTTCACCGATGTCGTCGCCCGCCGCCCGGACGGAGGCCTGGTCACCCACAAGCTGCTGTCGGAGAACCCCGGCCGGTACCGCGACGCCGCCGTGGCCGGGATCCGCGAGCTGCTCGGGGTGCCGGCCGGCAGACCGGTGCCGACCGAGCGGATCGAGACGGTGCGGATGGGGACAACGGTGGCCACCAACGCGCTGCTGGAGCGGAAGGGTGAGCCGACCGCCCTGGTCATCACCCGCGGCTTCGGCGACGCGCTGCGGATCGGGTACCAGGACCGGCCGCGGATCTTCGACCGGGAGATCGTGCTGCCCGAACAGCTGTACGGCCGGGTGATCGAGGTGGACGAGCGGGTCACGGCCGACGGCACCGTGCTGCGGTCGCCGGACCTCGAGCAGCTGGCCGGCGACCTGCGGCAGGCGGCGGCCGACGGCTTCACCGCGCTCGCCGTGGTCTGCCTGCACAGCCACCTGTACCCCGAGCACGAGCGCGCGATCGGCGAGGTCGCGGAACGCCTCGGCTTCGGCCAGATCTCGCTGTCCAGCGAGGTCAGCCCGCTGATGAAGCTCGTGCCCCGGGGTGAGACCTGCGTCGTCGACGCCTACCTGTCCCCGGTGCTGCGCCGGTACGTGGACCGGGTCGCGGACGAGCTCGGCGGGGTCCGGCTGATGTTCATGCAGTCCGGCGGCGGGCTCGCCGAGGCACACCACTTCCGCGGCAAGGACGCGATCCTGTCCGGCCCGGCCGGCGGCATCGTCGGGATGGCGCGGATGTCGCGGCTGGCCGGGTTCAGCCACGTGATCGGCTTCGACATGGGCGGCACCTCCACCGACGTGTCGCACTACGCCGGCGACTACGAGCGCGCCTTCCACGCCAGGGTCGCCGGGGTCCGGCTGCGGGCGCCGATGCTGGACATCCACACCGTCGCCGCCGGCGGCGGCTCAGTGCTGCACTTCGACGGCAGCCGGTACCGGGTCGGCCCGGACTCGGCCGGCGCCGATCCGGGGCCGGCCTGCTACCGGCGCGGCGGGCCGCTCGCGGTCACTGATGCGAACGTGATGCTGGGACGGATCCAGTCCGCCTACTTCCCCCGGGTGTTCGGTCCGGACGGCGACCAGCCGCTCGACGCGGACGTGGTCCGGACCCGGTTCGCCGAGCTGGCGGCCGAGATCACCCGGCAGACCGGCGACGACCGTACGCCGGAGCAGGTCGCCGAGGGCTACCTGCGGATCGCGGTGGCGAACATGGCCAACGCGGTCCGGAAGATCTCGATCCAGAAGGGCCACGACGTCTCCCGGTACGCGCTGACCACGTTCGGTGGCGCGGGCGCGCAGCACGCCTGCGCGGTGGCCGACTCGCTGGGCATCCGCACCGTGCTGGTGCCGCCGATGGCCGGCGTGCTGTCCGCGCTCGGGATCGGGCTTGCCGACACGATCGCAACCCGCGAGCAGTCCGTCGAGCAGCGGCTCGACCCGGCCACGATGGACCGGCTGGCCGAGGTCGCCGGCGAGATCGAGGGGGCGGCACGTACCGAGCTGCGGGACGAGGGCGTCCCGGACGAGCGGATCGAGGTACGCCGGATGGTGCACCTGCGGTACGACGGCACCGACACCGCCGTACCGGTGCCGCTCACCGACCTCGGCACGATGCGCTCGGCGTTCGAGTCCAGCCACCGGCGGCTGTTCTCGTTCCTGATGGACCGGCCGCTGGTCGCCGAGGCGGTCAGCGTCGAGGCGGTCGGTGTCACCGTCCAGCCGGACCTGCCACGGCTCGCGGAGCAGGACGGCGGCACCGGCCCGGAGCTCGGCACGGTGCCGATGTACACCGGCGGGCAGTGGCGCCAGGTGCCGCTGTACCAGCGCGAGCACCTCGGCCGGTCCGGCACGGTCACCGGCCCGGCGATCATCGCTGAGGCCAACGCGACCACCGTGGTCGACAACGGCTGGGCCGCGACCGTCACGGAACACGGTCACCTCCTGCTCGACCGGGTCCGCAGCCCGCGCGACCACGATCCCGAGAGCACGGCGGTCGATCCGGTACGGCTGGAGATCTTCAACAACCTGTTCATGTCCATCGCCGAGCAGATGGGGCTGCGGCTGGAGTCGACCTCGCAGTCGGTGAACATCAAGGAGCGGCTGGACTTCTCCTGCGCGCTGTTCGACCCCGACGGCAACCTGATCGCGAACGCGCCGCACATCCCGGTGCACCTCGGCTCGATGGGCTCGACCGTCCAGGAGGTGATCCGGCGCAACGCGGGCCGGATGTCTCCGGGCGACGTGTACGCGGTCAACGACCCGTACCACGGCGGCACCCACCTGCCCGACGTCACCGTCGTCACCCCCGTGTACGACGCGGCCGGTGAGTCGGTGCTGTTCTACGTCGCGTCCCGCGGGCACCACGCCGAGATCGGCGGCCTCACGCCGGGATCGATGCCGGCGGCAAGTACCCGGATCGAGCACGAGGGTGTGCTGTTCGACAACTGGCTGCTGTGCTCCGAGGGCGAGTTCCGCGAGGCCGAGACCCGCGACCTGCTGCGCACCGCGCCGTACCCGTCCCGCGACCCCGAGACCAACCTCGCCGACCTGCGCGCGCAGGTGGCCGCGAACGAGAAGGGCATCGAGGAGGTCGGCGCGATGATCGAGCACTTCGGGCTCGACGTCGTGCAGGCGTACATGCGGCACGTCCAGGACAACGCCGAGGAGTCGGTCCGCCGGGTGATCGACCGGCTCGACGACGGCAACTACAGATACCGCACCGACTCCGGCGCGACGATCGAGGTACGGGTCACCGTCGACCGGGCGGCACGCGAGGCGACGATCGATTTCACCGGCACCTCGCCCGAGCTGACGACGAACTTCAACGCACCGACCTCGGTGGTGACGGCCGCCGTGCTGTACGTGTTCCGCACCCTGGTCGCCGACGACATCCCGCTCAACGACGGTTGCCTGCGGCCACTACACGTCGTCGTACCGGAGGGCACGATGCTGTCGCCGCGCTACCCGGCCGCCGTGGTCGCCGGCAACGTCGAGACCTCGCAGGCGATCACCGGCGCGCTGTATGCCGCACTCGGCGCGCAGGCGGAGGGCTCGGGCACCATGAACAACGTGACGTTCGGCAACGACCGGCACCAGTACTACGAGACCGTCGGCTCCGGCTCGGGGGCCGGCGACGGGTTCGACGGCTCACCCGTCGTCCAGACCCACATGACGAACTCGCGGCTGACCGATCCGGAGGTGCTGGAGTGGCGGCTCCCGGTACTGCTGGAGAGCTTCGAGATCAGGCGCGGCAGCGGCGGCGCCGGACGCTGGCACGGCGGCGACGGCGCGGTCCGCCGGCTCAGGTTCACGGCACCGGTCACCGTCAGCACGCTGGCGAGCCACCGGACCGTGCCGCCGTACGGACTCTCCGGCGGGGAGCCCGGAGCACTGGGCCGCACGTACGTCGAGCGGGGCGGCGGCACGATCGAGGAGCTGGCGGGAGCCGACTCCGCCGAGCTCGAACCCGACGACGTCCTGGTGGTCGAGACTCCTGGCGGCGGCGGCTACGGCGAGCCGCCCGGGCCCGGCATCGACCATCCCGACCCGTAGCCAAGAACACGCACTCCTCCCGTACCGACACGCCGCCCAAGACCGTCGGAACGGCGAGTCGATACGGGAGGTGCGGCGGGGACTAGGGTCGGGCGGGTGAGAGTGATCGAGCGGGTCGGGGTGGGGCTGGCGGCGCTGGGGCGGCCGGCGTACATCAACCTGGGCCGGGTGGACGAGCTGCCGGCCGGCCGCGAGGTGGACGTGCTGCGGGCGGCGAGCTTCGAGGTGCTCGACGCCGCGTACGACGCGGGGGTGCGCTGGGTCGACGTGGCCCGCTCGTACGGGCTGGCCGAGGAGTTCCTGGCCGGCTGGCTGGACGACCGCGGGCACACCGACGTCACCGTGTCGAGCAAGTGGGGGTACGCGTACGTCGGTGACTGGCGGATGGACGCGCAGGTGCACGAGGCCAAGGAGCACTCGCTGGCACGCTTCACCGCCCAGTGGGCCGAGAGCCGGGCGCTGCTCGGTGACGCGATCGCGCTGTACCAGGTGCACTCGCTGACCGCGGACAGCCCGCTGTTCGACGACCAACCGTTGCTCGAGGCAATGGCCGGGCTGGCCGCCGGCGGGGTCCGGCTGGGCTTCTCCACCTCGGGGCCGCACCAGGCCGACACGGTACGACGCGCGTTCGCGCTCGAGGTCGCCGGGGAACGGCTGTTCAGCGCGGTGCAGTCGACCTGGAACCTGCTCGAGACGTCGGCCGGTCCGGCCCTGGCCGAGGCGCATGAGGCCGGCGCGACCGTGCTGGTCAAGGAGACGCTCGCGAACGGCCGGCTGGCCGCGGAGCCACCGGCAGCGCTCGCGGACCTCGCCCGGGCTCACCGGGTCGGTGCCGACGCGGTGGCGCTGGCCGCCGTACTGGCGCAGCGCTGGGCGGACGTCGTCCTCGCCGGGCCGTCCAGCACGCAGCAGCTGGCGTCGAACCTGGCCGCCGCCGACCTGCGGCTCGACCCGGCCGAGCTGGTGGCGCTCGGCACGTTGCCGGAGGATCCGGTCGCCTACTGGTCGCGGCGCTCGGGGCTGCCCTGGCGTTAGGCGTCCTGGCCGGTCCGGCGCAGCAGCGTGACGGCCGCCAGCGCTCCGAGCAGCGAGACGACAGCCGCCACGGCGAAGGCGACACGGAACCCGGCAGTCAGCGCGGCGTCCTCGAGCCCGTCCACCTGAGCCGTCCGGGCGGCGGCGATCGTGGTCAGCAGCGCGACACCGAACGCACCACCGATCTGGAACGACGTGTTGCTGATGCCCGAGGCCAGACCGGACTCGCGTTCGGCGACGCCGGCGACGGCGGCGATGCTGGCCGCGACCGTGGCGGCGCCCAGCCCGGGACCGAGCACCAGCAGGCCCGGCAGCAGATCGGCCGCGAAGCTGCCGGACGCGGACAGCTGGGTGAGCAGGGCGCACCCGACGGCCATCGCGGTCATGCTCACCGCGGCGACGATCCCGAAGCCGTGCCGGGTGACCAGCCGCTGGCTGAGCACCGAGGCCAGGACCGCGGTGACCGGCACCACGGCCGTCATCAGGCCGAACTGCGCGGGCGTGTAGCCGAGTACCTCCTGGGCGTAGAGCGATGTCAGCAGGCCCTGGCCGTACGCGCCCACCGCGGCCGTCACGATGACCAGGTTGCCGCCGACCAGCGTGCGGGAGCGGAACATCCGCAGCGGGACCAGCGGTCGCGCCGACCGGGACTCCACCACGAGGAACGACGCGAGCAGCAGCACGGACCCGGCCAGCGGCACAAGCGTCCGGGCCGCGGCCCACCCGTTGCCGGGCACCTGGGTGATGCCGTCGACGAGCAGCACCAGCGCACCGCAGATCGTCAGCGCACCTGCCAGGTCGACCCGGCGCCCGTCGTGCGCTGCCGGGCTCGGCTGCAACAGCACCGGGCTCAGCGCCAGCATGGCCAGGCCGATCGGGACGTTGAGCAGGAAGATCCAGTGCCAGCCGAGGCCCTGCGTCAGCGGTCCGCCGGCCAGCGCGCCGGCCGACCCGCCCGCGGCCGCGACGGCACCGGACATCCCGAGCGCCCGGTTCCGCTCCCGGCCCTCGGGGAAGGTGGTGATGATGATCGCCATCGCCGCCGGCGCCATCAGCGCCGCCGAGGCGCCCTGCACGATCCGCGCAAGGATCAGCACCACGCCGGTCCAGGCCAGCCCGCACAACAGGGACGCGACCGCGAACAGCGCCACCCCGGCCATGAACACCCGCCGGCGGCCGAAGAGGTCCGCCGCCCTGCCGCCGAGCAGCAGTAGCCCGCCGAAGGTCAGCGCGTAGCCGCTCAAGATCCACTGCAGCCCGGAACCGGACAGCCCGAGGTCACGCTGGATCGACGGCGCCGCGACGGTGACGATCTGGGCGTCCAGGATCACCAGGAACGACGCGGCGCACAGCAACGCCAGCGCGTACCACCGGCGCGGATCGAGCTCACGCACCTCCGGCGATACCAGCTGCTCGGTCGTACCTACGGTCCGGCTCGTCACCACAGACTCCCTTCACCGACGACGCGTACTCCTCGAGTACTGACTACGGCCGGCCGCGGAAGTCATCGCCGTACGCCATCCGCGCAGGTCAGAAGCGTCACATGACCCTCCACACCGTTCATCGGGCCCTTGTGACCCGGCGTGTCGGCGTTCGTCGGGCCCTTGTGGCCGTCACGGCACTTCCCACCGGGCATGGGCCCGCATGCTGCCGCTACAACGCAAGCCGGAGCACCAGGAGCAGCGGCCCAGGTCCCGACTCCAAACAGTCCCCGGCGGCGACGTATCGCGAGAAACGACGGAAAGTCCTGATCACCCGCGCGGAGCCTGGCCGGTCTCGAACCGGCTGATCCGGTCGCCGTCCACCGTGAAGCTCCACCCGGTCCGCATCGCACCCCAGGTGTCGTTGCGGAAGCCGGCGACCAGCGACCGGCCGCCGTCGGTCGCCGACTCGACCTCCATCCGGCCGTTGACGCCGAAGATCTCCCGGTCCACCCACTCCGCAAGGTTCCGCTCGCTGCCGTCGTCGGACATGGTCGCGTCGTCGCTCAGTACGGCGAAGAACGCGTCCCGGTCGCCAGCGTTGATCGCGTCGATCAGCGCCCCTACGACGGGATCGGTCACGGCATCGCGTGCACCAGTCATGGCGCCAGCATCGCGCGGGTGACCGCGACCTGGAAGTCCCGGATCGGGGAGTCCGTGCCGTTGCTGACGTCCGCCCGCAACACGCCGAACGTCGAGTGGCCTAGTGTCTGCTGCGCCGCATCGTCGGGTCGGGGTGGAGCTTGAAGCCCAGCTCTTCGTACAGCCGCAGGCCGTCCGGACTGGCGTTCAGATCGATCCGGCCCGTACCGCGCTCGTCGAACCAGCGCACCAGCTCCCGCATCACCGCCCGGGCATGACCCCGCTTGCGGTACGCCGGGTCGGTGACCACTCCGAGGATGTGGCCCACCCTGCCGGTCGGGTTGTACGGCGAGGGCAACCGCCGGTCCGTCAGGCCGATCCCGCACGCGGCCAACCCGACCTCGGCGTCGACCACGAGGATCCGCGTCGTCTCGTCCGCGAGCAGGTCGGCGAACACTGCCGTGCACGCCTCACGCCAGCCGTCCTCGTCCGGCGGCGGGCCCCAGCTGCCGCCCAGGTGCTCGAACAGCACCGCCCGCAACCGCACCAGCTCGCCGATGTCCCCGCCCGTCGCCACCCGCACCTCAGCCATGCCCCGACCCTACGAACCCCCGCCGACCACCCCTGCCCACCGACCACCCCTGCCCACCGACCACGCCAGCTCACCGACCACGCCGACTGGACCCAAGTGTGAGGGCGTGTCGCCACCGACCGGACCCAAGTTTCAAAGGCGTGCCTCACCGAGACCTCGGCTGTGGCTGGCGGACAGCGCCGGATGCCAGCGCACCGTCCTCCTGAGCGAAATGACGATTCTCCTCGCTGATCGATCGTCATTTCACTCAGGAAGCAAGCGATCCAGCGCGGTCTGGCGGGTCAGGCGCCGACGTCCCTCGCCGTTCGCGTCCAGTCAGCGCCGACACCCCTGCGCGTTAGGGTCCAGCCGACGTCGACACGCCGGTGCGGTGGGTTGTGAGGCGAACAGGTCAGACCGGGGGGACGCCGTGGCGACGGTCGGAGAAGTGCCGGGACTTGGTCTGGGCGGCGGCGAGCCGGGCGATCAGGTCGTCACGGAGCTGCTCGGGCTCGATGATCGCGTCGATCACCAGGTCGGCAGCGAGCCGGAGGATGTCGATGTCGGTCTCGTACTCGTCGCGCAGCTTCGACACGTACTCCACGCGCTGACCAGGGTCGGCGATCTCCTGGATCTTGTTGTAGTACACGGCGTTGATCGCCGCCTCCGGCCCCATCACCGCGATCTTCGCCGTCGGCAACGCGATGCACGCGTCCGGCGAGAACCCTGGCCCGCACATCGCGTAAAGGCCCGCACCGTACGCCTTCCGGACGATCACCGACACGGTCGGGACGGTCGCCTCGGACACGGCGGTGATCATCTTCGCGCCGTGCCGGATGATCCCGGCCCGCTCGACCTCCGACCCGATCATGAAGCCCGGCACGTCGCACAGGTACACCAGCGGGATGTTGAAGGCGTCGCACAGCCAGATGAACCGGGCCCCCTTGTCAGCGGAGTCGACGAACAGCACGCCGCCCTTCACCGCGGGCTGGTTCGCGACGAACCCGACCACCTGGCCGGCGAGCAGCCCGAACCCCGTGACGATCTCCGGCGCGTACATCGGCTTCAGCTCGAAGAACGAGTCCGCGTCCGCGATCGCGTCGATCACGTCGTGGATGTCGAACCCGAGACTCTCCTCCGCCGGCACCAGGTCCCGGGTGAAGTCCCGGGCCGGCGCCGACCCGTCGTACGACGGGGGGCCGGCCCGCCACGACAAGGGGAGGTAGGAGAAGTACTGCTTGGCGAGCTCGATCGCCTCGGTGTCGTCGGACGCGAGCAGGTCACCGCAGCCGGAGACGCTGGTGTGCATCCGGGCGCCACCCATCTCCTCCAGCGTCACCTTCTCGCCGACCACCATCTCAGCCATCCGGGGCGAGCCGAGGTACATCGACGCGTTGCCGTCAACCATGATCACGATGTCGCAGAACGCCGGGATGTACGCGCCGCCCGCGGCCGACGGCCCGAACAGGCAGCAGATCTGCGGCACCTTGCCGGACAGCGCGACCTGGTTGTGGAAGATCCGGCCGGCGCCGCGGCGGCCCGGGAACAGGTCGACCTGGTCGGTGATCCGGGCACCCGCGGAGTCGATCAGCCAGAACACCGGCAGCTCGTCTCGAATCGCGATCTCGGTGGTGCGGACGATCTTCTCCACCGTCCGCGCACCCCAGGACCCGGCCTTCACGGTCGGGTCGTTCGCCACCACCAGCGCGGGACGTCCGTCGACCAGGCCGCGACCGGTGACCACACCGTCGGCCGGCAGCCCCGCCGCGAGGGCGTTGGCGAGCTGGGCGTCCTCGACGAAGCTGCCCTTGTCGAACAGCAGGTCGATCCGGTCCCGGACGTACAGCTTGTTCTGCGACTCCAGCTTGGCGGCCGCTTTCTCGGTCGGCGCCAGGGTCGCCTCCCGAGCGGTCTTGACCTCGGCCCAGTGATCCCGCGTCATGCGGTCAGCCTCTCATTCGACCGGTCATTCGACCGGGAGACCCAGGCTGCGGGCGATCAGCATCCGCTGCACCTCCGACGTACCCTCGCCGACCTCGAGGATCTTGGCGTCCCGGTAGAACCGGGTCACCGGGTACTCCTCCATGAAGCCGTACCCGCCGAACACCTGGGTCGCGATCCGGGTCGCGGTCACGGCGGACTCGGTCGCGTACAGCTTCGCCACCGAGGCGGCCTTCTTGAAGTCGGCCATCGGGGCACCATCGTCCTTGAGCGCCGCGGCCCGGTAGACCAGCAGCTCGGCCGCGTCCGCCATCACCTGCAGGTCCGCGATCTGGAACGCGACGCCCTGCTTGCGCCCGATCGGCCCGCCCATCGTGCGGCGCTCCCCGGCGTACTGGACCGACATCTCCAGGCATGCCTTGATGCAGCCGACCGCGAGTGCGGCGATCGCGACCCGGCCGTCGTCCAGCGTGGCCAGGAACTGCGCGTACCCCTTGCCGCGCTCACCGAGCAGGTTCGCCTCCGGCACCCGGCAGCCGTCGAACGCCAGCGGATGAGTGTCGGACGCGTGCCAGCCGAGCTTGTCGTACGCCGGCTCGGCGACGAACCCGGGCGTACCCGCGGGCACCAGCAGGGCCGAGATCTCCGGCCTCCCGTCCGCCCGCTCGCCGGTCCGCGCGGTGACCGTGACCACCGACGTGAGCGACGAACCGGAGTTGGTGATGAACTGCTTCGCGCCGTCGATCACCCACTCGCCGTCCTGCAGCACCGCGCGGGTCTTGGTCGCACCCGCGTCCGACCCGGACTCCGGCTCGGTCAGCCCGAACCCGGCCAGCGTGTTGCCGGCGACCAGGTCCGGCAGCCACTGCTGCTTCTGCTCCTCGGTCCCGTATGTCTGGATCGGGTTGATCCCCAGCCCGACCGCCGCCTCCAGCGTGATGCCGAGTGACTGGTCCACCCGGCCGAGCTCCTCGATCGCGACGCAGAGGCTGGTGAAGTCGCCGTCCTCCCCCGCCCCGCCGTACTCCTCCGGCGCGGTCAGCCCGAACAGCCCGAGCCGGCCCATCTTCTGCACGACCTCGACCGGGAAGTAGTGCTTGCGGTCCCACTCGGCAGCGTGCGGGGCGATCTCCGCCTCGGCGAAGTCCCGGACGCTGTGCCGGAACTCGGTGTGCTCGCGCGAGAGCTCGTACGACATCACTGACCCTCCATCTATTGACGCTTACGTAAACGTAAAGCATGATCGAGGCATGCACAATAGCCCGGTGACCGTGAACGCCGCCCGCACGTGGTCGATCGCCGAGCTCGCGGCCGAGTACGACGTGACGCTGCGGACGATCCGGTTCTACGAGGACAAGGGCCTGATCACCCCCGAGCGCCGCGGCACCGCCCGGATCTACCACCCTCGCGACCGGGTCCGCCTCGGGCTGATCCTGCGCGGCAAGCGGCTCGGGTTCAGCCTTGACGAGATCTCCACGATCGTCGACATGTACGACGCGGAGCCCGGCGAGGAGGGGCAGCTCGTGTACCTGCTGGAGCAGATCGCGCGCCGCCGCGACGAGCTCGAACAGCGCCGCCGCGACATCGACGAGACGCTGACCGAGCTCGACGAGGTCGAGGCCCGCTGCCTCGCAGACCTCCACGCCCTGCGCCGCCGCTGACTGCTCGCGTCCAAGCGTTGATGGCGTACTCGGTCGAGGTCTGCCGCGACACCGTCGGTAAGCGGGTGCTCCGCGTGGACGCCGAGTAGGGGCCGTCGACACACCGGAACGCGTCTACGGGTTGTCAGAGTCGGCATTCGACGGCGCATACTGATGGCAAATGGACACTTATAGAGCGCCGAGCCGCCGTCACCTCGCCACCAGTCCGTTCAAGCCTCCGACTCCGGAGCCGCTCAAGGAGTTCGCCTCCGGGGATCGCGTGACGCACGACCGGGAAGGGCTCGGGACGGTCATCTCGGTGGAGCAGGGCGTCGCCGTGCTGATCGACTTCGGCACGTGCAAGGTGCGGGTCCCAGCACCGTACGCCCGGCTCTACCGGCTCTGACCCGCTAGGGCTCCGACCGACCGACGGTCCGGACCACGCCGGACCGTACTGCGGTGCGCTGCCAGCACCGCCTCGTCGTACCTGCGGAGCGCCAGCCTGGCCACCCGCGGGTCCGCACCGAGCGGCGCGCCGCAGCGTACGGCACCCGCCGCCGCGGCACCGCGCGCGATCACGTCGGCGAAGTAGCCCGGGGCCAGCAGGTACATCGCCACGGCCACTCGGCCGGGCCCGGCGACGGCGTCGGCAAGCCGGCGCCCGCGGCCGGACACATAGCCGACCTGGACCGGCCGACCGGTCCGGTCCGACAGCCGTCCGGCCATCAGGTCGCAGTCGTGCAGCGCTCGCCGGTCCGACGACCCGGCGGCCGCCAGCACCACCCGGTCCACCCCGTCCAGCATTCCCAACCGGTCGGCCAGCACGTCGGCCAGCAGCGGATCCGGACCGAGGGCAGCGGCGGCCGTCGCGCCGGTGTCCGCGCAGGCACGGCGGATGTCGACATTGACGTGGTAGCCGGAGCTCAGCAGCAGCGGGACCACCACCGCCTCGTTGCTGTCGGCAACGACTCGTGCGGCCAGCTCGGGCAGCGCCGGTAGGTCGACATCGACGAAACCGAGCGAGGTCCGCAGACCCGGTCGCTGCCGGGCGATCTCGCGGACCAGCTCGCGTACGACGCGCTGCCCGCGGGGGTCCGCCGTACCGTGCGCACCGGCGACCAGGTCGGTCATCCGGCTGCCTCGTCGGCGACCGCGAGGCGGTATCCGCGCCTGGTCACCGTCCGCACCAGCTGGGGCCGGCCGAGCGCGGTCCGCAGCCGGTTCACGGTGACCTCGACGGCGTGCGTGTCCTCCGCGCCGGGCAGCGCGGCCAACAGGTCCGGGCGCGAGACGACCCGGCCGCCCGCGTCCACGAGGCGGCCGAGCACGGCCCGCGGACCGGGACCGAGCGGGAGTACCTCACCGTTCATCACGGCGGCGCTGCCGCGGATCACCAGCGGACCGCACTCGGTCTCCACACACGGCACGGTGTCGTGCGCCAGCCGGTCCGTGACGGTGCGGATCAGTGCGCCCAGGCGGTAGCGGTCCGGTACCAGGACGGGTGCACCGACAGCGCGGAACGGCGCGGCGGTGACTGGCCCGACGCAGGCGTTCAGCACCTGTCCGCTGTGCAGCGCGGCCAGCAGCGGTTCCAGCCGGCAAGCGGCGACGGCGGCGTCCAGCAGCGCCTGCGCGCCGGGCGCCGAGGTGTGGACGACGGCGTCGACGGCGCCGGAGCAGATCTGGCCGATGGCCCGGTCCACCACACCGGCGTCGGGTGCCGGACCCCAGCGGTACACCTCGATCCCGCGGACCGCGGCACCGGCGGCCTGGAGCTGCTCGTTCAGGATCGGGTCGGACAGTCCGTGCAGCTGGACGACGATTCCGCGGCCGGCGACGCCGTGCTCGAGCAGCCAGGCGACCACCTCGGCGGTCGTCTCGGAGTGCGCGGACCAGGCCTCGACCAGGCCGGCGGCGCGGATCGCGCCGCGCGCCTTCGGGCCGCGGGCCAGCAGCCGGGTGTTCTCCAAGGTCGTGAGCAGGTCCGCGGCGAGGCCGGCGGTGTCCGCCGCCTCGACCCAGCCGCGGAAGCCCTCCGCGGTGGTGACGACTACGTCATCCGGCGGTTCTGCGATCACCGAGCGGGTAGCCGCGATCAGCTCGGTGTCGGACTCGACCGGCACGATCTGCAGCGTCGGCGCGTGCAGCACCCTCGCGCCGCGCCGCTCGAACGAGGTGATCAGGTCGTCCGCACGCCGGTGCGCGGTCACCACCAGCGCACAGCCGCTCAGCGGCCCCGGGCTAGCCATCGACGACCACCTCGCCGTCCACGACCTCGATCCGGTACGTCGCCACCGACACGTCCGGCTCGTCCAGGCATGCCCCGGTGCGCAGGTCGAACACCTGCTTGTACATCGGCGACGCCACCGTCGGTACGTCGCCGCGGCTGCCGACGATCCCGCGCGAGAGCACGTTCGCGCCGCTGAACGGGTCGCGGTTGTCGAGCGCGTACACCGCGCCGTCATACGTCCGGAACACCGCGACCTGTCGGCCCCGGACCAGCGCCGCGACACCGCGCTCGGGCAGCAGGTCGTCGTACCGGCAGATCCTCATCGGGACATCACCTCGAGCCGCGGGCCCGCGACCAGCACGTCCGCGCGTTCGGACGCGCTGGCCGGGCGGGGCTGGTCGCGCTCGACCACGTAGCGCAGGTCGTCGTCCGGGTGGTCCGGCGCGTTCACGAACGACACGAAACGGGCCAGCTTGTCCGGGTCCTCGAGAGTGGCGCGCCACTCGTCGACGTACGAGCCGATGTGCTCGGCCATCGCGGCGTCCAGGTCCGCGGCGATGCCGAGGGTGTCGCCGATCACGACGTCGCGGACATGGTCCAGACCGCCCTCGATCTCGGCCAGCCAGACCGAGGTGCGCTGCAGCCGGTCGCCGGTGCGGATGTAGTACATCAGGAACCGGTCGATGGTCCGGACCAGCTGCTCGTCGTCCAGGTCGGACGCCAGCAGCTGCGCGTGCTTCGGGGTCATGCCGCCGTTGCCGCCGACGTACAGGTTCCAGCCGTTCTCGGTCGCGATCACGCCGACGTCCTTGCCGCGCGCCTCGGCGCACTCGCGGGCACACCCGGAGACGCCGAGCTTGAGCTTGTGCGGCGAGCGCAGCCCGCGGTAGCGCAGCTCGAGCGCGATCGCCATCCCGACCGAGTCCTGCACGCCGTACCGGCACCAGGTCGAGCCGACGCAGGACTTCACCGTGCGCAGCGCCTTGCCGTAGGCGTGGCCGGACTCGAACCCGGCGTCGACCAGCCGTCGCCAGATCGCCGGCAGCTGCTCGATCCGGGCACCGAACAGGTCGACGCGCTGTCCGCCGGTGAGCTTGGTGTAGAGCCCGAAGTCGCGGGCCACCTCGCCGATCACGATCAGCTTCTCCGGGGTGATCTCGCCGCCCGGAACCCGCGGCACCACCGAGTAGGTGCCGTCCTTCTGCAGGTTCGCCATCACGTGGTCGTTGGTGTCCTGCAGCGCGGCCCGCTCCCCCTCCAGCACATGCCCGGCCGGGTCCAGGCTGGCCAGGATCGACGCCACCACCGGCTTGCAGATGTCGCAGCCGCGTCCGCTGCCGTGCCGGGTCACGATCTCGCTGAACGTGCGCAGCCCGGTCACCCGGACCACGTCGAACAGCTCCGCGCGCGACAGCGCGAAGTGCTCGCACAGCGCCTTGCTCACCTCGACGCCGGCGGCGGCCAGCTCGCTGTTCAGCAGGTTCTTCAGGATCGGCAGGCAGGACCCGCAGCTGGTGCCGGCCTTCGTTGCCCCGCACAACGACTTCACGGTCTGGCAGCCGTCGTCGCGGACCGCACAGCGCAGCGCGCCGGCGGACACGTTGTTGCAGGAGCAGACCGGTGCGTCGTCCGGAAGATCGGCCGACACCGGCGCCGCTCCTTCGGGCAGCAGGTACGACGCGGGGTCCGCGCCGAGCGGACGGCCGACCATCGGCCGCAGTCCCGCGTACGCCGACGCGTCGCCGACCAGGATCCCGCCGAGCAGGGTGCGCGCGTCGTCGGACAGCACCAGCCGCTTGTAGACCCCGGCGACCGGGTCGGCGTACACGATGTCGAGCGCGCCCTCGGCCGCTCCGAACGCGTCGCCGAAACTGGCCACGTCCACCCCGAGCAGCTTGAGCTTGGTCGACGCGTCGGCGCCCGGGAACGTCGCGGCACCGTCTAGCAGCCGGTCAGCGACCACCTCCGCCATCGCGTACCCGGGAGCCACCAGACCCCAGACCCGGCCTTCGATACAGGCCACCTCGCCGATCGCCCAGGTCCCGTCGGCCGAGGTCCGGCACGACTCATCCACCACCACGCCGCCGCGTTCGCCGATCGCCAGCCCGGCCGCGCGGGCGAGCTCGTCACGGGGCCGCACACCAGCCGCGAAAACCACCACGTCCGTGGGAATGTCGTTGCCCTCGGCAACGGCGACGGCTCGCGCGGCGCCACCTTGTGCGGCCTTCACCTTCGTCACCTGAGCCGCCGTGCGCACGTCGACGCCAAGACCCTCGATCAGCCGGTGCAGCGCGGCGCCGCCGCCGTCGTCGACCTGCAGCGGCATCAGCCGCGGTGCGAACTCGACCACGGTCGTCTCGGCGCCCAGCGCCCGCAACGCACCGGCCGCCTCCAGCCCGAGCAACCCGCCGCCGACCACGACACCCCGGACCGTCTCGCGAGACTCGCGCAGCCCCTCGACGTACGTGCGCAGCGCGGCGACGTCGTCGACCGTGCGGTACACGAAGCAGCCGGTCAGGTCGCTGCCCTTGACGGGCGGCACGAACGGGTACGAGCCGGTGGCCAGCACCAGTTCGTCGTACCGGATCGTCTCGCCGCGGCTGGTGCTGACGGTGCGCTGGTCCGGGTCGAACGCGGTGGCGGTGACGCCCTTGCGCAGCGTCACGCCGGGGTCGTCCCACAGCTCCGGCTCGCCGAGCGCGAGCTCGTGCGGGTCGCGGCCGGAGAAGTACGTGGTCAGCGCGACCCGGTCGTACGGCAGCCGCGGTTCCTCGGCCAGCACGGTGACCCGCCAGTCGCCGGCCTCGTCGCGGGACCGCAGCGCCTCGACCAGCCGGTGCGCCACCATGCCGCCGCCGACCACCACCAGGTGCTTGC
Source organism: Kribbellaceae bacterium (assembly GCA_035650275.1). Lineage (GTDB taxonomy): Bacteria > Actinomycetota > Actinomycetes > Propionibacteriales > Kribbellaceae > DASRHY01. The sequence continues at coordinate 73,577 of DASRHY010000145.1, read as the reverse complement.
TCGATGCGCTCACGGATGGCCTCCTCGATGTCGTCTGGGCGGTGACGTCCTCGCCCCGGCCCAGCCGGTCCAGCAGCGACCCCACTGCGCCTTCGCAGCTGCCGCATCCGGTCGTCGCCCTGGTCTCGGCCGCGACGCCCGCGACCGTGGTGGCACCGGCCCGGAACGCGCTGGCGATCGCGGACGTGGTGACGGAGTTGCATCGGCAGACCTTGCTGTCTCCGGCCGCCGGTGCCGCCACCGCCGGCTCGGCGAGCAGGGTGTACGGGTCGACCGGGGTACCGCGGTCGGCGAGCAGGACCAGCTCGGCCGCCACGTCCGGTGCGCCGATCGCGTAGCCGGCCCGGACGACGCCGTCCGTGACCGCCGCCTTCACGTGCCGCCCAGTGGCCGGTTCTGCGGCTGGTTCTGTGAGCGCCACCACCTGGGTACGACGATCGTCCGCGCCGCGGCGCAGTTCCGCGGGATCGCCGAGCGCGACCACGTCCAGATCCGCGGTGGTCAGCCGGAGTACCTCGGGCCCGGGCCGGTAGAGGTCCTCGTCGCCGGTGAGCCGCCGGGCCAGCAGCGCTGCCTGTTCCCACGCGGGTGCGACGGTTCCGGAGACCCGGCCGTGGTCACAAGGGCCCGACGATGCGCGACACGCCGAGTCACAAGAGCCCGATGAACGGAGTTCGGCGCAGTCGCCGAGGGCGTGGATGTGCGGGTCGGCAGTGGTCAAGGTCTGGTCGACGAGGATGCCTCGGGCGGCGGGGAGGGCGGCTGCGCGGGCGAGGGTCGTGGCGGGGCGGGTGCCGCAGGCCAGAAGCAGGAGGTCGCCGTGGATGACGCGGCCGTCGGCGAGGCGGAGGCCGGCGAAGTGGTCGTGTTTGGAGTCCACCGCCACCGCGGCGGTGTTGAGCAGCACCTCGGTGCGGAGGTGCCGGACGGCGCGGGTGAGGGCGCGGGAGCCGGCCGGGTCCAGGTAGCGGTCGAGCAGACCCTCGCCGTCGTGCACGAGCGTCGTCCCGAGCCCGCGGCCGGCCAGGGCCCGGGCGAGCTCCACGCCGAGTGCGCCGCCGCCCAGCACCACCGCCCGCCGGGCCGAGTCGGTCGCCGCGACGATCGCCGCCGCATCGCTGCGGCGCCGCAGCACGTGGCAGCCGGCCAGCAGGTGCGGCACGTCCTGATCGGCGTCCCGGGCCAGCCCGACGAGGTCCGGCACGTCGGGCTCGGCCCCGGTGGCCAGCACCAGGTGGTCGTACGGGTGCACCACACCGTTGCTGTCGGCAACGATACGCCGCTGTCGCTCCAGCCGGATCGCGGTCGCGCGCACGCGTCGTACCCGCTGGTCGGTGGGCAGATCGAGCGCGCCGGCGTCGGCGCGGCCCGCGACCACCTCGGACAGCAGCGCACGGTTGTACGCCGGCTCGTCCCCGATCACCGTCACTCCTGCACCGTGGTCCGCGACCAGCTCAGCGAACCGCGTCGCCGCCATCCCGCCGCCGACCACGACGATCCGGCGGGTCATGCCGCCTCCACCCGGGTCAGCTCGACCGCGCAGGCCTTGAACTCAGGCATGCCGGAGACCGGGTCGAGCGCGTCGTTGGTGAGCAGGTTGACGCTGGCGTCGCCGCCGTAGTGGAACGGCACGAACACCGTGTCGGGGCGGATCGCGTCGGACAGCCGGGCCGGCGCCCGCAGCACGCCGCGGGCGGTGCGGAGCAGTACCAGGTCACCGTCCGCAACGCCCAGACGCGCCGCGGTGCGCGGGTGCAGCTCGGCGAACACCTCCGGCTCGAGCCGGTCCAGCTCCGGCACCCGGCGGGTCTGCGCGCCGCTCTGGTAGTGCTGCAGCAGCCGGCCGGTCACCAGGTACAGCGGCGCGTCGGCGCGCAGGTCGTCGGCGACCGGACGGTGCTCGACCGCGACCACCCGGGCCTTCCCGTCGGCTGTGGCGAACCGATCCGCGAACAGACGCGGCGTCCCCGGGTGGTCCGGAGCAGGGCACGGCCAGAACAACGCCTCGCCGGCGTCCAGCCGCTCCCAGGTGATCCCGGCGTAGTCCGCGGGTCCGCCGGCGGACGCGCGGCGCAGCTCGTCGTACACCTCTCGGGCGTCGGCCGGGAAGTCCACCTCGGGCCGGAGCCGGCGGGCCAGCCCGGCGAACACGTCGAGGTCGCTGCGGACGCCGGGCGGCGGGTCGATCGCCCGGCGACGCCGGACCACGCGGCCCTCCAGCGTGGTCATGGTGCCGTCCTCCTCGGCCCACTGCGTGACCGGCAACACGACATCGGCGAGCTGGACGGTCTCGGACGGGACCACGTCCGCGACGACCAGCAGGTCGAGCGCCGCGATACGCGACCGCACCGCGTGCTGGTTCGGCGCCGACACGACCAGGTTGCTGCCGTGTACGAGCAGCGCTCTCGGTCCCGAAGCGGTGCCCAGCGCGTCGAGCAGCTCGACCGCGCTGCGTCCCGGGCCCGGCAGGTCGGCGGGGTCGACGCCCCACACCGACGCGACGTGCGCCCGCGCGGCCGGGTCGTCGATCCGCCGGTACCCGGGCAGCTGGTCCGCCTTCTGACCGTGCTCGCGACCGCCCTGCCCGTTGCCCTGCCCGGTCAGGCAGCCGTAGCCGCTGCCGGTCCGGCCGGGTAGCCCGAGCGCGAGTGCCAGGTTGAGGCACGCGGTGACGGTGTCGGTGCCCTTGCTGTGCTGCTCCGCACCGCGACCGGTGAGCACGAAGCAGCCGGAGCCACCGCGCACCGGTGCAGCCGCCGCGAGCCGGCGGGCTGCGACGCGGATCCGCTCTGCGGGTACGCCGGTCACGCGTTCGGCGCGTTCCGGCCACCAGGTTGCGGTGGACCGGCGCAGCGCCTCGGGATCGTCGGTGCGTGCGAGCAGGTAGTCGTAGTCCGCCAGGCCCTCGTGCAGCACCACGTGGGTGAGCGACAGCACCAGCGCCAGGTCGGTGCCCGGCGTGGCCTGGAGGTGTATGCCGGCACCGTCGGCGGTCAGCTCCGCGGTCGCGGACCGGCGGGGGTCGACCACGACCAGGCCGCCCGCCGCTCGCGCGGCCGCGAGGTGCTGCACGGCCGGCGGCATCGTCTCGGCCAGGTTGCTGCCGACCAGCAGCACGGCGTCCGCGCCGCCGACGTCCGCGAGCGGGAACGGCAGCCCGCGGTCGATCCCGAAGGTCCGGTTTGCGGCCGCCGCGGCCGAGGACATGCAGAACCGGCCGTTGTAGTCCACGTTCGGCGTCCGCAGCACTGCCCGGGCAAGCTTGCCCAGCGCGTACGCCTTCTCGTTCGTCAGCCCGCCACCGCCGAACAGCGCCACCACCTCGTTGCCATAGGCAACCATAAGCTCCCGCAGCCGGCCGGCCACCAGGTCGAGCGCCTCGTCCCACCCGGCCTCGCGGAGTACACCACCGGTGTCGCGGACCAGCGGCGTGGTGAGCCGGTCCGGCGCGGACAGCACCTCGGGTGCGGTCCAGCCCTTCTGGCACAGCCCACCGCGGTTCGTCGGGAAGTCCCGCGGCCGTACCTCGACCGTCCCGGACGACGGCACCAGAATGGTGGCACACTGCAGCGCGCAGTACGGGCAGTGGGTGTCGGTCATACGCGTTCCCGGCCCAGCGGACCGCGGATGTAGCACAGGTACGTGACCACCAGGCAGACCGCGTAGAAGGCGCAGAACGTGTACAGCGCCGGCACCAGCGACCCGTACCGCTCGGTCGACATCGCGAACCCGCGCGGCACCAGGAACCCACCGTACGCGCCGATCGCGGACGCGATCCCGATGCAGGCCGCGGCCTCCCGCCGGGCCCGCGGCAGGTCGTTCCCGGTGATGCTGCGGAACACCGCCGGGATCATCCGGTAGGTCGACCCGTTGCCGGCGCCGCTGGCGATGAACAGCACCACGAAGCTGGCCAGGAACGCCCAGAAGCTGCCCGCGTTCAGCGACGCGATCGCGGCCAGGATGCCGCCGCCCATCACCACGAAGACCGCCACCGTGATCCGCGCCCCGCCGAGCCGGTCGGACAGCTTGCCGCCGAGCGGCCGGGCCAGCGAGCCGACCAGCGCGCCGATGAACGCGATCCGCACCGCGGGCACGTCCGGGAAGCTGGTCTTGATCAGCAGCGGGAACGCGGCCGAGAAGCCGATGAAGGACCCGAACGTGCCGATGTAGAGGAACGAGATCACCCAGGTGTGCGCCCGCTTGGCGGCCACTATCGAGGTCCTGAACGACGACGTCGCGCCGGACAGGTTGTCCATCAGCCGCCAGGCCAGCGCGGCCGAGATCACGATCAGCGGGATCCACATCAGCCCGGCGCGCTCCAGCGACAGCCCGGCGCCGGCCACGATCACCAGCGGCACCAGCAGCTGGACGATCGCGACGCCGAGGTTCCCGCCGGCCGCGTTGATACCCAGCGCCGCACCCTTCGAGCGTTCCGGGTAGAAGAACGAGATGTTCGTCATGCTGCTGGCGAAGTTGCCGCCGCCGAACCCGGCGGTCGCGGCTACCAGCGCCATCAGCCAGAACGGCGTGTCCGGCCGGGTGACGAAGTACGCGAGCCCGCTGGTCGGTATCAGTAGCAGCAGCGCCGAGACCACGGTCCAGTTCCGGCCACCGAACCTCGGCACCGCGAACGTGTATGGCAGCCGCAGCGTCGCCCCGACCAGGCTCGGCACCGCCACCAGCCAGAACAGCTGGTCCGTCGAGTAGCCGAACCCGGCGGCCGGCAGCGAGACCACCACGATGCTCCAGAGCTGCCAGACCGAGAATCCGAGGAACTCCGCGAAGATCGACGGCCACAGGTTCCGCCGCGCCACCCGCTGTCCGGTCTGCTCCCAGAACGTCGCGTCCTCGGGGTCCCAGACGTCGATCCAGCGGCCACGTCGAGGAGCATCGACGGTGCCGACCGCTCCGTGCGGTTCGACCGCTTCCCGGGTGATGGCGTCTGTCCTGAAGTCCGGCATGGCGTCTCCGATCGGTCGCAAGGGGCCGCATCAGGGCCTGCCCACGTCATCGGGGACCGCCCGTCCATTAGGCCAGGACGCTATGTCGGCGGTGTTTCCTCGCAGTCAGCCCGCTGTTACACGGTCGAAACGGTCCGCGCACACCCTCGGCGACCTCGTGAGAGGTCATGCCGAGGGCTCCGGCAGGGCCAGCCGGTAGCCACGCCGTACGACGGTGCGCACCAGCTCGGGCCGCCCGAGCGCCCGGCGCAACCGGTTCACGGTCACCTCGACTGTGTGCGCGTCCTCGGCACCCGGCAGCGCGGCCAGCAGCTCCGGCCGCGACACCACTTCGCCGCGGGCCGCCATCAGCGACGCCAGTACGGCGCGTGGCCCGGGCCCGAGCGGTACTGCGACCCCGTCGAGAGTCACCCCGCCGCCGCGTAGCACCAGCGGACCGAACGCGGTGTCCAGCGACGGAGCCCGGTCGTGCGCCAGCCGCTCGACCACCGCCCGGACCAGCGCACCCAGCCGTGGCCGCTCCGGCAGCAGCGGGTCCAGCCCGACCGCCCGCAGCGGTGCCGCGGCGGCCGGTCCCACGCACGCGTTCAGCAGCCGTGGCCCGCGCATTGCCACCAGCAGCCGTGGCAGCCGGTCCGACAGCGCGGCCGCGTCCAGCAACGCCTGTGCGCCGGCCGCCGAGGTGTGCACCACCGCGTCCGCGACCCCGGCACAGATCTGCCCGATCGCCCGGTCCACCGCGGCCGGGTCCGGTGCCGGTCCGCACCGGTTCACCTCGATCCCGCGCACCGACGCTCCGGCCGCCCGCAGCTCCTCCAGCGGACCGTGGTCGGGCCGGGCCGGCAGCTGGACGACGACCTTGCGACCGGCGACGCCCTGCGCGACCAGCCAGCGGACCAGCCCGGCGGTGGTGTCCGGCGATGTGCCCGGCACCGGCGATGTGCCGGGCGCCGATGCGTGCCCGGCCGGCGCGGTGCGGACCGGCACCAGCCCGCAGGCACGAACCGCCGCACGCGCCTTCGGTCCGCGGGCCGCCAGCCGGGCCTCGTCCAGCGTGGTCAGCAGGTCGCCGGCCAGGCCCGCTGCCCCGGCCGCCCGCAGCCAGGACCGGAACCCGCTGGCGGTGGTCACCAGCACGTCGTCCGGAGGGTTCGCCAGCACCCGCTTGGTGGTGTCGACCAGCGCCTCCTCGTCCAGCACCGGCTGCAGCTGCATGGTCGGCGCGTGCAGCACCGTCGCCCCGCGCCAGGTCAGCGTGTCCACCAGGTCGATGGCACCCGGCTGCGCGGTGACGACCACGGTGCAGCCACTGAGCGGACCCGGCCCGTCCACCGCGCACACCTCCTGACGCACCCGGACACCGTGGGTGCTGGACCCATGACGCTATGGCGGTGGTGTTTCGGGGCGGTCATCCCGTTGTTACGCGGACGAAACGGCTGCCCCGCGTCGTACGGAGAGAACGGCCCCCATCCGACGCGGCCTAGGAGGTGAACCTCCCGGTCTCGATAGGGTTGGCGCCGAGGCGCCAGGGGCGAGGACAGGGGATGACAGTGGCGGACGGGCCGGACACGATCGAGGAGCAGGCGGCACCGGTTGCGAGGGACAACAACGGCCCGGGGGGCGGCACCGGGGCGCACCGGGCGCAGCGGCCAGGCAAGCGACGCTGGCTGCTGCGGCTCGGGGTGCTGGTCGTACTGGCCGGCTGGCTGGCACTGGCCGGCGCCGGTGGCCCGATGGTGGGCCGGCTGGCCGAGGTGCAGGAGAACGACAACGCGAACTTCCTGCCCGAGGACGCCGAGTCGACCCGGGTGAACGAGCTGGCCTCGCAGTTCGTCGACGCCACCGCGCTGCCGTACTTCGTGGTACTCGAGCGAGACTCCGGCATCACCGCGCAGGACCGGGCGACGGCGGCCGAGTTCGCGGCCGCGGTGCCCGGACTGGAGCTGTCGCCGGACAAGAAGGTCGGCGACTACCTGACCAGTCCGGTGACGACGGTGCCGAGCCAGGACGGCAAGGCCCTGCTGCTGATGGTCGAGGCCGACGGCGAGCGACTCCAGGACGTGGTACGCGAGGGCGAGACCGTGCTCTACGCGATCGCGGAGGCGATGCGGACCGAGCTGTCCGAGAGCGTGAAACCGACCGGGCTGGCCGCGTACGTGACCGGTCCCGGCGGGGTCTTCGCGGACTTCGTGGTCGCGTTCGGCGGGATCGACGGGATCCTGCTCGGGGTCGCGCTGAGCGTGGTGTTCGTCATCCTGCTGATCGTGTACCGCAGCCCGATCCTGCCGATAGCGGTACTGCTCACGGCGGTGTTCGGGCTCGCGCTCGCGGCGCTGGTGATCTACCCGCTGGCGAAGAACGACGTGATCGAGCTGAACGGCCAGAGCCAGGGCATCTTGTCGATCCTGGTGGTCGGCGCGGCGACGGACTACGCGCTGCTCCTGGTCTCGCGGTACAAGGAGGAACTGCACGACCACGAGAGCAAGTACCGCGCGATGGCGAACGCCTGGCGGGCGGCGATCGAGCCGATCGCGGCCAGCGCAACGACCGTGATCCTCGGGCTGCTCTGCCTGTTGTTGTCCCAGCTCGGCAGCACCAAGGGCCTCGGCCCGGTCGGCGCGATCGGCATCGCCGGCGCGCTGGTCGCCGGTATGACGTTCCTGCCGGCGGTGCTGCTGCTGTTCGGCCGCCGGATCTTCTGGCCGATGATCCCGCGGGTCGACCACGTGCACGCCGCGGACGTGATCGGTGGCCGGAAGCTGTGGGGCCGGGTGTCCGGGCTGGTCGGCCGGCACGCGCGCCGGGTCTGGGTGGTGACCGCGCTGGCGCTGCTCGCGGCCGGCGCGTTCCTGCCGACGTTCAAGGCAGAGGGCAACTCGCAGGAGGACCTGTTCCTGAACGAGGTCGAGTCGGTCACCGGTCAGGAGGTGCTGGCCCGGCACTTCCCGGCCGGCTCGGGTACGCCGGTGCAGATCATCGCGCCCGCGGCCGAGGCCACCGCGGTACTGAACACCACCCGGCAGCTGGACGGCATCTCGTCGGTCACCGCCTCCGTCGTACCCGGCCAGCCGCCGAAGGTCGTCGACGGCAGAGTGTTGCTGCAGGCAACGTTGGAGCCGGCCGCGGACTCGCCGGAGGCGACCGAGGTGATCGAGTCGCTGCGGGTCGCGCTGGACCCGATCGGGTCCGACGTGCTGGTCGGCGGCTCGACCGCGATCAATCTGGACATCATGAACGCCAGCAAGCGGGACCTCAGGGTGATCATCCCGGCGATTCTCGGAGTGATCTTCGTGGTGCTGATGCTGCTGCTCCGTTCGGTCACGGCGGCGGTGCTGCTGGTGGCCGCGAACGTGCTCTCGTTCGGCGCAACCGTCGGAGTCAGCGCGATCGTGTTCAACTACGTGTTCGACTTCCCCGGTGCGGACCCGTCGATCCCGCTCTACGCGTTCGTGTTCCTCGTTGCTCTCGGCATCGACTACTCGATCTTCCTGATGACCAGGGTGCGCGAGGAGTCGATCGAACGCGGCACCAGACCGGGCATCCTGGTCGGGCTGGCGGTAACCGGCGGCGTGATCACCTCGGCCGGGATCGTCCTCGCGGCGACGTTCTCCGCGCTCGCCGTGCTGCCCATCCTGTTCCTGGTGCAGATCGCGTTCATGGTCGCGTTCGGCGTGCTGCTGGACACCATGGTCGTCCGCTCGCTGCTGGTCCCGGCCCTGTCCTACGACATCGGCCCCCGCGTCTGGTGGCCCAGCAAGCTCGCCCGCGCAAAGCAACCCACCTGACTCCACACCTGCGATCGTCGGGCCCTTGTGACGCGGCGTGTCGTCGTTCATCGGGCCGATGTTGCCGACCGCACCCGCTCCCAACCCCGAGAACTCTCACCTCCCGCAAGAACACGCCGTCCCGCGGGCAGTGGGACGGCGTTTCGGTACGGGAAGAGGTTGCTGAGGGCTAGAGGCGGCCGGACGCGGTGGCGGCGAGCTCGGTGCGGTTGGCGACTCCGAGCTTGGCGTACACGTGGGCGAGGTGGGTCTTCACGGTGCCGCGGCTCATGAACAGGCGGGCGGCGATCTGCGGGTTGTTCAGCCCCTCGACAGCCAGCCGTACGACGTCCAGCTCGGTCGGCGTCAGGCTGGCCCACCCGGTCGCCGGGCGGCCGCGAGTCCCCCTGCTGCGCCTTATGTAGGCGACCGCGTCGTCCAGAGTCAGCGCGCGGCCCTCGGACCAGGCGGCGTCGAAGCCCGGGTCGGACCGCAACCCGGCCAGCACCTCGTCGTACCCCGGCCGGTCGGCGGGCCGGCGGGCGTACCCGAGCAAGGTCCGGCCGGCGTCGGCGGCGGCCAGCGTGCGGGCCGCGTCCAGTGGCCGGCCGGTCCGCGCCGCCAGCGCACCCAGTGCCTCCAGGCTGTCCACGTACAGCGTCCGCAGGCCGTGCTCGACCCGCAGGACGAGCGCGTCGTGGTACAGGTCCGCCGCTCGGTCCGGGTACTCGGCCAGGTGCCCGCGCTGCTCGTGCACATCGGCCAGCGCCCGCGGCAGGTCGAACCGTCGGCAGAGCTCACCGGCGCGGTCCAGTACCACCGCCGCCTCGTCGTCGCGGCCGGCGGCTCGCAGCGCCGCGCCCAGGCCCGGTCGCATCAGCGCGGCGATGAAGCTGTCGGCGGCCGGGCCGGCGATCGGCACGTCCCGCTGAAGCCAGCTGATCGCCTCCTCGTACTCGCCCCGCCAGCGGTGCAGCTCACCCATCGCGCGACCGAGTCCGGGGACGAACGCCTCCGGTCCCTCCCCGACCAGCCTGCGAAACGGTTCGAGCTGGGCGAACCCCGCCTCGATGTCGCCGGTCCAGCCGAGCATCAGCGCGAGCTGGCAGCGAGCGGCGCCGACCCGGTCGTAGTCGCCGAGCGGCTCGGCCACCTCGACGGCCTGCTCGGCCAGCTGCCGGGCCAGCGCGAGGTCCCCGGTGACCAGCGCACTGTCCGACCGGACCGCGAGCAGGGTGGCGCCGATCCCGCGGTCGCCACGCCGGACCAGCGAGGCGGCGACGTCCTCGAGCAGCGGCGCAGCCTCGGCGTGCCGGTCACGCGTCGCCAGCATCAACGCCGGGAGCGCGCGGGCGGCGTCGCGGCCGAACTCGTCGCCGATCCCAACGGCGATCCGCTCCGCCTCCTCGCACAGCTCCCGGGCCTCGTCGAAGTCCACGTAGAACCGGCCCAGCCCGATCAAAGCCAGGCAGCGGCCGCGCAGCCGGTCGTCGCCCACCTCGGTGGCGATCTCCAGCCCGCGCTGCGCCCCGTCGAGCTCGAAGGGCGCCGCGGTGTCGGCGACCTGCGCGAACCCGTACATCAGCCGGGCCTGCAGCAGCGTCCGGTCCTCGGGCGCCCGGTCGATCGCCCGGCGCAGGTACCGCATCCCCTCGCGGGAGGTCGCTCGCAGGTTCCACAGCCAGGCCAGTGCGGCGGCGAGCCGGCGGCCACGATCCGGGTCGGGTGCGGCCAGGCCCCAGTCCAGCGCGGCCCGGAGGTTGTCCCGGTCGGGCTCGAACCGGGCCCGCCAGGCGTCCTTGTCGTGGTCCAGTCCGGGCTCGGCCGACTCCGCCGCGGCCAGGTAGTGGTCCAGGTGCCGGTCCCGGGTCGCCGCGGTCTCGCGGGCCTCGTCCAGCCGGACCCCGGCGTACTCCCTCAGCGTCTCCAGCAACCGGAACCGCGCCTCGTCGGCGACCACCAGGGACTTGTCCACCAACCGCCCCAACGAGTCCAGTACGGCGCCGCGCCCGGCGGCACCGTCGGCGCACACGTCGCGGGCGGCCTCGAGTGTGAACGTGCCGCCGAACACGGCGAGCCGGCGGAACACCGCACGATCGACCTCGTCGAGCAGGTCGTAGCTCCAGTCGATCGAGGCCACCAGCGTCTGCTGCCGCGCCGCAGCCCCACGCGGTCCGCGGACCAGCAGCCCGAACCGGTCGTCCAGCCCGGCCTCGATCTGCGCCGGGCTCAGGGTCCGTAGCCAGGCGGCGGCCAGCTCCAGTGCCAGCGGGATGCCGTCCAGCCGGGTACAGAGCGCGCGGATCGCCGCCTCACCGGCCTGGTCCGCGGTGAACGACGGCCGGACCGCCGCGGCGCGTTCGACGAACAGCGACAGGGCGTCCTCCTCGGCCAGCGACGGCACCCGCCACACCGCCTCGCCGGGCAGGCCGAGCGGCTCCCGGCTGGTGGTCAGCACGCCCAGCTCGGGACATGACCGCAGCAGCGCCTCGACCACCTCCGCGGCGCCGTCCAGCACGTGCTCACAGTTGTCCAGGCAGACCAGCGCGCGGCGGCCCCGCAGCTGCGCGGTCAGCGACCGCAGCTGGTCGCCGCCCGGCTCGGCCAGGATGCCGACACCCGCCGCGACCTGGTCCGACACGCGGCCCGGGTCGGTGACCGGCGCGAGCTCAACCCACCAGACGCCGGCCGGCCAGCGGTCGGCGAGCTCCGCCGCGGCACGCCCCGCCAGCCGGGTCTTGCCGCTGCCGCCGGTACCGGTGAGCGTGACCAGCCGGTCGCCGGTCAGCAACGACCGCACCGCGGCGAGCTCGGCCGATCGGCCGACGAAGCTGGTCAGGTGCACCGGCAGGTTGTTGGGTACGGCATCCAGCGACCGCGGCGCCCCGGTGCCGGTCAGCGCGAAGACCCGCTCCGGCGAGCCGAGGTCGCGCAGCCGGTGCATGCCGAGATCATGCAGCTGCCCGCCGTCCGGCACCGTCTCCGCCTCGACCGTTGCCGAGAGCAACGTCTGGCCCGGGTTCGCGATCTCGCCCAGCCGCTCGGCGTGCCGCACGGCGGGCCCGCCGTACCGGCCGGACTCGTCCATCCGGGCCGCACCGGTGTGCACCGCGATCCGGAGCAGCCGGGACAGCGTGGACCCGTCCGGCACCGCGGCGCGCAGCGCACCGGCCACGGCGACCGCGGACGCGGCGGAGCTGAAGACACCCGTCGCCGTACCCTCCTGGCGCCGTACCGCCGGCCGGGCGCCGTGCTCGCGGAACACGGCGGCGGCGACCTGGTCGAGCTGGGCGTATGAGCTCGCGGCCGCCGGGCCGGCGCCGGGCGCGTGCGAGGCGACGAGAACCGTCACGGTGCCCGCGGGTCCGATCGAGCGCTCACCGGTTGCGCCTGAGAGGTCAGTGGTCATCGCCGGATCAGTCTGCCACTGCCGGTATCTCGGCCACCTGGCCGATCTTCCGCACCCACCCGTCGTACGACGCTCGATCCACGCCGGCCACCCGGGCCGGGTTCGAGCCAAGGAGCTGAGCATGAGTGTGACGGAGAGCGTGGCGGTCCCCCGGGCCGGTCGCAGGGAGTGGCTGGGTCTCGGCATCCTGGCCCTTCCGACGATGCTGACGATGCTGGACATCGGCGTACTGTTCCTGGCGCTGCCGCAGCTGACCGCGGACCTGAGCGCGAGCGCGACCCAGCAGCTGTGGATCTCGGACTCGTACGGGTTCGCGATCGCGGGCTTCCTGGTCACGATGGGCACGCTCGGGGACCGGGTCGGGCGGACCCAAGTCCTGGTCGCCGGCTCGGCAGCCTTCGGGCTGGTCTCGCTGGTCGCGGCGTTCTCGTCGTCACCGGAGATGCTGATCGCCTGCCGGGCCCTGCTCGGGATCGCCGGCGCCACGATCATGCCGTCCGCGCTGGCGCTGATCATGGGCATGTTCCGGGACCCGAAGCAGCTCGGTGCCGCGATCGCGTTGTGGGCGTCATCGCTCACCGCCGGGGTCGCGCTCGGGCCGGTGGTCGGCGGCGTGCTGCTGAACTGGTTCTGGTGGGGCTCGGTGTTCCTGGTCGCAGTACCGGTATGCGCGGTCGTGGTGTTCGCGGGGCCGCGGCTGCTGCCCGCGTTCCGCAACCCGGCACCCGGCCGGCTGGACCCACTCAGCGTGGCGCTGTCGCTCGGCGCGCTGCTGCCGTTCGTCCACGGCCTCAAGGAGACCGCCCGCACCGGCTGGTCGGCCGGCGCCACGCTGTCCGCCGCGGCCGGCGTCGTACTCGGGATGCTGTTCGTCGCCCGGCAGCGCCGGCTCGAGCACCCGCTGCTGGACCTGCGGCTCGTCGGGCTGCGCACGGTGCGCGGTGCGTTGGTGGTCTCGCTGCTGGTCGCCGCGGTACAGGCCGGCACCGGGTTCTTCGTCGCCCAGCACCTGCAGCTCGTGAAGGGGCTGAGCCCGCTCGGCGCCGGGCTGTGGATCCTGCTGCCCACGGTCGTGCTGGTCGCCGGGATCTTCGTCAGCCAGGGGATGGCGCAGTGGGTGCCGCCGGCGCGGGTCATCGCCGCCGGGCTGGCACTCGCCGCCGCCGGGATGATCGTCCTGACCCAGGTCGACGCCGGATCCAGCCTGGCACTGCTACTCGCCGGCTTCACCGTGGTGTACCTCGGCGTGAGCCCGGTCGGCCCGCTGGTCGGTCAGCTGGTGGTACCAGCGGCACCGCCGGAGAAGGCGGGATCGGCCTCCGGCCTGCAGTCCACCAGCGGTGAGCTCGGAGTCGCGCTCGGGATCGCGCTGCTCGGCAGCGTGGGTACGGCGGCGTACCGGCACAGCGTCGCGATCCCGGCCGAGCTCGCCGGTACCCCGGCCGAGGCGACCGCCCGCGAGACCCTGGCCGGCGCGTTGCAGACCGCGCAGTCGCTGCCGCCGTCGCTGGCAGGCACCCTCGTCGACTCCGCCCGGCAGGCCTTCACCTCCGGCCTCAACGTGGCCGCGGTGGTCGGAGTGGTCGCGTTCACAGCACTGGCCGCGCTCGCGCTGGCGACGCTGCGGCACGTGCCACCGATGGGCCGGCGGTGACCGCGATGCTGCTGGAGGACAAGACCGCGATCGTGTACGGCGCCGGCGGCGCGATCGGTGGCGCGGTCGCCCGGGTCTTCGCGGCCGAGGGTGCCACCGTCTTCCTGGCCGGGCGGACCCGGCAGCACCTCGAGGCCGTGGCCGCCGGGATCGGCCGGGCGGGTGGCCGCGCCGAGGTCGCCGTACTGGATGCGCTGGACGAGCAGGCGGTCGACGACCAGGTCCGGTCGGTGGTCGACCGGGCCGGCGGCGTCGACATCTCGCTGAACCTGGTCTCCCGCGGCGACGTCCAGGGCATCCCGCTGGTGCAGATGACCACGGCCGACTTCCTGCGGCCGGTCACCGCCGGGCTCACCGCGAACTTCGTCACCGCGCGAGCAGCCGGCCGGCAGATGGCCGAGCAGGGGTCGGGGGTGATCCTGGCGCTGGACAGCGGTTCGGCGCACGGCAGCCCGATGATGGGCGGCACCGGCCCGGCCGACGCCGCGATCGACACGCTGATCCGCAACCTGGCCACCGAGCTCGGCCCGTACGGCGTCCGGGCCGCCGGGGTCTGGACCGCCGGGGTGCCGGAGACGTTCGCGCCCGAGTATGCCGGGCGGAACCCGCTCCGGGACGCGACCGGGCTCGGCCCCGAGCAGATCGACGAGATCATCGGCGGCCTGTCCGTGCTGAAGCGGGCTCCGCGGCTCGCCGAGGTGGTGGCGACGCTGGCGTTCCTCGCCTCGGATGGGGCAGCCTCGATCACCGGAACGTTCGTGAATGTCACCGCGGGCATCTTCTCGAGCTGATTCGAACGTTCTATCCCGGCAACTGTGGGTACGTGACCACTGACCGCCTGAACACGCCCGAGTGGAAGGGACTGGGCATGTCCGGAACGACGCAACGACAGGTGACCGACAGGTTCAGCCTGCCGACCAAGAACCTGCCCGCACCGAAGACAGCCGACCTGCCGGAGGCACCGGCGAAGACCTGGCGGATCATCGGCCCGGGACTGGTCGGCGCGGGGGTCGGCCTGGCCTCGGGCGAGTTCATCCTGTGGCCCTACATCTCCTCGCAGGTGGGCCTGGTGTTCCTCTGGGGCGCCTTCGTCGGGGTCGGCATCCAGTGGTTCCTGAACATGGAGATCGAGCGGTACACGCTGGCCACCGGCGAGACCGCGCTGACCGGGTTCAACCGGTACTGGAAACACTGGGGCATCTTCTTCGCGGTCATGACCTACTTCGCGAACCTGTGGCCCGGCTGGGCGACCAGCTCGGCGACGATGCTGACCTACCTGTTCGGCGGCGGCAACCCGCGCTGGATCGCGGTCGGAATCCTGGTCGTGATCGGCATCATCCTCACGCTCGCCCCGGTGGTGTACGTGATGCTCGAGCGGCTGATCTTCGTCAAGGTCGCCGCGATCGGGCTGCTCGTCGTACTGGCCCTGATCTTCGCGATCCGCGGCAGCACCTGGGACGGGCTGGGCGACGCCGTCACCGCGCCCGCCTTCCCCGCTGACGAGCTCGGCTTCGCGCTGCTGATGGGTGCGATCGCGTACGCCGGTGCCGGCGGCGGCCAGAACCTGTGCCAGAGCAACTGGATCCGGGACAAGGGTTTCGGCATGGGCCTGCACGTGCCGCGGCTGACCTCGCCGGTGACGGGTGAGAAGGAGGCGGACCCGACCGCGAACGGCTACGTGTTCCCGGTCGACGACGCGAACCTCTCCCGCTGGCGCAAGTGGTGGAAGTTCGCGAACGTCGAGCAGGCGATGACCTTCGTCGGCATCACCGTCATCACGATCACGTTCACCTCGATGCTGGCGTACGCGACCCTGTTCGGTAACCCGGCGGTCGAGAACAACATCAGCTTCCTGAAGATCGAGGGCCTCACGCTGCAGTCTCTGGTCGGCGACTGGTTCGGGTACCTGTTCTGGGCGATCGGCGCGTTCGCGCTCTTCGCCGCCGCGACCGGCATCGTCGACTACACCTCGCGGCTGGCCGCGGACATGATCAAGGCCCGGTACCTGCGGACCTCCGCGATCACCGAGTCCAAGCTGTACTTCGGGCTGGTCTGGGGCCTGGTCGCCTTCGGCGTGCTGATCCTGATGATCGGGCTGGACCAGCCGCTCGTGCTGCTCGTGATCTCGGCCTGCACCGCCGGCACGATGATGTTCGTCTACTCGTTCCTGCTGTGGTGGATGAACTCCCGCGCGTTGCCGAAGGCAATCAAGATCACGCCGCTGCGCAGCGCCGTACTGATCGCCGCCGGTCTCGCGTTCGGCTTCCTCGCCGTCCTCACCATCCAAGAACAGTTCGCCAAGCTCTTCTGACCCAGCACACCCCCGGCACCCAACCCGCTGCCCGCTGGCCGCTGTCCGAAGCGGGTTGGGTTGGGTGCCGCAATTCGCGTGGTTAACCACCCGGCTGGTGGGTTCGCCCCGGTCATACCCGTGGCGAAGTCCACCTTCGCGTGGCTAACCACGCGAATTGCCCGGGCGCGTAAGGCACCGGTGGCGGGTGCCGCGGCGGGCTTCGTGCCGAGGTCCCTCGCCGGTCGCCCGCGAGAGGCGCCCTCTGCTAGTGAGAGGGCTGTCTTCCGTGTATCTGGCCCATTGACCACTCGAGGTGCCCTCCGCACCTCGGACACACCGGGAGAAGGGATCAGCTGATTGGGCGGACCGGCAACGATCACCGCGCAATTCGCGTGGTTAACCACAGGGGTGGAGGGTTCACCCCGGTCATAGCCGTGGCGAACCCTCCATTCGCGTGGTTGACCACGCGAATTGCAGAGGGAGGGGCCGGGGCGCCGCCCGAGCCACAGGGGCGGGTGGTGCCGGGGCTAGCGGGGCGGGTCGTAGGGCTGGGGGGCGCCGTTGGTGGTGGTGAGCCAGGAGTAGACCGAGCTGGTGGCGGTCATGAAGAGGCGGTTTCGCTTCGGACCGCCGAAGCAGATGTTCGAGGTGGCCTCGGGCAGAACCAGCTTGCCGATCAGCGTGCCGTCCGGGTCGAAGCAGTGCACGCCCTCGTGGGTCGCGGCCCAGACCCGGCCCTCGGTATCCAGCCGGATGCCGTCGAACATCCCGGCCGTGCACGGCGCGAACACGTCGCCGCCGGTGAGCTTGTCGCCGTCCACGTCGAAGACCCGGATGTGCTTCTCCGGGGTGTCCACGATGTACAGCTTCGACTCGTCGAGGGAGAACGCCAGCCCGTTCGGCCGGGTGAAGTCGTCGGCGACGACGCGGACGTCGCCGGTCGCCGGGTCGACCCGGTAGACGTAGTTGCCGTCCACCTCGCCGTCGCCCTTGTTGCCCTCGTAGTCGCTCATCCGCCCGTACGGCGGGTCGGTGAACCAGACCGACCCGTCCCGGCGGACCACGACGTCGTTCGGGCTGTTAAGCCGCTTCCCGTCGTAGCTGCCGGCCAGCACGGTGATGCTGCCGTCGTGCTCGGTGCGGACCACCTGGCGGTGGCCGTGCTGGCAGCTGACCAGCCGGCCCTGTTCGTCCAGCGTGTGTCCGTTGGTGTTCCCGGCCGGCTGGCGGAAGATCGAGATCGCGCCGGACACCTCGTCGTACCGCAGGATCCGGTCGTTCGGGATGTCACTGAACAGCAGGCTTCGGTACGCCGGGACGTACACGGGACCCTCCAGCCAGCGGCCACCCGACCAGAGCCGCTCGACGCGTTCGTCGCCGTCGACGGCCTTGAACCGGTCGTCGAGCTGCACCCGCTCGGCCGGGATCGTCTCCACCGCGGGTCCGGGTACGACCGTCACGCCAGCCTCCTCGACTTCACAGGTAGGCCGGACTTTACGGGTTCGGCTGTGTCCGGCGCGCCCTTCAGCCCCCGCGGCGTTTGCGAGCTGTCCGGCTGCGGCCGGACGGCGGCGACGTGGTGCCTCGGAGCACGAGCCGCGTGGGGAGGACGATGTCGGTGTCGGCCTGGTGAGCCGACGGCGTCTCCAGGGCTTGCAGCAGCAGGCGCGCGGCTGCCGCGCCTTGCTCATGGACGTTCTGCGCCACACTGGTCAGCTCGAATAGCTGAGCCATCTCATGGTCGTCGATGCCCACGACCGACATCTTCTGAGGTACTGGGAGCCCGGCCCGGCGCAGGGCCCACAGCGCACCGATGGCCAGCTCGTCGTACTCGGCGAAGACTGCGGTCGGCAGCACCGGTCCGGACAGCAGCTGCGCCATCGCGGCCGCACCGCCTTCCAGGCCGTAGCTCCCCGCGACGGTGAGCTCGGGGTTGACCGAGACCCCGGCCGCCGTCAGGGCGAGCTCGTAACCGCGGCGACGAAGCTGCGAGGAGACGAAGCCGAAGCGAGGGTCGTCCGGTATGCCGGCGATGAACCCGATCTGCTCGTGTCCCTGGTGCAGCAGGTGGTTGACCGCGGTCTGCGCCGCGGCCACCTCGTCGATACCCACCGACGGCACGCCAGGCATGGGTGATCCGACGCTCACGAGCGGGATGTCGAGGGCACGGAGCGCCAGAGTGTGCTCGTCGGTGAGCGGCATCGACAGGCTGAGGACGCCGTCGACCCTGCGGGCGAGTGGCATCCGCGCGAAGAAGCGGTCACGATCGTTCGCGCCGCCGAGATGATGGAGGATGACGTCGTAGCCGGACTCGCGCAGGACGTCGGTTACGCCGGCGACGACGGTGCTGAAGAACCAGCGGGTGATGAACGGGACGACGACCGCGACGGCACGGGTCCGGCCCGACGCCAGGCCGGATGCTTGTGGCGAGACGACGTAGGACAGCTCTCGCGCCGCGTCCTGCACGCGCTGGCGGGTCTGCGGAGCGACCTTGGACAGTCCGCGCAGGGACCGGGAGACAGTGGCGGGCGAGACGCCGGCCAGGGCAGCGACGTCGAGAATGCTGGACCGGTGTGCAGACGACTCCCGGCCCGGGTCAGCACTCACGACTCACCTCAGGACGCCCCAAGCCCGGCATGACCGCCTCGACCAGCGAGTCACCGGATAGGTGAACACGTTTTCATCAGTCTCGCTGACAGTATCATCCGTCGAATACTCACGACACATAGCAGATCCGCGTGTCGCCGATTGCGCCTTGGCAAGCGGTGGGACCTATGACACACTCCATGATGCAAACGTTTTACCAGCGGGTGTCGGGGCGATTCCGGGCGCCCCGCAGCACGCCTACCGCGCGGACAACGCTGATGGGAGCGCCGCGCCACAGTGAGGCGGGTCATGACGGGGAAATCTGACGAGCCGCGCGCCGGCGAGCGCGAGGTGCCCGAGGACGCACCACGGGTCTGATGCCACCGCGGCGGACCATCGCGTCGCCGGGGTGGCACGACGCCCAGGGGTGCCGAGCGGACGGGAGCATACCGCCATTGCCGACAAAGTAGAGCTGATCACCTACGCGGACCGTCTCGGAGGAGACATCCGCGGTCTGCACGATGTCCTGCGCGGGCCGCTCGCGGGCCTGTTCGGCGGGGTCCACGTGCTGCCGTTCTTCCAGCCCTATGACGGCGCCGACGCCGGCTTCGACCCGGAGGACCATGCCGCGGTCGACAAGCGGCTCGGCACCTGGGAGGACGTCGCGCGACTGGCGGAGGAGTTCGACCTGATGGTCGACGTCATCGTCAACCACGTCTCGGCCGGCTCCAAGCCTTTCCTCGACTGGCTCGCGAACGGTGAGCGGTCGGCGTACGACGGCATGTTCCTCACCTTCGCGGGCGTCTTTCCCGAGGGTGCGACCGAGGACATGCTCATGCGTCTGTACCGGCCGCGTCCCGGGCTGCCGTTCACGCCCTACCAGCTCGCGGACGGCACGCGGCGACTGGTCTGGACGACCTTCACATCCCGGCAGATCGACGTCGACGTGCGGCATCCGGTCACGCACGACTACCTCGTCAGGGTGCTCGACCGGCTCGCCACGGCGCGGGTGCGGCGGGTTCGCCTGGACGCGGTGGGGTATGCCGTGAAGACACCAGGTCAGACCTCGTTCATGACCCCGGAGACCTTCCGGTTCATCGACGACGTCACAGCGTGGTGCCGCGAGCGCGGGCTCGAGGTGCTCGTCGAGGTGCACTCCTACTACCGCCAGCAGATCGAGATCGCGAAGCAGGTCGACCGCGTCTACGACTTCGCTCTCCCGCCGCTGGTGCTGCACGCGCTCACCGCCGCGGACGCCGACCCGCTGCTGGCCTGGATGGAGATACGGCCGGCCAACGCGGTCACCGTGCTCGACACCCACGACGGCATCGGTGTCATCGACGTCGGCGCCGACGCCACCGACCGGTCCCGCCCCGGCCTGCTCACGCCGGCGCAGATCGACCGACTCGTCGAGGCGATCCACGACGGCAGCCTGGGGACCTCGCGGCGGGCGACCGGCGCGGCCGCGTCCAACGTCGACCTGTACCAGGTGAACTGCACCATCTACGACGCCCTCGGACGCGACGACGACCGCTACCTGCTGGCCCGGGCCGTGCAGCTCCTCACGCCCGGGGTGCCGCAGGTCTACTACGTCGGGCTGCTCGCCGGATCCAACGACATGCAGCTGCTGTCGCACAGCAACGTCGGCCGCGACGTCAACCGTCACTACTACACCCGCGGGGAGATCGAGCAGGAGCTTCGGCGCCCCGTGGTGCGGG
This sequence comes from Kribbellaceae bacterium, assembly GCA_035650275.1. GTDB lineage: Bacteria > Actinomycetota > Actinomycetes > Propionibacteriales > Kribbellaceae > DASRHY01. Next base: position 53,192 of record DASRHY010000145.1, on the reverse strand, counting down.
CACTGCTGCGGCTGATCCGCTTCCGGAACTCCCATCCCGCCTTCGAGGGAACGTGCGTAGTCGCCGGCGGTGGCCCCCGGCTGACCATCACCTGGACCCACCAGGAGGAGCGTGTGGTCCTCGACGCCGCGCTCGACACCGCCTTCGCGACGCTCACCTGGACCGGGGAGCGCGGACCGCGAACCGCTGCGCTGAGCCGGCTCCCGTGACCGAGACTAGGCAGGTGCGGGCTGATCGGCCGGGACCGGTGACGCCGCGTCCGTCCGGGCGTCGTACGCGGCGCGGGCTGCGGCGATCTCGTTCTGGTGCTTCTCGGTCCAGTCGACCAGGGACTTGATCGTGTCGTGCAGGGTCGCGCCGAGCGGCGTCAGCGCGTACTCGACCCGCGGCGGCACCACCGGGTAGACGGTCCGCTCGACCAGTCCGTCGCGCTCCAGCTGGCGCAGCGTGACGGTCAGCATCCGCTGGCTGATGCCGTCGATGGTGCGGCGCAGCTCGGTGAACCGCAGCGTGCGCTGCTCGAGCAGGGCGATCACCAGCAGCGACCACTTGTCCGCGACCCGGTCCAGGATCTGCCGGACCTCGCAGTCCTCGCGTGAGTCCCACTGGAACGGGTCGCCCTCGAAGTCGGTGTCGCAGCGGGAACCCGGTTCCTCGAAAGTGCCTTCTTCCACAATCCCCCATAGTTCCGGACGATGGTCCTAGTTACAAGAAGTAACCAACCATTGAGGAGCCCGGCGTGTCACAGCTGTCCCCCGTAACCACCTCTCGACCCGAGCGGCTCGGCGGCCGCGACTGGGGCCTGCTGCTCGTGCTGTGCGGCGCGATCTTCCTGGAGGGCATCGACATCTCGATGATGGGCGTCGCGCTGCCCTCGATCCGCGCCGAGCTCGGCCTGACCACCGCCGAGCTGCAGTGGGTGGTCAGCGCCTACGTGCTCGGGTACGGCGGCTTCGTGCTGCTCGGCGGCCGGGCCGCGGACCTGCTCGGGCGGCGCCGGATGTTCCTCGGCTGGTTGGTCGTGTTCGTCGCGTTCTCCGGGCTCGGCGGGCTGGCGATCGACGGCTGGGTCCTGGTGCTGGCCCGGTTCGTCACCGGGGTCGCCGCCGCGTTCCTCACCCCGGCCGGGCTCTCCATCATCACCACGACGTTCGCCGAGGGCAGGCAGCGGAACAAGGCCCTGCTGGTGTACGCCGGCACCGCCGCCGGCGGCTTCTCCCTCGGCATGGTCACCGGCGGGCTGCTCACCGCGGCCGACTGGCGCTGGGTGTTCTTCGCGCCGGTGCTGATGGCGTCGGTGATCCTGGCGCTGGCGGTCCGGCTGATCCCGCGGGACGGGCGGCCGGAGCGCACGGCGGCCGGGTTCGACGTCACCGGAGCCGCCGTCCTCACCGTCGCGATGGTGCTGCTGGTGTACGCCGTGGTGTCGGCGCCCGACGTCCCGGTCGCGCGGACCGCCGTGACCCTGGCGGCCGGGCTGCTGCTGCTCGCCGCGTTCGTCGCGATCGAACGCCGGTCGGCGGCGCCGCTGGTCCGGCTCGGCATCCTGCGCTCGGCCGCACTGGTCCGGGCGAACCTGGGCGCGCTGCTGCTGGTCGGCTCGTTCATGGGCTTCCAGTTCGTCACCGTGCTCTACCTGCAGGAGCTGCGTGGCTGGTCCGAGATCGAGACCGGCCTGGCGCTCGCGGTGATCGGGATCGACGCGATCCTGGCGCCGACCCTCACGCCCGTGCTGGTCAACCGGTTCGGCAACCACCGGGTGGTCTTCGGCGGGCTGGTGCTCGCCGCCGCGGCGTACGCGCTGTTCCTGCCGCTCGGCCCGGACTGGACATATGCCGCGATGCTGCCCGCGTTCCTGCTGCTCGGTGGTGCCTTCGCGCTCGCCTACGGACCGCTCACCATCGCGGCCACCGACGGTGTGGCCGAGCGCGAGCAGGGCCTGGCGAGCGGACTGCTGACCTCGTCGTTCCAGTTCGGCGCCGCGCTCGGCCTGGCGGTGGTGACGCTGGTGATCTCGGGGCACGCCGAGCAGGACCTGGACGCGTTCCGGTCCGCGCTGCTGGTACCGCTCGCGGCGGCCGCCGCCGGCGTGTTGGTCAGTGCTCCCGGCATCCGGCGCTAGAGGCGGGCCTGCAGCAGTACGGTGCCGGTCCGGACCGAGCGGATGTCGATCGCGGCGATCTGGTCCAGCGGCAGCGTGGTGGTCGCGTACGGCGCGGCCTCGGCACCCGGTGACGCCAGCCAGGTCGCCACCTGGACGCTCGTCCCGGCGCGGTCGGTCACGTACATCGCGTACTCGACCGACCGGGGAGGCCGCTGCCCCGGGGACGGTGGCACCGCGTCGTACCGGCACGTCGCCTCGATCTTCGTGCCCCACGGCTCGGCGATCAGCCGGGCGTTCGCGCTCAGCGGCCGCGCCACCGTCCGGGTCAGTGTCACGCTGAGACCCGGCTCCTCCGGCGCGCCCTCGTCGGCGATCCGCGGCACCTCCCAGACGGCGATGCCGACCACCGCGGCCGCCGTGGCGACCAGCGCCGCGACCCGGAGCCGGGCCCGGCGTCGTACCCGGTCGGTCGCGACCACCAGGCCGGGCATCAGGTCCGGGGTCTCACCGATCGCGGGCGTGGCCAGCTCCATCGCGCGGTCGTTCGGTACGACGGACAGGATGCCCGGCATCCCGGCCATCGAGCTGATCTCGGCCGAGCACTCCGCACACCCGGCAAGGTGCTGCTCGTACTCACGTCGCTCGGCGGGCGACAGCGCACCCAGGAGATAGGCGGCGTCCCACTCCCGGTACGGATCCGCGGTACCTGTCATTGGCTCGTCACCCCTCTCTCCTGCAACGCGAGCTTCAGTGCTCGCAACCCGTAGTGCAGCCTCGACTTCACCGTTCCCTGCGGTATGTCGAGCTCTGCCGCGATGTCGGCCACCGACCGACGGCCGTAGTACGCATGCACCAGTACGACGCGATGCTCGTCGGACAGCTGGGCCAGCGAGTCCGTCACCAGCCACTCGTCCAGCACCTCGTTGGTCTGGTCGCCGGTGGGCCGTTCCGGGACCTCGTCGCTGCTCAGCTCCCGCTTGGCGCGGGCGCTGCGCTGCTGGTCGATCACCAGGTTCCGGGCCACCGTGAACAGCCAGGCCCGTGCCGCCGGCTCGTCCTGCCGCAGGATGTGCGGACGGCGCCACGCCCGCAGAAGTGTCTCCTGGACCACGTCCTCGGCCAGCCGGTCGTCACCGGTCAGCCGGACCACGTACCGCCACAGCGCCGGCGCGTGCCGGTCGTGCAGCGCACGCAGGAGTGCGGCAGGTTCCTCCACACCGCCTCCTTCCGTTCTCCTTCATCCTGAAGCATCGGTCACCGATCAAACGAGACAGCGCCCCTTACGGTTCAGTCGCTCTTCCCGTACAGACACGCCGTCCGGCCGCTCTCGCGACGGCGTGTCGCTACGGGGAGTCGGGCCTGCACTGTGAGGAACGCCGCGTCCCGCGCTGTGGACGCTGGTCCTAGACTCGGCGCAGCCGAAGGGAGCACACCGTGTCACGGATCAGCAAGGTCCTGGTCGCGAACCGGGGCGAGATCGCCGTCCGGGTCATCCGCGCCGCGGCCGACGACGGCATCGGCAGCGTGGCGGTGTACGCCGAGCCCGACCGGGACGCGCTGTTCGTCCGGCTGGCCGACGAGGCATACTCCCTCGACGGCGCCACCCCGGCGGACTCCTACCTGAACATCGAGAAGATCCTCGGCGTGGCCCGTCGCTCCGGCGCCGACGCGGTGCACCCCGGGTACGGCTTCCTGGCCGAGAACGCCGGGTTCGCCCAGGCCGTGATCGATGCCGGGCTGACCTGGATCGGCCCGCCACCGTCGGCGATCGACTCGCTGGGCGACAAGGTCAAGGCCCGGCACATCGCCGAGAAGGTCGGCGCCCCGCTGGTCGCCGGTACGCCGGACCCGGTCGCGGACGCGGACGAGGTGGTCGCCTTCGCCGAGGCGAACGGGCTGCCGATCGCGATCAAGGCCGCGTACGGCGGTGGTGGTCGCGGGCTCAAGGTGGCCCGGACCATGGATGAGGTGCCGGAGATGTTCGAGTCCGCGGTGCGCGAGGCGGTGTCGGCGTTCGGCCGCGGCGAGTGCTTCGTGGAGCGGTACCTGGACAAGCCGCGGCACGTGGAGACCCAGTGCCTGGCCGATGCCCACGGCAACGTCGTGGTGGTCTCGACCCGGGACTGCTCGCTGCAGCGCCGGCACCAGAAACTGGTCGAGGAGGCCCCTGCGCCGTTCCTCTCCGACGAGCAGGTCGAGACGCTGTACTCGGCGTCGAAGGCGATCCTGCGCGAGGCCGGGTACGTCGGCGCCGGCACCTGCGAGTTCCTGGTCGGCCAGGACGGCACGATCTCCTTCCTCGAGGTGAACACCCGCCTGCAGGTCGAGCACCCGGTCACCGAGGAGGTCACCGGGATCGACCTGGTCCGGGAGATGTTCCGGGTCGCGGCCGGTGCGGAGCTCGGGTACGACGACCCGGAGGTGCGCGGGCACTCGATCGAGTTCCGGATCAACGCCGAGGACCCGGGTCGCGGGTTCCTGCCCGCACCGGGCACGCTGACTCGCTGGCACGCGCCGTCCGGCCCCGGCGTACGGCTGGACGGCGGTTACGACCAGGGCGAGACGGTGCCGGGGGCGTTCGACTCGCTGGTCGCGAAGCTCGTCGTCTCCGGCCGGGACCGGACCCAGGCGCTGGAGCGCTCGCGCCGGGCGCTCAAGGAGTTCGTGGTCGAAGGGATGCCGACGGTGATCCCGTTCCACGCCGCGGTGGTCAGCGACCCGGCCTTCGTCGGGTCCGACGGCTTCGGCGTGCACACCCGGTGGATCGAGACCGAGTTCGACAACCGGCTCGCGCCGTACCAGGGCACCGCCGAGACCGCGGAGGCCGGGGAACGCGAGCGGGTGACGGTCGAGGTCGGCGGCAAGCGGCTCGAGGTCGTGCTGCCCGCGGGTCTCGGCGCGTCCGCGGCTGCGGCCGGTGGTGCGGCGAAGAAGAAGCCGGCCCGCCGGGCTGCCGGCGGCGGGCGTGCGGCCGCGTCGGGTGACGCGCTCACCTCGCCGATGCAGGGCACGATCGTGAAGATCGCCGTCGAGGAGGGCGCTACGGTCGCGGAGGGCGACCTGGTCGTGGTCCTCGAGGCGATGAAGATGGAGCAACCGCTGAACGCGCACAAGGCGGGGACCGTGACCGGTCTGACCGCGGAGGTCGGTGCGACCGTCACGGCGGGTGCGGTGATCTGTGAGCTGAAGGACTGAGAGGGTACTCCGGGTGGCGAAGAAGAAGCCGTACCAGCGGGCCGAGCGACAGCGTCAGGCCGAACGCGAGGCACAGCTCGCGCAGCGACGCCAGCAACGTGGGGTGGTGATCGCGGCAGCGCTGTCGGTCCTGCTGGTGGTCGGGGTCGTGGTGGTGCTCGCGCTCCGCGGCGGTGACGACAGCAACGTCGCCAGTCAGCCGTCCGAGAGCCCGTCCGCCGCGGAGACGCCGGCCGGCCCGGAGACGCCCGCCAGCATCCCGACCGCGATCGCACCCGCGCCGAAGCGCGCCACCCCGCTCGCGGCGCAGATGGACTGCAAGTACCCGAAGTCGACCGAGCCCGCCAGCAAGAAGGTGAACCCGCCCGCGAACGGCAAGGTCACCGCCCGCGGCACCGAGAACGTCACCCTCGCCACCACGGCCGGCAACCTGAACCTGAAGCTGGACCGGGCCCTGGCTCCGTGCGCGGTGAACAGCTTCCTCAGCCTCACCGGGCAGAAGTACTTCGACAACACCACCTGTCACCGGATGACGGTCACCGGCCTGCAGGTGCTGCAGTGCGGTGACCCGAGCGGCACGGGCAGCGGCGGTCCCGGTTACAGCTTCGCCGACGAGGTCTTCCCGACCCTGAGGTACGGCCGCGGCGTGCTGGCGATGGCGAACTCGGGGCCGAACACGAACGGCAGCCAGTTCTTCATCGTGTACGGCGACGCGTCCGTGCTGGAGCCGAAGTACACCGCGTTCGGCACCGTCGACGCCGCCAGCCTCGCCGTGCTGGACGCGCTGGCCCGCAAGGGTGTCACCGTCGAACAGCCCGGCACCGGCGACGGCAAGCCCGTCACCCCGGTCCAGATCAAGACCGCCAAGGTTTCGTCGTAGGGAACGCCCTGCGTCCGCCGAAGTGGGGTCAGCTTGGGGTCACTTCGGCGGACGCAAGAACGGGAGATTTGTCAGGTGTAGACGACTGCGGTGGTGTTGTTCGAGGCGTACCAGTTGATGTAGCCGCCCTGGAACCGCTGCTGGGCACCCGCGGTGGTGCTGAACGTCACCGAGTACTGGTACGACACCGGCAGCCCGAGCCGTCCGCCCTCCAGCCCGGCGCCGTAGTAGGCCGTGTAGATCCGGCCGGACACCTCCCGGACGCCGGTCGCAGCCGAGTACCACATCCGCCCGTTGCCGAACCGCTGCAGCTGCGAGCCCGGCCGTGCGCCCGCGGACCGAGGCGCGATCGGCAGCCCGAGTGTGTGGTTCGGCCCGCCGATCGCCTGGTACCGGGTCTCGAACCCCGGATAGATCTCCACCGCCCCGTACGACGCGGTGCGGTAGATGTGGCCCTTAGAGAAGGTCTGGCCGGTACCCCCGCGGACCGGCCACTCGTACCCGAGCGACACCCCGACCGGCGACGTGGCGCCGCCGATCGCGACCCAGCGCTGCATGATCCGGGACTGGTTGAACCGGATCCAGGTCGACTTCAGCCCGAGCAGCGAACGGACCTGGTCGCCGGTGAACGTCTTTGTCGACGACGTGCCGACCACTCGCAGGGTGAGTACCCGGCCGCCCCAGGTGCCCAGGCCGTTGCGGGACAGCACCGAGAGCTGCTTGATCGTGCCGACCGCGAACCGCGCCTGCGCCGTGGTGCGGCTGACCGAGGCCGTCCAGCTGGTGTTCGGGTTGCCGTTGCCGGAGTAGCCGTCGTACGGGTCAGCCTTGCCGACCTGGTACGGCACCGACGACGGCGTGGTGTAGCCGCCGTTCGAGGACGAGAACTCGGCCAGGATCGGATTCCCGTTGTAGGTCCGGATCCGGTTGCTGGTGGCAACGACCGCGGCGTTGGTCGAGGCCACCTCGGCGGCGTACCCGCCGTACACCTGGCAGGAGATCGTGTCGCACAGGTCGTAGTCCGAGTGCGAGCCGAGCTTCGACGCCGCGAAGGTGCGCGCGGCAACGGCCTGGGCCTGTAGCGCGGCCGGCCGCCAGGACGTGATCGCCTCCTTCGGCACCACGCCGCGCAGGTAGTAGTCGATCGAGACCACGTTGATGGTGTCCAGGTCGGCACCGGACCGGTCCGCCGCACGCAGCGTGCCGCGGTACGGCACCGAGCTGCCACTCGGCATCACCAGCCGGGTCACCGCCGGCCCCTCGAACTGCGCCATCCCGCTGAGCGTGCGCCACAGCACGCCTGTGCTGGAGCCAGTGCGGTAGTAGTACAGACGCGTCTGGCTGCTCAGGTGTGGTCGGATCTCCCACTGCGAGATCGTGGACTGGACCGGCAACGTCCAGACCGCGTTCGAGCCCAGGTCGCGGGCCCGCAGACCGGTGGTCGCCAGCACCTTGACCCCCGCCGTCGTGTCCGCGGTGACGTGCACCCGGACGATCGTTGCCCCGAGCGCCTTGTTCTGCGTCCCCGGGTAGTAGAAGTCCAGGATCTGCGTCGAGGTCCGCCCGGCCAGCGCCGCACCCTGCGCGCCGTACTGCGACATCCCGCGGCCATGGCCGAAGCCGCGGCCGGAGACGGTCAGGTTGCCGGTCGGCTCGACCCAGTACGACTCCGCCGCCGACGCCGTCAGCGGCGTCACCGCCAGGAGTCCCGCGGACACGAGCAGGATTGCCGCGCTGGACGCGACCGATCGCTTGAAGCCCCCCATTGCCGTTCCCCTCACCAATACGTGACCGTCGTCTTGTTCAGCGAGGCGTTCCAGCTGATGACCCCACCCTGGAACTCCTGCGCGAGACCGCCGGCGATCGGGAACGGGTAGCTCGACGGCAGCCGTAGCCGGGACAGCTCGGCACCGAATCCGGCGTACCTCTTCATGATCACCCCGTACAGCTCCCGCACACCAGTACTGCGGGACCAGTAGATCGCTGCCCTGCGGCCACGGGCATAGCGGAAGCTCTGCACCCGCAAGCCGTCCCGCCGGCCGGCGTACAGCTCGCTGTTCGCGAGGTCCGGCGCGGCGGCCGCGAGCGTGCCGGCAAGCGCAACGGTCAGGAGGAGTGGCAGCGACTTGTTCATGTGGAACGCCTCGTTTGCTGCTGCTGTTACTGAAGTGACTGTAGTGACGTCAGTAACTCCAGCACAACTCTCTCCGGCCACCCGTCTGCGTATCGTGACCACCCCACGTCCGCTCGCTGGTCCCAAGTTCCAAGGCGTGTCGGCGTCGACTGGACCCAAGTTCCACGAGCTCATCCGCACACCGCCCGGATGTCTTCCTGAGCGGGATGACGGTTCGCCGAGCGTTGGGAGCGTCACATCCCTCAGGAAGGAGACGCCCGTGGGTGGCGGCACAGGTCCAGTCGCGGCACCTGAAACTCGCGTCCAGTCGGCGCCGACACACGCTGAAACTCGCGTCCAGTCGGCGCGGACACACGCTGAAACTTGCGGCCAATCGGCGCCGACACGCCCTGGAACTTGGGTCCAGTCGGCGGGGAAGGCCGGCGCGGTCAGGGGTAGGTGACGGTGGTCCGGCCGGTGGAGGCGTTCCAGGTGATGCGGCCGCCGGTGAAGTCCTGGGCCAGGCCGCCGCTCACGGCGAAGTGGTCCGTCCGCGGGAGGCCGAGCCGGGTGTAGACACCTGGCCGCACGTAGGCGACGTTGAACGCACCGATGATCGGGTGCGTGCCGGTGGACGGGCCGTAGTACATCCGGCCGTGCCGGAACAGGTTCGCCCGTCCGCCGACGACGTGGGTACCGACCTGGCCGGTGATCGGCAGGCCGAGTGCGGACAGTTCGGAGTTCATCGCGGCGTACTTGGCGAAGATCGCGTCCACCACCTCGTGCGCGCCGGTCGCCGAGCTCCAGTACAGCGCGCGCCGTACGCCGGAACGGCGGAAGTCCTGGACCTGCGACCCGGTCAGCCGGCCCGCCCGCTGCTCACCGGCGGGCAGGCCGAGGATGCCGTTCGCGGTGCCGAGCCGGCGGTGCAGGGTGCGGAAGCTGCCGAACACCGAGTAGGCCCCGGTTCCCGAGGACCAGTAGATGTCGCGATAGGTGAACCAGGTGCCGCGGCCGCCCGCGACCGGGTGTTCGAGGTAGTACGGCTGCCCGACCCGTGCGAAGCCACCGAGCCTGACCGCCTGGTCGTAGATCGGTGAGCGGACGGACGAGCCCATCAACGCCCACACCCGCGACCGCAGCCAGGGCAGTCTCGCGTACACACTTGCGCCGGGACAGTCGGTCGCCGTCGCGTCACGGTGCCCGGAGATCACGTTGAACTGCTTGCCGGCCAGCACCGTGGTCGCGTAGGGGCTGCGGTAGTTGCCGTCGAGCTTCCAGGCGATCACCCGCGCGGTCGCCTCCATCATCGCCGCACTGGGGGTGCTGCTGGTGAACGTGCCCATCAGCGAGACGCCGAACGAGTCGCCGTTGTAACCGCCGGTGTGCGCACCGATCACCGGCAGCGTTGTGCCGCCGTACCGGCCCTCGAAGATCCGGCCGAAACGGTCCACCAGGAAGCTGTAGCCGATGTCGCACCAGCCGCGGCTGCGGACATGGAACGCGTAGATCCCGCGGACCAGCGACGCCGACTGGGCCGAGGTATAGCTGTTCGAGCCGGCGGTGTGGTGCACGAACGCGGCCCTGATCGTCGCGCTGTAGCGCGGCACCGCGCAGTCCGGGTTGACCAGGCGCAGCGACTCGTCGGCACCCCAGCCGGCCCGGTCGACGATCGGCGGCGGGTCCGCTGACGCCGCTGCGGTGGCGACCGCAGAGTCCGCGGGTGCGGTGCCAGGATCGATCAGGGACACGCGAACGTCACGTACCGGCATGCCGTCCGTGCTGGCGACGTGTGCCTCGACGCCGTCGGCCCGGCCGACCCAGAGCGGCTCGCTGCCGTCCCGGCCCGCGGGTTCCGCGTCCTGCGGCGCGTGCCCGTCGTCGGCAGCCAAGGTCTGCCAGCCGGTCCAGCGGCCGCCGGAGCGGACCCGGACCTGGACGAGGACGCCGACGCCGGTACGGCGTTCCCAGGTCACGCCGAGTAGTGCGAACTCGGCACTGGTACGGGCGATGAGCCGCGCGGGGCGGGCCGAACCCGCGTCGGGCATCCGGACCTCCGAGACCCGGGTGCGGATCGGCTCCGGCTGCTGGACGGTGACACTCGCTTCGCCGCGTGGCAGCGGGCTCGCGATGACTGCCAGAAACACGGCTGTCGTGGACTTGACGGTCGTACGGCGCGGTCGGGTCATGGGCGGCGACCTTTCTCGTTCCGAATTCCGGGAAAATGCGGACGAGGGGGGCGGGCTGAGTGACATGCGCTCGTGCTTCGACCATAACCGCCACGTACGCTCAGTACATGGAATGGATCCTGTTGATCGCCGTTGTCGTCATCGGCGTGATGGTGATGAGGTCGTACCAGCGGACGAAGCTCGAGACCAGGAAGCGTGACGAGGTCACCGCGGCAGAGCTCGAGTCGGTGAAGCGGACCGCGGACGAGGACATCACCAAGTTCGGTGAGGAGCTGCAGGCCCTCGACCTGGACATGGTCGGCAAGGACCTCGGGGAGGGCGCCCATCAGGACTACCAGCGTGCGCTCGACAGCTACGAGTCCGCCAAGGAAGCGATCGGCGCGGTGACGCAGGCCGACCAGATCAAGCACGTGATGGAGATCCTGGACGACGGCCGGTACGCGATGGCGTGCGTGCGCGCCCGGGTGAACGACGAGCCGCTGCCGCAGCGCCGGCCGATGTGCTTCTTCAACCCGCAGCACGGCCCGTCGGTCGAGGACGTCACCTGGTCGCCACCCGGTGGGGCGCCGCGCGAGGTGCCCGCCTGTGCCGCCGACGCCGAGCGGGTCAAGGCCGGTGCAGACCCGGACGTCCGCAAGGTGATGGTGGGCCCGCAGCGGGTGCCGTACTGGCAGGCCGGCCCGGCCTACGCGCCGTACGCGCAAGGCCTGTTCGGCGGCCTCGGCGGCGTGATGACCGGCATGTTCGTCGGCACCATGCTCGGCGGCATGTTCTCCGGCGGCGGGTACGGCGCGGGCTTCGCCGACGGCCAGTCGTACGACGGCGGCGGTGAAGGCGGCGACGGTGGCGGGGACGGCGGCGGTGGCGACGGCGGCGACGGTGGCGGCTTCGACGGCGGCGGCGGGGACGGCGGCGGCTGGGACTTCGGTGGCGGCGACGGCGGCGGCTTCGACTTCGGCGGCTTCGAGTAGCCCACCCCCGTAGGCCACCTGCTCAGTCAGTTGCGCAGCGTCAGTTGCGCAGGTGAAGCCTGCGGGCGGCTTCGGCGACCGAGCCGGAGACCGACGGGTAGACGGTGAACGCGTGGGCCAGCTGGTCCACGTTCAGCCGCTCGCCGACCGCGATCGCGATCGGGTGGATCAGCTCGCTGGCCCGCGGCGCCACCACGACACCACCCACCACGATGCCGGTCGCGGGCAGGCAGAACAGCTTCACGAACCCGTCGCGGACGTTCTGCATCTTCGCGCGGGCGTTGTCCGCGAGCGGCACCTTCACCATGATCGCCGTACTCTCGCCGGCGTCGACCGCCTTCTGTGACAGGCCGACGGTGGCGATCTCCGGTGCGGTGAACACGTTCGACGAGACCATCTGCAGGTCCAGCGGCTGGACCGCATCGCCGAGCGCGTGCGAAATCGCGATCCTGCCCTGCATCGCTGCCACGGAAGCAAGCATGAGGACACCGGTGCAGTCGCCGGCGGCGTAGACCCCGCGTGCGGTGGTCCGCGACACCCGGTCGACTGCGATGAAGCCGCCGTCGCCGAGCGACACGCCCGACTCCTCCATACCGAGATCTTCGGTGTTCGGCAGCGAGCCGACGGCCAGCAGCGCGTGCGAGCCCTCCACGATGCGGCCGTCGGTCAGCGTGACGAGGACGCCGTCACCGGAGCGTCGTACCGACTCGGCCCGGGACTTGCCCAGCACGGTCATCCCGCGCCGGGTGAACACGTCCTCCAGCACCTCGGCCGCGTCCGCGTCCTCGCCCGGCAGCACCCGGTCCCGGCTGGACACCAGGACGACGTCGCTGCCCAGCGCGTCGTAAGCGCTCGCGAACTCCGCCCCGGTGACACCGGACCCGACGACGATCAGCCGCTCCGGCAGCTCGTCCAGGTCGTACACCTGCTCCCAGGTGAGGATCCGCTCGCCGTCCGGCTCGGACCCGGGCAGGATCCGCGGCCGCGCACCCGTTGCGATCAAGACCACATCGGCATCCAGCCGCTCGTCGCCGACCACGACTGTCTCGGGTCCGTCCAGCCGGCCGCGGCCGGCGATCACCCGGACCTTGTCCCGCTCCAGCCGGCGGCTGATGCCCTCGGACTGAGCCTTCGCGAGCCGCTTCACCCGACCGTTGACGACGGGCAGGTCGACATGCACGGAGTTGGCCGGGTCGTCGTCAGCGTCATCGACCCGGACGCCCAGCTCGCCTGCGTTCTCGACCTCGGTCATCACTTCGGCGGTCGCGATCAGGGTCTTGCTCGGGACACAGTCCGTGAGCACCGCCGAACCTCCGATCCCGTCGGAGTCGACGACTGTCACCTCCGCCCCGAGCTGAACCGCGGCATGCGCCGCCTCGTACCCGCCGGGGCCGCCTCCGATGATCACAACTCGCGCCACAAGGGGTGATTCTTCCGTATCGTGGTCCGGCGTGAACCTGTACGCCGCGTTCGCGTCGAATCTCGACCCTGACCAGATGGCCGTGCGCTGCCCGCACTCGCCGCTGCGCGGTACCGGCTGGATCATCGGCTGGCGGCTCACCTTCGGCGGCGAGGACCTCGGCTGGGAGGGCTCGATGGCGACCATCGTCGAGGACCCGACCAGCCAGGTGTTCGTGGCGCTGTACGACGTCAGCCCGCACGACGTGAAGCAGCTGGACGAGTGGGAGTCGGTCGACCAGGGCATCTACCGCAAGATCCACGTCCGGGTGCAGACCCTGGACGGCGAGCGGCTGGCCTGGCTGTACGTGCTGAACGCGTACGAGGGCGGACTGCCCTCGGCCCGCTACCTGGGCATCCTGGCCGAGGCCGCGGAGGCCGCCGGCGCGCCCGACGACTACGTCGCCGCGATCCGATCCAGGCCCTGCCACTCCTCCGGCCACTGATTCAGCACTAATCCGCTCGTAATTGTCCGACCCGGGTGCGAGGCTCGGCCTCGATGCGTTCAGAACGAGGAGAGAACGAGGAGAGGTTGTAGGGATGGATCTCGAGCAGCTGCGGGACGAGGTCGACGGCGACGTACTGGTAGCGGGCGACGAGCTGTACGCCGAGGCCAGTACGACGTTCACGGGGACCGGCGAGCCGGCCGTCGCGGTGCGCCCGCGGGACGAGGCAGGGGTCGCGGCCGCGATCCGGTACGCCGCGGAGAACCAGCTGGTGCTGTCGGTGAAGAGCGGCGGGCACAGCGGGTCCGGGTTCGGCACGAACACCGGCGGCGTGGTGATCGACCTCGCCGGGTTCCGCGACATCGAGGTGCTGGACGCGGACCGCGGCCTGGTCCGGATCGGCTCCGGCGCCACCTGGGGCGAGGTCGCCGAGGCGCTGCGCGGGCCGGGCCTGGCGATAACCTCGGGCGACACCACCTCGGTCGGTGTCGGTGGCCTGACCCAGGGCGGCGGGCTCGGCTGGATGGTGCGCAAGTACGGTCTCGCGATCGACAGCCTGGTCGGCGCCACCGTGGTGACCGCGGACGGCCGGGTGCTGAAGGCCTCCGCGCAGGACAACCCGGACCTGTTCTGGGCGGTGCGCGGCGGCTGCGGGAACGTCGGTGTGGTCACCACGCTCGATTTCGAGGCCAAGCCGGTCGGCACGGTGGTCGCCGGGTACATCACGTACCAGCGCGACGACCTCCAGCAGCTGCTCAAGGGCTGGCGGGACGTGGTCACCGACGCCCCGGACGAGGTCAGTACGGCATTCGTCGCGCTGCCCGCGTTCGGGCCCGAGATGCCCCCCAGCGCGATGGCGTTCGCCTGCTACGCCGGTGACGACGAGGTCGCCGCGATGGCGGCGCTCGACCCGCTGCTGCAGATCGGCACCGTGGTGCAGCACGACCTCGGCCCGAAGGCGTACGGGGACATCCTCGAGGAGGCGCACCCGCCGCCAGGGATCCGGATCGTGGCCAAGAACGTTTTCGTCCCGGAGGTGACCGACGAGCTGATCACCGCCATCGACGCCGGGTACGGCGAGACCGGCGCCGGGGTGGTCTTCCTGCGCAGTCTCGGCGGGGCGATGAGCCGGGTTCCCGCGGACGCCACCGCGTTCGCGCACCGGGACGCTGCCGCGATGGTGGTGGCCGGCACGTTCGTGCCGATGGAGGCCACCGACGCCGAAGTCGACGCCGCGCTGGAGAAGACCTGGGGACCGATCGCCGCGTTCGGCACCGGCGCCTACCCGGGCTTCCTGGCTACGGCGACCGAGCAGGACGTGCGGGACGTGTTCCCGGAGGCGACGTACAACCGGCTCGCCGAGGTCAAGGCAGCCTACGACCCGACGAACCTGTTCAGCCGGAACCACAACGTCAAGCCCGCCTGAGCGATGAGCACGAAGCCGTTCGCCTCGTCCGCGGACCTTGACGCGAAGCAGGTCAGCGTCGAGGTGCTCGCGGACGGGGTGTACGCGCGCACCGCGGAGGGCGACCCCAACGTCGGCGCGGTCGAGGGTGAGGACTTCGTCGTCTGCATCGAGGCGATGGCTACTCCGGCCGCCGCCCGGGAGTGGCTGGACGTGCTGCGGACCTACACCGACAAGCCGGTGCGGTACCTCGTGCTGTCGCACTACCACGCGGTCCGTACCCTCGGCGCCAGCGCGTTCGACGCTCGGGAGATCGTTGCCCACGACAACACCCGGCAGCTGATCGAGGAACGCGGTCAGCAGGACTGGGACAGCGAGTACGGCCGGATGCCGCGGCTGTTCACCGACCCCGGCTCGATCCCCGGCCTCACCCACCCGACCAGCACGTTCAGCGACGAGCTGCGCATCGACCTCGGCGGCGAGCGTGGCGAGCTGGTGCTGCAGTACTGCGGCCGCGGCCACACCGAGGGCGACATCGTGGCCTGGCTGCCGCGGGAGCGGATCCTGTTCGCCGGCGACCTGGTCGAGTCCGAGGCCGCGCTGTACACCGGCGATGCGTTCCACACCGACTGGGCCGGCCCGACCCTCGACCGGATCGCTGCGTACGGTGCCGGCCAGCTGGTCGGCGGCCGCGGCGCGGTTGCCAAGGGCAATGACCAGGTGGCGTCGGCGATCGCGCTGACCCGGCGGTTCCTCACTGTGCTGCTCGCCGAGGTGTCGGCCGTGCGCGACCGTGCCGGCACGCTGAAGGATGCCTTCGAGGCCGCGCACGCGGCCCTGGTCGGCGACTTCGGTGGCTGGCCGATCTTCGAGCACTGCCTGCCGTTCGACGTGTCGCGGGCCTGGGACGAGCTGTCCGGCGTGGAGCGCCCGGTGATCTGGACCGCGGAACGCGACCGGGAGATCTGGGACCAGCTGCAGGGATGAACGCACCTGTCGCGATCGTCGGAGCCGGTCCGGTCGGTCTGACCGCGGCGCTGCTGCTCGCCCGGCACGGCGTTCCGTCGGTGCTGTTCGACGCCCGCGCCCACCGTGAACCGATCGGCTCCCGGTCGATCTGTCAGCAACGCGAAGCACTCGACGTCTGGTCGAGCGTCGGCGTCGGGGACCGGATCGCCGCCGAGGGCGTGACCTGGTCGCGGGCGCGGACGTTCCACGGCGACCGCGAGCTGTTCTGCCTGGACCTCGGCGGCGCCGGCTGGTCGCCGTACCCGCCGTTCGTGAACATCTCCCAGAGCCGGACCGAGCAGATCCTGGACGAGGCGGTCGCAGCCGAGCCGATGGTCGAGCTGCGCTTGGGCCGGCCGGTCACCGCCATCACGCAGTACGGCGACGACGTCCGGCTGCGCACCGCGGACGGCGACCAGCATGCGTCGTACGCGGTGCTCGCCGCCGGCGGCCGTGCGGACGTGCTGCGCGACCAGCTCGGGGTCACGTTCGAGGGTGACTCGTTCGACGATCGGTTCCTGATCTGCGACATCCGGACCGATCTCGGCGACTGGGCCGAGGAGCGACGGTTCTACTTCGACCCGGTCTGGAACCCGGGCCGGCAGGTGCTGATCCACCCGTGCCCGGACTCGACGTACCGGATCGACTGGCAGGTGCCGGCCGGCTTCGACCTGGACGCCGAGCACGCGAGCGGGGCACTGGAGCAGCGGATCCGCGCGATCATCGGCGACCGCCCGTATGACGTGGTATGGCAGTCCGTGTACCGATTCTCGTCCCGCGTCGCGAGCCGGATGCGGGCCGGCCGGGTGCTGCTGGCCGGGGACAGCGCGCACGTGTACTCGCCGTTCGGCGCCCGCGGGCTGAACTCCGGCGTCGCGGACGCGGACAACCTTGCCTGGAAGCTGGCGTACGTGTTGCGCGGCTGGGCGCCGGACGCGCTGCTGGACTCGTACCACGACGAGCGGCACACGGCGGCGCTGGAGAACCTCGACGTCACGGCGGCGACGATGCGGTTCCTGATCCCGCCGGACGGCCGGGCGGCCCGCTACCGCCGCGACGTCCTGGAACGGGCCGGCGCCGACCCGTCGGCGCGTGCGCGGGTCGACTCCGGCCGACTGTCGGAGGCATTCTGGTACGACGCGTCGCCGCTGACCACGCCCTCGCCGGCACATCCCTGCGGCGGCCGGCCGCCCCGCGGCCAGGTGCCGTCCCCCGCACCCGGCGTCCTGGTCCCGGATCAACCGCTGCCCGGCGGGACGCGGCTCCGTGCGCTGGCCCGCGACGGGTTCCTCGCGATCGCGCCGCCGGACCAGGTCGCTGTGACCGCCGAGGGTCTGCGGGAGCTCACCGACGCACCGAGCCGCGCGATCCCGTTCGACGGCGCACTGACCGAGGCGCTCGGCGCCCGCCCCGGCGAGACCTGGCTGATCCGGCCCGATGCGTACGTCGCCGCCGTCACGTCGCTCCAGTCCGGTCGGCTGGCCGATCCGCTGGCCGGCGCCGTCCGCCGCGCGCTGGGCCTCCGCCCTTGAGTCCGGAGGCCGACCCGCGCGGGGCTCTACCGGAGACCACCCCAGGACGTATATCGATATCGGTAACTCATACCGCTATCGGTATACGCCGCGGGCATCTCTCCTCAGGGCCGCGCTGATCGCCGCGGAGGTACTGTGCGTTCGTGACCGACCCGCTCATCACCGACACCACTCCCACCGGCCTGCGCACCGCCGCCGAGGCCTGGCTCGCCGAGGACCCGGATCCCGACACCCGGGACGAGCTGCAGGCACTGCTGGACAGCAGCGACGAGGCGGGACTGGCGGACCGGTTCGGCGCGAAGCTCGAGTTCGGCACCGCGGGACTGCGAGGCGCGCTCGGCGCCGGTCCGAACCGGATGAATCGGGTGGTGGTGATCCGCGCCGCCGCCGGTCTGTGCGCGTACCTCAAGCAGAACGGGCTGACCGACGGGCCGGTGGTGATCGGGTACGACGCGCGGCACAAGTCCGACGTGTTCGCGCGGGACACGGCGGCGGTGGTGCGTGGCACCGGGCTGGACGCCGTACTGGTGGACGGGCCGACGCCGACGCCGGTGATCGCATTCGCGATCCGGCACCTGGGTGCGGTGGCCGGGGTTGTGGTCACCGCGTCGCACAACCCGCCGCAGGACAACGGATACAAGGTCTACCTGGGCGATGGTTCGCAGATCGTGCCGCCCGCCGACGCGAGGATCGCCGCCGCGATCGACGCGGTCGGCCCGCTGGACGGCGTACCGCGTGGTGACGACTGGACCGTCGCCGACGGCAGCCTGGTGGATGCGTACCTCGACCGGATCGCGAGCCTGGTGCCGGCGGAGGCGCCGCGCGCGCTGAACGTGGTGTACACGCCGCTGCACGGCGTCGGCCGGGACCTGGTGCTGGCCGCGGTCGAGCGGGCCGGGTTCTCCGCGCCGTCGGTGGTCGGGTCGCAGGCCGAGCCGGACCCCGAGTTCCCGACCGTGACGTTCCCGAACCCGGAGGAGCCGGGCGCGATCGACGCCGCGCTGGAACTGGCCCGCTCCGAGCAGCCCGACCTGGTGGTGGCGAACGACCCGGACGCGGACCGGTGCGCGGTCGCCGTACCGGACCCAGCCGCGGACGGCGGTTGGCGGATGCTGCGCGGCGACGAGCTCGGCGCGCTGCTCGGCGAGTTCCTGCTGTCTCCGCGCCCGGCCGGAGTCGCCGCCTGCTCGATCGTGTCCTCGTCGCTGCTCGGGAAGATCGCCGCGTCGTACGGCGCGGGATACGCCGAGACGCTGACCGGGTTCAAGTGGATCGGCCGGGTGCCGAACCTGGTCTTCGGGTACGAGGAGGCGCTCGGGTACTGCGTCGATCCGCAGGCCGTGAAGGACAAGGACGGCATCTCGACGCTGGTCCGGGTCCTGCAGCTCGCCGCCGCCGCGAAAGCCGGTGGCCGGACGCTGCTCGACCTGCTCGACGACCTGGCCCGTAAGCACGGCCTGCACGCCACCGACCAGCTGTCGGTCCGCGTCGATGACCTCAGCCTGATCGCCGCCGCGATGGAGCGGCTACGGTCGACTCCCCCGTCGACGCTCGGCGGTCACGCGGTCGAGCGGATCGACGACCTCTCCGAAGGCGCCGGCGGACTTCCCCCGACCGACGGTCTGCGATACCACCTGTCCGACGCCGCCCGGGTCGTCGTCCGCCCCTCCGGCACCGAGCCCAAGCTCAAGTGCTACCTCGAGGTCGTCATCCCGGTTACCGGCAACGACACCCGTGCGGCGCGTCGCGTCGCCACCGGCGACCTCACCGCGATCAAGACCGACCTCGCCACTGCCCTCGACCTGCCCTCGACCTGACGCGCTGATCAGCCGGCCAGCCAGGCGACCAGGGCGATCAGCAGGAGTGCGCCGAGCAGGGTGAGCTCTGGCACCGCCCAGCGGGACGAGGGTTCGCCGGTCGAGGTCTTGCCGTAGTACTCGCGGTGGTACTCGATGCGGCCGACGATGAACTCGGCCCGAGACAGCGAGCTGTCCTGGTCGGGTTTGATCCGGCCGGTCCGCTGGCGCCGCATGTCCCGCATCATCAGCTGGACGCCGGGGCAGCGCAGCTGGCGGCCGGGGAGCTGGATCCGCAGGATGTCGGTGACGTCGACGCTCTCGACGACGGACCACGGCACCTGGTGGCTGCGGATGTGGTTGCGCACCGAGAGGTGCTGCGGGCTCAACGTGATCGAGGGCCGGATCAGTACGATGTAGGCGAGCACCATGGCGGCGCCGACGAGCGCCGCGGTGATCAGCCCGCCCCGGGTCCGCCACTCGACCACGATGTCGACCAGGCAGGCAAAGCCGATCAGGATCGCGACGGCGCCGGTGATCCGGCTCGACGTGGTCGCGTAGGTCTCGGCCTCGGAGGGTGCTGTTTTCACCCCGTCAAGGTAGTCGTTGGATGGCTGCCACACACGCCGGAGGCCCGCCATGGACCGACCTCTAGACTGACACGGTGACCACCACCCACAAGGACGCTGACATGCTCGCTGACGTCACGTCGTCCGAGGACCGGTTGCGCCGGTTCCTGCACGGGCTGCCAGGTGTCGACCAGGTCGGCGCCGAGGCGCGGGCGGCGACACTCGGCACCCGCTCGATCAAGACCTCGGCCAAGCAGTACGCGTTGGACCTGGCCATCAGCATGATCGACCTGACCACGCTGGAGGGTCAGGACACCCCCGGCAAGGTGCGGGCGCTGTGTGCGAAGGCGAAGCGGCCGGACCCGGCGGACCCGACGGCACCGCAGGTGGCCGCGGTCTGCGTGTACCCGGACCTGGTGGCGACCGCCAAGCACGAGCTGCGTGGCACCAACATCAACGTGGCGAGCGTCGCGACCGGGTTCCCGAGCGGCCGTACCAGCCTGGCGATCAAGCAGCAGGACACCAAGGACGCGGTCGCCGCCGGGGCGGACGAGGTCGACATGGTGATCGACCGGGGTGCGTTTCTGTCCGGCCGGTACGGGCTGGTGTTCGACGAGATCGTCGCGATCCGCGAGGCCGCCGGGGATGCGCACCTGAAGGTGATCCTGGAGACCGGCGAGCTGGTCACGTACGACAACGTGCGGCGCGCGTCCTGGCTGGCGATGCTGGCCGGTGCCGACTTCATCAAGACTTCCACCGGCAAGGTCCAGCCGGCCGCGACGCTGCCGGTCACGCTGGTGATGCTGGAGGCGGTCCGCGACTACCACGAGGCGACCGGCCTGCACATCGGCGTCAAGCCGGCAGGCGGGATCCGTACCAGCAAGGACGCTATCAAGTACCTGGTGATGGTGAACGAGACTTGCGGAGACGACTGGCTGAACCCGGACCTGTTCCGGTTCGGCGCGTCCAGCCTGCTGAACGAGCTGCTGATGCAGCGCACCAGGATGAGCACCGGCCGCTACTCCGGCCCCGACTACTTCACGCTGGACTGAGGGCTATGTCATTCGAGTACGCTCCCGCACCGGAATCCCGGGCGATCGTCGACATCAAGTCGTCGTACGGGCTGTTCATCAACGGCGACTTCACCGAGAGCCAGGACGGCAAGCCGTTCAAGACCGTGAGCCCGGCGTCCGAGGAGGTGCTGGCCGAGGTCACCGAGGCCGGCCCGGCTGACGTCGACAAGGCGGTGCGCGCTGCCCGCCGGGCCTACGACCGCACCTGGTCGAAGCTGTCCGGCAGGGACCGTGCGAAGTACCTGTACCGGATCGCCCGGATCGTCCAGGAACGGTCCCGCGAGCTGGCCGTGCTGGAGTCGCTGGACAACGGCAAGCCGATCCGCGAGTCCCGCGACGTCGACGTACCGCTGGTCGCGGCGCACTTCTTCTACTACGCCGGCTGGGCGGACAAGCTGGAGTACGCCGGGTTCGGGCCGGACCCGCAACCGCTCGGCGTCGCCGGCCAGGTGATCCCCTGGAACTTCCCGCTGCTGATGCTGGCCTGGAAGATCGCCCCCGCGCTCGCGGCGGGCAACACCGTCATACTCAAGCCGGCCGAGACCACGCCGCTGACCGCGCTGGCGTTCGCGGAGATCTGCCAGCAGGCCGACCTGCCGCCGGGTGTCGTCAACATCATCACCGGTGCGGGTGACACCGGCCGGGCGCTGGTCGAGCACCACGGCGTCGACAAGGTCGCGTTCACCGGCTCCACCGAGGTCGGCCGCGCGATCGCGAAGTCCGTTGCCGGCAGCAACAAGAAGGTGACGCTCGAGCTCGGCGGCAAGGCCGCGAACGTGATCTTCGAGGACGCGCCGGTCGACCAGGCGGTCGAGGGCATCATCAACGGCATCTTCTTCAACCAGGGCCACGTCTGCTGCGCGGGCTCCCGGCTGCTGGTGCAGGAGAGCGTGTACGACGAGGTGCTGGCCCGACTCAAGCGGCGGATGTCCACGCTGCGCGTCGGCGACCCGCTGGACAAGAACACCGACATCGGCGCGATCAACTCCGCGATGCAGCTGGCCAAGATCCGCGAGCTGTCCCAGATCGGTGAGGACGAGGGTGCCGAGCGCTGGTCTCCCGCGTGCGAGCTGCCCGAGCACGGGTACTGGTTCCCGCCGACGATCTTCACCGGCGTCTCCCAGGCGCACCGGATCGCCCGCGAGGAGATCTTCGGCCCAGTGCTCTCTGTGCTGACCTTCCGCACCCCTGCCGAGGCGGTGGAGAAGGCGAACAACACCCCGTTCGGGCTGTCCGCCGGGGTCTGGACCGAGAAGGGCTCGCGGATCCTCTGGATGGCGAACCAGCTACGCGCGGGCGTGGTCTGGGCGAACACGTTCAACCGCTTCGACCCGACCTCGCCGTTCGGCGGCTACAAGGAGTCGGGTTACGGCCGCGAGGGTGGCCGGCACGGACTGGAGGGTTACCTTGCCCACTAAGGCTGTCAACACGGGAGCGGGTCCGAGGCTCGACGTCCGCAAGACCTACAAGCTGTACGTCGGTGGCGCGTTCCCGCGCAGCGAGTCCGGCCGCTCGTACGTGGTGAACGATGCCAAGGGCAAGTTCCTGGCGAACGTGTCCAAGGCCTCCCGCAAGGACGGCCGGGACGCGGTCGTCGCGGCCCGGAAGGCATTCGGCGGCTGGTCGGCGCGGACGGCGTACAACCGTGGTCAGATCCTGTACCGGATCGCCGAGGTGATGGAGGGTCGGCACGAGCAGTTCAGCGCCGAGGTCGCGGCCTCCGAGGGCATCGCGATCGCGAAGGCCCGGGCGACCGTGGACGCGGCGATCGACCGCTGGGTCTGGTACGCGGGCTGGGCGGACAAGCTCGCCCAGGTGGTCGGTTCCAGCAACCCGGTCGCCGGCCCGTACTTCGACTTCTCGTTGCCCGAGGCAACCGGTGTGATCGCGGTACTGGCACCGCAGGACTCGTCCCTGCTCGGGCTGACCAGCGTCGTCGCGCCGGTGATCGTGTCCGGCAACACGGCGGTCGTGGTCACGTCGTACGAGCGTCCGGTGCCGGCGGTCACGCTGGGCGAGGTGATGGCGACCTCCGACCTGCCCGGCGGTGTGGTGAACCTGCTCACCGGTGACGCGAGCGAGATCGGCCCCTGGCTGGCCGCGCACATGGACGTCAACGGCATCGACCTGACCGGCGTGTCCGACGGGGACCAGGTCCGCGAGCTCGAGGTGGCCGCGGCCGAGAACCTGAAGCGCGTCCGCCGCCCGGCCGACGACGACTGGTCGGCCGACCCCGGTACCGGCCGGATGACCCAGTTCCTGGAGACCAAGACCGTCTGGCACCCCATCGGCGTGTAGTAGACACGTCCGCGCATGGGACAGATCGCGGTCCGGGTCCTGAACCAGGACACAGCCGGCGTGCTGGCGCGCGTCAAGCGCGGTGAGGAGATCGAGATCACCGAGCGCGGCGTCGTCATCGCGCGGATCGTGCCGGCCTCCGCATCCCCTGTCGCACATCTCGTCGCCTTGATCGACTGGCTGTCGGCGCGCTCCGACGAGCTGTTGGTCGCCTCGACGCTGGTCGAGGTGGAGCTCCCTCGTGCGATCCGCCGCAGCGAGCCCGAGCTGCCCTCCGCCGTACCCGGCATCGTCCAGCGGCTCGCGTTGTACGAGATCGACGAGATGTGCGCGCGACCGCCGCGTCGTACGACGACCCGATGATCCGGTCCCTGCAGGCTATCCATCTCGCCACCGCGGACGCAGTGCTCGGGGACGACCTCACCGCATTCGTCACGTACGACAAGCGCCCGCTGGCCACCGCGGACGCGCTCGGGCTCCCAGTCGCCAGTCCGGGTGCCTAGCGGCCGAGCAGGTACCAGGCGCCGAGGCCGGCAGCGGCGAAGGCGACCAGCATCACCAGCACGGTGAGCAGCCGGTGCGGCTTGCGATACTCGTACGCCGTGGGCTCCGCCCGACGTGGCGCGTCCACGATCTCGGTGCGCTGCTCGGCGAGCCGGGCGGACAGCTGCGGCGCCTCGGTCTCGAGCCGGTACGCCTCGGCTTCCAGCCGCTCGGCCAGCGACGCCGCGGTCGGCCACCTGTCGTCGGGGCGGAATGCCAGCGCCCGGGCCAGGATGTCGTCGATGGCGCCGACCGCGCCGTGCAGCTCGCGGGCCAGCGACGGCGGTCGCAGCTCCGGGTCGCGGCCGAGCACGTCCGCCACCGACGCCGCCTCGAACGGGGTCCGGCCGGCGACCAGCGCGTACGTGACCCCGCCGATCGCGTAGATGTCGGCCCGCTGGTCGAACCCGCCGTCGCCGCGCCCCTGCTCCGGAGCCATGTACGACGGGGTGCCGACCGCCTGCGTCAGGCCGGACGCCTCGGCGAGTCGCTTGGCCAGCCCGAGATCGGCCAGCACCACCCGGTGCGTGCCACCGCCGCTCTCCAGGCCCGAGCTGTTCTCGGACCGGCGCAGCAGCAGGTTCGCCGGGGCGATGTCGCGGTGCACGACACCCTCCTCGTGCAGCGCGCCGACCGCCCGGGCGACGTCCGCGCCCCACCAGAGCGCGTCGACCGGGTCCAGGGCGCCGCGGGCCAGCAGCTCGGCCAACGACCCGCCGCCGACGTAGTCCATCACGAAGTACGGCCGGCCGTCGTCCAGCTCGCCCACGTCGAACACCCGGACCACCCGGTCGCTGGTGATCCGGCGCATCAGCCGGGCTTCGGACAGGAAGCGTTCGCGGACGTCGGCGCGGGTCGCCCAGTTGTCCGCGAGCACCTTGACGGCGACGTCCACGTCGAGCGACTCGTCGTACCCGCGCCACACCGTCGCGAAGGCCCCCGCCCCGATCTGTTGCCTGAGCCGGTAACGTCCAATCAGGTCCATCGAAGGTCATTCTCTCGGACGGAAGGTCTATGGGCGAGGATCTGGAAGATCTGGCCGCCGCGGCGGCTGCCGGCGACAAGGCAGCCGTGAACGAGCTTCTGGAACGCGTCCGCCCCCAAGTGATGCGGCGCGTGTCCCGCTTCCTGCCCTGCAAGGAGGACGCTGAGGAGGCCGCGCAGGACACCCTGCTGACGGTGGCCACCAAGATCCACACCTTCAAGGGCACCGGCTCGTTCGCCGGCTGGCTGACCATCGTCGCCACCAACTGCGCCCGGCAGACCTACCGTTCGCTGAAGCGGCGTTCGCACGAACGGTCCACCGAGCTGCTGCCCGAGACGATCGACCCGCGCACCACGTCGGTGATCGCCGGCTCCCGGCTGGACCTGCTGGAGGCGCTCGACTCGCTGGAGTCCGAGCACCCGCAGCTGGTCCAGCCGCTGGTGCTGCGCGACCTCGGCGGGATGTCGTACGCCGAGATCGCCGACGAGCTGTCCTCCCCGCTCGGCACCGTCAAGGCCCGGATCCACCAGGCCCGCAAGCACGTCGCCGCCCGCCTCACCCGCTAGCGCGAACCAGCCCCACTGTGTGCCCGAATCGCCAGGTTCGAGGCCAATTTCATGGCGATCCGTGAACACACTGGCGGCGGCTGGCGATTCGTGAACACGGTGGCGGGATTCGAGCCGTGGTTGCCCTGCCGGACCCAGACCAGTGCGAGTCCCGGGTACCGCGGCCCGACCGCACTGCGTCGGGTACGGTCGGCAACGGACGACCGAGGCCACGGTTCTGGCGTCCAGGCCTCGCTGCGGGAGGTGTCACGAGTGCACTACGTAGGGGTCGATCTCGCGTGGGGCGAGAAGGGAACCACGGGGCTCGCAGCTGTCGACGAGGACGGAGTGCTGCTCGATGTGACTGAGCGAGGATCGGACGAAGAGATCCACGGATGGCTTCAACCATGGGTCGCCGACAACTGCCTGGTCGCAATCGACGCGCCCATGATCGTGAACAACCTCACCGGCAACCGACCATGCGAGAGCCTCATAGGCACGCACTTCGGCCGGTACAACGCCTCCTGTCACTCGGCCAACATGTCGAACCCGAACTTCGCTCATGGAACCCGGGCGCGGCGCATCGCGGATGCGCTCGGGCTCGACATCGATCCGGCCTCATCAGCGCCTCGCCGAGCGGTCGAGGTGTATCCGCATCCCGCCATCGTGGCGCTCTTCGAGCTTCCGAGCATCTTGCGATACAAGGCGAAGCCCGGGCGGGATCTGGATCTCCTCCGCAGCGAGTTGCTCCGACTCATCGGCCTGTTGGAGGATCTGTCGCTGGCAGACGTGCCGTTGTACGTCGGCCAGAGCGCGGCGTGGCAACACATCACGGACGCTGTCCGCGGCGCGAGCGGCAAGGCCGGCCTCCGCCGGGTCGAGGACTCGATCGACGCCGTGGTCTGCGCGTACATCGCGCGATACGCGATCCTCAAACGCGAGTCAGTCCGTGTGATGGGCGATCTCACGTCGGGATACATCCTCACACCGGTCACGCCCGAGATCGGACTCGCGTTCGATTCCGTGAGCGGTATCCACAAGGCGCAGTGAACAGTCCGGTCTGCGCGTCGCAATGCAGCGCGACCGGTCGACGACCGCGTAGCCAGCGGCACCGCTAGACCGCACGACCCGGTAGTGGAAGGCGGGGGCCGAGTGGGTCCTCGACCGGAGGTGCGGGGAGCCGGTTCACGGTGTCGGTGAGGGAGCGCTCCGGGAGCCAGAGCACGAACGTGCTGCCGACGCCGACCTCGGAGTGCAGCGCCACAGCGCCGCCGTGGCTCTCGACGATCTGCCGGACGATCGCCAGACCCAGGCCGGCGCGGCGCTCGCCGGTGGACGGTACGTCGTCGCCGGCCGGCGCGCGGCGACGGCCGGCGCGAAAGAAGCGGTCGAAGACGCGCTCGGTGTCGGCGGCGGCGATCCCGGGGCCGGAGTCGCGGACCGCGATCCAGGCCCAGCCGCCGCGGCTGCCGACCGCGAGCACCAGCTCGCTGCGCGCCGGGGCCAGCCGGACCGCGTTCGAGAGCAGGTTGTCGACCGCGCGGCGCAGCGCCGAGGCGTCGCCGGCCGCGATCGGGCCGGGTGCGAGCTTGCGGACCAGCCGGAGCTCGCGGTCCGCGGCCAGCAGCGCGAACTCCTCGGCGGCCTCGTCCGCGATGCCGGCCAGGTCCACGTCGGCGTCCACGAACGCGGGTGAGCTGCGCCGGGCCGAGGCCAGCAGGTCCTCGACGAGCCGGGTCATCCGCTGGATCGCCCGGCCCACGATGGCGGTCGCCTGGGCGCGCGACTCAGGCGTGACGTCGTCCTCGGCCAGCACCGCGTCGACGTTGGCCTGTATCACCGCGAGCGGGTTCCGCAGCTCGTGCGAGGCATCGTCGACCAGCTGGCGCTGAGCCGCGAACGCGTTCTCCAGCCGGTCGAGCATGTCGTCGACGGTGTCGGCCATGATCCGCAGCTCGTCCCGCGGACCGGTCAGCGCGATCCGCCGGGACAGGTCCGTCGCGGTGATCTCCTGCGCGGTGGCGGCGATCCGTCCGACCGGGCGCAACGCCCGTCCGGACAGCCACCAGCCGGTACCGAGACTGACCACGAACAGCGCGACCATGCCCGCGACCGAGTAGGTCCGCAACGTGTCCAGGGTCTGCTGGTTCACCGCGGCCTCGATGCTGGCGACGTCGGCGGCCTCGATCGTCTGGCCGGGCTTGACTCGCAGGTCGCCGTTCTCGTCGCGGTAGACCTTGCTCACCTCGAACGACTCCAGCGGACGAGCGTCCAGGATCGAGGACAGCGCCAGGTACACCCCGCCGAGCAGCAGCGCCGACAAGGCGATCAGCATGGCCGAGTACGTCAGCGTCAGCCGGAACCGGATCGTGTGGGTCCACGGAGGAAGGTTCATGTCGCACCTCTCAACCGGTAGCCGCGCCCGATCACCGTCTCCAGCAGCTGTTCCTCGTCGCCCACGGTGAGCTTGCGCCGCAGCGTCCCGACTGTGACGCGCACGCTCTGCGTGAACGGGTCGGCATTCTCGTCCCAGACGTGCTCCAGCAGCTCCTCCGCGGACACCACATGGCCGGGCCGCGACATCAGGTACTGCAGCACGCCGAACTCCTTCAGCGTGAGCGACAGCTCCCTTGCACCGCGGCTGGCCAAGTGCCGCGCACCGTCCAGGACCAGCTCGCCGACCTCCAGCTGCGAGGTCCCGCTGGTGATGTCACGGCGCAGCAGCGCCCGGATCCGGGCCAGCAGCTCGACCAGCGCGAACGGTTTGGTCAGGTAGTCGTCCGCGCCCTCGTCGAGGCCGCGGACCCGGTCGGCCAGGCTGGCGCGCGCGGTCAGCATCAGCACCCGCAGGTCCCGGCCGGACGCCACCTCGGTCTCGCCGCGCCGGATCGCCCGGCACAGATCCAGACCGCTGGTGTCCGGCAGCGTGATGTCGAGGATCGCCAGGTCGTATGCCGTGGTGGCCAGCTTCTCGGTCGCCTCGGCGCCCGTCGCGGCCGCGTCGACGGCATAGCCGGCCCGGCCCAGGCCCGAGCGCAGTGCGCTGACCAGGCCCTCCTCGTCCTCCACCACCAGTAGTCGCACGTCACCACGGTAGCCGCGCGGACGCCGTACGCCGGTCCACTCTTTCGGCGAACTTTCGCTCTGCTTTCCGGTCGTTTTCGTGCCTTCCGTGTGAAGTAGTCCCCACATCTCACGCACCGAACCTAAGGAGCATCTGATGAACCAGCTCACCGGCCGCACCCGGCGGATCCTGGCTGCCACCATCGGCGGCGCCGCCGTGGCGCTGAGCATCGGCGGCATCGCGTATGCCACCGGCGACGACCCGGCCCCCGACTCGGGCTACGCGGTGATCGAGGACGGCCCGGGTACCACGCCCGGCCAGGACGGCACCGCGCGTGAGGACTGCCCGGAGAAGTCGGGCGGTCAGAGCGAGGGCCAGGGCCAAGGCCAGGGCTCCGAAGAGACGCCGCAGTCGACCGATCCGCAGGGGCAGGCGTGACGGTTCACAGCGGCGGCGGTACCGCACCGGCCCCGGTCACCGGGAGCCGGGCCGGTGCGGACCCCCGCCCACCCCAGACGACCCCATCACAGACCCTGCAGGAGACCGCCGTGCTCGAGCGCGCGTTGTTCGAAGTGAAGCGCGTCGTGGTCGGACAGGACCACCTGGTCGAGCGGATGCTGGTCGGGCTGCTGGCCCGCGGGCACTGCCTGCTGGAAGGCGTACCCGGCGTGGCCAAGACGCTCGCGGTCCGCACCCTCGCCGAGGTGATCGGCGGCCAGTTCGCCCGGCTGCAGTTCACCCCCGACCTGGTACCGGGCGACATTGTCGGCACCCGGATCTGGCGGCCGTCCGCGGAGGGCTTCGACACCGAGCTCGGCCCGGTGTTCGCGAACCTGGTGCTGGCCGACGAGATCAACCGGGCACCCGCCAAGGTGCAGTCCGCGTTGCTGGAGGCGATGGCCGAACAGCAGGTCAGCATCGGCGGCACCAGCTACCGGCTGCCGGACCCGTTCCTCGTGCTCGCGACCCAGAACCCGGTCGAGTCCGAGGGTGTGTACGCGCTGCCGGAGGCGCAGCGGGACCGGTTCCTGCTGAAGATCAACGTGGGCTACCCGTCGCCGATGGAGGAGCTCACCATCCTGCAGCGGATGAGCGCACACCGGCCGCACGCGCACGCCGTACTCTCCCCCGAGGAGATCGCCGCGCTACAGGCGACCACCGAGGACGTGTTCGTGCACAACGCGGTCGCCGAGTACGTCGTCCGGCTGGTGCACGCGACCAGGGAACCGGCGCGATACGGCATCGGCGACCTGGCCGGCGTCCTCGAGTTCGGCGCCAGCCCGCGGGCCTCGCTCGGCCTGGTCGCGGCCGGCCGGGCGCTCGCGCTGCTGCGTGGTAGGGACTACGTGCTGCCGGCGGACGTCGCCGATGTGGCACACGACGTGATGGCGCACCGGTTGGTGCTCACCTTCGACGCACTCGCCGACGGGGCCGACCCGCGGGGCGTGGTCTCGCGGGTGCTCGCGGCCGTCGACCAGCCGCACGTCGTACCAGCTGACCAGAGCGCGGCATGAATGCAGTACTGGACGGCCGCGAACTGGCGCTGCAGGCCCTCGAGCTGTCGGTTGTCCGGCGGCTCGAGGGGTTCCTGCACGGCGACGTCACCGGGCTGCGGTCCGGGCCGGGCAGCGAGCCGAACGAAGCCAGGCCTTACCAGCCGGGCCAGGATGACGTCCGCCGGATGGACTGGAACGTCACGGCCCGGTCGCACGAACCGCACGTCCGTGCACCGTTGGCCGAGCGCGAGCTGGAGACCTGGGCACTGGTGGACGGTTCGGCCAGCATGGACTTCGGCACCGCGCTGTACGAGAAGCGCGACCTGGCGGTGGCCGTGGTGGCCGCGATCGGTCTGATCGCGGACCGTCCCGGCAACCGGCTCGGGGCAAGAGTTGCCGTCGGCAACGACCTGACCCGGATCCCGGCAGGAACCGGGGTCGCGGCACTGCGCCGGACGCTGCGGACGCTGATGGCGCTGCCCCGGCAGGCACCCGGCCAGCGGCCCGTGACCGACCTCGGGGCGGCGATCGCGCGACTCGCCGCCGAGCATCCGCGGCCCGGGCTGCGGCTGGTGGTGTCCGACTTCGTCGACGACCCGGACCGCTGGGCCCGGCCGCTGCGCCGGCTGACCGCGCGGCACGAGGTGATCGCGGTCGAGGTCGTGGACCCGCGCGAGCTGGAGCTGCCCGAGGTCGGGCTGCTCACCCTGATCGACCCCGAGACCGGCCGCCGGCACGAGGTACAGACCAGCCGGCGCCGGATCCGCGAGCGGTACGCCGCCGCGGCCGCCGCACACCGCGAACGCACCGCGGCCGGGTTCCGTGCCGCCGGTGTCGCCCACCTGACCCTGCGCACCGATACCGACTGGGTGCGTGACGTGGCCGCCTTCGCCGCCGCACGGCGGCGGGTCGCGGCCCGCCGCCCCCTCCCGAAGGGAGTGACCCGATGAGGTTCGAACAACCGATGTGGCTGTGGCTGCTGCTGGTCGCCGCAGCTCTCGTGATCGCCTATGTTCTCGCCCAGCGGCGCCGGTCGTCGTACGCGGTCCGGTTCGCCACCTTGCCGATGCTGGAGAAGGTGACCCCGAAACGCCCCGGCTGGAAGCGACACGCGCCCGCGTTCGCCTTCCTCGCCGCCGTCGTGGTGCTCACCATCGCGATCGCCCGTCCGGTAGCCGACGTGCGGGTGCCACGTGAGCGCGCCACGGTCGTGGTCGCGATGGACGTGTCCAACTCGATGGCCGCCACCGACGTGGAGCCGACCCGGTTCGAGGTGGCAAAGCAGGCCGCCGCCGACTTCGTCGAGAACCTGCCCGACGAGTTCAACGTGGGCCTGATCCAGTTCGCCGGGACCGCCAGCGTGGTCACACCTCCGAGCACGGACCACCAGGCGACGATCGACGCGATCGACGGGCTGTCCATGTCCGCGAGCACCGCGATCGGCGAGGCGGTCTATACCAGCCTGCAAAGCATCAGCAGCCTGGACGAGCAGGCCTCCGAGGACCCGCCGCCGGCGCGCGTCGTCCTGCTGTCCGACGGCGGGAACACCTCCGGCCGGCCGGTCGAGGACGCCGCCACCGCCGCGGCAGACGCCGGCGTACCGGTCTCGACGATCGCGTACGGCACACCCGAGGGAAGCGTGGAGCTCGAAGGCCGGACGATCCAGGTGCCCGCGGACACCGAGACGCTGCAGTCCCTCGCGGAGACCACCTCCGGTACGTCGTACAGCGCCGGCAGCGACGCCGAGCTGCGGGACGTCTACGACGACCTGGAGTCGTCGATCGGCTGGACCACCGAGGAACGCGAGATCACCAGCCTGGTCGCCGGTATCGCACTGGTCGCCGCACTGCTCGCCGGTGTCGCCTCACTGCTCTGGTTCTCCCGCCTGCCCTGATCTGGAGAGAAGTCATGAACGCACATCTCGGGAGCCCACTCCGCGGACCGCACTTCATTCCGGGAGCACCTCCCACCCCACGCTCCAACCCCCGCCACGACACAGACTCCGCCACCCCGGCTCCCGTCGCCGCGACGACCCCCCTCGCGCCGCCGACGGCCCCTGCCGCTGGGGTGGCGGACCGCCGGCCGCGGATCGGCAGGGTGATCGCCACCGGCGTCGCCCTGTCGGTCCTGGCCGGTGGACTGGCCGGTGCCGTCACCGGCGGAGCATTCGACGACCCGGCCAGCACCCAGGCGCCGATCGAGCTGCCGCAGGCACCGCCGCCCGCCCGCGGGTCCGGTACGACGATCGCGGACGCCGCGGCCGCCGTACTCCCGGGTGTGGTGTCGGTCCGGGCCGGCCAGGCGACAGGGTCCGGGTTCGCGATCGACCAGCAGGGCCACGTGGTGACCAACGCGCACGTGGTCTCCGGCACCCGGAACGTCCGGCTGGCACTCGCCGACGGCAGCACCGTGGCCGCGGACGTGATCGGCGTCGACGAGGACAACGACCTCGCGGTACTGCAGGCGTCGGACCCGTCCGGGCTGCGTCCGCTGACCCTCGGCCGGTCGTCGGCGCTGCGCGTCGGCGACCCGGTGCTCGCGATCGGCTCGCCGCTGGGCCTGGAGGGCACGGTGACCGCCGGCATCGTCAGCGCGGTGAACCGGCAAGCCGAGTTCGGTGACAACGGCAACCGGCAGACCGCGATCCAGACCGACGCGGCGATCAATCCCGGCAACTCAGGCGGCCCGCTGGTGAACGCGTCCGGTCAGGTGGTCGGCGTCAACACCGCGATCGCCACCCTGGGCCGGTCCCGCTCCGGCGGCGCGTCGGGCAACATCGGTATCGGCTTCGCCATCCCCGTCGACCGGATGACCACCATCGTGGAGGGCCTCATCGACTGAGCCGGTCGGCGCCTTCGGCAGAATGGCGCGGTGCCCTCACGTGTCGTGCTGCTCGCCGGTCCGTCCGGCACCGGGAAGTCGCACCTGGCAGACTCGCTCGGACTGCCGGTGGTGCGGCTGGACGACTTCTACCGCGACGGCGGCGACCCCGCGCTACCGCGGTCGCCGCTCGGGATCGTCGACTGGGACGACCCCGGGTCGTGGGACGCCGAACGTGCCGTCGACGCGGTCGTCGAGCTGTGTGCGACGGGCAGCGCGGACATGCCGGTGTACGACATCGCGGCGGACGGCCGGGTCGGGCACCACACCGTGTCGACCGGTGGTTCACCGCTGGTGGTTGCCGAGGGCATCTTCGCCGACCAGATCGCGGGGCAGCTGCGCGAGCAGGACCTACTGGCCGTGGCGGTCTGCATCCGGCACCATCGGCTGGTGACGTTCGTCCGGCGGCTGCACCGCGATCTGCGCGAGCACCGCAAGCCGCCACACGTCCTGGTACGACGCGGCCTGCTGCTGCTCCGGGACGAGCCGCGCGTGGTGCGCCGGTGCGTCGCGGCCGGCTGCGAGGCCCTCACCCCGAAGGCAGCCCGGGCCCGCGTCGCCGCTGTCATCGCCGCGGCCCGCGCCTGAAACAACCGCGCTCTACCGTGGTGCGATGCAGACGATTCTGATCACCGGGGCGGCGGGGCGGATCGGGGAGATGCTCCGGACCAGGCTGGCGCGGCCGGGGCGGGTGTTGCGACTGCTGGACGTCGAACCGCCGAAGGCCGCTGCCGAGGGCGAGCCCGTCGAGGTACTGCCCGCCGCGTCGGTGACCGATCTCGAGGCGGTACGCCGCGCCTGCGGCGGCGCGGACGCGGTGATCCACCTCGGCGGCATCCCGTCCGAGGATCGCTGGGAGAAGATCCTGTCCGTCAACGTGGACGGCACCCGGACCGTGCTCGAGGCGGCCCGGCTGGAGGGCGTACCGCGGATGGTGCTTGCCTCCAGCAACCATGCGGTCGGGTTCGTACGGCGCGCGGACGCGCCGGCGGACGGGCTGCCGGCCGGGACACTGCCGGCGCCGGACACGTACTACGGCTTCAGCAAAGTGGCCGGCGAGGCGCTCGGGAGCCTCTACCACCACCGGTTCGGCATCGACGTGATGTGCCTGCGGATCGGGTTGTGCGCCGAGGCGCCGCCGGACACGGCGGCACTGCCGATCTGGTTGTCCCCGGACGACATGGCCCGCCTCGCCGAGGCGGCGCTGACCGGCACCGGGTCCCGGATCGTGTGGGGCGTGTCCCGCAACTCCCGGCGTTGGTGGTCGCTGGCCGAGGGCGAGGCGATCGGGTACCACCCGGTGGACGACTCGGAGGTGTTCGCGGGCCGAATCCCGGAGGTTCCGGACGACGACCGGCTGGGTGGCCTGTTCACCAACGCGCCGCTCGGAGAGCCTATGCAAGGATCGTGACCATGACCTCAGCTACCGCCCAGGTCGGCGTCGTCGGCCTCGCCGTGATGGGCAGCAACCTGGCCCGCAACTTCGCCCGGCACGGTCACACCGTGGCGCTCTACAACCGCACCCAGGCCCGCACCGACGAGCTGGTCGCCCAGCACGGCCATGAGGGGTCCTTCGTCCCCGCGCAGAGCGTCAAGGAGTTCGTCGCGAGCCTGGAGCGACCGCGCCGGATCGTGATCATGGTCAAGGCCGGTGCGGCCACCGACGCGACGATCGACGCGCTGGTCCCGCACCTGGAGCCGGGCGACATCGTGGTGGACGGCGGCAACGCGCACTTCGAGGACACCCGGCGCCGCGAAGCGGCGCTGCGCGAGTACGACCTGCACTTCGTCGGCGCCGGTATCTCCGGCGGCGAGGAGGGTGCGCTGAACGGGCCGAGCATCATGCCGGGTGGCTCGAAGGAGTCCTACGAGGCGCTCGGCCCGCTGCTGGAGGACATCGCGGCCAAGGTCGGCGACGAGCCCTGCTGCGCGTACATGGGAACCGACGGCGCAGGCCACTTCGTGAAGATGGTGCACAACGGCATCGAGTACGCCGACATGCAGTTCATCGCCGAGGCGTACCACCTGCTGCGCGGCGCCGGTCTGGAGCCGGCCCGGATCGCGGAGGTGTTCACCGAGTGGAACACCGGTGACCTGGAGTCGTTCCTGATCGAGATCACCGCCGAGGTGCTCGGCCACGTCGACGCGAAGACCGGCAAGCCGCTGGTGGACGTGATCGTCGACCAGGCCGAGCAGAAGGGCACCGGCCGCTGGACCGTGCAGACCGCGCTCGAGCTTGGCACCCCGGTGAACGTGATCGCCGAGTCGGTGTTCGCCCGCTCGACCTCGGGTCACACCGAGCTGCGGGACGCCGCCCGTGCAGTCCTGACCGGCCCGGACGGCGCCACCGAGGCGACCGACCAGCTGATCGAGGATGTCCGGGCCGCCCTGTGGTCTTCGAAGGTGGTGGCCTACGCGCAGGGTCTGGACCAGATCCGGGCCGCGAGCGCGGCGTACGGATGGGACGTCGACGTCGCCGAGGTGGCGCGGATCTGGCGCGGCGGCTGCATCATCCGGGCCCGGCTGCTGGAGCGGATCCGGCAGGAGTACGCCGCGCAGCGGCTGCCGACCCTGCTCGCCGCACCGAGCGTCGCCGAGGAGCTGAACCGCAGCCAGGACCCCTGGCGCCGGGTGGTCACCACCGCGGTCGGGCTCGGCGTACCGGTGCCGGGATTCTCCGCGGCGCTGGCGTACTACGACACGGTCCGCGCCGAGCGGCTGCCGGCAGCGCTGGTGCAGGGCCTGCGAGACTTCTTCGGCGCCCACACGTACCGCCGGATCGACGCCGAGGGCTCGTTCCACACCGACTGGTCCGCCGACCGCACCGAGTCCCCCGTCACCTGACCCCTCCTACTACCGTTCATCGGGCCCTTGTGACCAGGCGTGTCGTCACTCATCGGGCCGTTGTGACCAGCCAGGTCGGCTACGCAACGCCGTCCGAGGGCGCCGGCCTCGGGTCCACCGGGAAGACCAGTGCCAGTCATACCCGTGCCAGGACGGATGGCTACAAGGGCCCGATGAACGACGACACGCCTGGTCACAAGGGCCCGATGAACGGTAGTAGGAGGGGTCAGACGAGCATGCGGCGGAGCCAGCGTCGTAGCTCTCGCTGCTCGTCGGCCGACAACGTGCCGAGTGGTGCGTCGCCGACCAGCCGGTCGGTCGACACGGCCCGGACGTCCTCGGTCCGCGCGTAGCTGTCCGTAGGCAGACCCGACTCGGCGGAGCGCACCGGAACATGGTGCGGCAGCCTGCGGCTGCGGGTTGTCAGCGGCACGACGAGTGTCATGCCGATCGGGAACCTGCAGTGCAGCTCCGAGGCGACGATCACGGCCGGGCGGCGACCGGCCTGCTCACTGCCGACGGGGTCGCTCAGGTCGAGCAGCCAGACCTGCCAGGGCGCGACCTTGCTCACGAGCTGCCGCTCACCGCGACCGCAGACCATCGGCCGTGACCGCGTTCCACTCGGACAGCTCGTTGCGGTAGTCGGCCCACTCGTCGGGATCGGCCCGCAGCGCCTCGTATGCCGCGACGGCCGCGTGTGCCTCGTGCTCGTCGATCAACCGCTCCAGGGTCTCGGCGATGCTGCCGGCGCCGAAGTCCTGCGAGATCTCGACAATCCGGTCCCGCAAGCGGGTGTCCACCTTGATAGTCGTTGTCGCCATACCTCAGAGTATGCCAGGTGGGTATACCTCCCCAACTGATCCGGAGTCGTGGATGCGGTTGAGGAACGATTCTTCGTAAATTGTTGACACGAAACCACCGGATGGTGTGGCTTTCTCCTACGCCAGCCAGTTGCAACCGAGCTCGTACCCGACTCGAGGGGAGCCGTCCGATGAGACGTCGTTCGATCAGGAAGGGGATCGCGAGCCTTGCCGCCCTGGCGGCGGCGCTGCTGCTCGCCGCTCCCGGCCAAGCGGCCGCCGAGGACGCCCCGGAACGGAAGGTGATCCGGATCGGGGCCACCCAGTCGATGGACTCGATGAACCCGTTTCTCGCCGTCCGGCTGGTGTCCACAGCGATCCACCGCTGGATGTACGGCTATCTCACGGTGACCGACTCCAAGACGCTGCAGCCGAGCCCCGACCTGGCCGAGTCCTGGACCACCTCGCCAGACGGGCTGACCTGGACGTTCAGAATCCGCGAGGCCAAGTGGTCCGACGGCCAGCCGATCACGGCCGACGACGCCGCCTGGACGTTCAACAAGATGATGACCGACGACGGCGCGAAGACCGCGAACGGCCCGGCGGTGGAGAACTTCGCGAGCGTCACCGCGAGCGGCCAGGACCTGACGATCAAGCTCAAGACGCCGCAGGCCTCGATGCTGGAGAACCCGGTCCCGATCATGCCGAAGCATGTCTGGGAGAAGGTCACCGACATCGGTAAGTTCGAGGCGGAGTCGTACCCGGCGGTCACCAGCGGTCCGTACATCGCGGTCGAGCACAAGAAGGACCAGTACGTGAAGCTCGAGGCGAACCCGAACTACTGGCGCGGGGGCCCCAAGATCGACGAGCTGCAGGTCGTGTTCTACGACAACCCGGCGGCCGCGATCGTCGGGCTGAAGAAGGGCGACATCGACCTGATCGGCCGGCTGGCCCCGCCGGACTTCGAGGCGCTCAAGGGCGACGACAACATCGTCCAGTGGGACAACCAGGGCCGGCGCTCGTCGTACCTGCAGATCAACCACGGCGCGACCACCACGGACAACAAACCGGTCGGCGACGGCCACCCGGCGCTGAGGGATCCGCGAGTGCGGCAGGCGCTGCACACCGCGATCGACAAGCAGAAGCTGGTCGACGAGGTGCAGAACGGTCTGGCCAAGCCGGCCAACGGCTCGATCGTGCCGCCGATGTACAAGGACTTCTTCTGGGAGGCGAGCGGTGCCACGCTGGTCTCGTACGACCCCGCCAAGGCGAACAAGATCCTCGACGACGCCGGCTACAAGAAGGGCCCGGACGGAGTCCGCACGATGCCGGACGGGTCGCGCAAGCTGCAGCTCCGGTTCAGCATCCACACCGACGCCCCGATCGAGGACAAGCTCGCCGAGTACCTGACCGGGTGGTTCAAGGAGATCGGCATCACGCTGACCACCAAGCGGCTGGACTCCAGCAAGTTCACCGAAGAGACCGGCACCACCGGCCTGTTCGACATCGCGATCAGCGGCTGGTCGGTCAACCCCGACCCCGAAGAGGTGATGGCCACGCACCTGTGCAGCCGGCGGCCGACCCCGTCCGGTGAGGGCGGCGGCACCGAGTCGTTCTACTGCGACCCGACGTTCGAGCAGCTGTACAAGGACCAGCAGAAGGAGCTCGACCGGCCGAAGCGCGCCGACATCCTCAAGCAGATGCAGGAACGGCTCTACACCGACGCGCCGGTCATCGCGCTTTACTACCCGAACGACCTGGAGGGCTACCGCAAGGACAGGATCGCCAAGATCACCCCGATCCCGGAGGACAACGGCATCCTGTACGGCGGCAGCAGCTACTGGCCCTTCTACACCATCGAAGCCGTGACCGGCGACGAGGAGAACGCCGACAGCGGCTCCAACGCGGGCGTGATCGCCGGCAGCGTCGGCGGTGTCGTGGTGATCGGTCTCGCCGGACTGCTGTTCGCGCGCCGGCGCAAGGGCACGGCGGACGACCGCGAGTGACCGATCTCGTCGAGCCGGTCGAGCTGGTCGGCCCCGACGACCGGGGCCCCGCTCGCTACGGCACGCTGCGATACGCGTTGTCGAAGGCGGGCGGGGCGATGCTCAGCATCGCGATGGTGATCGTCGGGACGTTCTTCGCGTTCCGGATGCTGCCCGGCGACCCGGTCCGGGCGCTGGCCCAGGGCCGCAACATGACCCCGGAGCAGCTCGACCTGGAGCGCCGCCGGCTCGGGCTGGACAAGCCGGTCGCGGAGCAGTTCCTGCAGTTCGTGCAGGACACGCTGCGCTTCGACCTCGGCATCTCCTACGAGTACAAGCGGCCGGTCTCGGACCTGATCAATGAGCGGTTCGGGGCGACCCTGCTGCTCGCCGGCACCGCGCTGGTGATGGCCGTCAGCCTGGGCATCTGGCAGGGCTCCCGCGCTGGCTGGAAGCACGGCAGCCGGTTCGACAAGCTCTCCACCGGGGCGTCGCTGGTGCTCTGGTCGGTGCCGACGTTCTGGCTGGGCCTGCTGCTGCTGATGGTGTTCGCGGCCGGCATCGGGCCGATCCCGGGTGTCTTCCCGACCCGCGGAATCGAGAGCGTGGACGCACCGGAGGGCATCGGCTACATCCTGGACGTGGCCAAGCACATGGTGCTGCCCTGCCTGACCATGGTCGGCGTCATCTACGCCCAATACCTGCTGGTGATGCGGTCGTCGCTGCTCGACGAGATCGGCCAGGACTACGTGACCACCGCCCGGGCGAAGGGCCTGCGCGACGACGAGGTACGGCGCAAGCACGCGGTGCCGAACGCGATGCTGCCGACTGTGACGCTGGTGTTCATGCGGATCGGGTTCGTGGTCGGCGGCGCGGTGACCGTCGAGGCGATCTTCAGCTGGCCCGGGCTCGGGCAGCTGTTCTACGAGGCCATCCGGGTGCCCGACTTCACGCTGATGCAGGGCACGTTCATGCTGATCGCGGTCTCGGTGATCCTGATGAACACACTGGCCGACGTGGTCTACCACGTGCTCGACCCACGGGTGAGGTCGGCATGAACAGCGTGGCGTGGACGCGGCGGCGCAGGGCGTTCGGGCGGTTCTGGGCGGCGTACCGGGCCGAGAAGGCGGGGATGGCCGGCCTGGTCGTGCTGGTCGTCGCGGTCGGGATGGCCGTGACCGCGCCGCTGTTCATCGACGAGAGCGTCACGAGCGTGGTGAACGGGACCGGTGAACGGCTCGCCCCGCCGAGCCTGGACGACCCGCTCGGCACCGACGAGTCCGGCCGGTCGATCCTGCTGATGATCTGGTGGGGTGCGCGGACCTCGCTGCTGATCGGGTTCCTGGCCGCGCTGCTGAGCATGGTGATCGGCACCGTGTTCGGGATCTCCGCCGGGCACTTCCGCGGCTGGCTCGGTGCGGTCCTGATGCGGATCACCGACTGGTTCCTGGTACTGCCGTCGCTGGTGACCGCGCTGGTGCTGGCGGCCATCCTCGGTGGCAGCACCTGGACGATCATCATCGCGATCGGCGTCACCTCGTGGGCGTCCACCGCCCGGCTGATCCGGGCCCAGACACTGGCCGTCGAGGCCCGGCCGTACATCGAGCGCTCAACCGCGCTCGGCGCGGGGCACTGGCACATCACCACCCGGCACGTGCTGCCGAACGTCGCACCGTTGCTGCTGGCAAGCACCACGCTGGAGGTGGCCAGCGCGATCGTCACCGAGTCGACGCTCGCCTTCCTCGGCGTGAGTGCGAACAAGACGTCCTGGGGCACGATGCTGCGCGCGTCGTACGACTGGGGGGCGGCCACCTCCGGGGCCTGGTGGTACATCCTGGTCCCGGGCCTGTGCATCGTCACAGTCGTGATGGCTTTCACGCTCTGCGGCCGGGCGCTGGAGAAGGTCCTGAACCCGCGACTGCGGAGGGCGGCGGCATGAGCCTGCTCGAGCTGGACGACGTGTCGGTGACCTACCGGATCGCCGACGGCGACGTGCCCGCCGTCCGTGGCGTGTCCCTGTCGCTGGCGGCCGGCGAGGCGCTCGGCGTGGTCGGCGAGTCCGGGTCCGGCAAGTCGACCCTGGCGATGTCGCTGCTGAGGCTGCTCCCCCGGGACGCGCAGGTGACCGGCCGGATCATGCTCGACGGCGAGGACGTACTGGCCATGAAGTGGGGCCGGCTCCGGGCGGTGCGCTGGGCCGAGGCGTCGATCGTGTTCCAGGGCGCGCAGCACGGGCTGAACCCGGTCCAGCGGATCGGCGACCAGGTCGCCGAGCCGCTGCTGGTGCACGGGCTGGCGACGTCGGACAAGGCCCGTAGCCGGGTCACCGAGCTGCTCTCGCAGGTCGGGCTGCCGGCCTGGCGGGCACGCAGCTACCCGCACGAGCTGTCCGGCGGCCAGCGGCAGCGGGTGATGATCGCGATGGCGCTGGCGTGCTCGCCACGGCTGATCGTCGCGGACGAGCCGACCACCGCGCTGGACGTGATGGTCCAAGCCCAGGTGCTGACCCTGATCCGGGACCTGGTCGCGGCGCAGGACATCGCTCTGCTGATGATCTCGCACGACCTCTCGGTGCTGGCCGACGTGTGCGACCGGCTGGCCGTGATGTACGCCGGCCGGGTGGTCGAGGCCGGGCCGTCGTACGACGTGTTCCACGACGCCGCCCACCCGTACAGCCGGGCGCTGGCAGCGGCCTTCCCGACCGTCGGCGACCCCGCCTCCCGGCGCGCGCCGCGCGGCCTGGGCGGCGACCCGCCGGACCCGATGGACCTGCCCCCGGGGTGCGCGTTCCAGCCCCGCTGCCCGGTGGCGGTCGACGAGTGCGCCACCGAGGACGTACTGCTCCGGCCGGCTGGCGAGCGTCGTACCGCTGCCTGCGTGCATGTCGGTGTGCCCGCTGAGGAGACGACCCGATGAGCCTGCTCGAAGCGCGTGACCTGCGGGTCGAGTTCGCCTCCCGCGGCCGGCGGGCGCGTGCCGTCGACGGCGTGAACCTCGCGGTCGGCGCGGGCGAGATCGTCGCGCTGGTCGGTGAGTCCGGCTGCGGCAAGACCACGCTGGCGCGCACCCTGCTCGGCCTGGAGCGGCCGACCGCCGGGACGGTGCTGTACGACGGGAAGCCGATGAGCTACCGGGCCCGGGACCTGAAGGGATACCGCCGGGAGGTTCAGCTGGTGCTGCAGGACCCGACCGGGTCGCTGAACCCGCGGCACACCGTGTACGAAGCGGTCGCCGAGGGCCCGCGGATCCACGGCCTGCCGGACGAGGAGCGGGTGGTCGCGGATGCGCTGGCCCGGGCCGGCCTGCGGCCGCCGGAACGATTCTTCCTGCGCTACCCGCACGAGCTGTCCGGCGGTCAGCGGCAGCGGGTGGTCATCGCCGGTGCGCTGGCACTGGACCCGAAGGTGCTGGTGGGCGACGAGCCGGTGGCATCGCTGGACGCGTCGGTGCGCGGCGAGATCCTGGCGCTGCTGCTCCGGCTGCGCGACGACCTCGGCCTGTCCGCACTGGTGGTGACGCACGACCTCGGGCTGGCCTGGAACATCGCGGACCGGGTCGCGGTGATGTACCTCGGCCGGATCGTCGAGTCCGGCACCGTCGAGCAGGTGCTGACCGCGCCGCGGCACCCGTACACCCAGGCGTTGCTCTCGGTGCTGCCCGAGTCGCCCGAGCGGGTGGTGCTGTCCGGCGAGCCGCCGGACCCGACCCGGATCCCCGGCGGCTGCCGCTTCCACCCGCGCTGCCAGACGCTCGCCTCTGGCGCCGCCGACGAGGTCGCCACCCGCTGCCGCACCGAACCCCTGACGATCCTCCCCGCCTCCCCCGACCCCAACGTCGCCTGCCACTACGCCCTGGCCCGGCAACCCCCGTAACCCCGGTAACCCGGGGATCATCGGCCGGTTCGCGACGACCTGTGGACAACCGGTCGGCTGACCACCGCCGGTCAGACGCCGGCGTCATCCACAGGTTGTCGCGAACCGGCCGATGATCGCCGGGGAGGGGGTAGTCATGGGCGGCGGGTGGGTGCGTGTGCTCGATCGGGTAGACCAGCGCCGGCGGCAGGACGGCTTCGTCCCGGTTTCACATGGCGATGCGGTCGATCACCAGGTCCGACGGCGCGTGCGTCCCGCCGATCGCGGTGGCGCCGGCGAGGGCCTCCAGGGCGCGGTCGAAGCGGGATGCGTCATCGGCGTGCAAGGTCATCAGCGGCTGGCCGGACCTGACCGGGTCGCCGGGCTTGGCATGCAGCTGGACGCCGGCGACCGGTGAGACCGGGTCCTCCTTGCGGGCGCGTCCGGCGCCGAGCCGCCAGGCGGCGACACCGACCGCCAGGGCGTCGAGCCTGGTCAGTACGCCGTCGGCGTCCGCGACCACGTCGTGCGTCTCCGGCGCGACCGGCAGCTCGGCGTCGGGGTCGCCGTCCTGCGCCGCGATCATCCGCTTCCAGACGTCCATCGCCGAGCCGTCCCGCAGCTTGTCCGCCGGGTCGACGTCATCGGCCCCCGCGGCGGCCAGCATCTCCCGGGCCAGCGCCAGCGTCAGCTCGACCACATCGGCCGGGCCACCACCCGCGAGCACCTCGACCGACTCGCGGACCTCGAGCGCGTTGCCCGCCGTCAGCCCGAGCGGGGTCGACATGCCGGTCAGCAGCGCGACCGTGCGCACCCCGGCATCGGTGCCGAGGGCAACCATCGTCTCGGCCAGCTCGCGGGCGTCGTCCACCGACTTCATGAATGCGCCGGTGCCGACCTTCACGTCCAGCACCAGCGCGCCGGTACCCTCGGCGATCTTCTTGCTCATGATCGAGGACGCGATCAGCGGGATCGCCTCGACCGTCCCGGTCACGTCGCGCAGCGCGTAGAGCTTCTTGTCCGCGGGCGCCAGCCCGTCACCGGCCGCGCAGACCACGGCGCCGACGTCCTCGAGCTGGCGCAGCAGCTCGTCGTTGGACAGCGCGGCCCGCCAGCCCGGGATCGACTCCAGCTTGTCCAGGGTGCCGCCCGTGTGGCCGAGCCCGCGCCCGGACAGCTGCGGTACGGCGACCCCGCAGGCCGCGACCAGCGGGGCCAGCGGCAGCGTGATCTTGTCCCCGACACCACCGGTGGAGTGCTTGTCCGCGGTCGGCCGGGACAGCCTGCCGAAGTCCATCCGCTCGCCGGACGCGATCATCGCCGCGGTCCAGCGCGAGATCTCGCGGCGGTTCATCCCGTTCAGCAGGATCGCCATCGCCAGCGCGGACATCTGCTCGTCCGCGACCACGCCCCGCGTGTACGCGTCGATCACCCAGTCGATCTGGCCGTCGGTGAGCGCGCCGCGATCCCGCTTCGCGCGGATCACGTCGACCGCGTCGTACCCCTCAGTCATCCGCACGTCCCTTGAGGTTCGAAGGCCCGAACGCGTCGGGCAGCAGCTCGCCCAGCGGCACGATGCCGCGGGCCGTCTCGACCTGCAGCGTGTCGCCGCCGTGCTCGTGCAGTAGCTGCCGGCACCGGCCGCACGGCAGCAGCAGCTCACCGTCGCCGTCCACGCAGCTGAACGCGACAAGCCGCCCGCCGCCGGTCAGCACCAGCTGCGAGACCAGTCCGCACTCGGCGCACAGTGTGACGCCGTACGACGCGTTCTCGACGTTGCATCCGGCAACGACCCGGCCGTCGTCCACCAGTGCCGCCGCACCGACCGGGAAATGCGAGTACGGCGCGTACGCGTGCGTCACAGCCTCGGCCGCCGCGGCCCGCAGCTTCGGCCAGTCGATATCCATCAGCCCTGCACGTACGGTTCGCCGTCGGCCTTGGGTGCCCGCACCCGACCGACCAGACCGGCGACCGCGACGATCGTCGCCAGGTACGGCGCCATCAGCAGCAGCTCGCCCGGGATCGGGGTCTGGATGATCTGCAGCTGGGACTGCAGCTGGGTGGCGAAGCCGAAGAACAGTGCCGCGACCATCGCGCCGATCGGGTGCCAGCGGCCCATGATCAGCGCGGCCAGCGCGATGAAGCCGTTGCCCGCGGTCATGTCCTTGTTGAACGAGCCCGCGTACCCGACGGTGAAGAACGCGCCGCCGAGCCCGGCCAGGATCCCCGCCGAGAGCACCGCCTGGTACCGGATCCGCTTCACCTTGATGCCGACGGTGTCCGCCGCCTTCGGATGCTCGCCGACCGACCGGACCCGCAGGCCCCACCGGGTCTCGAACAGCACGAACGTCACCACCGCCACCGCGGCGTAGGTGAGGTACACGAGCGGCGTCTGGTTGAACAGGATCGGCCCGATGAACGGGATGTCCCCGAGCAGCGGGATCTTGACCGCGTGCAGCACCTCCGGTGTGTTCAGACCCGCCGCGTCCTCCTGCAGGAACTGGTCGAACAGGTACCCGGTGATGCCGGACGCGAAGACCACCAGCACGACGCCCAGAACGACCTGGTTGACCAAGTACTTGATCGAGAATACGGCCAGCAGCGACGCCATCACCACGCCCGACATCGCGGCCGCGACCAGCGCGGCCACCGCGTTGTCCGTGGTGCTTGCGACCACCGCCGCGGTGAACGCCCCGACCAGGAACTGACCCTCGATCGCGATGTTGATCACGCCTGCGCGCTCGCAGATCACGCCGCACAGCGCGCCGAGAATGAGCGGGGTGGCGAAGTTCAGCGTGCCCTGGAACTGGTTCGCCAGCGGGAAGGTCTTGCCCGAGGCGGCCCAGCAGAGGAACGCGCCGATGAAGC
Source organism: Kribbellaceae bacterium (assembly GCA_035650275.1). Taxonomy (GTDB): domain Bacteria; phylum Actinomycetota; class Actinomycetes; order Propionibacteriales; family Kribbellaceae; genus DASRHY01. The sequence continues at coordinate 8,294 of DASRHY010000145.1, read as the reverse complement.
AGACCCCGAGGAGCGCGCCGAGCCACGCGCCGTACCGCATCGGCACCCGGCGGACCAGGTAGCCAAGCGCCGCGATCAGCCCGAGCAGCCCGAGCAGCAGGCCGACGACCTTCGCCGGCACGCCGAGCAGGTTGTTGGTGAAGTCGCCGGAGACGAGCTGGAACGTCGCCGTACCGCTGTCGGTGAACAGCGCCAGCACGAACCCGATCACGGCGAACACCAGCATCAGGCCGCCGATCCGCAGCCGTCGGACCCGCTCGGCCGGGGCCTCGATCACCGGGCTCGGCGTGGGTGCTTCGCTGGTCTCGGTGTCGGTGCTCATCCGTTCCACCCCTTCGCGAGAACGGCGCCGGTGCCGCGTTCCTTCGGCAGGAAGCGGAACACCGAGCGGACCAGGGCCGGTGCGGCGACGAAGAGTACGATCACGGCCTGCAGCACTGTGGTCAGCGTCAGCGGGGTCTGGGTCTGCAGCTGCATCTGCAGACCGCCCGCGTTCAGCGCGCCGAACAAGAGTCCTGCGAGCACGGTGCCGACCGGCGTCCCGCGGCCGAGCAGCGCGACCGTGATCGAGTCGAAGCCGACCGTCGCGGCGACGCCGTCGGTGAGCGGCAGGTCGGTACCGAGCACCTGCTGCGTGCCCGCCAGTCCGGCCAGCGCGCCGGCGACCAACATCGCGATCACGTACGCCCGGCCGACACTCATCCCCGCGGTCCGGGATGCGTCCGGGTTCGCGCCGACCGCGCGCAGCTCGAAGCCGACCGTCGACCGGTTCAGCAGCCACCAGACGAAGGCCGCGGCGAGCAGGGCCAGCAGGAAGCCGGTGTGCAACCGGGTGTCGCCGATCTGCGGGTACTGCGCGTTCGGGTCGACGACCGGGCTGATCGGGTCCTCCCGGCCCGGACGCCTGAACTGCGAGGTGGTCAGTGACCACTGCAGCAGGTAGATCGCGACGTAGTTGAGCATGATCGTCACGATCACCTCGTGTGCGCCGGTGCGCGCCTTCAGCAGACCGACGAAGCCGCCCCAGATCGCACCGCCGATGATGCCGGCGAGGATCGCGATGACCAGGTGCAGGACGACCGGCAGGTGCCAGGTGAACCCGACCCAGGCGGCGAACATCGCGCCGATGATCAGCTGCCCCTGTGCACCGATGTTGAACAGCCCGGTGCGGAACGCCAGCGACACCGCCAGCCCGCCGCAGATCAGTGGGGTGGCCTGGGTGAGCGACTCGGCGATCGCGTTGAAGCTGCCGACGGCACCGACCAGCAGCGCCTTGTACGCCTCACCGACCGCGGACAGTGCCGCCGAGATGGTGTCCCACGGGGAGGCGAAGAAGTAGCTCGCCGACGCGTGCACGTCGTCGTCACCGATGATGATCAGTACCGCGCCGACCAGCAGCGCAAGCACGATCGCGCTCAGCGAGACCATCAGCTGCACCACCCAGTTGGGCAGGCCGCGCTCGGCCTCGGGCGGCGACGGGGTCGGCGGTGGAGGTGCGGTCACGACCGTCTGCTCGCTCATCAGATGTTCCCCAGCGTCGTCGGGTGCTCGGTCGCCTCGACCTCGGCCTCCCGCTTGGACGCGCCGGCCATCATCAGGCCGAGCTCGTCGCGCGGGGTGTCGGGCGGCACGACGCCGACGACCCGGCCTCGGTACATCACCGCGACCCGGTCCGCCAGCGCGGCGATCTCGTCGAGCTCGGTGGACACGATCAGCACCGCGGTGCCCTGGTCCCGCTCCTTGACGATCCGCTTGTGCATGAACTCGATCGACCCGACGTCCACGCCGCGGGTCGGCTGCGAGGCGACCAGCAGCTTCAGCGGCCGGGACAGCTCGCGGGCCAGCACCACCTTCTGCTGGTTGCCTCCGGACAGCGACGACACCGGCAGCTGGGTGGACTGGGTGCGGATGTCGAACTCGTCGACACGGTCCACCGCGTTGCGCTCGATCTCGTCAGTGTTCAGCATCACTCCCTTGCCGAACGGTGGCTTGCGGAACAGGTCCAGCACCAGGTTCTCGGCGACCGTGAACGCACCGACGTTGCCGTCCTGCGCCCGGTCCTCGGGCACGTAGCCGATCCCCGCGTCCAGCCGGGTCCGGGTCGACGCCCTGGTCAGGTCCTTGCCGCCCAGCGAGATCGTCCCCGCGGCCAGCGGGGTGAGGCCGAGCAGTGCCTCGGCGAGCTCGGTCTGGCCATTGCCCTGGACGCCGGCGATGGCGAGGATCTCGCCGAAGCGGACCTCGAGATCGACCCCGTCCACCGCCGTGGTGCCGCGCTCGTCGATCACGGTGAGACCGCGCACCTCGAGCACGGCGGCACCGGGCTGGGCCGGTTCCTTGTCCACCACCAGGTCGACCGCGCGGCCCACCATCAGCTCCGCGAGCTCCTCCTCGGAGGCGGACGGCTCGGCCTGACCGACCACCTTGCCGCGGCGGATCACCGTGATCGTGTCGGCGATCGCCTTGACCTCCTTGAGCTTGTGCGTGATGAAGACGATCGAGGTGCCGTTCTCCTTCAGCTGCCGCATCACGCCGATCAGCTCGTCGATCTCGGCCGGGGTCAGTACCGCGGTCGGCTCGTCCAGGATCAGCACCTCGGCGTCGTTCGCGAGCGCCTTGATGATCTCCACCCGCTGCTGCACGCCGACCGGGATATCCTCGACCAGCGCGTCCGGGTCGACGTCGAAGCCGTACTTGTCGGACAGCTCGGTGACCCGCTGATGCGCGCGCTTGCGGTCCAGTACGCCGGCGCCACGGGTGTTCTCCCGGCCGAGCATGATGTTCTCCGCGACGGTGAACACCGGGACCAGCATGAAGTGCTGGTGCACCATGCCGATACCGCGCCTGATCGCATCGCTCGGCGAGCTGATCTCCACCTTCTCGCCGTCGATCACGATCTGACCGCCGTCCGGCTGCAGGAGTCCGTACAGCATGTTCATCAGCGTGCTCTTGCCTGCGCCGTTCTCCCCCAGCAGGCAATGGATCTCACCCGGCTCGATCACCAAGTCGATGCTGTCGTTGGCAACCAGTGCGCCGAACCGCTTGGTCAGTCCCGAGAGCTCGAGATGCATGTGCGGTCTCCCTCCAGACGGCCGCTAGACGGCGGAGCCAGGAAGGGCGATCGGGGAACTCCCCCGGATCGCGGCCTTCCTGGCTCGAACCGTATCGGACATGCCCGCCTGAGCGGGTGGTTACGACGACTTCGGCTGCGCCTTGGAGGCGACCGGGACCTTGCCGTCGATGATGTCCTGCTTCAGCTGGTCGATCTCGCTCTTCAGCTCGGCCGGGATCTTGCTGTCGAACTCGTGGTACGGCGACAACCCGGTGCCGCTGTTCTCCAGCGTGCCGACGTACGCGGCGTTGGTGAAGTTGTTCTCCACCGCGGACTTGATCGCGTCCTTCACGGCCACGTCCATGCCCTTGTACACGCTGGTCAGCAGCACGCTGCAGTACTCGGCTGCGCTCTCACACCCGTCGGTGTCGACCCAGATCGCGTTCACCTTGCCGCCGCTGGCCTTGGCGGCCTGCAGTGCGCCGAGACCGGCCGGACCCGCCACCGGGAAGACGATGTCGGCCCCCTGCGTGATCAGGTTCTGACCGTTCTGCTGGCCCTTCGCCTTGTCCTCGAAGTCGGCCGTGAACAGGCCCTTCTGGGTGGCCGGGTTCCAGCCGAGCACCTGGACGTTCTTGCTCTTCGTCTTGTTGTAGTGCGCAACGCCCTCGGCGAAGCCGTCCATGAAGATCGTCACGGTCGGGATGTTCAGGCCGCCGAAGGTGCCGACCTTGCCGGTCTGGCTCATGCCGGCCGCCAGGTAGCCGGCCAGGAAGCTGGACTGCGCGGTGTTGAACACCAGCGGCTTGACGTTCGCGATCGGCTTCTCGTAGGCGAAGTCGACGATCGCGAACTTGATGCTGGGGTTGGCCGCGGCCGCAGCAGCGGTGGCGTCGGCGAGCTTGAAGCCGACCGGGACGATGATGTTGCACCCGGCCTGCACCATCGCGGTCATGTTGGTCGGGTAGTCGTTGTCCGACTTGGACTCGGCCTTGACCTCCTGGATACCGAGCTCCGTCACGGCGTCCTGCAGACCCTTGTACGACGTCTGGTTGAACGACTTGTCATCGAAGCCGCCGGAGTCGGAGACCATGCAGCCCTTGAAGTCCTTGTTGGCTTCATTGGTCGTGCCGCCGCTTGCCCCCTCGTTCGGCTTCTCCCCACAGGCGGCAACGGCGAGCGTCAGTGCGCCCGCGAGTGCCAGACCCCGTATGTACTTCTTCACGGACGCCTCCTTGCGTCGACAGTGGGCGGCGCGCCTGCCCAGCGCGTCGCATCCGCAGACTATAGGCGTCAAGAGCGTGTTCACGAACGTGTCAGGCTCCTCGATACCGGAAAGTAATCCGGTCCTGATGCCGGGTAATCCCTTGCCTGATGGGACAATCCTCCGATGACCACTCCGCGCAGCCTGGTGCTCACCGACATACGCTCCCGAGTCGACGCTGTGCGCGACGAGATCGTGACCGTACGCCGTGACATCCACGCCAACCCGGAGCTCGGCTGGCACGAGGAACGTACGACCCGGGTGCTGCGCGACCGGCTGATCGCGGCAGGTCTGTCGCCCCAGGTGCTACCGACCGGAACGGGCCTGATCTGCGACGTCGGTTCCGGCGACACCTGTGTCGCGCTGCGGGCCGACATCGACGCGTTGCCGGTCGCGGAGGCGGTCGACGCGCCGTACCGGTCTCGTAACGCCGGAGTGATGCATGCCTGCGGACACGATGTGCACGCGGCGGCATTGCTCGGCGCCGGCCTGGTCCTCGCCGGAATGGCCGCGGACGGGATCCTCGACCGCCGGGTCCGGCTGATCTTCCAGCCGGCGGAGGAGGTGATGCCCGGCGGCGCGCTGGGCGTCATCGCGGCCGGCGGGCTCGAAGGCGTGCACCGGATCTACGCGCTGCACTGCGACCCGCGGCTGGACACCGGCCAGGTCGGCCTGCGCGTCGGCGCACTGACCGCGGCCGCGGACCGGGTTCTGGTCCGCGTGCTCGGCCCGGGCGGCCACACCTCCCGGCCGCACCTGACCGCGGACCTGGTGCACGCACTGGCGACCCTGGTCTCGCAGCTACCCGCGGCACTGTCCCGCCGGCTGGACCCGCGCGCCGCGGCGACCCTGGTCTGGGGCCGGGTGACGGCCGGCGCGGCCGCGAACGCGATCCCGGCCCGCGGCGAGGCGGAAGGCACCATCCGCTGCCTGGACCTCACGGTCTGGAAGGAGGCGGCCGAGCTGATACCCGAGCTCGCCGCCCAGCTGGTCGCGCCGTACGGTGTCGACATCGACACCGAGGTCACGCACGGCGTGCCACCGGTGATGAACGACACGCTCGCGATCGACGTGATCCGCCACGCCGTCGACCAGACGCTGGGACCGGCCGCGGTCGCGTCCACCGACCAGAGCCTCGGCGGCGAGGACTTCGCCTGGTACCTCGAGCACGTCCCCGGCGCGATGGCCCGGCTCGGCGTCCGCACCCCCGGCATCGAGCGCGTCCCCGACCTGCACACCCCCGAGTTCACCCCCGACGAGTCCGCCATCGCCATCGGCACCACCCTCCTCACCACCACCGCCCTCCTCGACTAACCCTCCCCGGCACCCCACAGCGAACCCTCCCCTGCCTTCTTGGCAGGTCGACCCTTCTCGGCGGGTCGACCCTTCTCGGCGGGTCGTCCCTTCTTGGGCGGGTCGTCCCTTCTTGGCGGGTCGTCGGTCACTTTTTCCCGTTCTGTGGAAGTCCGGGCGGGCGCTCGCCAGCACCCTGATAAGCGCGCTTCACAGTGGTCTGTTCGTGGGTTTCGGCAATGGAGAGCGCTCTCTTGAGGTCGCGGTCCACGAATGCATGACGCCGACCCGGTCAACGCCGCTGTCCACAGAACGCGAAAAAGGTGACCGATGACCGGAAACGTCAGAACGATCCCGGCAGTCGGCCCGGCGGGGTAGTTAGCCGGGGGTAGTTGGCCGGCGAGTTAGAAGGTGTCGGAGGGAATGTAGGTGCCCCAGGTGTCGCGGAGGGCGTTGCAGACTTCGCCTACGGTGGCGCGGGCGGCGAGAGCCTCCTTCATCGGGTAGAGGCAGTTCGCGGTGCCGCGGGCGGCTTCGCGGAGGTCGTCGAGTGCCTTGTCGACGGCGGCCTGGTCGCGCTCGGCGCGGAGCTTGGCAAGGCGTTCGACCTGCTGTGCCTCGATCGCCGGGTCGACCCGGAGCGGTTCGTACGGCTCCTCCTCCGCGGCCGCGAACTTGTTGACCCCGACAACGATCCGCTCGGCTGTGTCGATCTGCAGCGCGATCTTGTACGCCGACCGCTCGATCTCGTTCTTCTGGAAGCCCTCCTCGATCGCGGCCACCGCGCCGCCGAGCTCCTGGACCTGGCGCATCAGGTCTCGGGCGGCCTCCTCGACCTCGTCGGTCAGCGACTCGACCACGTACGACCCCGCGAACGGGTCCACGGTCGCGGTCACGTCGGTCTCGTACGCGAGCACCTGCTGGGTCCGCAACGCCAGTCGGGCGGCCTTCTCGGTCGGCAGCGCGATCGCCTCGTCGTACGAGTTGGTGTGCAGCGACTGGGTCCCGCCGAGTACCGCGGCAAGTCCCTGTACGGCGACCCGGACCAGGTTGACCTCGGGCTGCTGCGCGGTGAGCTGGACGCCCGCGGTCTGGGTGTGGAACCGCAGCATCATCGACTTGGGGTTCTGCGCGCCGAACTCGTCCCGCATCACCTGCGCCCAGATCCGCCGCGCGGCGCGGAACTTCGCGACCTCCTCGAGCAGCGTGGTCCGGGCGACGAAGAAGAACGACAGCCGTGGCGCGAACTCGTCCACATCGAGGCCGGAGGCAACCGCCGCCCGGACGTACTCGATGCCGTCGGCAAGGGTGAACGCGATCTCCTGCGCGGGTGTCGCACCCGCCTCGGCCATGTGGTAGCCGGAGATCGAGATCGTGTTCCAGCGCGGCAGCTCGGTCTTGCAGTACGCGAAGATGTCGCTGATCAGCCGCAGCGACTCCTTCGGCGGGTAGATATAGGTGCCTCGGGCAATGTATTCCTTCAGCACGTCGTTCTGGATCGTGCCGGTGAGCTTGCTCCCGTCGACATCCTGCTGCTCCTCGGCCACCAGTTGGTAGAGCAGCAGCAGTACCGCGGCCGGCGCGTTGATGGTCATCGAGGTTGACACCTGGTCCAGCGGGATCTTGTCGAACAGCACCCGCATGTCGTCGATCGAGTCGATCGCGACGCCGACCTTGCCCACCTCGCCGTGCGCGACCGGGGCGTCGGAGTCGTACCCCATCTGGGTCGGCAGGTCGAACGCCACCGAGAGCCCCATCGTGCCGTGGTCGATCAGCTGGTGGTAGCGCTTGTTCGACTCGGCCGCCGTGCCGAACCCGGCGTACTGGCGCATCGTCCACGGCCGGGACGTGTACATGCTGGGGTAGACGCCGCGGGTGAACGGGTACTCGCCCGGCGCGCCGAGCTTGGTCGCCGGGTCGAATCCGTCGAGCGCGTCGGGACCGTAGACCGGCTCGAAGTCCCAGCCCGACTCGGTCTGGTGGCTCATAGACTTCCACGGTAGGCGTCGGTACGGCGATGTGACATCCCACCGGCTGGTGAGATCCCACACGTCGCTGTGACCTGCGCCGCCAACGCGAGGAGGCCCCGATGACCGCGCAGATGCCGGACCTGTTCGTCTGGCGCGGGCACGAGTACGCGCTCGTCGGCATCGACGGCGGCCCGCTGTTCGATCCGGCCGACCACGGGCTCGAGGTGCGGATGATCAGTACGGCGTGCTGGCGCGGCTATATCTGCCGGTACGCCGTCGACGGCGACGAGCTCGTCATCCAGGGGCTCATGGTCGGCATGGACGAGCCGCCCACCGAGCTGTTCGGCGCGGCCCGGGACAGCGGCGGCTGGTACCAGCCGGTCCGGGTGCCGGTGCCGTTCACCGGCGGGCTGCTGGTCGGCGACGGGTTCGTCCGCGAGCTGTACGTCCACATGGGCTTCCACCCGGCGTGGAAGTATCGCCACGTGCACGAACTGCTGTTCGAGTCCGGCCGGTTGACCGCGCACCACGACCGATCGGCGGCGATGGCAGAGATCCGCAGGTCGGAGCCACAGCTGCGCCCGGACTCGCACGATGCCGACGAGACCAGGCGCTGGATCGAGCGGACGTTCGACCGGTCGTACTAGAGAGTCGCGGCGTACGGGTCCCAGTCGTCGGGCAGCACGTCGGCGATCTCGACAGTGCTGCCGACCTC
>DASRHY010000144.1:0-35377 GCA_035650275.1 Kribbellaceae bacterium | reverse complement strand
CCGCCGTCATCGCTGATCCGGATCGCCATCGCCACCGCGCTCTCGGGTGTGCGGCACCTCCCGCAAGGACACGCCGCCGCGGTTTGCCACGGGCGGCGTGTCGGTACGGGAACTGGGCTTACCAGGCGGAAACAAGCACGCTTGATTCTTTTTCCGGAGCGTGTCACGGTTGGTCCGCCGAAGGGAGAGCGATGGGCACGTTCGACCTCGTACTCGCGGACCTCGTCGCCGAGAGCGCCGAGCTTGACGCCCTGGTCGCCGGCCTGGGCGACGCCGGCTGGGCCACGCCGACACCCGCGGAAGGCTGGACCGTCGCGCACCAGATCGCGCACCTGGCCTGGACCGACCGTGCCGCATTGCTCGCGGCCACCGACGCTGACGGGTTCGCGCTCCATCTGCGGGACGCCGTCGCCAACCCGGACGGGTTCGTAGACGCCGGTGCCGCCGAGGGTGCCGCGCTGCCGCCGGGCGACCTGCTCGCCGGCTGGCGCTCCGACCGGGACCGCCTCGCCGCGGCACTGACCGCGGTGCCGGCCGGGGTGAAGCTGCCCTGGTACGGGCCGCCGATGAGCCCGGCCTCGATGGCGACCGCGCGGCTGATGGAGACCTGGGCGCACGGCGGCGACGTGGCCGACGCGCTCGGCGTACGACGCGCGCCGACCGCACGACTCCGCCACGTCGCACACCTGGCGGTCCGGACCCGGGACTTCGCCTACCTGCTGCGGGACAGGACGCCGCCGGCCGAGGAGTTCCGGGTCGAGCTGACCGGTCCGGACGGTGACCTGTGGACCTGGGGCCAGGACGATGCGGACCAGCGCGTCACCGGCTCGGCGTACGACTTCTGCCGGGTCGCCGTCCAGCGGCTGAACCGCGGCGACGCCGACCTCAAGGCCCAAGGCCCGGACGCCGACGCCTGGCTCGACATCATCCAGGCCTTCGCCGGTCCGCCCGGTCCCGGCCGGCCACCGGCGTCCGGGCAGCAGCGCGGGTCGGCGCGATGACGGCGGTGCGGATCGGGAACGCGTCGGGGTTCTACGGCGACCGGTTCAGCGCGGTCGAGGAGATGCTCACCGGCGGGCCGCTGGACTTCTTGACCGGGGACTACCTGGCCGAGCTGACGATGCTGATCCTGGGCCGGGACCGGCAGAAAGACCCGCGGCTGGGGTACGCGAAGACATTCCTCCGGCAGCTCGAGACCGGTCTCGGCCTGGCACTCGACCGGGGCGTGAAGATCGTCAGCAACGCCGGCGGGCTGAACCCGGCGGGGCTGGCCGAGGCGATCGGCCAGCTGGCCGGCCGGCTCGGGCTGGCGCCGAGGATCGCGTACGTCGAGGGCGACGACCTGCTCGACCGGGCGGACGAGCTTGGGTTCGGGAAGCCGCTCGCGGCGAACGCGTACCTGGGCGCCTGGGGGATCGCCGAGGCGCTGCGCGCGGGCGCGGACGTGGTGGTCACCGGGCGGGTCACGGACGCGTCGGTGATCGTCGGGCCGGCGGCCGCGCACCACGGCTGGGAGCGGGACGAGTTCGACGCGCTGGCGGGCGCGGTCGCCGCCGGGCACGTGATCGAGTGCGGCTGCCAGGCGACCGGCGGGAACTTCGCGTTCTTCACCGAGATCCCGCGGCTGTACCGTCCTGGGTTCCCGATCGCGGAGATCGCGGCCGACGGCAGCAGCGTGATCACCAAGCACGACGGCACCGACGGCGCGGTCACCGTGGACACGGTCGCGGCGCAGCTGCTCTACGAGATCACCGGCGCCCGGTACGCCGGACCGGACGTCACCACGCGTCTCGACAGCATCGAGCTGACCGCTGACGGTCCGGACCGGGTGCGCATCTCGGGTGTCCGCGGCGAGCCGCCGCCGCCGACGTACAAGGTGTCGCTGAACGGCGTCGGCGGGTTCCGGAACGAGGTCACGTTCGTGCTCACCGGGCTGGACCTGGCGGCGAAGGCGGACCTGGTCCGCGAGCAGGTCTCGGCGGCACTCGAGGCCGAGCCGCCGGCCGAGGTGCGGTGGACGCTGGCGCGGATCGACCAGCCGGACGCGGAGACCGAGGAGCAGGCCAGCGCGCTGCTGCGGTGCGCGGTCAAGGATCCGGACCCGGCCAAAGTCGGGCGGTCGTTCTCCGGGCTCGCGGTCGAGCTGGCGCTGGCCAGCTACCCGGGGTTCCACCTGACCGCGCCGCCGGGGGACGCATCGCCGTACGGGGTCTTCACGCCGGCCTACCTCGACGCCGGGCAGGTGTCGCACACGGTCGTGCTCCCGGGCGGCGGGCGCCGGGAGATCGAGCCGGCGGGGAAGACCGTGGAGCTGGCCGAGGTGGACGAGCCGGACCTGCCCGAGCCGTTGCCTGCCGGGCCGTTCCGGCGAGTGCCGCTCGGGCTGGTGGCCGGGGCGCGCAGCGGGGACAAGGGCGGGAACGCGAACATCGGCATCTGGGTCCGGTCCGACCAGGCGTGGCGCTGGCTGGCGCACGCGCTGACTGTCGACGAGCTGCGCCGGTTGTTGCCGGAGGCAACCGGGCTGACGGTACGACGGTACGTGCTGCCGAACCTGCGGGCGCTGAACTTCGTGGTCGAGGACCTGCTCGGTGAGGGAGTCGCGTCGCAGGCCCGGTTCGACCCGCAGGCGAAGGCGGTCGGCGAGTGGCTGCGGTCCCGGTACCTGGACGTGCCGGAGGTGCTCCTGTGACGGCGGAACGCGACGCTCTGCGGGCGACCGTACGGCGCTTCATGGCCGCCGAGGTGCTGCCGTCGCTGGACGAGTGGGAGCGCGCCGGCGAGCTGCCGCGGTCGCTGCACCGGACCGCCGGCGTGCTCGGGCTGCTCGGCGTGGCGTTCCCCGAGTCGGCCGGCGGAGGCGGCGGGGAGCTGGCGGACTCCGTCGCGGTGGTCGAGGAGATGCACTACGCGGGTGGGTCCGGCGGGCTGGTCGCCGGGTTGCTCACCTGCGGGATCGCGCTGCCGCATATCGTTGCCAACGGCAACCACGAGCAGATCGACCGGTGGGTCCGGCCGACGCTGGCCGGAGAGCTGATCGGCGCGCTCGCGATCACCGAGCCGGACGGCGGGTCCGACGTCGCCTCGATCCGGACCACCGCCAAGCGGGACGGCGACTCATACATCGTGAACGGCGCGAAAACCTTCATCACCTCTGGCGTACGGGCGGATTTCGTCACCACCGCGGTACGGACCGGCGACGCGGGCGCGCACGGGATCTCGCTGCTGGTGATCGAGAAGGGCACGCCCGGGTTCGCCGTGTCGCGGAAGCTGGAGAAGATGGGCTGGCTGTGCTCGGACACCGCGGAGCTGTCCTTCAGCGACGTACGTGTGCCGGCCGATCAGCTCGTCGGCGCAGAGGGCACCGGGTTCGTCCAGCTGGCACAGAACTTCGTCAGCGAGCGGCTCACCCTCGCCGTCCAGGCGTACGCCGGCGCCCAGCGTGCGCTGGACCTGACCGTCGAGTGGTGCCGGAACCGGGAGACGTTCGGGCGGCCGCTGATCTCGCGGCAGACGGTGCAGCACACGCTGACCGAGATGGCCCGCCGGGTCGACGTGGCCCGGGTCTACGTCCACGACGTGGTACGACGCGCGGCCGCCGGCGAGAACGTGATCGCGCCGGTGTGCTTCGCCAAGAACACCGCCGTCGAGGCCGGTCAGTGGGTCGTCGACCAGGCCGTCCAGCTGCACGGCGGCCTCGGCTACATGCGCGAGGCCGAGGTCGAACGCCAGTACCGCGACCTCAAGATCCTCGCCATCGGCGGCGGCACCACCGAGATCCTCACCTCCCTGGCCGCCAAGACCCTCGGCTACACCTCATGACGGCGCTGCGGTCGGGCCTGGACGTGCGCGGGGACGCGTACGTCGCCAACACGGAGGCGATGCGGGCCAAGCTGGCCGAGCTCGACGCGGAGCACGCGAAGGCTGTCGCGGGCGGCGGGGAGAAGTACGTCACGCGGCACCACCAGCGCGGGAAGCTGCTGGCTCGCGAGCGGATCGAGCTGCTCCTCGACCCGGGTGCGCCGTTCCTGGAGCTGTCGCCGCTGGCCGGCTGGGGCAGCGAATTCACGGTCGGCGCCAGCCTGGTCACCGGGATCGGCGTGGTCGAGGGCGTCGAGTGCCTGATCACCGCGAACGACCCGACCGTCAAGGGTGGCTCCAGCAACCCCTGGACACTGCGCAAGGCCTTGCGGGCCGACGAGATCGCACGCGCGAACCGGCTCCCGGTGATCAGCCTGGTCGAGTCCGGCGGCGCGGATCTGCCGACCCAGAAGGAGATCTTCATCCCCGGCGGGGCGACGTTCCGCAACATCACCCGGCGGTCCGCGGAGGGCATCCCGACGATCGCGCTGGTGTTCGGCAACTCGACCGCCGGCGGCGCGTACGTCCCGGGCATGAGCGACTACGTGGTGATGGTCGACCGTGGCGCGAAGGTGTTCCTGGCCGGCCCGCCGCTGGTCAAGATGGCGACCGGCGAGGAGTCCGACGACGAGTCGCTCGGCGGCGCGTCGATGCACGCCCGGACCTCCGGGCTCGCGGACTATTTCGCGATCGACGAGCCGGACGCGATCCGGATCGGCCGCCGGATCGTTGCCCGGCTCAACCATCGCAAGCTCGGCCCGGCGCCCAAGCCGTCGTACGACGAGCCCGTGTACGACGCGGACGAGCTGCTGGGCATCGTACCGGGTGATCTGAAGGTGCCGTTCGACCCGCGGGATGTGATCGCGCGGGTGGTGGACGGGTCGGACTTCGACGAGTTCAAGCCGCTGTACGGGTCGTCCCTGGCGACCGGGTGGGCGTGCGTGCACGGTTATCCGGTAGGGATCCTGGCGAACGCGCGCGGGGTGCTTTTCAGTGCCGAGTCGCAGAAGGCGGCGCAGTTCATCCAGCTCGCGAACCAGTCGTCGACACCGCTGGTCTTCCTGCACAACACGACCGGCTACATGGTGGGTAAGGAGTACGAGCAGGGCGGCATCATCAAGCACGGCGCGCAGATGATCAACGCGGTCTCGAACTCGAAGGTCCCGCACCTCTCGATCCTGATGGGCGCGTCGTACGGCGCCGGCCACTACGGCATGTGCGGGCGGGCGTTCGACCCGCGCTTCCTGTTCGCCTGGCCGTCGGCGAAGTCCGCGGTGATGGGCCCGCAGCAGCTAGCCGGTGTGCTGTCGATCGTGGCCCGGGCGGCGGCGGAGTCGAAGGGCCAGCCGTACGACGAGGAGGCGGACGCGCAGATGCGGGCGTACGTCGAGGGCCAGATCGAGGCCGAGTCGCTGCCGATGTTCCTGTCCGGGAGGCTGTACGACGATGGCGTGATCGACCCTCGGGACACCCGCACGGTGCTCGGGATCTGCCTGTCCGCGATCCACAACGCGCCGGTCGAGGGCACCCGGTTCGACGGCGCCAACTTCGGCGTGTTCAGGATGTGACGCCCGTGATCACGAACGTGCTGGTGGCCAACCGCGGTGAGATCGCCCGGCGGGTGTTCCGGACGTGTCACGAGCTCGGCATCGGCTGCACCGCGGTGTACTCCGACGCCGACGCGGACGCGCCGCACGTCGCCGAGGCGGACGCGGCCGTCCGGCTGCCCGGCAACGCGCCGGCGGACACGTACCTGCGGGCCGACCTGCTGGTCGCGGCCGCGGTGAGGGCGGGCGCGGACGCCGTCCATCCGGGGTACGGCTTCCTGTCCGAGAACGCCGCCTTCGCCCGGGCGGTCACCGGCGCTGGCCTGACCTGGATCGGCCCGCCGGCCGCGGCGATCGAGTCGATGGGGTCGAAGGTCGAGGCCAAGCGGCTGATGGACCGGGCCGGCGTACCCGTGCTGGCCGAGCTCTACCCGGCCGCCATGACCGCGGACGACCTGCCGGTGCTGGTGAAGGCGTCGGCGGGTGGCGGCGGACGCGGGATGCGCGTCGTACGACGGCTGGCGGACCTGGCCGGCGAGCTCGAGGCGGCGCGATCGGAGGCTGCGTCGGCATTCGGGGACGGGGCGGTGTTCTGCGAGCCGTACCTGGAGAACGGCCGGCACGTCGAGGTCCAGGTGCTGGCCGACGCGCACGCCATCGTGTGGGCGGTCGGCGAACGCGAGTGCTCGATCCAGCGCCGGCACCAGAAGGTGATCGAGGAGGCGCCGTCGCCGCTGGTCGAGCGGCTGCCGGCGATGCGCGCCGAGCTGTTCGAGGCGGCGCGGAAGGCCGCGGCGGCGATCGGGTACGTCGGTGCCGGCACCGTCGAGTTCCTTGCCGACGACAACGGCCGGTTCTACTTCCTCGAGATGAACACCCGGCTGCAGGTCGAGCACCCCGTCACCGAGCTCACCACCGGCCTCGACCTGGTCGCCCTCCAGCTCTCCATCGCCGAAGGCCAGGCTCTCGCGGAAGCGCCACCGGGATCCCACGGCCACGCCATCGAGGCCCGCCTGTACGCCGAGGACCCAGCCAACGACTGGCAACCCAAATCCGGCCCCCTCCACACTTTCGCCGTCCCTACCCCCGCCCTCGGCGGGGACGGGCGCACCCCAAACCCCCGCGAGAGGGCCCGGGTCAGGGTGGACTCGGGGGTGGAGAGCGGGTCGGTTGTCACGGTGCACTACGACCCGATGCTGGCGAAGGTGATCTGCTGGGCACCGGACCGAGCTACGGCGGCTCGCAGACTGGCCGCGACGCTGGCGGAGGCGCGGATCCACGGGATGCGGACGAACCGGGATCTGCTGGTGCGGGTGTTGCGACATCCGGCGTTCCTGGCCGGACGGACCGATACCGCATTCTTCGACCGGCACGGGCTGGACGAGCTGGCCCGGCCGCTCGCCGACGGGAACGCGGAACGGCTGTCCGCGCTCGCGGCGGCCCTGGTCAGGACGGCGGCGGACCACCGGGACGCGGCGGCGCTGAACCGGCTCCCGATCGGGTGGCGGAACGTGGTGTCCGCGCCGCAACGGGCCGCGTTCACCGGGACGCACGGCATGCACGAGATCGAGTACCGGCTCACCCGTGACGGACTGGTTGCCGATGGCAACGTCATGCTCGTCGACCTGGCACCCGGGTACGCGGTGCTCGAGGCCGACGGCGTACGCCGGCGGTTCGAGGTCGCGTCGTACGACGGGCTGGTCTGTGTGGACTCGGCGCTGGGACCGGTGTCGCTCACGCCGCTGGAGCGGTTCGCGGACCCGTCCGCGCAGGTGCCGGCCGGGTCGCTGTTGGCGCCGATGCCGGGAACCGTGACCCGGGTCGCGGTGGGCGAGGGCGACCGGGTCGCCGAGGGACAGCCGCTGCTGTGGATGGAGGCGATGAAGATGGAGCACACCATCGCCGCTCCGTCCGCGGGAGTCGTCACCGAGCTGCCGGTCAGCGCGGGAGAACAGGTCGAGGTCGGAGCCGTCCTCGCCGTGGTGAAGGAGGAGGCGGGTAGATGAGCTTCGTCGAGACCGAGGAGCGGGCCGCGCTGCGGGCGGCGGTCGCCGAGCTGGGCAAGAAGTACGGGTACGAGTACTACAGGACCAAGGCGCGCTCCGGTGAGCGGGTGGACGAGCTGTGGTCGGAGGCCGGCAAGCTCGGGTACCTCGGGGTGAACCTGCCTGAGGAGTACGGCGGCGGTGGTGGCGGCATGGCGGACCTGTCCATCGTGCTGGAGGAGCTCGGCGCCGCGGGTTGCCCGCTGCTGATGATGGTCGTGTCGCCGGCGATCTGCGGCACCGTGATCGCCCGGTTCGGAACCGACGAGCAGAAGCAGCGCTGGCTGCCGGGCCTGGCCGATGGGTCGTTCCAGATGGCGTTCGCGATCACCGAGCCGGACGCCGGCTCGAACGCGCACAAGCTCACCACCACCGCGCGGCGTACCGACGACGGCTGGCTGCTGTCCGGGCGGAAGGTGTTCATCTCCGGGATGGATTCGGCTCACGCGGTGCTCGTGGTCGGCCGGACCGAGGACGCGAGGACCGGGCGGCTCAAGCCGGCGCTGTTCGTGGTACCGACCGATGCTGCCGGGTTCGAGTGGCACCAGATCGAGATGGAGCTGGTCAGTCCCGACCGGCAGTTCTCCCTCTTCCTGGACGAGGTCGAGCTGCCGAAGGACGCATTGGTCGGCAGCGAGGACGCGGGCCTGATGCAGCTGTTCGCCGGGCTCAACCCGGAGCGGATCATGGCCGCGGCGTTCGCGATCGGGTCGGCCAGGCACGCACTCGGCAAGGCCGTTGCCTACGTCAACGACCGGAAGGTGTGGGACACCCCGATCGGTGCGCATCAGGGCCTGGCGCATCCGCTCGCGCAGTGCAAGATCGAGGTCGAGCTGGCCCGGCTGATGATGCAGAAGGCCGCCTTCCTGTACGACGCGGGCGACGACGTGGCAGCGGGCGAGGCGGCGAACATGGCCAAGTACGCGGCCGGCGAGGCGTGCGCGCGAACCGTCGACCAGGCCGTGCAGTGCCTGGGCGGCAACGGCCTCACCGGCGAGTACGGCGTGGGGTCCATGATCGTCGGCTCCCGGGTCGGCCGGATCGCCCCGGTCAGCCGCGAGATGATCCTCAACTTCGTCGCCCAGAACACCCTGGGCCTGCCCAAGTCCTACTGACGCCGCTGCACAAGGAGAGCCATGGTTTACCGGAGTGAGTTCGAGGATGTGCAGGTTGTCGACGAGCCGATCCATGACGCGGTGCTGGCCAACGCCTCGTCGTACGGCGATCGCGCGGCGCTGGTGGACGGGGTCACGGGCCGGACGCTGACCTACGCGCAGCTGGACCAGATGACCCGGCGGCTGGCCGCGGGCTTCGCCGAGCTGGGCGTGCGGAAGGGCGACGTGATCGCGCTGCACAGCCCGAACACGATCATGTTCCCGGTCGTGTTCTACGCCGCGACCCGGGCCGGTGCGACCGTCACCACGGTCAACGCGCTCTACACCGCGGACGACCTGCACAAGCAGCTGCTCGACTCGCGTGCCCGCTACCTGGTCACGGTGTCGGTGTTCACTCCGATCGCGGCCGCGGCGGTTCCCGGCACCACCGTCGAGGAGGTGTTCGTCTGCGACACCGCCGAGGGCTACCGGACGGTGACCGAGCTGGCCGCGACCGGCGCACCCGAACCGGACGTGCGGATCGACCCGGCCGACGATGTCGCGGTGCTGCCGTACTCGAGCGGCACCACCGGCGCGGCGAAGGGCGTGATGCTGACGCACCGCAATATCGCCACCAACCTCACCCAGGCCGAGCGGATGATCGAGGTGGCCGAGGGCGAGCGGATCATCGCGATCCTGCCGTTCTTCCACGTGTACGGGATGACCGTGCTGATGAACCTGCCGCTGCGGCTCGGCGCCACCGTCGTTGTGCTGCCGAGGTTCGACCTGCAGCAGTTCCTCAGCACGCTGGACGAGCACCGGATCACCCGCGCGTACGTCGCGCCGCCGGTCGTTCTGGCGCTGGCCAAGCATCCCGCCGTGGACGGCGTCGACCTGTCCGCCCTGACGCACGTGATGAGCGCCGCCGCGCCGCTGGACGCGGAGCTGGCCGAGGCGGCCTGCAAGCGGCTCGGGCTGCCCGCGATCCTGCAGGCGTACGGGATGACCGAGCTCTCGCCCGGCACGCACGCCACTCCGGAGGACGACCCGGAGCCGCCACCCGGCGCCGTCGGCAAGCTGTTCCCGTCCACCGAGATGCGCCTGGTCGATGCCGATGGCAACGACGTCGTCGAGGGTGACACCGGGGAGATCTGGATTCGCGGCCCGCAGGTGATGAAGGGCTACCTCGGCCGGCCGGATGAGACCGCGGCGACGATCGACCCGGACGGCTGGCTGCATACCGGCGACCTCGGCCGGGTCGACGGGCGCGGCTATCTGTATGTGGTGGACCGGCTCAAGGAGCTGATCAAGTACAAGGGCTACCAGGTGCCGCCGGCCGAGCTTGAGGCGGTGCTGCTGACCGACCCGCGGATCGCCGACGCGGCTGTGATCGGCGTGACCGATGCTGAGGGCAACGAGATCCCGAAGGCGTTCGTGGTACCGGCCGCCGGGGTCGAGCTCACCGCGGACGACGTCGTCGAGTTCGTCGCGCAGCGGGTGGCGCCACACAAGAAGGTTCGCCAGGTGGAGTTCATCGACGCGGTGCCGAAGGCCGCGTCCGGCAAGATCCTGCGCCGCGAGCTGCGGGCCCGGGAGACGTCGCGATGACCGACCTGGCCGGCCGGACGATGATCATGTCCGGCGGCAGCCGCGGGATCGGGCTGGCGATCGCGGTCCGCGCCGCCCGGGACGGGGCCAACGTGGCTCTGCTGGCCAAGACCGACCAGCCGCACCCCAAACTCCCCGGCACTGTCCATACCGCGGCGGAGGAGATCGAGGCCGCGGGTGGCAATGCGCTGCCGATCGTGGGCGACGTCCGCGACGACGACTCGGTCGCGGACGCGGTCCGTCGTACCGTCGAGACCTTCGGCGGCATCGACATCGTGGTGAACAACGCCAGCGCGATCGACCTCACCCCGGCCGCCGCGATCGGGATGAAGAAGTACGACCTGATGCAGGACATCAACGCCCGCGGCACGTTCCTCCTGTCGAAGACCTGCATCCCGGCTCTGCGCGAGTCCGCCGCGGCCGGCCGCAACCCGCACATCCTGACCCTGTCGCCGCCGCTGAACCTGGATCCGAAGTGGGCCGGCGCGCACCTCGCCTACACGATGGCGAAGTACGGCATGAGCCTCACCACACTCGGCCTCGCCGAGGAGCTACGCGGCGACGGCATCCACGTGAACTCGCTATGGCCGCGGACGCTGATCGCCACGGCAGCGGTGCTGAACCTGCTCGGCGGTGAGGAGGCGGCGGCCCGGTCCCGGACACCGGAGATCGTGGCCGACGCGGCGTACGTCGTCCTCACCAGCGCCGGCACCGGCGGGTTCCTGATCGACGACGAGGTGCTCGCGGGCGCCGGCGTCACCGACCTGTCGTCATACCGGCTGGCCCCGACCGAGGCCGATCTGGCGCCGGACGTGTTCCTGTGAGTGACCGATGAGTGACAGATGACTGACCGATGACTGACACAGCGCTGCGGGAGCCGCAGCAGGACCGCAGCCGCGCCACCCGGCGCCGGCTGCTCGAGGCCGCGCTGGAGTCGCTGGCCGAGCTCGGGTACGGCGGCAGCACGGTCGCCGTGGTCGCGGCCCGGGCCGGGGTGTCGCGTGGTGCCGCCCAACACCACTTCCCGACCCGGGGCGACCTCTTCGCGGCCGCGGTCGAGTACATGACCGAGGTCCGGCTCGCGGAGATCCGGGAGCAGGCGCGGGCGCTACCAGGCGGCGCTGGCCGGACCGAGGCGATCGTCACGATGCTGACGAACGTGTACACCGGCCCGCTTTTCCGCGCCGCCCTGCACCTGTGGGTCGCCGCCTCGACCGAGGACGGGTTGCGCCGGCAGATCGCCACGCTGGAGAGCCACGTCGGCCGGCAGGCACATCGCGCGCTGCTCGAGGTCCTGGACGTCGACGAGCGGACGCCCGGGGTTCGCGAGACGGTGCAGGGCGTGCTCGACATGGCCCGCGGGCTCGGACTCGCGGACCTGCTGAGCGACGACAGTGCGCGCCGTCGCGGCATCGTCCGGCAGTGGGCGCAGATCCTGGACGCGGCGCTCGCGGACGCGCGGGCGCACTAGACCCGGATCCATCCGGTGCAGCTGTCCGCGCCGGTGCCGTGGTTGGTGTTCTCGCGCAGCTTCATGTGGATCGCGCCGGCCGGCGGATCTTCTCCGTGTTCATGTCTCCCCGAGACAGTTGTCGGACTGTTCTGACTCTCGCCAGCCTGAGCCGTTGCCGCCGCGCAGTCGCTGGCCCAGCGCGCACAGCCCTTGTCCAGCCGTGCACTCACGGGCCAGCGCTCAGCGCCCTGGCGTGACGGACGGGCGGGGGGATCCCGGGACCTTGCACACGTTCTGCGGTGTGCACCGTCCTCGGTTCTTGTCGTCCCGAGCCCGAGACGATTCCGCGGAATCGCTGGGGCAGGTCTCGGAGGGCTGCTCCTGTCGTGGGGTGGGCGTGTCGGGGCACGCGGGTCGGGTCAGGGCCCGGCCGACTACCTCGCGCATCGCCGGGGCCCAGCCGACCGCGGCCGTGTCCGGCTGTGCCGGGGTCGGATCGGCGGACGGGGCCGGCGTGGGCTTGCCGGACTCCGACGGCTCGGGGTCGGACGGCGTCGGTTCGGACGGTTGGGTCGGCTCGGGCTCGGAGGGTTGTGTCGGCTGGGGCTCGGTCGCCTTCGGCTCGGACGGTGCCGGCTCGGACGGTGCCGGCTCGGAGGGCCGCGTCGGCTCCGGCTTGGACGGCTGCGTGGGCTCCGGCTCGGACGGCTGCGTGGGCTCCGGCTCGGACGATCGCGTGGGCACGGGCTTGGACGGTTGCGGCTGGGTCGGCTCGGGGTCGGCCGGCTCCGGGTTGGTCGTCGGCCTTGGCTGCGGTGGTCTCGCGGCCGGCGGCTCGGACGCCGTCGTCCGCGGGCGCGTCACGACCCGGGGCGGGGCCGCGGGTTCGGTCCGCTGGTCGGGGGCCGGCTTGGCCAGCACCGTGCCGTCCGGCGGCGGTTCGGCGGGCCAGGGTCGCACCGCCGGCGGGTCGACGGGCTCGTCCGGCAGCAGGTCGCCGGTCGAGGGCAGCCCGACGACGCGGCCGGTCGCGTACATCCGGGCCAGCCCGAGCACCACCCGGACATAGGAGTCGGCGTTGTTGTAGCGCCGTACCGCTTGCGCTGCCCGGGCCGGGTCGCGCAGGTCCGACGTACCGGTGCAGAGGTACTGTGCGGCGCCCTGCGCGGCGTCGAACATGTTGTTCGGGTCGCCGACGCCGTCGCCGTTGCCGTCCGCGTTCACCGCCCGCCAGGTCGACGGGATGAACTGCATCGGCCCGACCGCACGGTCGTACACGGTGTCGCCGTCGAGCGCACCACCGTCGCTGTCACGGATCAGCGCGACGTTGGGCCGGCCGTCCAGCGGGATGCCTCGGATCCGCCGGGTCGCGGAACCGTCGTCGCGTAGCTGGGCGCCGCCGAACCGGCCGTGGTTCGACTCCACCCGTCCGATCGCGGCGAGCAGCGTCCACGGCACCCCGCAGCCGGGGTCGCTGACCGCCAGCCGCGCCTCGGCCTGCTTGTACGCCCGCAGGGCGACATCCGGGATCCCGCTCTCGCCGAGGGTGCTGATCACCGGCGCACCCGAGAGCACCATCTGCACCGGTTTCGCCACCCGACCGGGACCGACCGGGACCGCTTCCAGCTGCTCCGGCGCGACGAACTCGGCCAGCACCTCGTCCTCGATGAAGGGGTCGGCCGCCTGCGCCTCCGGGGTCCCGGACGCGTCGTACCCGCCGGGCGCTACGCGGTCGACCGGCGCGGCTGCCAGCACTGCCAGGGTGACCACCGCGGCCACCGAACCCGCCAGCTGCCAGCGACTCGGTGCCGCCGGCCGATCGAGGCGATGCCGTCCCCGGTGTCGTCCTCGGTGCAGCCTCCCGGGTCGCCTGATGAGCTTGCGCAGTCCGGACACTCGCATGATCCTCGATCCCTCCGCCGATCCGCCGTCGCAGTGCAGTCCCCCGGCTTTCACAGGCGTTCGGCGCGGATCACGTCCCGGATCGGTTCGTCCACGACCAGGTCGCTGGTATGAAGGACGATGTGAGGGGCTTACCGTGACCACGCCGACCGCCGAGACCGCGGTCCGGCCGGTGATCCTGACCGTCGACGACGACCCGGGGGTGTCCCGGTCGATCGCCCGCGACCTACGGCGGCGGTACGGCGAGCAGCACCGGGTCGTCCGCGCCGAGTCGGCCGAGCAGGCGCTGGAGGCGCTCAAGGAGCTGAAGCTCCGCGGCGAGCCGGTGGCGGTCCTGCTCGCCGACTACCGGATGCCGCATCTGACCGGGATCGAGTTCCTGGAGCAGGCGATGGACCTGTTCCCGCGAGCCCGGCGGGTGCTGCTGACGGCGTACGCGGACACCGACGCGGCGATCCAGGCTATCAACGTGGTGGACCTCGACCATTACTTGCTGAAGCCGTGGGACCCGCCGGAGGAGAAGCTCTACCCGGTGATGGACGCGCTGCTGGAGGCGTGGGCGAGTACGCCGGAGCAACCGGTGCACGAGACCAAGGTGATCGGGCACCGCTGGTCGGCGCCGTCGTTCGCGTGCCGGGACTTTCTGGCCCGCAATGCGGTGCCGTACCGCTGGTACTCGGTCGACAGCGACGAGGCACGCCGGCTGCTCGACGCCGCGGAGCTGGACGGCCAGCAGCTGCCGGTCGTGGTCACCCCCGACGGCGACGTGCTGGTCGCGCCGACCGAGTCCGAGCTCGCGACCCAGGTCGGGCTGTCCACCACACCGGCCGCCGAGTTCTACGACCTGGTCGTGGTCGGCGGCGGTCCGGCCGGGCTGGGCGCCGCGGTGTACGGCGCCAGCGAGGGCCTGCGGACGGTGCTGGTCGAGCAGCTCGCGACCGGCGGCCAGGCCGGCCAGTCCAGCCGGATCGAGAACTACCTCGGCTTCCCGGACGGGGTGTCCGGTGCCCAGCTCACCGACCGGGCCCGGAGGCAGGCGGTGAAGTTCGGAGCCGAGGTGCTGACCGCCCGCCGGGTCACCGGGCTGGAGGCCCGCGGCTCGGCACGGACGGTGGTGTTCTCCGACGGCAGCGAGCTGTCCGCGCATTCGGTGATCCTGGCCACCGGCGTGTCCTACCGGACCCTGCAGGCGCCGGGCCTGGAGGACCTCAACGGCCGCGGCGTGTACTACGGCGCGGCGTCCACCGAGGGACCGAGCTGTGCGGGCTCCGAGGTGTACATCATCGGTGGCGCGAACTCGGCCGGACAGGCCGCGGTGTACTTCTCCCGGCACGCCCGCAGAGTGCACCTGCTGGTCCGTGCCCCGTCGCTGGACGCCACCATGTCGGCGTACCTGATCGCACAGCTCGCCGAGATCCCGAACATCGAGGTGCACACCTGCACCGAGGTGGTCTCGGCGAAGGGTGCGGACCACCTGGAACGGCTGACGCTGCACAACAACGCGACCGGCGACAGCCGCGAGGTGGACGGCGAGTGGCTGTTCGTGTTCATCGGCGCGGCGCCGCGGACCGAGTGGCTGCCGGTGGAGCTGGATCAGCGCGGGTTCGTGCTGACCGGGCCGGACCTGGGCGGCCGCCCCGCGGGCTGGCCGCTGGAGCGGGACCCGTACCACCTCGAGACCAGCGTGCCGGGCGTGTTCGCGGCGGGTGACGTCCGGGCCGAGTCGGTCAAGCGGGTCGCGTCCGCGGTCGGCGACGGCGCGATGGCGGTCACGCTCGTGCACCGCTACTTGGAGGTGCTCTGATGGCCCAGGAGATACACGAAGAGCTGGAGCGGCTCACGCCTGACGAGCTGCGAACCCTGTTCCTGTTCGAGGGCCTGGACGACGAGCAGCTGGACTGGCTCGCCCGCGAGATGTACGTCAAGACCTTCGAGCCCGGCGTGGTGTTCCGGCAGGGCGACCCGGGCACCTGCTGCTACGTGCTGCTCTCCGGGTCGGTCGCGATGTCGAAGCTGTCGTACGGCCAGGACGTCGAGATCACCCGGACCGACCAGCGCGGGGTGTACGCCGGCGCGTTCACGGCGTTCATGGGCGACCGGGGGACGCTGGAGTACGCCGCGACGATGACCGCCCTCGAGCCGAGCCGGTTCGCGGTCATCGACGCGCAGACGCTCGCGACCATGATGCAGACCTGGTTCCCGATGGCGGTGCACCTGATCGACGGCATCGTGATGAGCGCACGGCGTAGCGACCGGGCCATCGGGCAACGCGAGCGACTGCTGGCGCTCGGCTCGCTGTCCGCCGGGCTCACCCATGAGCTGAACAACCCGGCCGCAGCCGCCGTACGCGCCTCCGCGGCGCTGCGGCAGCGGGTCGCCGGGATGCGGGCGAAGCTCGCGATGCTCGCCGACGGCACCCTGGACGCGACCAAACTGCACAAGATCGTCGAGCTGCAGGAGGACGCGGTCGAGCGGATCGCGAAGGCGCCGGTCCGGTCCCCGCTGGAGCTCAGCGATGCCGAGGACGCGCTGGCGGACTGGCTCGACGACCACGACGTCGCCGGCGGCTGGGACATCGCGCCGGTGCTGGCCGCGGGCGGGCTGGACCCTGCCTGGATGGAGAACGTGCTCGCGACCGTAGGCCCGACGTACCTCGAAGGCGCGATCCGCTGGATCACCTACACCGTCGACACCGAGTCGCTGATGAACGAGATCGACGACTCGGTGACCCGGATCTCCACCCTCGTCGGCGCGGCGAAGCAGTACTCGCAGATGGACCGGGCGCCGTACCAGACAGTCGACCTGCACGAGCTGCTCGAGTCGACCCTGGTGATGCTGGCGTCGAAGACCAAGGGCCTGCAGGTGGTCAAGCAGTTCGACCGGACTCTCCCGGAGGTGCCCGCCTACGCCGCGGAGCTGAACCAGGTCTGGACCAACATCATCGACAACGCGGTCGGCGCGATGGCCGGCAGCGGCACGCTGACGATACGGACCTGGCGCGATCGCGACAACGCGGTCGTCGAGATCGGTGACACCGGTCCGGGCGTCCCGGACGACATCCGGGACCGGATCTTCGAGCCGTTCTTCACCACGAAGGGGATCGGCGAAGGTACCGGGCTCGGGCTCGACATCTCCTGGCGGATCGTGGTCAACAAGCACCACGGCGATCTGCGGGTCACCTCGGTGCCCGGCGACACCCGCTTCCAGGTGGTCCTGCCGCTGCAGCCGGCCGAGTAGAGCTTCACCCCGTAACTAGGAGGTGCTCGACATGGCTGCGAGTCGTGCGAAGGCGTTCGCCATCGCTGCTCAGACCAGTCTCAGCGATGAGGCGATGCAGCAGGTGTACGACGACGTCCGGCACGTTGCGGTCGCGTATCCGCAACGCCCGCTGACCGAGATCCTGAGCTCCCTGGTGGAGACGCAGGACCTGGTCTCCGCCTTGCTCGAGCGCCGGCAACGATCTGACCACCTACGCCAGCTGAACTTCCTGGGCGGTGTGACCGGCGGGCTGCTCGCCAAGGCATCGCACGATCTGGGCAACCCGCACGCGGCGATGACGCAGACGCGGACCGCGTTCCTATGCGCCGACAGCGCCGACCACGACGGTCTGCGGGCCTGGATTCGCGGGCTGCAGTCGCTGGTGTCCTACTGGGCCGGCAACCCGCACGAGTCCGTGCGCTACGCGCAGCTGGGGGCCGGCCACGCCGAGCAGTCCAGCAACACCACCGGTGTCTGGCTGCCGGTCAGCGAGGCCCGGGCGTGGGCCGCACTCGGCAACGCCGAGGCCGCGCAGCAGGCGCTGGAACGGGCCGAGGAGGCCTGGGACGACATCGAGAACGACGAGCTGGACGCGCTCGGCGGCATCTGCACCTTCGGGCGCGCCCGCCAGCTCTACTACGCCGCCGACGCGCTGTCCTGGCTGCCGGGCGAGGCGGCCAGCTGCCGGCGGTACTCGACGCTCGCTGTCGAGGCGTACACCGACCGGACCGACCCGGAGTGGGCCTTCGGCGACGCCGCCGGCAGCCATGCCGCAATGGCGATCAGCCACATCGCGCACGGCGATACGGAAGGGGCCGCCGTGGCGATCGCGCCGGTGCTGGAGCTTCCCGCGGAGCGCCGGATCAACGGTGTCGTGCACTCCGCCCACCGGGTGCACCAGGCCTTGCGCAA
Organism: Kribbellaceae bacterium; assembly: GCA_035650275.1. GTDB lineage: Bacteria > Actinomycetota > Actinomycetes > Propionibacteriales > Kribbellaceae > DASRHY01. Next base: position 17,697 of record DASRHY010000144.1, on the reverse strand, counting down.
GTCGGGCCTCGCAGAGCAGGCTCGGACCCTTCAGGAAGAGATCGAGAACTTCACCCGTACCCCGATACACGCGTTCCCGAGGTAGCCGCTCAGCGGACGAGTCGCGCAGGCGTGCCTGCCGAAGCTGGACCCGGAGGGAGACTGGGAGCATGGCGCAGCCGGTCAGAGCAGCGCTGGCGGGCATGATCCTGGACAAGGTCGCCGGCCCGGATCCCGAGGCCGCTCGGGCCCGGATTCACGACGTACCGGGTGAGCGGTGGTTCGCGCCGGACCGCCCGATCCGCCGGGTGCACGGGGACGCCTCGATGTTCGCCGGCGGCCTGCGCGCGCTGCTGCTGCAGTCGCTGCATCCGCTGGCGATGGCGGCGGTCGCGTCGCACTCCGGCTACCGCGGCGACCCGTGGGGGCGGCTGCGGCGCACCTCGCATTTCCTCGCCGTCACGACCTACGGTCCCGCCGAGGACGCTTGGGCGGCGATCGAACACGTCCAGTCCGTGCACGACCGGGTCCGCGGCCGGGCGCCGGACGGCACGCCGTACCGGGCGAACGACCCGCACCTGCTTCGCTGGGTGCATCTCGCCGAGGTGGACAGCTTCCTGGCCGCCTACCAGCGGTACGGCGCCCGACCGCTCGACGCCGACGAGCGGGACGAGTACGTCGTGGACATGTCGCGCGTCGCGGACGCGCTCGGCGTACCGGATCCGCCCACCAGCGTCGCCGGGCTGCGGGACGCGCTGGAGGAGTACCGGCCGGAGCTGCGCGGCACCCCCGAGGCCCGCCAGGCCGCGCGTTTCATTCTGGTCCAGCCGCCGGTGCCGCTCCTGGCCCGGCCGGCTTACGGGGTTCTGACCGCCGCGGCAGTGGGGCTGCTGCCGTGGTGGACACGGTGGCCCTTGCGGCTGCCGTACCTGCCACTCGCCGAGGCGACGGTGGTCCGCGCGGCCGGCGACGCGCTGACCCGCACCATCCGCTGGGCACTGACACCGCCCGCCTGAATCCCTGATGAGTACGACGCGACCGGCCCGCCCCACTGACGCCGACGCGCTGCTGGCGCTGCAGACGGCACTCGACGCCGAGTCCGAGCTGATGCTGCTCGAGCCGGGCGAGCGGGAGTCGGCACCGGACGATCTCCGCGCGCGGCTCGAAAGCGACCACGCGTCGTACCTGCTGGTTGCCGAGGGCAACGGTGAGCTGGCCGGGTATGCCGAGGTGTCGGTGCTGCCGTACGCCAGGGCGCGCCGGACCGGGTACGTGGTGATGGGCGTCCGGGCGGCGTACAGCGGCAAGGGCCTGGGCCGGGCCCTGCTGGGCGCCGCCCGCGACGAGGCGGCCCGCCGTGGCCTGCGACGGCTGGAGCTGACCGTGATGACGCACAACCTCCGGGCCCTGAACCTCTACCTGTCCTGCGGCTTCGAGCTGGAGGGCCTGCGCCGGAACGCTCTCGTGGTCGGCGACCGGGCGGTGTCGGAGTACTACCTCGGGCTGCTGCTCTAGGTGTACATCCAGGCGTCCTACCCCAGGGCCATCCAGGCGCCGAGCCCGATCATCACCGTGGCGATGCCACCGTCCAGCACCTGCCAGGAGCGCGGCCTGGCGAACAGCGGGCCGAGCCGCCCGGCGAACAACCCGAGCGCGACGAACCACACCAGGCTCGCGGCCGCGGCGCCGGCGCCGTACAGCCAGCGCCCCGGGCTGCCCTGCTGGTTCGCCAGCACGCCGAGCAGCACCACGGTGTCCAGATACACGTGCGGGTTCAGGTAGGTGAAGCCGAGGCAGGCCAGCAGGACGGCGCCGAGCCGGGCCGGCGCCCGGCCCTCCGCGGCGTTCATCGCCTGCGGCCGGAGCGCGCGTCGTACCGCGAGTACGCCGTAGCCGACCAGGAACGCGGCCCCGGCGTACTTGGCCGCGGACAGCGCGGTCGGCCGCGACTCCAGCGCCGCACCCAGCCCGGCGACGCCTGCAGTGATCAGCACCGCGTCCGACAGCGCGCACACCGCGACCACCGGTACCACGTACTCGCGGCGGATGCCCTGGCGCAGCACGAAGGCATTCTGGGCGCCGATCGCGACGATCATCGACAGGCAGGTTGCGAAGCCGAGCAGCAGACTGGTGGACACTCTATCGACGGTAGGTGCTGGACGTCATTTCGCCCAGCTAATGTTTCTGCAGATGCATTAGCATTGCTTCACATGGAACTGGATGCCGTACAGCTCGCCACCTTCGCCGCGGTGGTGGAGGAGGGCAGCTTCGACGCCGCGGCCCGGCGGCTGCACGTGACGCCCTCCGCGGTCAGCCAGCGGGTCAAGGCGCTCGAGCAGCAGCTCGGCCAGGTGCTGGTCCGGCGGTCGAAGCCGGTCCGACCGACCGAGGCGGGTCAGGCGCTGGTCCGGCTGGCCGGGCAGGTCGCGCTGCTGGAGAGCGAGGCGCTGGTCGCGGTCCGCGGGAACGCCGGGGAGCAGGTGACCCGGATCCCGGTCGCGGTGAACGCGGACTCGCTGGTGAGCTGGTTCCTGCCCGCGCTGGCCGGGCTCGACGCCGAGCAGCTGGTCTGCTTCGACCTGCACTCCGAGGACCAGGACCACTCCGCGGAGCTGCTCCGGGACGGCTCGGTGATGGCGGCGGTGACCGCGGACCCGAACCCGGTCCAGGGCTGCCGGGTGCTCAAGCTCGGCTCGATGCGGTACCTGGCGATGGCCTCGCCGGCATATCACCGGCAGTGGCTGCCGGACGGCGTCACCGCGGAGGCGCTGGGGCGGGCGCCGATGCTGGTGTTCAATCGCAAGGACATGCTGCAGCATCGGTTCCTCCGGACCGTGACCCGGCGCCGACTCGATCCGCCGGTGCACTACGTGCCGTCCCCGTGGGCGTTTGTCGAGGCGATCCGGCTCGGTCTCGGCTGGGGGATGGTGCCGGAGGAGATCGGCCGGAACGACCGCCGGCTGGTCGAGCTCGGGGGCGGCCGGCCGGTCGACGTACCGCTGTACTGGCAGCACTGGAACCTGGACTCGCCCGCTCTCACCGCGCTCACCGCCTCCGTGCGCGCCGCCGCGGCAGACTCCCTACGGTGAGTACGGCGGGGCCTCGCCCCAGCCCCAGCGCGGTACCGGCGCCTCGGGTGGCGGGGTCGCGCCGGGCTGCGAGTTCACCAGCGCGATCCGCGTGCCCCACTCGACGTACGCGACGAAGGCGGACCGGAACTCCGGGTCGTCCGGCAGCCCGGCCTCATCCGCACTGGCCGCGATGAGGAACGCCCAGCGGGAGCGTTCCGGCTCGGTGAGCGCGAGGCCGAGGTGATGGCGGAGCATCGCCGGGTAGCCGCCGAGCTCGTCGGTGTACCGGGTCGGGCCGCCGAACACCTCGCCGAGCCAGACCGCCACGTGCTCGCGGTGCTCCGGGCTCATCCGCTCGAACCGCGGCCGGAGCAGCTCGTCGTCCAGCACCCGGTCGTAGAACACCTCGGTCAGCCTGCGCAGGGCGTCGTGACCGCCCGCCCACGCGTACAAGCTCGGCGGATCCTGCATACAGCCACCCCTCGGACGATTACTTGATTACAACCGCAAGGGTAGCGCTGTCCAGGAGTACGACGGGCGGCCAGCCGTTCCGGCGTGCTCGGTCCACCACGGCGACCGCCAGCCGACCCTGCCCGCCCTGCCCGGTCACCGCCAGCGTGCCGGGTTCCGCCTCCAGCTCGGCGGCGTGGTCCGTGGCCCAGCCGAGCACCTCCAGCACCTCGTCCACGGCCGCCGTGCCGGACATCGAGACGACGACGCACCCGGTCCGCGCGCACAGCTCCCGGCCATGTGCGCCGGCGGAACCGGGGTCGTCGTACAGGTTCACCAGCAGGCCCGGCGCCCGGTCGGCGCCGGGGGCACCCGGCCAGTGGACCATCGCCCGCAACCGGCCCGTGCGACCACGCAGCCGCAGCTGCGCCTGCCGGTTCGCACGTGGTTCGGGCACCTACCCACGGTCGCAGTCCGTGATCCGGTGCGGAAATGCCGTTCGGGCATGGTCGCGATGTGCGAACAGCATCACCACCGCGTTGTGTCGTGGACCACAATGAGTCGCATGTCCAGCCCGACCGAGAGCCCGCGCGAGAGCAACGTGCTGCCGCTACCGTCCGCACCGGACGCGATCGAGCTGCGCCACCTGAGGTCGTTCGTCGCGGTCGCGGAGGAGCTCAACTTCGGCCGCGCGGCGACCCGGCTGTACGTGTCGCAGCCGGCGCTGAGCCGGCAGATCCGCGCGCTGGAACGACTGGTCGGCTGCGACCTGCTCCGCCGGTCCACGCACCGGGTCGAGCTGACCATTGCCGGCGAGGCGCTGCTGGACCGGACCCGCGACCTGCTGCACAACCTGGACGACGCGGTGACCGCGACGCGCTCCGTCGGTGGCGAGCTGGCCGGCCGGGCGGCGCGGATGTGGGACTCGGTCGGGGCCGCCGTCGTCGGCGAGGACCTGGAGGAGGCGCGGACGGCGTACGAGGCTATCCAGGAGCAGTTCGAGCCACCGGCCGAGATCAGGATCCGATCGGTCAGCGCCGGCGGCGTGCCCTCACTGTTGCTCGGCCCGCGGACCGGCGAGGCACCGACGATCATGCACCTGCACGGCGGCGGGTACGTGCTCGGCTCGGCGTTCGGGTACCGCCCGCTGGTCGGTGCGCTCGCGGCCGCCGCGGACGCCGCCGTGCTGCTGCCTGACTTCCGGCTGGCGCCGGAGCACCCGTTCCCGGCCGCGCTGGAAGACGCGCTGAACGCGTACCTGTGGATGCTCGAGCGCGGCACCCCGCCGGAGTCGATCACGCTGACCGGCGACTCGGCCGGTGGCGGCCTGGTGCTCTCGGTGCTGCTCAGCCTCCGCGAGGACGACCTGCCGATGCCGGGCGGGGCGATCCTGTTCAGCCCCGGCGTCGACATGTCCGTACGGCGGTACGCCGAGCAGGCGGACCCGAAGGACCTGGCGCTGGTACGCCACTACGCCGACATGTACCTGGCCGGCCACCCCGTCGACGACCCGCTGGTCAGCCCGCTCTACGCGGACCTGCACGGCCTGCCGAAGACGCTGATCCAGAACTGCACCGCGGACCCGATCGCGCTGGACTCCAAGGCGATCGCAGAACGACTCCGCGACCACGGCGTCGACGTCCGGCTGGACCTGTACCCGGGGGACACACACGTGTTCCAGGTGTTCTGGTCGTTCCTGCCCGAGGCGTCCGACGCGGTCCGCCGGGCCGGTGAGTTCGCCGCCGCGATCCGCCTGGCGTAGCCGTATCCCAGGTTGGTACCATTTTGGTATGAGCAAGCAGATCGCCGTGCGTCTCCCGGACGATGTCGTCGAGTTCATCGACGGCGTCGTGCGCAGCGGCGACGCCAGCAGCCGTGCCGCCGTGGTGGCGCGGGCACTGGAACGTGAACGGCGCCGGCTGGTCGCGGCCCGCGATGTCGAGATCCTCAAGCGCTCCCGGCCGGACCGCGAGCTCGACCGGCTCGCCGAGCATGCCTCGCAGACACCCCTGGACGACCTGGACTGATGCGGCCGATCCACCTCGCCCGTCTCGACAAGACCCGGCCGGTGCTGGTGCTCACGCGCGAGCTCGTGCGCCCGCACCTGACCCGGGTGACCGTCGCGCCGATCACCAGCCGGATCCGCGGGCTGTCCACCGAGGTGCCGGTCGGCGCGGCCAACGGCCTGGAGCACGACAGCGTGGTCAGCTGCGACAACATCGCCACCATCCTCAAGACCGCGCTCGGCCGGCAGCTCGGCTACCTGCTCCCGGATCAGGAGCCGGGCCTGTCCGAGGCGATCCGGATGGCCTTCGACCTGGACTGACTCAGCGGTCCGGTTGGGCTACTGATTCGGGACGATGCGCTCGACCGCGGCGGCGACGAGGTCGTGGATCTCGTCCTCGCCGAACAGGTCGGGCAGCGTGAGCCGTTCGACGATCAGCCAGTTCATCGCAAGGAAGAGCAGCTTCACCGTGGTGGCATCGCCCGGCAGGCCCGACTTCAGGTGGTAGTCGATGTTGGCGTCGACGTCCGCACGAATCCGGGTGGTGAGCACCTCGCGCAGGTCGGGACGGCGGGTCGCCTCCAGCCGCAGCTCGAGCAGCGCGAGGTAGCCGGTCCGGAACGCACTCACCCGGTCCACGAGCTCATACATCAGCGCCTCGACGCGGGCCCTGGTCCGCGGGCCCTCCAGGGACTTCGCGATCGTGGCCGGGTCGGGCTGCAGCCGCTCGTAGATCCGGCCACCGATCTGCGTCAGCAGCGCCGCGCGGTTCGGGAAGTAGTTGGACGTTGTGCCGGTCGGGACCTCGGCCTCGACGTCGACGGCGCGGAATGTGAGGCCGCGGGCCCCGTCACGGGCGAGCACGTCGATGGCGCAATCGAGCAGCGCCGAACGTCGTTCGGGGTTGCGTCGCATCTCGGTTGACACCACTCCATCTGTAGTACTACGGTCAGAGCACTACAAGCATACCGGTACAACCGTCCTGGAGTGAAGATGCGAAAGCTCGTCTACTACGTCGCCGTCAGCATCGACGGCATCATCGCCGGGCCGCAAGGCGAGATCGAGTTCTACCCGCTGGCCGACGACATGGCGGCCTGGCTGAACGAGCGCTATCCGGAGACCGTACCGACCCACATCCGCGCGCACATCGGGCTCGACGCGCCGAACCAGCAGTTCGACACGCTCGTGATGGGACGCGGCACCTACCAGCCGGCGATCGACCTGGACATCGCCAGCCCGTACGCGCACCTGAAGCAGTACATCGTGTCGACCACACTCGGCCCGGTCGACGCTTCGGAGGTCGAGGTCACCGCCGAGGACCCGGTGGCCCTGGTGCAGCGGCTGAAGGAGGAGGACGGCCTGGACGTCTGGCTGTGTGGCGGCGGCAAGCTCGCCAGTGCCCTGCTGCCGCAGATCGACCAGCTGGTGGTGAAGAGCTATCCGGTCGTCGCCGGCACCGGCGTCCCGATGTTCGGCGACACGTTCCTCCCGACCGCCTTCACACCCACCGACCGCCAGACCTTCAGCAACGGCGCCCAGGTCACCCGGTTCGACCGCACCTGACTCGGGCGTCCGCGCTCAGAGGTCTGCCACCCACTGGCGGATCCGGGCCCGGGCCTGCTCGGTCGTACGCCACTGGAGGTCGAGCTGGCCCCGCTGCCGGTCGTGCAGGTCGATCAGCGCCAGCATCGCCTGCTTGAGCTCGGCCCGGTGCGGGCCGGGGAACAGCCGCGCCAGCTCACCGGTATCGACCCGCCGTTCGGCCCGCCGGTACGTGAACTCACGCAGACCCGCGAGCCGGGCCTGCCACTGCTCGACCACGTCGCGCAGCGCGCCGAAGTCGCCTGCAATGGAGTAGTACTCGCTGCGCCGGACGTGCTGCACCGAGTAGACCAGCCACGCCCAGAGCCGCTCCTCCTCATGGACCGCGGTGGACCAGTCCGGTTCATCGGGAGCCGGTACGGCGCCGGGCGCCCACTCGTCCAGCCGGCCGGTGTCGTCCCACGCCACGACGTACGGCCCGCCGGCCGGCGGCGGCAGGGCATCCGCCGTGTACAGCGGTAGGTCCGCCTTCACCCGCGGCTCGAACAGGTAGATCACGAAGTGAGGCTTCACGTGGTCGGCGTCGAAACGGTGGAACCACGGTGCGATCTCCCAGTCCCAGCGCCGTTCCCACGCCGCGTCGCGCTCGGCGTCGGAGGCGAACACGATCCCCACGTCCAGGTCGGACTCCTCGTCCATCCCGCCGGCCGCGGTCGACCCGGTCACGAACGCCCCGACCGCCTGCGGCCGGAAGAACTCCAGTACAGCGCGCAGCACCCGCTCGTGCTCCGGCAGACCCCTGACGTTCCGGAACGCCTCACCTCGTACCGCAGCCATCCCAGCACGGTATTCGGGCCGGCGTGCAGCAGGAACGGTCCTAGATGCAGAAAGTCCGGTCCGGGACTATCCCGGCCGGACTGTCGTGCTGTGCGCGAGGGGGGAGTTGAACCCCCACGCCCTTTCGGGCACACGGACCTGAACCGTGCGCGTCTGCCTATTCCGCCACCCGCGCGCTGGTCGTGAGCCTGACGACCACAACCGAGGAAGGATGTTAGCACGGCGAGTGAGGTGCCCGAGCACCGGCCGGGGCGCAGCATTACGGGTCCTGACCAACCGACCGTTACGATCGATCGTCGTACCAGCGGGGGCGTGACGCTCGTTGGTCTAGGTAACCGACTGTGAGGAAAGGAGGCAGCGTGAGCGGCCTTTCGCGTTTCGAGCGACGGCTCGAGGGACTGGTCAGCGGTGTGTTCGCGCGTGCCTTCAAGGGAGCGGTCGAGCCGGTCGAGCTGGTGGCGGCGCTGAAGCGTGAGGTGGACAACACCGCGCGGATCCTGTCCCGGGACCGGCGGCTGGTGCCGAACTCCTTCATGATCGAGCTCGGCACCGATGACTTCCAGCGGCTCAGCGAGTACGGGCGGACGCTGCAGCACGAGCTGGCGAACGAGCTGCGTGAGCACGCGGACATCCAGCGGTACACGTTCTCGGGACCGATCGACATCGTGCTCACCGAACGGGAGAACCTGCCGGTGGGCAGGTTCCGCGTCCGCAGTGCCACGGTCGGGTCGCCGGTGCGGCAGCGCCCGCCGGCGAACGACGGGCAGACCCAGATGCAGTCCGTGCCGCCACCGCCGCCCCAGGCTCCGCCGCCGCGACCGGCCGGACCGATCCAGGTCCTGCTCGAGATGAACGGACGCACCCGGCCGGTGAACCCGCCCGGAGTGGTCCTCGGGCGCGGCACCGACGCGGACATCCAGGTCAACGACCCGGGGGTGTCGCGCCGGCATGCCGAGATCCGGCTGATGCCGGAAGGCCCCGAAGGGGTCCGGGTGGTCGTGGTCGACCTCGGCTCGACCAACGGCACCCTCGTGAACGGCCGTCGTACCTCGGAGTCCGAGCTGATCGACGGTTCCACCATCAAGATCGGCACCACGGAGCTCACTCTGCGGATCACCTCTGGACCAGCGCCCGGACCACGGCCAGACTCCGGAGTTCCCCCGGGCGTACCCCCGAGCTGGCGGTGACTGCTACCCGTGTCCGACATGTCAGAACTGACGCTGACGCTGATCAAGCTCGGCTTTCTCGCGCTGCTGTGGATGTTCGTGCTGTCCGTCCTCTCGGTGATCCGCTCCGACCTGTTCGGGGCGAAGATCGACGCCCGGGCGGCGGCCGCCGTACCGGACGCGAAGCCGTCGAAGGCGTCCAAGCAGCAGAAGAAGAAACGGGGTCAGCCCCGCACCCTGACGATCGCTGACGGTCCGCAGGCCGGCGTGTCCGCGCAGCTCGGCACCGAACCGGTGATCATCGGGCGTGGCTCGGACTGCCAGATCAAGCTGGACGACGACTACTCATCCACCCGGCATGCCAGGCTGTTCCTGTCCGACGGCCAGTGGTGGGTCGAAGACCTCGGCTCCACCAACGGCACGTACCTCAACGGCCAGCGGCTCACCCGGCCGGTGGCGGCCGAGATCGGCGGATCCATCCGGATCGGCCGTACGACGCTGAACCTGGCGAAGTAGGCAGACTCCATGACCCTGTCGCTCGACTATGCCGCGCTGACTGACGTCGGCCGGGTCCGGCGCAACAACGAGGACTCGGCGTACGCCGGCCCGCACCTGCTGCTGCTGGCCGATGGGATGGGTGGCGCGGCGGCCGGCGAGGTTGCCAGCGCGACCGCGGTCGACGTGATCCGCAAGCTGGACCGGCCGCCCGCGGGCGACCTGCTCGAGCTGCTCGCCGGTGCCGTGCACCGGGCCAACGAACGCTTGTCCGAGCTGGTCGAGCAGGATCCGGAGATCGAGGGCACCGGTTCGACGGTGACCGCGATCCTGTGCGACGGCGAGCACTTCGCGATGGCGCACCTCGGCGACTCCCGGGCGTACCGGATGCGCGACGGCGTGCTCACCCAGCTCAGCCACGACCACACGTTCGTGCAGTCGCTGGTCGACGAGGGCCGGATCAGCATGGAGGAGGCGCAGAGCCACCCGCACCGCAACCTGATCCTGCGGGTATTGGACGGCCGGCCGGACTCCGACCCGGACCTGGCGTTCGTCGACGTCCGGGCCGGCGACCGGCTGCTGTTGGTCAGCGACGGCATCCCGGACTACGTCGGCGACGACGTGATCGCCCGCGCGATGGCGGACGGTACGCCGGACTCGGTCGCGGTGGACCTGATCACGGTCGCGCTCGAGGCGGGTTCGAACGACAACGTCACCTGCGTCGTGGCGGATGTGGTGGACGCCAGTCGCGGAGCGACCGAGCCGCAGCTGGTCGGCGCGGCCGCCGAGCTCGCCCAGGGCGGTACCGGACCTGAGCGCACCATCGAGGTACGACGCGCCGCGGCCGGCGCCGGGGTCGGCGGTGGCGGCGGACCGCAGACGGCGGACGAGCTGGAGGAGCTGCGGTACGCGCCGCAGCCACCGAAGCGGCTCCGCTGGGCCCGCCGGATCACGTTCATCGCCGTACTGGTGGCACTGATCGTGGTCAGCGGCAGGATGGCGTACGGATGGACGCAGCGGCAGTACTACGTCGGCACCGACGGCGACCACGTGGCGATCTTCAAGGGCATCGACGAGGCGATCCCGGGCATCAAGCTGTCCGACGTGTACGAGGTGCAGACGCTGGAGGTCGACGACCTGCCGCGGTTCCGGCGCGAGCAGGTCGAGGCGACGATCAGCGCGACCGGCCTCCCGGACGCCCGCAGCATCGTAGGTGAGCTGCGCCAGCTGGCCGAGGAGTGCGCCCGGCAGGCCACGCCCAGCCCGAAGCCGACGCCGAGCACCCGGCCGAGCAGCAAGCCCAGTACGCCGCCGTCCCGGCCGCCGTCGACCCCGCCCAGCACGCCGCGCGCCAGCACCCCGGCGACCTCGTCGGCGATCCCGACGCCGGAGTCCGCCGAGTGCGGAGGTGCACGATGAGCGCCACCTCGACCTCACTGATCCAGGTGATCCCGCGGACTCGCCGCGGGGTCGAGCTGTTCCTGCTGATCATCGCGCTGACGGTGTCCGTCGGCGCGTACGTCAATGTCGGCATCACCGTCGAGGGCGGCGTCCCGGCCAGTACGACGTACTACGCGGCCGCACTGACAATGCTGGCGCTGATCGCACACGTCACGCTGCGGCTGCGGGCGCCGTACGCCGACCCGGTGCTGCTGCCCTGCGTGGTGCTGCTGAACGGACTGGGCCTGGCGATGATCCACCGGATCGACCTGGCCAAGGACGAGGCGACGGCGCCCGAGCAGCTCACCTGGACCGCGGTCGGCGTACTGCTGTTCGTCGCGGTGCTGCTGGTGATCCGGGATCACCGCCGGCTGCAGGCGTTCACCTACACCGCCGGGCTGCTCGGCCTGGTGCTGTTGATGCTGCCGCTGATCCCGGGACTCGGCGTGGTGCGGAACGGGTCGCGGATCTGGATCAACTTCTTCGGCATGTCCTTCCAGCCCGGTGAGGTCGCGAAGCTCTGCCTGGTGGTGTTCTTCGCCGGCTACCTGGTGGTGAAGCGGGACGTGCTGGCGCTCGCCGGGCACCGTTTCCTCGGCATCGACCTGCCGCGCGCCCGCGACCTCGGGCCGATCGGTGTTGCCTGGCTGGTCAGCCTCGGCGTGCTGGTCTTCGAGCGCGACCTCGGCAGCTCGCTGCTCCTGTTCGGTCTGTTCCTGATCCTGCTCTACGTCGCGACCGAGCGGCCCGGGTGGATCGTGGTCGGGATGGTGATGTTCACGATCGGGGCGTTCTTCGCCTACACGATCTTCACGCACGTCCAGGTCCGGGTGGAACGCTGGCAGAGCCCGTTCGATGACCAGGGCGGCCAGGTCGCGGAGACGCTGTTCGGGATGGCGTACGGCGGGGTGCTCGGGCGCGGACTCGGTGAGGGCCGGCCGGACATCATCGTGTACTCACGCTCGGACTCGATCATCGGCGCGTTCGCGGAGGAGCTCGGGCTGACCGGGCTGATGGTGATCCTGCTGGTGTTCATGCTGATCGTCGAGCGCGGCCTGCGGATGGCGCTCGCCTGCCGCGACATCTTCGGCAAGCTGGTCGCCACGGGTCTGGCGATGAGTTTCGCGGTCCAGGTGTTCGTGGTGGTCGGCGGCGTCACCGGGCTGATCCCGCTGACCGGCCTGACCACACCGTTCATGTCGCTCGGCGGCACGTCGCTGGTCGCCAACTGGGCGATCATCGGCATGCTGCTCCGGATCAGCGACCAGGCCCGGCGCCCCCAGACCCCGGCGGCGCCGGTGTCCGACGACACCATCGCGATCGCGGTCGGGGGAGGGGCGGCAAAGACATGAACTCGGCCATCCGCCGGCTCGCCGTCGCCGCCATCGTCCTGATGCTGGCGCTGCTGGCGAACGCGACGTACATCCAGGCCTTCCGAGCGCAGGAGCTGAACGAGCGCAACGACAACCGCCGGGTCCGCGACGACCAGTTCTCGGTGGACCGCGGACCGATCCTCGTCGCCGGACAGCCGGTTGCCGAGAGCAAGCCGTCGAACGACCGGTTCGTGTACCAGCGCACCTACTCCAACGGGCCGCTGTACGCGCACACGACCGGGTACTACTCCTACCTGTACGGCCGGTCGGGTATCGAGCAGACCGAGAACTCGCAGCTGAACGGGTCCGACCCGAGCCTGGTGTTCCGCCGGCTGATCGACATGGTCACCGGCAAGCGGCAGCAGGGCGCCAGCGTGGCGCTGACGCTGAACCCGCGGGCGCAGAAGGCCGCGGCAGACGGCCTGAACGACAAGAACTTCCACGGCGCCGTGGTCGCACTCGACCCGAAGACCGGCGCCGTACTGGCCTCGGTGTCCGCCCCGTCGTACGACCCGAACCTGCTCGCCAGCCACGACCTGAAGAAGGTCAACGAAAGCTGGAAGCAGCTGACCACCGATCCCGACCAGCCGATGCTGAACCGGGCCGTGCGCGAGACCTACCCGCCCGGCTCGACGTTCAAGCTGGTGACGCTCGCGGCGGCGCTGTCCAGCGGCAAGTACAACAAGGACACCCCGGTCGACTCGCCGGCCCGGATGGACCTGCCGCAGACGTCCGCGGACCTGGTCAACCACGACGGCCGGAACTGCGGCGGCAGCAACAAGGCCACCCTGCTGGTGGCGTTGCGCAACTCGTGCAACACCTCGTTCGGCCGGCTCGGGCTCGACCTCGGCGCGGACGCGCTGCGCGAGCAGTCGGAGAAGTTCGGCTTCGGCGAGCGGCACCTGCCCGAGCTCGGCGGGGTGGCGAGCCAGTTCCCGGAGGACCCGAACGAGCCGCAGCTCGCGCAGTCCGCGATCGGCCAGTTCGACGTCCGTGCCACGCCGCTGCAGATGGCGATGGTCGCGGCCGGGATCGCGAACGGCGGTGAGGTGATGAAGCCGTACGTTGTCGCGTCCGTGCGGACCGCGGACCTCAAGACGATCGAGCAGACCAAGCCGGAAGCGCTCCACCAGGCGGTCACCCCGGAGGTCGCGGACCAGATCACGCAGATGATGGTGGATGTGGTCGACAACGGCACCGGTGAGCCGGCCCGGATGCAGGACGTCCAGGTGGCCGGCAAGACCGGTACCGCCCAGACCTCAGCGGACCGGCCGCCGTACGCCTGGTTCGTGGCGTTCGCACCGGCGGACGACCCGAAGGTGGCGGTCGCCGTGGCGATCGAGAAGGCCGGGGTGGACCGCAGCGACATCGCCGGCGGCCGGCTCGCCGGTCCGATCGCCAAGGACGTGATCCAGGCGGTGATCAACCAGTGACGGCACGTGGCGCAGGGGTTGTCCGAGACTCGTCTGGGGCAAAGGGCAGGGGCGGGCACGTAGCCTTGCCCGTGGATTCGCGAAGGGTACTGGCATGACATCGCAGGCACGGCTGGTCGGCGGTCGCTACGAAGAAGGTGAGTCGCTCGGACGTGGCGGCATGGCCGACGTGCGCAAGGGCGTCGACAACCGCCTCGGCCGCACCGTCGCGATCAAGCGGCTGCGGGTCGACCTGGCGAGCGACCCGACGTTCCAGGCGCGATTCCGGCGCGAGGCGCAGTCCGCGGCCTCGCTGAACCACCCGTCGATCGTCGCCGTCTACGACACCGGCGAGGAGCCGGACCCGAACGGCTCCGGGATCACCATCCCCTACATCGTGATGGAGTACGTCGCCGGCAAGACGCTGCGCGACATGCTCCGCGAAGGCCGCAAGATCATGCCGGAGCGCGCGCTGGAGATGACCGCCGGCGTGCTGGAGGCACTCGACTACAGCCACCGCGCCGGCATCGTGCACCGCGACATCAAGCCCGGCAACGTGATGCTGAACCCGTACGGCGCGGTCAAGGTGATGGACTTCGGCATCGCCCGCGCCGTCGCCGACACCTCGGCGACGATGACCCAGACCGCGGCCGTGATCGGCACCGCGCAGTACCTGTCCCCGGAGCAGGCGCGTGGCGAGACCGTCGACGCCCGGTCCGACCTGTACTCGACCGGCTGCCTGCTGTACGAGCTGCTCACCGGCCGGCCGCCGTTCGTCGGCGAGTCCCCGGTGTCGGTCGCGTACCAGCACGTCCGGGAGCAGCCGGCCCCGCCGTCGTCGTACGACCCCGACATCCCGCCCGGGGTCGACGCGGTCGTCATGAAGGCGCTGGTGAAGGACCGCGAGGAGCGGTACCAGTCGGCCGCCGATATGCGGGCCGACATCCACCGGATCCTGGCCGGGCAGCAGGTGACCGCGCCGATGGCGGCCGTCGCCGAGACCCGCCCGATGTACGGCGCTGCCGCCGGCACCGGCACGGTCATCGAGGATGCGCAGGACGACGACGGGATCGGCTTCGGCGACGACGACGGCACCGGCCAGGACGGGAACCGGAAGGCCCGCGGTTTCGGGTACTTCCTGCTGGGGCTGGCGATCGTGGCGGCGGCCGTCGGCGGCTACCTGCTCTGGGACAACCTGAGCGGCCCCACCGAGCCCGCCACCGTCCAGGTCCCCAGCCTGGTCGGCAAGAGCCGGAAGGACGCGATCACGTTATTGTCCGCCGCCGGGCTCGTGGTGGGTACTCAGCAGGAGAAGCCGAGCGACGACTTCGACCCTGGCCAGGTCATAGACCAGAATCCTGACGCGCTGACGCAGGCTGTCCCCGGGTCCAAAGTGAACCTGGTCATCTCGACTGGTGAAGCCCTGGTTCCGGTGCCGAACGTGAAGGGCAAGACGGCTCAGGAAGCGAAGACGATCCTCGAGAAGGCGGGTTTCGACTACAAGGAGGAGAACCGCAACTCGTCCGAGAAGGCCGGCACGGTCGTCGGCTACTCGCCGACCGAGGCGCAGCCCGCCGGTGCCGAGATCACGGTTCAGATCGCGAACGGCAAGATCAAGCTGCCCGACGTCGTCGACATGACCGAGGACATGGCGCGAGACGCATTACAAAAGGTCGGTCTGACGCTGATCGTTCCGATAGAGACCGCCAGCAACAAGCCACCCGGCACGGTAGCGAGGCAGGAGCCGAACGTGCCTGACGGTGAGGAGGTGTGGGTGTCCAAGGACACGACGATCCGGATCTACATCTCCAGGCAGGACGAGCCGCCGCCGACCCAGCCGACGCAGACGCCCACCCAGACACCGCCGCCAAGCCAGACTCCGCCGCCGAGCCAGACTCCGCCGGGTGGCGGCGAAGGCCAGAGCGGCGAGTAGCCCGGACGCGCCAGCCGCGCTGTTGCTCACGCAGCAGCGCGGCTGTTCCGTCTCCGCGGGAACCCGCCCGCCGACCTCGTAACCGGCATCCGCATCCGCCTTCCCCTCCCCCTACTTTCCGCTCATCGGTCACTTTTTCCTGTTCTGTGGACAATCCGGCCGGGTTTGCCTCCGGACCGGATAAGCGGCTCTACTTACCTGAGGTGGGGGTGGGTGAGTCCGCCACCGACCAGGAGCATGCGTAGGCGGTAGCTGTCGCGGTTGCGGAAGCCTCGCGCGATGCGGCGGTGGAGTTCGATGAGTCCGTTGATGGCTTCGGTGCCGCCGTTGTTGGACCGTCCGGTGGTGAAGTAGGCCAAGAACGCCTCGCGCCACTGCTTCAATGTCTTGCCGAGCCGCTTGATCTCGGGGATCGGGCAGGTCGGGAACGAGGCGAGGATCTTCTCGGCGGTCCGGCGGCCGTTGGCGAGGTTCTCGGTCTGGTAGGCCGAGCGGAGTTGCTGGGCGCACTGCCAGGCGATGTGGACCTCGTCGTGACGCTCGTCGGCTGCGATGGCCTTGTCGAGCCGGGCGCGTTGTCGGTCGGTGAGTTTCTCGACGCCACAGCGCAAGATGGTGCGGATCCCGTACAGCGGGTCGCCCTTGCGGCCCCGGTGGCCGTGGATCTGTTGCTGAATGCGTCGGCGGACCTCGTCGACCGCGGCGGTGCCGAGCTTCACCACATGAAAGGCATCGAGCACCGTGACGGCGTCCTCGAGCTGGTCGTCGAGGGCGTTCTTGTAGCCGTGGAACGGGTCCAGGGTGGCGACCTCGATGCCGTCGCGGAAGGCCTGGTTGCGGGCCTGGAGCCACTCGGCGTAGGCAGCGCCGGACCGGCCGGGCACCAGGTCCAGCAGCCGCGCCCTGGTCTTGCCCTTGGCGTCGCGAGTCAGGTCCACCATCCCGGTCAGCTCCTTGGGGCCCCGCCCGCCGTCCTCGACGGGCTTGGTGGAGACGTGGTGCCACACGTGCTCGTCGACCCCGAGGGTGCCGACGCCCTCGAACCGGGTCTCGTCGTCGGCCATCGCCTGCAGCAGCGGCTTGATCGAGCGCCACACGGTGCGCCACGTGGTGCCGAGCTGTCGGGCGATCCCCGCCACGGACGCGTGCTCGCGGCGCAGCTGCCCGATCGCCCACCAGCACGCCCGGATGGTCAGCAGCGCCCGGGGTCGAGCGAGTTCGTCGTGCTGCTCGGTGAGCACCCCGGCCGGGCACGCCGGCTCACCGCACCGCCAGGTCCGCTTGCGCCACACCAGCCGCACCGGCCGGCCGAAGCACGGGGCATCGACCAGGACCACGTCGCGACGACCGTGGCTGTGCACGACCACCCCGCACAACCGGCAGCCCATCGGGCCCGGTGGTGACTCCACCATCACCCTCAACCCGCCCGCGCCCTCATCGCGTTCGACGCCGATCACGTGGAACCCCTCGAATCCAACGAGCAGGTCGCACCGCGAGCAGTACGGCGAGTCGGGATGGCAGCGCGCGACACCGCACGCCGTAGGCTCAGACACCGTCGAGGCCTTCCGGTCGGTTTGCTTGGTCGCAACCGATCCTGGAGGGCCTCGACCCCGTTCACGCCGACCCCGTCACCGCGAGTCCCTCACACCCCCACCTCAAGTACGAAGGGCCACTTATCCCAGCTGCGCAGGTGATCCACACCGTGCCTGCCGCATCAGCGCGTTCATCGCCCTCGCCGCCGCCTGCCCACATCGGTGCTGAGCGGCCTTTGCGGCCGATGACCTGCGGGGTGATCGCATGTCGTGGTCTGCCGTTGCTATGGGCAGCTGCTGGCGCTCTCGGTGTTGCAGGTGTCGGTACCGTCGCCGCCGAAACCGGTGTCGATCCCGGCGCCGCCGTCGAGTACGTCGTCGCCTGCCAGGCCGTGCAGGGTGTCGTTCCCGGCCAATCCACGTAGGACGTTATTCACCGCAGACCCGATCAGCAGGTCGTTT
>DASRHY010000143.1:0-11423 GCA_035650275.1 Kribbellaceae bacterium | reverse complement strand
GCTCCGGTGAGGTTGGTGCTGAGGTTGCGGAGGGAGTCGGGCAGGTGCTGGAGGTGCCAGTTGTCGGGGCCGCGGTACCAGCCGAAGCCCTCGTCCGGGTTCTCGTCGACGTCGGTCTCGACCAGGGCGTCGATCCAGCGTTCGGCGCCGCCCAGCACCACGGCGTACGGAAGCGCCCGCGAGCACAGCTCGGTGTGCTGGTCGGTGGGCAGCTCGCTGACGTCCATCTCGAGCAGCTCACCGCGGATCGCGGCCATCTGGCCGAGGACACGGCCGGCGGCCGGGGTCTTGGACGGCATGTGCCGGCCGAGCCAGATCAGGCCGCCGCCGATGGCGGTGACGGCGAGGCCGAGCAGGCCCCAGCGCGAGAACAGCGCGAGCAGCACGGTGAGGACCACGCCGGCCATCAGGGTGGCGATGCCGATCGTCGTCCACTTGGAGCGGGTGCGGTCCGGGCGCTCGGAGAACCAGCCGCGGTCGACGACGTCGTCGTACAGGGCGTTCTGGACCTCGCCGAGGTGCGCCCGGACGTTCTGGCCGAGACCGGAGACGAGCACGGTGTCGGAGTCGCCGAACAGTGCCTTGAGCAGGTCCTGCTCGTATGGATGCAGCAGGTCGGGGCCGTCGGCAACCTTCCGCAGCTCCCAGTCCGGCCGGGCGAACTCGTTCGCCTTCGCCAGCTCGGTGATGGTGAGGTGGCCGCGGACCGCGAGGTCGAAGATCGACGCGGTCACGTCGACCGGGTCGATCCGCTCGTCGATCAGGGTGCCGACCTGGCCGGGGCGCAAGTCCTCCGGCGGGGTGAACGCGATCCGGGTGTCGGCTCCGAGGCTGAACAGCGACGCCGGTACGACGCGACGCGGGTCGGCCTGGTCCTTGCCGCGGCGCTGGTACAGCAGGAACAGGCCGGCGGCGCCGAGCGCGAGCAGGCCGAGCGCCGCACCGAGCCGGGGGGCGTCGGCGGTGAACGAGCGCTTGAACGACTTGCGGTGCTCGACGATCGCGTTCGCCGCGACGGTGTCGGGCTTGAACCCGGCAACGACCCGCAGAGTGTTGCCCGGGGCAAGGGCGAACTGCGAGAACTCGGGGGTTGACGTCTCACCGATCTGCGCCGCCGTACAGGGTGCGTTGCCGTTCAGCGGGCCGGCCGAGCACTGGATATGCGTCACCTCCGGGGTCTGCAGCCGGATCGTTGCCGTCTGCACCTCAGACGGCAGGCCGTGCAGCGGCGACCAGTGCAGCTCGGTGCCGTTCACGGTGCTCGACACCGCGCCGCGGACCGAGTAGCTCATGGCGAGCTCGACGTCGCCGCTGACATCGCCGACCGCGACCGCGGTGACGTCGCCCTCGGTCGACACCTCGGTGGTCTTCGTCGCGTCGCCGATCTTGACCTCGAGGTCGCTGATGTCCTGGACATGGTCGACGTCGTCCGGCAGGTGCTCACGGGTCACCATGAACCGGGTGAAGGTGCCGGAGGCACCAGTCAGCTTCCACACCTCGCTGACCTGCAACTGGCCGTCCGGCTCGACCCGGACCTCGCTGTCGTAGGACGTGATGGCGGGCTCCGCAGCCGGCGCAGCCATGACCTGTGCGCTGGCTAGGGTGATCCAACCGAGGGCGCAGAGAGTCGCCCCGAGCAGACGTAGACGCATCGGGCAATCACACCGCATCGAGGGGTCACAGTGTCAGACCAGCAGTGGGGTCCACCGACCGGCCCGTACCCGCCGCAAGGTACGGCCGGAGGACACCACTCGCCGCCCGGGCCAGGCCTGCAGCAGTACCCCCAGCAGCTTCCGTACCAGCCGGCATTTCCCGGCGGTTACCAGCAACCGCCGCAGGGCTACCCGCAGCCGGGCTACCCGCCGCAGAACCCAGGGTTCGGCTGGGGACCGCAGTTCGGTGGCGGTCCGGGCATGCCGCAGCCGCCGATGCGCCGTCCCCCGAAGCCTCCGCGCCGTACCGGTCTGATCGTCTCGCTGGTCGTTCTCGGCGCGGTGCTGGGTGTCGGGGTCGCGGTCGCCGCCGGCCTGGCCGCCAGTGGCGACGTGTCGGTCGGCGTGCCGAGCCCGGTGAAGACGTCGCCGGTGCTGCCGACACCGGACCCGACGATGTCGGAGCCCCCGCCCACCAACGAGCCGACCGTCGCGCCGACCACGACCAAGCCGACCACGACCAGGCCGACCGCGCCACCGCCGAAGCCGAGGAAGCGGGTGCCACCGCCGCCGAACGACAACCAGATCGTCACCCGGGACCGGTTCTACGCGACCGGCTCGATGGCGTCGGTCGGCTGCCAGCTCAACGGCAGGCCGTCGAGCAAGGCCGGCATCTCGGTGTACTACAACACCTTGTTCCGTTGCCTGAACACCGCCTGGGCGCCGAAGCTGCGCCGCGGCGGCGACCCGTTCCGGGCCCCGCGGGTGCTGTTGATCGCCGGTCCGGTCTCGTCGCCGTGCGGTGGCGGCTTCTCCAACGTGTCGTACTACTGCGGCCGCAACGAGGTCATCTACATGCGGTACGACATGGACGTGAAGAACTACAACCGCTGGCCGCAGAACTACCAGAAGGTCTGGGCGAAGATGTGGGCGATGCACACGGTCGCGCACGAGTACGGCCACCACGTGCAGCAGCTGTCCGGCGTCCTGACCGCCTCCTGGAACCGCAGCTGGGCGATGGCGAACGAGTCCGAGCGGCTGCAGGAGAGCCGCCGGCGCGAGCTCCAGGCGTCCTGCCTGGGCAACCTGTTCATCGGGGCGAACCGGCGCGCGCTGCCGATCACCGGCGAGAACAACCGCCAGTACCGATGGGCGATCTCGCACACCATCGACCCGCGTCGTGACCACGGTGCGCCGACGAACCACAACTTCTGGGCCCTGCGTGGGTACAACGGGCGCAACCCGGGCCTGTGCAACACCTACACCGCGTCGTCCCGGGCGGTTGGCTGAGCCGACGCTCCCGGAACCGGCCGTCGAGTACGGCGGCCGGGCGGAACCACGTCCGCGGTGCAGGCGGTCAGAGGTGCGTCAGGTACGAAGCGGTGGCGTCGCTGCGCCGCGTGTGATGTGGTACGACGAGTCGGCATGCCGTGTCTCGCCGATGAGGATCGCGGCGCTGGATCCGGCGTTCCTGCCCCGTCAACTTGCGATACTGGGCGCCGGTCATAGGTCTGTGAGGGAGCACTGATGTCGGACAACAGCTGGAACCCGCCATCCGGACCGTCCGAGGGGGACGACACGGGCCGGGGCGACCCCGGAGCGCAGGGACCCGCATCGCCGTCGCGTCCGCCGGAGCGGTCCGGTGATCCGCTGGGCGGTCAGCAGCCACCACCGGGCCCGTACTCGCATCCCCGATCGGACCAAACCTCCGAGCAGTCGCCCACCGAGCAAGCGCCCGCCGGTCAGCCGCCCGCCGCGCAGTCGTCGTCCGACGGGCCGGCCGAGCATGGCGAGTCGGACGCTGTCGAGCAGCCACAACAGTCGCAGCCACCGTCCGACCAGTCGCCCACCGAACAGCAGGGCGGGTCGCAGCCGCCGACCGAGCAGCATTCGCAGGAGGCCTGGACGCCGCCGCCGTCGTCGCCGCAGCAGAACGAGCCACAGTCCGGCGTGTCCGAGCCGCCGTCCGAGGGCCCGACCGAACCGTCCTGGTTCGAAGACCAGACGCCGGGGTCGGCACCCTCGCAGCAGTCCGGTACGCCGGAGAACATCTGGTTCGACGAGCGGACCCCGGAACCGCCGTCCTGGCCGAGTGCCTCGACCGAGTCGCCCTGGTTCCTGCCCGCGGCCCCGGAACCGTGGCCGACCCACCCGCAGTCGGGCCAGGCCTCCTCCCCATCACCGACCCAACCGCAGTCCCAATCGTCGGCCCAGTCCTCGGATCAGCCGTCCGGCCAGTCGCTTTGGGGGCCGCCCACCCAGTCGTCCGGCGAGGGCACCCCGCAGGGATCACCGGCAAGCCCGGTAGCGGGCCCGTACGCCGCAGCCGGCCAAGGCCCTGACTCGCCCGGCGGCCAAGGCCCGAGCGACCAAGGCCCGGCAAACCAGGGACCGACCGCACAAGGCCCAGGTGGACTGGGCCAGGGCGAGCGTGAGCCGTCGGGTGAGGATGGACCCGCCGGACAGCAGCCCGGCCGGCAGTCGCCGAGCGAAGCAGCGCCGGGTGGACCGACTTCCAACGGCCCGGCCTCCAGCGGACCGACCTCCGCTGGACCGACACCCGGTGGACAGCCGCCAGGTGGACAGCCGCCGAGCGGGCCGCCGTGGGGCGGACCGGCATCCGGCGGCCAATTCGGTGGCCAGGACCGCGGCCAGCCCGGTGGCCAGCCCGGTGGGCAGCCA
This sequence comes from Kribbellaceae bacterium, assembly GCA_035650275.1. GTDB lineage: Bacteria > Actinomycetota > Actinomycetes > Propionibacteriales > Kribbellaceae > DASRHY01. The sequence goes on along the minus strand of DASRHY010000143.1, from coordinate 7,089 downwards.
GGCAGTCCGGGCGCTTGGCCGGGCAGTGTGTTCCCGGCGGGTGGTGCAGCGGCCGGCCCGGCCGGCGCCGATGCGTGGCAGCGTGCGTGGAACGAGTCCGAGGAGCCGGGCGGGCAGCAGCCGAACCCGTGGCAGTCGGCGTACCCGGCCGGCGATCCGGCCGGGCCTGGCCGGCCGCCGTACGGCTCCAACCAGCCTGACGGCCCACAGCCCGGCTGGTTCCCGCCGCCGATCCGGCCCGGTCAATCGCCGGCCGGTCCGCCGATCCAGCTGCCGCGTGGTGCGTTCGGGACCGCGCCGAAGCGGGGTACGTCGAAGGCGCTGATCGCGATCCTGGCCGCGTTCGCCGTACTCGTGGTCGGCGGCGGTGTCGCGCTCGGGCTGAGCAGCGCTGACGACGAGGAACCGCTGACCGCTCCGCCCGCGTCGACACCGACTCCCACCCCGACGCCGAGTCCTACCCCGACGCCGACACCCACGCCGACGGCCAAGCCGACGCCGCCGCCGAAGCCCAAACCGAAGCCGAAGCCGGTGCTCACGCCGCACCAGGTCGTCACCCAGAACGTGCTCTACAAGTCCGGCCGGGTGCTGGCGTCGCGGTGCCGCGAACCCGGGTTCCGGCCCACGTCGTACGCGACCGTCAGGGCGTACTACAACCGGATCCTGCCGTGCCTGAACAAGTCCTGGTACCCGAGCATCAAGCGGTCCGGCTACCAGTGGAAGCCGCCGAAGCTGGTCGTGTACGGCGGCACCATCAAGACGCCGTGCGGGCCGACCACCCGGCCGTACTACTGCAACGGCGCGATCTACATGCCGTGGCCTCCGGACGTGCAGAACTACCGCACCAACCAGACCTGGGCGCGGGCCCTGATGGCGAACACGATCGCGCACGAGTACGGTCACCACGTCCAGTGGTTGTCGGGGATCCTGGATGCCTCCTGGACCCGGACCCGGCAGCTGCCGAGCCAGTCGGCGAAGCTGCTGGAGAGCCGCCGGCGCGAGCTGCAGGCCTCGTGCTTCGGGGCGATCTATCTCGGCGCCGACCGGACCTGGTTCCCGATGCGTGGCTCGATGCTGACGATGTGGCGGTACGTCGTGTCGCACTCGGGCGACGAGTACAGCAAGATTCGTGACCACGGCTCGCGGACGTACCACAACTACTGGTCGCTGCGCGGCTACAACACTCTCCGGCCCAGCGGGTGCAACACGTTCACGGCCTCGACCAAGGCCACCAGCTGAACCTGTCGGGTGACAGACTCCTGCACCGCAAGCACACCGATCTGAGAGTGGAGAGAATGACGAACCACCTTCGCACTTCCCGGCCGCGGTTTGCCGTCGGCCGGTCGACGATGAAGCGCGGACTGGTGTCCGCGGTGGCCATGGCGAGCTGCGCCGTGGTCGCTCTTCCGGGCGCAGCCCAAGCCGGCCCCGCGCCGGTCGCACCCGACGCCAGGACCGCCACCGTCGTAAAGACTGCGGCCAGCACGCAGGAGCCGGCCAACGTCCCCGTCAGCGGCACGGCGACGACCGCGGCGGCCAGCAGCTGGTACAACACCGTGCGCTACAACCGCCTGTACAAGTACGGCGGCCCGATCGGCATCTCGCGCTGCGCCTCGCCGCGCTACGCGCTGAACACGCTGGCCGGCATCCAGGCGTACCACGCGAACTTCCTGTCCTGCCTGAACACCGCGTGGTCCGGCAACCTCAAGAAGGCCGGGCTCCCGTTCCGGATCCCGAAGCTGTACTACTACCAGAGCTCGTACAACACCGCTTGCGGCCCGATCAGCGGCCTCGCGTACTACTGCTCGGCGAACGGCGGCCAGATCTGGATCCCGTGGACCGTCTACCGCACCTGGAATGCGCAGAACTCGCTGTGGACCCGGACCTTCGTCGCGCAGACCATTGCGCACGAGTACGGCCACCACGTCCAGTACCTGTCCGGCATCCTGGGCGCGTCCTGGAACCGGCAGCGCTACACCTTCAGCACCTCGGCCGACAAGCTCGAGGAGAGCCGTCGCCGTGAGCTGCAGGCCACCTGCTTCGGCGGTGGGTACCTGGGCGCGGACCGGCGCTACTTCCCGATGGGCGGCGCGTTCTACGACCAGTGGAAGTGGACGATCTACCACATGGGCGACTCGGCCGGCCGCCCGCGCGACCACGGCTCGTACCAGAACAACGGCTTCTGGGCGTTCCGCGGCTTCACGTACCACACGTCCGGCAGCTGCATCACCTGGGCAGTCTCGGACACGATGGTGTCCTGACCTGCACCTGACGTACCGCCCGTAAGTCCGGAGCCGGCTGGGGTGCCCGTGCACCCCAGCCGGTTCCACGTGTTTCTACGCCACCAAGACGACCATCATTCGTCAGTCCCGCAGCCTGAGGCACTCGTCCTGCATCCACCGCACCTGCGAGGACCGACCGGGTCAGTCGGCGAAGAGGCGGCGGCCGCTGGTGAGGGTGCCGTTGAAGGCGGTGACGAAGTTCGACAGCGATTCGCCGATGTTCGACAGGTGCCAGTTCTCCGGGCCTTCGTACCAGCCGATGCCGGCGTCCGGGTCATCGTCGTCGTCGGTGTTCGCGATCTCCAGAGCCCACTTCTCGGTCAGGCCCAGCACCGCGGCGTACGGCAGGCAGCGCGACGCGAACTCGAGCCGGTGCTCGGGCGGCAGGTCCGCGGAGGTCTCCCGGTCGAGGTACGAGCGCAGCCCGGCGATCCGGCCGAGCACCTGGGCGCCGCGCGCGGTCCGGGCCGGGGCCTCCTGGCCGGAGACGGCGAGCGCGACGCCGGCCAGCATCACGGCGAGCCCGACCAGGCCGAACTTCGAGACGAGCGCCAGCACCACGGTCAGCACGGCGCCGGCGCCGACCAGGACCAGTCCGGCGGTGGTCCAGCGGTTGCGGACCGCGTCCGGGCGCTGCACGAACCAGCCCTGCGTGACGACGTCGGCGTACAGGTTCTCGCGGACGGCGTCCAGCCGCGGCCGCAGCGACGGGCCGAGCGACGAGACCGTCACCGAATGACCGTCGGCGAAGACGGCGTCCAGCAGGGCTTTCTCGTACGGCAGCAGCTCGGGACCGCCCTCGTGCCGCCGGGTCAGGGTCCAGTCCAGCCTGCCGAACTCGCCCGCGCGCGGCAGCTCGGTGATGGTCAGGTAGTTGCGGACGGCAAGGTCCAGCAGCGTCGCGGTGATGTCGACCAGGTCCGCGGACTCGTCCGCGACCGTGCCGACCTGACCGGGGCGGATGCCGTCCGGCGCGGCGAACTGCGGACCGTCGGTGCCGTCCAGCACCGGCCGCGAGGGAGCGCCGGCGGCGTCGGACACCTTGGCCGCGTCCCGGCCGCGGAGCAGCCACAGCGCGGCCGCGCCGAGCACGCCCAGCCCGAGCAGCAGCGAGGCCAGCCCGATCGTGGTGGCATCGGCGGTGAACGCACGGTGCAGCGTCCAGCGGTCCGCGAACTCGGCGTTCGGCTGTACCGTCGCCTGCGAGCTCAGCCCGGCCAGGAAGGTCACCCGGCCGCCGGCGGGCACCACCAGCTGCTCGATCTCGATCGCCGCGGACTCGCCGAGCTGCGCCGTCGTACACGGCATGCTCGACCCCGGCCGGCCGGCGACGCAGGTCACCCAGGTCGCGAACGGGATCGTCGCGCTGATGGCCGCCTTGGGCAGCGCGCTGTCGAAGCCCTGGGCCAGCGGCCAGCTGACCTCGAGCCCCTCGGCCGACTCGGCGACCGTGCCCTCGACGTCGTAGCTGTACACGATCGTCGCGTCGCCGGGCCCGGTGTTCACGGTCAAGCGGGTACCGTCGTCGACGTCCTCGGTCTCGACGTCCGCGTTCTGGTTGTCAACCGTCGCGGAGATGTTCTTCAGCTCCCACACGCGGTCCCGCTCGGAGTCGGCCCGGACCCGGGTCTGCAGCACCCTGCTGACCGTGTCCCCGGCCGCTGCCAGCGCCACCGTCTCCTTGACGTGCAGCACACCGGAGCCGTCCAGCGAGACGTCCGCGGAGTACGACGTCACCCGGTCCACGGCGGGTACGGTCTCCGCGATGGCTGCATACGACGCGGTGGTACCACCGACGATCAGGGTGAGGAAGGCAACGATCGAGGCGGCCGCCGGCGCACGGCGCGTGAGTGACATGCCCCGAGGGTAGTCTCGGACGGGTTCGTCAAATGATCGGGAGTACATGTGAGCTCGCCGTACGGGTATGGCCAGGGTCAGCCCCGTGTGCTGCCGCCTCCGCAGTCGACTCCCTGGCCGCAGCAACAGCGGCCTCCCGGTCAGCCCGGCCAGTGGGGCCAGCCGTACGGCGGTGGCTACCCGCAGTTCAACGGCTTCGGCCCGCCCCCGCGACAACGGTCGTCGGGCTGCCTGAGGTTCCTCCTGTTCGGCCTCGGCGCCGTGATCCTGATCATGATCGGCCTGATCGTGCTGGCCGGCGCCTTCCTCGGTGACTCGCCGACCGCCGACGACCCGGACCAGCCGCGGGTGACCGGCCCGTCCATCGTGCCGACCCCGACCACGCGGATCGAGCAGGGCAGCGCGGAGGACGTGCTGCTGAACAGCCCGATGTACGGCGCCGGGCGCCTCGACGAGATGAACTGCCCGGCCGAGCGGCTCGGCAACGGAAACCTCCCGGCGCAGAAGCGCTACTTCCAGAAGCTGTTCAAGTGCCTGAACGACGGCTGGCGGCCGACGCTGGACAAGGCCGGCTTCAAGCAGCCGGACCCGGGCCTGGTGGTGTTCGACAAGCCGGTCTCGACGCCGTGCGGGAACTTCGCACCGCTGTCCGGCCGGGTGCTCGCGTTCTACTGCTACGGCAACAACGTGATGTACACCGACGTGCAGCAGATGATGAAGGCGTTCGGGGCCAAGGAGGACCTGGCCTACCTGATGACGATCGCCCACGAGTACGGCCACCACATCCAGGGTGTGAGCGGGCTCTTCTACGCGCGGATGTCGTACCTGCAGGACCACCCGGACGAGAAGCTGGACAGCTCCCGCCGCAACGAGCTGCAGGCTTCCTGCTTCGCGGGCGTGTTCAGCAGGGCGGTGGACAAGAGCTACCCGCTGACCAATCGGCGGCGGGAGTTCGCCTACCAGGCCAGCAACAGCTTCGGCGACTCCGCCAGCACCCCGGAGGAGGAGCGCACGCACGGCAAGGCGACCAGCCAGGGCTTCTGGATCGTGAACGGGTTCAACATCGGCGAGACCAAGGCCTGCAACACGTTCGCCGCGCCGGTGAACCTGGTTCAGTAAGCCCGTTCATCTGGCCGTCCTAAGATCCGGGCGTGACACTGCTGCGCGCCGGCCGCGCCCCCGAAGCGCGCACGCTGGTAGACGTCCTGCGGGTGACGGCCGAGCGGTACGGCGCGGAGCCGGCGCTGGACGACGGCAGCACCACCCTGTCGTACGACGAGCTGCTTGCCGCCGTCGCGGCGCTCGCGGCGGAGCTGGCGGCGACCGGCATCGGCCCGGGTGACAAGGTCGGCGTCCGGCTGTCTTCCGGGACCAATGACCTGTACGTCGCGATCCTGGCGACCTTGTTCGCGGGCGCGGCCTACGTACCCGTCGACGCCGACGACCCCGACGAACGCGCGGACCTGGTGTTCACCGAGGCCGCCGTCGCCGCTGTCCTGACTGACGGCCCGACCATCACCGCCGTACGTCCGCCGGAGGCGCCCGGGATCGCGGCGGACCCGGCAGCGAAGGACGACGCGTGGGTGATCTTCACGTCCGGGTCGACCGGTGTGCCGAAGGGGGTGGCCGTGACGCACCGGTCGGCGGCGGCGTTCGTGGACGCCGAAGCCCGCTGGTTCCTGGCCGGCGAGCCGATCGGTCCGGACGACCGGGTGCTGGCCGGGTTGTCGGTGGCGTTCGATGCGTCCTGCGAGGAGATGTGGCTGGCCTGGCGGCACGGCGCCTGCCTGGTTCCGGCGCCGCGGGCGCTGGTGCGGACCGGGATGGACCTCGGGCCGTGGCTGGTCGCGCAGGGCATCACGGTGGTGTCCACGGTGCCGACGCTGGCCGCGCTGTGGCCGGCGGACGCACTGGACCAGGTCCGGCTGCTGATCTTCGGCGGCGAGGCGTGCCCGCCGGAGCTGGCCGAGCGGCTCGCGGTCGATGGCCGCGAGGTGTGGAACACGTACGGACCCACCGAGGCGACGGTGGTCGCGTGCGGTGCCCGGCTGACCGGCGAGGGACCGGTGCGGATCGGGCTGCCGCTGGACGGCTGGGACCTCGCCGTGGTCGATGCCGCGGGCAACGAGGTGGTCGAGGGCGAGGTGGGCGAGCTGATCATCGGCGGGGTGGGGCTGGCCCGGTACCTGGACCCGGTCAAGGACGCGGAGAAGTTCGCGCCGATGCCGTCGCTGGGCTGGGAACGCGCGTACCGCAGCGGCGACCTGGTCCGGCACGAGGCCGCGGGCCTCGTCTTCCAGGGCCGGGCGGACGAGCAGGTCAAGCTCGGCGGCCGCCGGATCGAGCTCGGCGAGGTGGACGCCGCCCTGCAGGCGCTGCCGGGCGTCACCGGCGCCGCGGCCGCGGTGAAGACCACCGCCGCCGGCACGCAGGTCCTGGTCGGCTACCTGGTTGCGTCCGAGAACGGCGGCGCCGTAGCGCAGGGTTCTTCGGACGCGACCTTCGACACGGCGGCGGCGACAGCGCGGTTGCGGGAAGCGCTGCCGGCGGCACTGGTGCCGCTGCTCGCGGTGGTGGACACGCTGCCGACGCGCACCTCCGGGAAAGTGGACCGGGACGCACTGCCGTGGCCGGTCGGGCCGGACCCGGACGCAACCGCGGCGGTCGAGCTGGACGGTACGGCGGGCTGGCTCGCCGACCGCTGGACCCGGGTGCTCGGTGCGCCGGTCACCGGTCCGGACGACGACTTCTTCCTGCACGGTGGCGGCAGCCTGTCCGCCGCACAGCTGGTCTCCCAGCTGCGCGAGCAGTACCCGGAGGTGACCGTCGCGGACGTCTACGGGTACCCGCGGCTCGGCGCGCTGGCCGAACGGCTGGACGAGTTCGACGCCGCCGCGCACACCGTGACCAGGGACCCGGTCCGACCGACGCCGCGCTCTGCCCAGTGGAT
>DASRHY010000142.1:0-12183 GCA_035650275.1 Kribbellaceae bacterium | reverse complement strand
TGGAGCCCGATCGCGTTGACCGGGAAGACGTGTCGTGGCCGGCGTCGGGGTCGGAGCTTTTGACGGTGCCGCTATGGAGCCCGATCGCGTTGACCGGGAAGACCACCGCGGCCGGTGCGCGCCCGGTACGCCTCGTTCATGCCGCTATGGAGCCCGATCGCGTTGACCGGGAAGACTCGCGGCCAGCCCGTTATAGGGCTTCTCGTCCTTCTTGCCGCTATGGAGCCCGATCGCGTTGACCGGGAAGACCCGTACCTGTTGACCCCCCCGACCGAGGCGGACAAGGCCGCTATGGAGCCCGATCGCGTTGACCGGGAAGACGGCACTGATCTCTAAGCGGGGTCAGCGGACGTCCGTCAGCCGCTATGGAGCCCGATCGCGTTGACCGGGAAGACCGCAACAAAAACTCGAGAATTCGGGTCAGGGTGACGAGCCGCTATGGAGCCCGATCGCGTTGACCGGGAAGACGGCTCGCGGGAATTGTTGCGGTTGACCTCTGGTTGTGTGCGGCGTTGCGAGCGCTTGGCCGGGAGGACGGCTCGCCATCGAATATCTTGAGTCGGTCTGCGGTCGTATGCCATGTTGACCTGGGTGCGAGCGCTCCCGTGCGGTTGACCGGGGATTGGAGCGCTCGCATCAGATGATCCTTGGCCCGTTGGTGGGTAGAGGGCGTCGTTTGCCGACGAAGGTGAAGCGGGCGCCGTCTGCCTCGCCGAGGTCGACGATGACGACAGAATCCTGGGAAAGGTTCATCTGGGCTTCGATGGTCGCGCGAGCGTGCACGAGTTCGGAGCGGCTCAGGTCGCATATGAAGACCGAGTATTGGAGGCGTTCACCGTACTCCTCCATGGTCTTGCAGACTCTGCGCAGCCGATAGGGGTCGCTGATGTCGTAGGCGATGAGGAAGCGCCGTCGGGCCATGTGGCTACCTTGTGGTGAAGGGCGTGTACTCGGGCAGTTCGCCGGTCAGGTAGGCGGCGAGGATTCTGCCTTGGACGTCGAGGGCACGGCGGTAGTTGACGCGGTAGCCGAACACGGGATGTTTGATCTCGTGGGCCATGCGCCGCTCGTAGGCGTTGATGACGGCTCGGCGGCCGTCGCGGTCGAGTTGGCAGCCGCCGGAGCGGCGGGTGAAGTGGTTGGGCCGGACTTCGCCGTTGTTGATCAATTGGATCACCGTGCTGTCGGCGAGGAGTGGCCGGAATTCCTCAGCCAGGTCGAGGGCGAGGGCTGGGCGGCCGTAGCGGGGCCGGTGGAAGACGCCGTAGTAGGGGTCGAAGCCGATCATGGTGAGGGTAGCGGTCAGGTCCTTGACTAGCAGGGCGTAGGTGAAGGAGAGCAGGGCGTTGATTGGGTCGGGTGGTGGGCGTCGGGCGCGGCCGTTGGTGTCGAAGGCGGCGATGTCGACGTCGGTGTTGGCGGTGACCATGCCGGTGAAGCGGGAGAAGTAGATGCGTGCGGCGGTGCCTTCAAGGCCGAGCAGGCTGGGGTAGCCGGCAGGGGCGGCGGCCGCGGCGGCGATGTCGGCGAGTTGGTCGACGGCCTCTCCGGGCGCGATCTTGCTGTTGCGGCGTAGCAGCGTACGAGAGTTTTTGATCTTCCCTTCGATCATGCGACCGGCGGCGGCAAGGGTCATGTCCGGGCCGGCGGTGTATTGGCTGCGGCGCAGGTCGACGTGTTTGCTGGGCAGCCCCTCGGCCATACCGGTAAACCAGCCACCGTAGGAGAACCAGCAGACGGGCACCTCGCGGGCGAACAGTTCTCGCATCACCTGCGCGGTGACGTTGACGTTGCCGTACAGGCAGAGCTGGCTGACGTCGATGAGCCGGTAGCTGGCGAGTCTCTCGTCCTCTTTGTAGATCTCCAGCCGGCCGCCGCGGATGCCAACGAGCGTGCCTTGTTCCATGACGTAGACCGGCCGGCTGTCGGGGTCGGCCGCCATGACGCCTCGTGGCCGGCGTGGGGTCCGATCGCGGGTCCGCAGCGCGTTGATCTCATCCGGTAGGCACAGGCCGACCAGAGAGCAGCGCGGGCACTTCGGGCTGTCGTCCAGTGGTGGCGGAGCGGTGTCGCTGGCCGCGGTGCGCCATAGCCGCTCCAGCAGATCCTTGGCCTGCTGTCGCCGGTTGGCGTCGATGGGCAGCACGACCCGCCGGCGGGTTTCGGCGTACCAGATTTCGGCGTGGTCGACGCGGTAGCCGGCTTCCTGCAGCAGCAGCGCCTGCAGCACTGATTGGATCTCGTCGGCGGGCCATGGGTTACCGCGTTTGTCCGGGGCGCCCTTCTTGTAGTCGACCGGCGTGACCGTTCCGGCGTCACCGACCTCCACGATGTCGATCTTCGCGCTGACGCCCAGGGCGGTCGACGTCAGCCAGAAGCTTCGGGAGGTCCGCCCGGCGAAGTGTTCCAGGTCTGCGTCGGGGGCGGGCAGGTCGCCGCCGGGTTCGTCGACGACTCGGTGGACATAGCGGCCCTCCTCGACGTCGTCGCTGGTGGCGAAGCGTCCCTGCACCCATTCCAGGTAGAACAGGCGGGGGCAGTAGACGAACTCGTTGACCATCCGAGCCGGGACGGTTTCCGGGAGTCCCGGCGCGGACGGGCGGGCCGGGGTCACCGCGACGGCCTGGTTCGGCTGGGCCGGGTGGCGGTCGCCGGCCGGGCAGGGTTGGTGACGGGGGCTAGGGCTCCGGCGAAGTTTCGGCCCGGAATCCGGCGGCGCTGGGCGTGCCCGATCCAGAACACCGACAGCAGCTCGGCGGCCGGCGGCGGCATGCCCGGTTCGGCGCCGGCGAACACGGGGTGTGAGAGCACGGCCTGGACGGCGGGGATGTCCAGTGGGGACGACCATAGAGGGTAGACCATGCGGCGTCCTGCGCGGCGGCCGAAGTCCTGCCAGCAGGTGCTTACCGGCTGCCCGCCGGCCGCGGTGGTGCGCAGCAGCGGGTACGCCATCAAGGCAAGCCAGGTGGCGCCGGGCACGCCGCGTTCGGCGGACTTGCCGTCGGGGGCATCGACGGCGTCGAAGAGGACCCGGTGGTCAAGGTATTCCCCGGTCACACCGGGGTATCGGCGCCAGGCGGCGAGGGCCTCGCGGAGTAGGGCCGGGTTCTTCCTGATGTCGGCGAGAGGTTTGTCGAGCATGGTGCGGGTGGACTGTTTGCCGGACGGCGCCGCGTACGGGCTTATGTCGACGCGGCCCTTGTCGTCGACGCTCAGGTCGGTGACGAGCGCTGCGAGCCATCGTTCCACGGTGGGTCTGTCCGTGGCGGCGGCCATCTGCTGGGCGTACGCGGCGAACGCGGACCTGGTCAGCCGCAGCTTGTCCGGTGCTTCTCCTGGCGGTGGGAAATCCCGCGGGACCTGGGAGAGCACCCCGCCGTCGGGGATGGCGGCCACGATCACGGACAGGTCCGCCACGAGGGTGTCGATGTCGGGCTGGGCATCGTGCAGGATGGCGGTGCAGTCGCGCCGGGACCAGGCCAGGCGGGCGGGGTGGCCGGTGTGCTCGGCGACGAGGCGCAGCACGCCCAGCGCGGCGAGGAACGCCAGCGGGGTGCGCCCATCCAGGGCGGGCAGGGTGAGCCCGGTCATGATCCCTCCTCGGAAACGGTCACGTCGGCGCAGCGGACGATGGCCTCCAGCAGGGCCAGCCCCCAGCGGCCGTAGCGGTCGTTGAGCCGAGCGAACCGGGCGGGCTGGTCCAGGTCGACGGTGTGCTCGGACGCCACCGTGACCGTGCTGTCGCCGATCATGGCGGTGACCGGCCGCGGTGACGGGTCGAGCACCAGCCGGGCTAGCGGACGCGCGTAGCCGTGGTGCGCGGCGATCAGGTGGATGAGCAGGTCCCGGTCGCCGCGGTACGGCTGGTTGTGGCGCAGGTACTCGGCGGCCAGGGCCGCCGACCAGGCTTCGTGTCGGGCGCCGGCGGGCAGGCCGCTGAGCCGGGTCGCGCGCCGCCAGGCCAGCTGGTCGGCCGGGTCCAGGCCCGACTTGGCGAGGGGTTCGGCGGCCACCGCGGCCTCGCAGGCGTCGCCGCAGTGCAGCATGATCTGGAATCGGTCCTCGGTCTTGCCCAGGTCGTGCCAGCCGGCGGCGTCCTCCAACACGGTACGCAGGTCATCGGGAAGGCCGAGCGATGCGGCGATCTGGCCGCACCGGCGCCGGACCGCGGCGTGGTGGACGGCGAGGGTGACCGGCGACCCGCTGATAGAGCTGGCGGCGGCTTGTTCGTCGTCGCGGTCCGGGCGCACCGGCGGGCCGGCCGCAGCGAACGGGTCGGGGATGGGCCCGGTGAGCAGCAACGTCTTCGTGATGCCGGTGTCGTCCAGCCGCGAGGCAGCGAACGGGTCGGGGATGGGCCCGGTGAGCAGCCACCCGAGGGTCCGGGGCGCCACACCGTCGACGGTCCATCTGTCAATGTCGATTAGTTCGACGGTGCGTAGTTGGTCGGAGGCGGCCCAGTCGCGCAGCCGTTGCCACGCCGGTGCTGGCCAGCCACTGGCCGGCGGCGGGTCGTGTGGGAGCACGTCGGCCAGGTGCCGGCCGATCTGTTGCAGGTCGTCACCGGTATGCGCCGGTTCGTCGCCGATGAGTTGGGTAACCAGATCGTTAACCGCCGCGCGGGAGGTGTCGGGCAGGGCCAGGCGCTGTGCCAGTCCGGCGTCGAGGCTCAGTGTGCCGCCGTGGCGGCTGCGACCGGGCTGGAAGGTGGCGGTCTCGGCGGCGTCACGGACCGGGGTCTGGTCGTCTGGTACCCAGCCGTATCGGTCGAGGCCGCCCCGCTCGGCCGGGACGATGATGAGATCTGCGGGGCGGAGCTGGTCGGCGTCGATCCACCGCCACCGCAGCTCCGCGCCGGCGTCCTCGCCGCGGCCGACGCGTGGGTCGGTGCGGATCTCGGCGCGACGAGCTAGTGCCCGGAACGGATCCCGGATGGTGCGGACGGTGGGTCGTTGGTCGGTGTCCGGTTCGGTTTCCAGGTCGCCGATCGGGTCAACGGGCTGGCCGCGCATCCATTGCCGGACCGCGTGCCAGGGCACCTCCACGACCTCGGCAGTGGTTGGCGGGAAGTGGGCCAGCATCGCCTCGACACGGTTGGTGGGTACCTCGGCCCCGCCGTTGCCGAACGGGTCATCCAGCGGGTCGTCGTCGACCAGGCCGTCACGCCATACCACCTGCACCGGCGCGGCGGCCGTATTGAAGCCGTGCAGGTAGGGCTCGATCGGCGGATCCAACAGCGGCACCGGCGAGGTCTGCACCCACGCGTCCAGGGTGGGTTGCAGCAGCACCGGGACGTCGGCCGGTGTTCGGCGCAGCGCCGGTGCGCTCATCGGCCCGGCACTCAATGCGCGGCAGGCCAGCGGGGAGACGTCGATGGCGCCGCCCGTCGCCTGGGCGGTCTGTTCGCACAGAACCTGCCAGGTGGCGTCCCGTGCGGCACCGTACACCGGGCCGTTGTCCTGACCGTCGTGCACCACGACAGCGGCGGCGGATCCGGTAGTAAACCGCTGACCGAAGCGGCCCAGCCGGTTGAGTCGGCCCAGCCGCTGCACCAGCGCGTCCCACGACGCGGATTCCGTAATCAATGCGTCGGCGTCGATATTCACGCCGACTTCCACCGTCTGGGTGGCGACCAGCACGGCCGGAGCCTGCCGGCCATCGGGAACCATACCGAAGCGGCGCCGGACCGTCTCCTGCAGGTGCAGGCGGTCGATGGGGCGGGACCGGCCGATCAGCAGGTCGCAGTCGGCCTCCGCAGTGGCCTTTGCTCCGGCCAGTTGCCTGCGGAGCAGGTTGTGCACGGCGCGGGCTCGGTCGACGGTGTTGCACACCACCAAGACCGCCGGGGCCGGGCCGTGCGGCCGGCGTTGCTCGCCAAGGGCGGTCAGGTGCCCGAGCGCTACCTCGGCGAGCACTCGGGCGCAGTCCTTAACGGTGGCATCCCTGACAGACAGTGTCTTGCCGGCGTTCAGCCGCCGCCATGCCTCCTCGTTGCTGCGGTGTGCCTGCGGATCCAGGGCGAAGGTGTGCGTGGACGGGACGCCGGTCGCCGTCAGTCGAACCACGCGCAACCCGGGCAGCGGCACGCCCAGTCGGTCGCGCTGCTGTACGGCGTCGAGGGTGGACAGCAACGCGGTCGACAGGTGTGCCTCATCGATCATCAGGAGCGCGTCGGTGCCGGTCAACGCGGCGTCGATAGGGCGGCGCCGGTCGCTGACCCCGTACCCGCGAAACAGCAGCCTGCTGCCCACCTGGTCCACGGTGCCCAGCACAATGCCTGGTCGGTCCGGGCGATCCAACCACGCCGCCGCCCAGGTCATCCCGCCGCGCATCCGCGTCACGGGCAGCAGCTCACTACGGTCCGCGTGCGGGGCGTAGGCACGCAGCCCGGCTGCGACCCGGCCCAGTACCCCGGGGTCGGCGTCCCGTTCGGCGTCGGCGAGCCCCTGCGCGATTCGCCTCGCGTGCTGGTACGCCTCGTCCACCACGATGCGCCGGTCGACCACCAAGAAGCACCGGCGCCGGCCGATGCGGTCCGGGCCAACCTGGTGGGCGGTGGTGGCGGCGGCGAAGACCGCGATGTCCATCATGGACGTCTTGCCGAGACCGGTGGGTACATCCACCAGGCCCGGCCACCGGCCCCTGTCGAGCACCTCGGCGGCCAGCGCCACCTGCCACGGGAACGGGTCATGCCCGTGCACGGCACGCACGAACGCCGGGAAGTCCGTGGAGTTCAGCCCGCCGTCGGTGATCTCAGGCATCGTCGCCACCCGAGCCCACCGGGGCGAGCAGGCCCACCCCCAGATACCGGCCGGCGCCTACCAGCACCGGCCCGGACACCCGGCGCTCGAAGGTCACCGCAACGTGCCGGAACAGCCGTCCCTGGGCGTGCTGGGGCAGGTCCAGCGGGCGCAGCCGGGCAGCGCCAGGCAGCAGCGGCTCGGCACTGACTTGCATGTCCACCGGTTCCGGCAGCCCAACCGTGCGCAGACAGCGGACAACCTCATCCACCGCCTGTTCCGGCCGCCGCGGGTACCGATCCAACACCACCGGCGTCGCCGAAACCCACCGGCGACTACCACGGCGCCACCGCTGCGGCGACGCCCCCCACGGGCGCACCAGACCCGGCTGGTACAGCAGCTCCACGGTGCCCAGCCGCGGCACCGGCAACGCCACCACCCCGACCAGGTCGGAATGACGCAGACCCAGTACCGCCCGCAGCACCGCCAACCGTTCCGGCGCGGGCAACTCCGGTACTGCCACCGCCAGCCCCAACAAATGCCCATCGGCATGCGGATGCCCGACATCGGGCAACGCCAGGAAAGCCACATGTGGACGGCCCGGTGCACCGTGTCCGTGCAACGCTGGTGGTGCCTGGCCACCGGTCGCGCGCAGCACGGCCGAGCGCAACGCCTCTGTCAAACGCACTGCCAACCGCGCCTGCGGCCGCAGCCCCGAAAACTGGAACACCAGCACGTCGGTGTAGGCCGACGGCACCAACCCGTCGCCTCCCGCCGCCACGTCGACCACCGCGTCGGCCTCGGCGTGCGCGGCGCCTGCCCGGCGGCGCCGGTAGGCGTGGTAGCGGGCCACCTCCCAGGCCTGGCGGCCGGCGTCGAACTGCGCCTCCAGCTCGTCCACGAACCCCGGATACGGAACGCGCAGCGACACCTCCCCGTCGAGCAGGTCACACGGCTCGTAAACCGCCCGAGCCACGCCGGCGTCCACCGGGGTGTCCTCGGCGGCCGCCGACGCAGCCACCAGCGCGATCCCGGTCGAGCGACCCAGGTACGGGATCCGCCGCGCCATCGCGTCCAGAGCCTGAACGCGGCTGGCTTCCACCGGACCCGCCCAGATCATCGCGACGCTCGCATCGGCCGGCAATGCGCGGGTGCGTACCCGCAGCTGGTTCGTTCGTCCCGGGTGCGTCTGGCTGCCGCCGCTGGTGCTGCGGGCGTTGGTCACCACGAACGCCTCCCGCCGGCTCGACCACATCTGGTCGGCCGCCACGACCAGCGGCGGCGGCTGTTCCACCAGCCAGCGCAGCGCCGACCGGTCAAGCTCGCCGCGAGCCGCCCCGCGCAACGCGCACACCAGCCGGGCCGGATGCGGCGGCCACTCCGCCCGCTCCCGGTCATCAACCTCGGCCGCCTCGTAGCTGCCGGTCAGCAACCGGACGGTGATCACCAGCGCCATGGCTAGCCCTCCTCGACGGGTGCGGCCTTGGTCAGGCTGAAGTCGATCGCCTGCGCCAACGCCTTGGACGGAGTCAGCCGCACCGGCTCCTCGAACAGCGCGATCCCGTGCTTGCCCGCAACCCCCGTGGCCAGCCTGAACAGGTCAATAGCCGTCTCGCGGGTAACATCCAGCGCCTCGGTGCCGCCCCCACGGTTAACCCACTCCAGCCGCTCGGACTCCAGCACCAGTTCACAGCCGCTACGTAGCCACAACGTCGACCCACCGAACGCCAACCGATCCGCCACGATCGCGTACGCGGCCAGCACCGCCCGGGCCGCCACCGCCGCCTGCGCATCCACCGGCCCGAACCCGATGCGGTCCAGACCAGCCAGCGACAACGTCGCGAAGCGCTGCGCCGAGGAGATCGTCACCCCACCATGCTGGGAGTTCGGCGCCACGTTGCCATGCCCGATCTCGCTGAGCCTCTCACCCTTGGTCTTCGTAGCCGCCGGCGAGTAGTCCCAACCCTCATCACCCTTACGCGGCTTCTGCGCCCCAGTCAGATTCAACGGATCCATCCGACCCGCGCTACGCGCCCCCACCACCGGATCCCAACCGATCACCTCGCTGGCATACACCCGGGGGAACTTCTGCTGCCGACCCTTGCGGTGGCTGTTCCACGCCCCGAACACCAGCGACCCAGGATCGTGCGCGTACAAGGCACGCGCATCCTCCAGCGACGCCGACAACAACGATCGGCCGATGTCGCTCCTGTCAAACGCCGTCCCCTCCAGCAAGCTGTCCCGCAGATACGCATCCGCGTACCGGTGCGGGAATTCCAGCGACGTCAACACCACCCTGACCTCGCCGATATGCTCCACCGTCATCAACGGCACCTGGACGACCCCGCCCCGGTACGCCCGCAGCAACGCCTCCTCAGCCCGGTTTGCCTGCGACGGAGTCGAATCCAGCAGCACATTCTCCCGAGCCTTGCCATCCACCATCCGCCTCTCGATCACGTACGGCAAGCGCTCCCCGGTCATCGGGTCCGTTGGCGGAAACACCTTCGCGCCCTCCGGGCGTGGCTCCCGGCGGGGCTCGGTCATCGGGTACGTCGGCGGAAACACCTTCGCACCCGCTCCCCCAGCCGGCTGATACGTAGCCACCACCCGCAACACAGCCCGATCCCCCGACAAAGCGACCGCCGACGACAACTCCCGATACAGACCATCAACGTTCATCACTGACAACCTCCAGACCTGGACTCGGCAAAATGCTGCGGTCCACTATGGGACCACCCACCGACAAAACCGAAGCCGATCATGCGCCGAAAGAACTCTGCGTCCACCCACACCGCCTAACCGCTCCAGCAAAATGGGCACGTCTCCGGCGCCCGTCCAGCACCTATACGAGGAGACCGGATACCGTTAAAACGTAAGCCAATTCAGCCATTCGAGTGATGTAGCGCACCCATCAAACAACATCATCTTCTTGTAGGTAGGTTGGCCAAGTTGGTTCGCCCCCGTCGACGTCCGGCTACGCGGAGACGGCATTCGTAGCATGCATTCTTCACCGACCCCTGTCTCCGGATGAGCCTGATCTTGCTAGCGCATTGGACTGCGATGGCGCCTACGAGACTGGCCATCCTGCGACATCAGTGCCTGCAGCATGCAGGTCAACTCCTGCAAGACGGCTAGCCGATACGTCTGGACACATTCCTTCCGTGCCGGCATGACAGCGACGATCAACACGGCGACGGTGACCAGGATGGCTGGAGGCACGACCACAACCCCGAGCAGCCATTTAGGCAGCATCGATCCCACTCATCCAATCAAAACGCGTTGATCAGACTCGACTGGTCAAAGGCAGGGCATCTCTGAGCAACGAACACGCGAGACCTGGTGGATCCTCGGACGGCCTTTGCGTGTGTGGAGCGGCGGCGTCCTCAGTGAGAGAGGGCACCGCCGAAGGCGGGCGTGGTTGCACGCCTACCGACGACGTCGGAGTAGCCGCGATGGAGCGGGCAGAGATAATGCATCCCGAAACGCGAGGTGACCGGCAGGCCACCGTCTCGTGCGTGGCCGACCGTTGTCGGGAGTACGACGGACCGTATGGCCGCTGTTCCACGGCAGTGGAGTAGATGCCGTCTACGTCCACCGAGCCAGCTGCCTGCCGTACTCACGCAGAGCACCGTACAGCTTACCCAGCTGGCGGCGCAACCGTTACGTCAGAGTACAAGACTGCCGCATGCTCAACAACGTCTTCCCGGTCAACGCGACCGGGCTCCATAGCGGGCGTCCGGCCGCCGGGGCCGTGGCGGTGGCCGCCAGTCTTCCCGGTCACGCGACCGAACTCCATAGCGGCATAGACGGCGGCGTCGGCGAGCGTCTCGCTCGCCAGTTACTCAACTCGCAGCTCGGCCAGCGCCGCTCCGATCAGCTCCCGTGCCGCCTGTCCGTAGGCCGCCTGCTGAGAGAGTTCTTGGAACGCCTTGACGTACAAGGCTATCTCTCGTGGCTGAGTGATCGCCAGCTCGGCAGATATCGCCTCGACGTGCACGGTGTGATCATCGAAAATGATGAACTGGTTGGTCGGCACGCGGTACTGGGCACGCACCGGGATGATGCCGAGGCTGACCCGCGCCAGGGATAGCGCGTTGAGCAGCCGGTCAAGCTGCCCGATCATGACCTCGGTGCCGCCGACGAGCGTCCAGAGCGCCTGCTGGGCGAGGATGAAGTGGAACCGGTGCGGTCCCTTGTAGAGGACCTGCTGGCGCTCCATACGTGCCGCGACCCCGGCCTCCAGGTCGTCCGGTATCCCGTAGAAGTCGATCACCTGGCGCAGTACGGCCGCGGCGTACTCGGCGGTATGCAGGAGACCAGGTACCAGGACTGGCTCGTACCAGCGCATGAGACCTGTTGCGCCTTCAAGAGCGATTAGCTTCTCCTGGCGTTTCCTGACGCCGGAGTAGAGTCGCCGGCGCCACTCGACGTACATCGCTTCGATGTTGCGGATGGTGGCGATCAGGTCATCGACCTGATCCGAGCAACTGCAGTGCTGACACCAGAGGCGAATGTCATCCTCAGTTGGCGTTTGCTTGCCGAACTCGATCTTGGATACCTTCGAGCTATGCCAACCGGTAAGCAGCGCCAGCCGCCTGCCGGTTAGCCCAGCGTCCTTGCGCAGCTCGCGCAGTCTGCCGCCCAGCGCTTCCCTGGCCTGTTGAACGGTGCCCGACACCGGCCACCGCGTTAGTTCGATACGTACTGGTGATGCGGAATTGCCCGCGCCCACACCAGATCGCGTGCCCGGCGGCAGTGCTCGACGATAACCGGATCAACGGTTTGGGCACCGCCGCCGAAGCGGCCGCCGGGCTCGAAGATCGTGAAGACAACCCGGTTGTCGTCGAAGAGCCAGTAGTCGTCAGTGGTGAGGGCCAGGTCCGCGGCCAGGTGGCGCGGCAGCCAGCGAATGTCCTCGCCGGCCTCGATGTTCAGCGGCGCGACCGTAAGACCCCAGCGGGTGTAGTCGTGGTGCGGCACGCTGACGACGCGAGCGCGGGTGATGCGCTTCCCGGCTTGGGTGGCCCTCTGCACGAGCTGGAGCCAGGACTGATGCCAGCCGAAGTCGTCACGCTCGCCGCGCAGGAAGAGATCGAACGGGCCGGCCTCCTCCGGGGTGTGGTAGGAGTCTTGCAGCTCTAGGTGAAACGCCGTCCGCTCGAAGCTGCGGAACAGCTCGTCGAACATGTCACCCTGTAGCAGCTCCATGAGCGCCACCTTCCCGTGGCCGACCGACTTCTACGCACGTCTCGTGGTCGGGTATGTCCATCTGCGCCAAGGCTTCCGCGTCCGTCACGGGTTTGCCGGACAGCACGCAGCTGTCGCGCCCAGTGTCGTGGAGCAGCGCGTCGAGCCCTGGTCTGCCGCCCAGGTGCCTGAGGAGCTTCCGGGGGATCTCCACGCTGGCGGGCTCGTCCGGAACCTTCCAGCCTTGAACGACGTA
>DASRHY010000141.1:0-22031 GCA_035650275.1 Kribbellaceae bacterium | reverse complement strand
TCCCCCTCAAGATCACAACCTGAGCCACGCGAAGCGGACCAGGATGGCGAGCGGGGAACTCTACACGTCTGGACCTGGGCCTCGTCGATGACAGCCCGAAGACAGGAAACAGCGCTGGATCGCCTCGGCGATGCCGACGCGCACGGCAGCATCCAGCGCCTACATCTCGACCAGGACCTGCATGGGGGCGTCGCTGGAGCGCTGGTTGCGACGGGGGCCGGCCGAGTCGACACCGATTGCATGACACTCCTGGGCCGACCGCGCTCGAACGGGTTACTCGATCAGCGTCAGGCGACCGCGTAGGCGATGTCCGACACCTGTCCGGCACTGATCTACGCACCTACAGTGTTAATCCGGTCAGTGTGAGGTGCGGCAGATGACTGACGAGCTGGACCCACGGCATCTTCGTTACTTTGTGGCGGTGGCAGAGGAGCTGCACTTCAGCCGCGCAGCCACGCGGCTGTACGTGGCGCAGCAGGCGCTCAGCCGCGACATCCGCCGACTAGAACAGCAGCTCGGCGTTCGTCTGTTCACCCGCACCACCCGCCGAGTCGCACTCACCCCAGAGGGTGAGCGCCGGCTGGTGCGTGCCCGCGAGCTGCTCGCCCTCCAGCAACAGGCCGTCCGGGAACTGTCCGACCTCCGCAACGATCGGCCATTGCTGGTTGACCTGCTCGCCGAAGGACACACACCGGTACGGGCGCTGCGGGCCGCGCGTCACCGCGTACCCGATGTGGAGCTGATCGGCCGCTTCAACGGCGGCTTCGGCGCGGCACTGCCGCAGTTGCTCGCCGGGCAACTCGACGTCGCGTTCGGCCGTAGCGAAGGACTGGCGCAGCCGTTCCCCGCCACCCAGCTCATCCGCAGACTCGTCCGCCTGGAGCCGATGGCACTTCTGCTGCCCCAAGAGCATCCGCTAGCCACCCAGCAGACGGTGCCGATGGCAGCGCTGCGGGGCACACAGGTGGACGCCAGCGTCGGCAACGACCACGCACCGGAGTGGGTTGATCTCGGCGTACGCTTACTCACCGCGTTCGGCGCCGAGCCGTCCCCGCCCCACCTGCACGCCGACGGGGTGGACGAAACCGTGCAGCACCTGCGCAGCCACGGCCGACCCATCTTGACCCTCCTCGAGCGACCACTGGTTGCCGGCGTGGTCGTCCGGCCACTCACCGACCCTGTGCCGCTCTACGCCTGGACAATGGTCTTCCGCCGCGACCTGCGACACCCCGGCCTGGACGCCCTACAAGCCAGCATCGACGAACTCGCCCAGCAAGAACACTGGCACCAACTCCCCCAGCATGCATGGATCTGCGAAGCCGACGCGACCGCCCTCGGGCTCAGCACCAACCCCTAGCGCACGGCCCACGCGCCAGTGCACCAAGGAACCCCGGGAGTGACTCGGAAACTGCCCACGAGAGCCGTTACCGCCACCCTCCGGTCGGCTCCCGGCTACCTGAACCTGAGCCGACCCGGGTTGGCGCTCGCTCATTCACACCACGCAACGGTGAATCGCTGCGATTTAGGTGTTGGACGTCGTGCCCTCCCCGCGCGCATCGTGGCCGAGACAGGACTACGACATCTCGAAACGGAGCAGACATGTCTTCCTCGATCTCGGCCATTCCTGCGGTCGAAAACACCCGCAAACTGACACGATCGGCGTTGCCCGATGCGCCGGTCCTGCCAGACTCTCGTCCGCCAAGAGCCGGCGTCCGGGCCCTGCTCGGCACCACGCTGCGTAGCTTCGCGATGGGCTGGTTACGGCTCGCTGAGCGGATCGATTCTCCTCGTCGATACAACGCTCAGCCAAGCTGATGTCCGCACCCCGGATACGACGAGCATCCTCCCTCACGACGGATCCTGGATCGATGGGAACGGCCACATCTACGGCCGCATCATCCCGCTATCGCCAGGGCCGCGGCGCCGGCCTGCGCCGTCAACAGACGCGAACGGTTGCTCCAGGCCAATATCTAGCCGCGGGTTGGGCTCACTCGCTCCCGGCCACGTGGGCCGCTGGGCAGGTGCGCCGGTGCACTTGGCCCAGCATTGTCGTCGACGGCCCGGTTCGGCGGTCGGCGATCTGGGCGGATCGGCGGTTAGGGGTCGAAGACGAGGGCGTCACTCACGGCGCGTTCGGGGCCGCTTGGGTGGTTGACGACGGTGCCGGCGACGGCCACCCGCCATGGATCCGCCGCCGTCGAGGTTGATGGCGTCGTACATGCCGAGGGCATCGGCCACGGCCGTGGTCTCGTCCATCGTGGTGCCGTTGGCCGACCCCGCTCGGCCCGCTGTCGGTGTGCAGTGCTGCGGCCTTCGCCAAGTACGCCGGTCCGCGACTTGACCTTCGAGCCAGATCGAAGGTCTACGGTCGGCGTTGTGACCACCTATCGCATCTCGCAACTGGTCGAACGCTGCGGCGTCCCGGCGACCACGCTGCGGTTCTACGAATCGGTCGGACTGCTACCCGCCGAACGCACCCCGGCGGGCTACCGCGTCTACGACGACACCGCCGTGGACAGGCTGACATTCATCGCCTCGGCCAAACATCTCGGCCTCAGCCTGGACGAGATCCGCGAACTCCTCGACACCCGTGACCGCGACGTCTGCGCCTCCGTGCGCGATCAATTGCTGCGGTTGGTCGAGTCCCGGATCGCCGACACCGACCGGCGGATCGCGGAACTGTCCGCCTTCAACGCCCATCTCGCCGGTGTCCACGCCGACCTGTCGCGTCCCGCTCCTACCGGCACCTGCGGCCCAAACTGCGGCTGCGTCACCGCGGCACCCGCCGGCCCCGTCCCGGTCACACTCGGGCGAGGCCGCGACGACCACGATTCCGATCTAGGTGCGAATGAAGCTCCCGGCCGAGAGCACCTTGGAGCGCTCACGTGACCGAACCATCGACCCGGCCGCGCCGCTGGACCACTCTCGCCACCGGGATCGCAGCCGTCGGGGCCTGCACGGTGTGCTGCGCGGGACCTGTCCTCGCGTTCTTCGGCGGCCTGTCCATCATGTCGCTCGCGGCCTCGATCAGGATCCCGGCCCTGGCACTCGTGGCCGTCGCCGCGCTCACCGGCGCGGTGTGGATCCTGCGACGCCGCCGCAACAGCAGTTGCCAGACCGGCACCGCCGAGCCCGCCGGCCCGGTCGATCTGGGCATACCGACACCACAACCTGGTCAGGGCAGCCGACCGGCCGAACCGACACCGGAACCCCGCGGTGAACACGACTAGGCAACTGGTCCGGTCGCTGCCCGCGACAGTAGCCGCGCTGTTGCTGCTCAGCACCGCGCTACTGGTCCTCGGGGTGATCGTTGAAAACCACGGCAGCGGATCCGACAACCCCAGCTCGAGCGCCTCGGAACCTGCAAGCCACCGTGACACCGAAGTCCACGCGGAAGGCGGCAGCGACGAGCACGCCGCCGAACCACCAACGCACACCGAATCGGCCAACGAGACAGCACTGGGCGTGCGGACTGAGTCACCCGGAGCGGTGACCGCCGCCGCCATCGTCTCTGTCGCGCTAGCGGGTCTGCTCTGGCGCAGGCCTACCAGGTGGGTCAGCACCGCCGTCGCGCTATTCGCCGCCGGAGCGACCGCGCTCGACCTCACCGAGATCAGCCACCAAACCACGGACAACCGTGACGGCCTGGCCGTCCTGGCCGCCGCTATCGCTCTCGCACACCTCGGGGGCGTCATCGGCGCCGTCATCCTGTGGCGCCAAGTGCGCAATGGTACGCATCGCTGTTCGGCATGAGGTTGTGCATAGGTCGAATCCCCCTCAACACCACACCTGAACGACGATCGCCCCGATCCCGTCTAGCCAGGGATCGGGGCCATCGTGCCGATCAACAACGCCGCGTCAGGCTCCGGCAGGCGGCGACATCTTCAGATCGAAGTGGCTAGCCGTTGATGAACACGTAGTCGGCCTGGTAGGGGACGTTGACGGTCGGCGTGGCTTGCGGGTCGCAGGTGCCGGCCGGGGCGACGCCGCCGACGGTGTTGAGGCGCAGCACCTCTACGGCGTTGGCGAGCAGTCCGGTGGAGGCGCCGATCTGGGTGGCGTCGAGGTTCAGCTCGGCGATGTTGCCCGAGCCGTTGTCGTTCCTGGTGACGAGCTTGCCAGTGACCGCGCTGCCGTCGGGTGCTTGCCACTGCGGCGGGCCAGCGGTCGGCTGGACGAAGGTGTGGTGGATGCCGTCGGTGAGACGCGCCTCGACATCGTGCTGGGTGAAGGCGAATGAGCCGTCGGGTTGCGGGGTGCAGGCGTAGATCTGGCTGCCGCGGACCACCGACTCCTGCACTGCGGCCACTCCGCTGGTGCTGACCGGGTGGTTGAGCGAGTGTAGCTGTCCACGCACGGCGCCATCCGGGAACGCGGTGGTGTGCAGGTCGGTGTAGAAGCCACTCGGGTCGGACTGCAACGCGGCGAGCAGGGTCGGGTCGGCGACGGTGACGCTGCCGGATGCGAAGCCCCCGGCGCGTGGCGATGTGAAGAGGGGCACGACGACGGGGCCGTCGACTCCTCGAACGCCGGCGTGGATGTGCGCCGCGGTCGGCGTGCCGATACCGCGCCACGAGACCGAGAAGCTCAGTGTGTTGCCCTCAATGCCGATGAGTTCCAGGGCCTGCCCGGCCTGAGCGCCGGCCGTCACCTCGTTGCGGCCCTCCAGGCTCGCGACCAACACCGCGGGGGCCATGGTCGAGTCGCCCGGCACGGTGATCTCCGCCACCTGTGCCACCTCGCTGTCCGCCGAGGCCGCGCTGACGGTGAGCGTGGCCAACGTGGCGGCCGCGGCGAGGGCGCCGCCGATGCCGCGGGCCAGGCGGCGTTTCGTGCTGCTAGTCATGGTGCTTGTCCTTCCGGATCTGCGGCCGACGCCTGTGCGCGGCCCGCATCAGGGAATACGTGGATGAGCTGGCCGGCGCCCACCGGGACGATGCAAGAAAACTCACAGCCGTCTGGGTGATCCGAATCAGTGCCGCACGGCGTATTGCCCATCTACCAGCGGGCGGCCTGGCGCCCTGAGGGCAAGGTCGCGATACGGTGAGCGCCCGTCGTGTCGACCACCTGCATCCTTCCGGGCCACGGGCGCGTTAGACCAGGCGACGAAGAGAGGAATGTCGCAGACCGTCGATTCGACGCGAACCCGAGGACCTCACCTGGGTCCGTCGCGGATCACACCACGAACCCGGTCGACCGACACCGTGGCCGCCGCGAACTCCACCAGCCACCAGCTCGCGCCCACCGCGGCGTACGGCGCGGGATCGGCGCCGGGTGGCAGGGCGGCCACGACGTCATAGGGTCCTGCGTCCTGGCGCAGTGCCGTGACCTGGGCAACCATCTCGGCGAGCTGGTCGGGGTGTTCCAGGTCGACCGGGAAGAAGCCCTGGTACCGGGCCGCGCGGCGCAGCGGCCTCGGCCGGCCGTACAAACCCGCGACCCACACCGGCACGGCCGGACGCTGCACGGGCCGGGGCAGGAACCGCATGCCGTCGACGGTGTAGTGCTCACCTCGGTGACGCACCGGCTCGCCCGACCAGGCCGCAGTCAAGATCTCGAGCGACTCGTCGAGCATCCGGGCCCGCACCCGCTCGTCGACCTCCTCGCCGCAGATCGAATACTCATGGTGTCTGTCAGTGCCGAGCCCGACGCCGAACGTCAGCCGGCCGCGGCTGAGCCGATCAAGGGTCGCGGTCTCTCGCGCGACCTTGACCGGCCGGCGCCGCGGCAGCGGAGTCACCATCGGGCCGAGCCGGATGCGCTCGGTGGAAGTGGCGATCGCCGCCAGCGCGATCCACGGGTCCGCCACGGCCGCCACCGGCTCCCGCCACCGCACGTGGTCCCACAAGAACACACCATGCCAACCAGCCTCCTCGGCCTCGGCCGACAGCCGGGCCAACATCACCGGGTCGGCCAGCTGGTCGAACGGCGGCACAAACAATCCCGCGCGCATGCGCCGACCCTAATGCGCTCAAGCCCCGCGTGACATCGATCTGGTGCCCGGGCAGACCCCGACCCGTCCCAGCCGGCCGGCCGGTTCATCGAACGGTGAGCGCGCGGAGCCGCCACCACCAGATGAGCAGGTAGCGCCGGCGTAGGACCGACCGGAAGACACCCGCCACCGCGTCGGCGATAGCCAAGCCGTGGTCCGATCGCGCCTCGATCGTCTGCTCGAGCTGTACGCCGCCGTGGCCGCCCAGCGTCAGCCGGTTCACGATGTTGGCCGGGTCGTCGCCGTTGAACGGCTCACCCTTGCGGCCCACCCGGACGGTGATCCCGGCGTCGCTGATGCGCCGGCGGACAGCGGCCGCCACCCATAGCTTGAGCCAGTCCGGTCCGGCCCCGCCGACCAGGATCGTCGGTTCGGGCTGGACGAACCCGTGGAACGACACGGCGTACCGGAAACCGCGCGAGGCGACATTGCCGAGCAGCGGGAAGCACTCCTCACGGATCTCGTCGGACGTGATGTGGAACCGCGCCGCGGTGCCCGGGCCCTGCGAGAAGCCCTTGCACAACCACACCGTGGCCCCGTCCACGCGCAGCGCCACCCGGATGGCCTGCTCGTCGGTGTGCGGCTCGATGTCGCCGCCGTGCGGGGCCAGCACCAGCAGACCGGACTGTGAGCCGTCGTCGCTGAGGCGCTCGACGAACTCGTCGGTCTCCTCGGCCTGTTCGTCCGAGAGGCCGTCGACCACGACCTGCGCGGAGACCGTGGCGTCGAACTCGTCGCTGGTGCCGATCCGCTCCCGGCCGACCTTGCCCATGCGCACGACCTGTTCGTCGCTCAGTTCGCTGATCGTGTAGATCGCCTTGCTTCCCTCGTCGCGAGTGATCCGCACCTGATGACCGCGGTCGCGGCCGATGGCGGCCAGCCGGCCCGGATCGGCAGAGCAGTGCTCGGCATGGCCGATCAGATCGACCTGCACCTCGAGTGCCCTGCGTACGGGCGTATCGAAGCTGTTCGTCATGCCAGCTGCACCCCCCGCCGTGGCCGGCAGATCCGCGCCCACCCCAGTTCGCTTGATGGGTGTGTCCATGATTGGTTCCCCCTTCTCGGCCCGCCTCTACGCCAAACCCCATCGGCGATCGGTGATACGAACGAGGGGACCGAGCTTGGCCGACGGCGCCCCCGCAAGCTGCCATCAGGATCACTTCCCCATATACAGCCCCGATACAAGCCGCCGGCTCGCCCGACAACGCGACGGCAGGAGCTGGTTAATCAACACAGCGGCGTGGCGAATGGGATCAGCTGACCAGGGGCTAGTCTCGCTACGCCGCATTCCGGCGAGTGTCAGGCCCCGCGCCGCCGAGCGCGGCTGCGCCGGCTCCTCGGTCCGCGGCAGCGCCCCGGACTTGCCGAGGGGCGCTCCGCCGGGAGCTGCCCGTCCCGAGCTGACCGTCAGGATCCGCCGACGGCCATCGCGAAGACGTGCAGGTCGGGGTTGGACGGGAGTGTCACGAACCGCACCGTCTTGGTCGGGTCCACCGGCAGGCCCGCGTAGAACACGCTGACGGGATGGTCCTGGTCGGTGTTCTCGGGCCCCACGTTCCAGGGAACCGTGGCCACGATCTCGGTGCCAGGGGCCGGACTGTTGAAGTACCAGTCCGCGAAGGTGAGTTGTGCCTGGGCGATGGTGCCGTCGACGTACGTGATGAACACCGTGCCGGACTGACCACCCGTCGGGGAGCAGCAGGCCGAGCCGACGATGCCGAGCTTGGTGCCTGCACCAGTCAGGGCGATCACCTGTCCGTCGGTCGCGGTGTTGTCCGGCTCGCCCGGCGCGGTGTCGGGCCAGGTGAAGGTCACACCGTCGTGGACGAACGTGGCGCCGCGGCTCAGGCCGGCGGCCGCCAGGCCTTGCGCGGAGAAGGTGGCTTCGCCGCCGTCGAAGGAGCCGGCCGTCGGGTTCGCGTCGTCAGTGATGCCCTTGTTGTTGAACGTCGTGGCCAGCGTCGCATGTGCTCCGGGGTACCAGAGCACCTGGAGCTCGGCCGAGCCGGCCCTGGTCTCGGGCTGTTCCGCGGCGGAGGCCGTCAGGTCGACCCTTGCCGAGCGCGGGTTCGCGCCGGCCGCATCGCTGGCGGCGGAGGCGGCGACCGCGGCCGCCGCGGTCTGGCCGGCGGGGATAGTCAGGGTGCCCGAGGAGGGCGACAGGGCGAATCCCGGGTTCGCGGCGGGCGGCCGGTTGTAGGTCCAGCCGACCGTCACGGCGCGGGCGGCATGGTTGGTCACCCGCAAGCTCGTCGTCTCGGTCTCACCGACGTTCAGGTCGACGAGCCCCGGGTCGAACACCGTCTCCAGTGCCGGACCGAGCGTGCTTCGGCCCAGCCCGCTCGTGTACTCGACTCCGCGCCCAGGCGGCAGGAACCCTACCCTGCCGATCAGGTGGTAGCTCCCGATCGTCGCCGACAGCGGCACGTCGACCTGCCACCGCGTCGACACACTCGCGCCGGGCGCCACGACTGGGAACCGGGTCCCGGTGATCGGCCGCACGGTGCGGGCCGCGCGGTCGTCGATCGCATACGCGTCCAGGCCGAGCCGTAGGTCGAGCACCGGGCGGTCGCCGGTGTTCCGGTACGTCGTCACGACCTGGTTGTCACCGAGCTGACGCAGTTGTTGCGGCCCCGACACCGCGACACTGTCCGCCGGTGCCATGAACTCGACCTCGGCCACGTCGCAGAACGAGCCGTCGGGCCCGACGTACCGCAGCCACCGGTACCGGCCGGGGTCGGACACAGCCAGCTCGTTCCAGCCGAGCGTCGGTGCCTCGGTCACCGTCGCCAGGGTCCGGCAACCGCTCGCCGGCCCGTCGGCGCAGCCCTCGAACCGGCCGCCGACCATCCGTGCGCCCTGCCCGTTGCGCGGGATGTACCGGATCGTGCTGACGGCCGTCGCCCGCCCGGCGTCGATCCCGGCGTATCCGCCGCTGGGCTCGGCGAAGTCGAAGAAGGTCGACGGATCGCCGTCGAAGACCTTGTCATACGTGTTCGGCAGGTTGCCCCAGGCCGGGCTCGTCCCGTACGGCGTCCCGTACAGGGTTCCCGGCAGGATGTTGCTCGGCACGCCGGGCGGGGAGCCGATGGCGTCGGCGCGCGCGAACAGGTCCGCGACACCGCCGCGCCGAGGCCCTCCCCACACCCGGTCCGCCATCGCCTCCCGCGGACGGCGCAGCTGCGCGTCGAAGGCGCTGTCCGGCTCGGTGATGGCGTTGTCGGCCCACACCGAGATCAGGTAGCCGGCCAATCGTGGGTGCTCGATCGGCTCCCACTCCTCGTACAGGTACGTCGGGTTCGGCAGCAACCGCAGGCCCGGCGTTACATAGAGCGTGTCGCTCGGCGATGACACCACCTGGTAGCCCAGGCCGAGGTAGTGCTGCGCGTTGCGTTCCGACCCGGGGCCGGTCGCGGTTGTGGTCCAGGCCTCCACCTTGATCGTCAGATCCGGCGCGATCGTCGGGTCCTGGTCGACGTCCCACCAGTTCCAGATCACCATCGTCTTGCCGTGGCTGCGAACCACGGTGTTCATCTCGTTGATGAAGTCGACGAACACGTCCGCGGTCGACCCGAAGCCGCGCTCAGCGGCGTACTCCACCAGCTGCGTGCAGCGCCCTTGCTGGTCGCGCCTCGGGTACTCATCGGTGGCGATGTGGAACTCGGGGCCGGAGAACAGCGGCGCGAACTCGTCGATGAGTGCCTTGGTGAAGTCGCGCACCTCAGGCCTGGTCACGTCCAGCGTCGTACTGAATCCCTGGCAGTCGATGCCGAGGTCCGGCCGTAGCTTGAGGATCCCACCCGCGTGCGCGGGCATCTCGATCTCCGGGATGAGCGTCACGTGGTACTTGCGGGCCTCCGCCTCGAACCGGTGGATGTCGGCCCTCGTGTACGCCTGCGGAGCCGCCAGGTACGGGAATCGGTCGCTGACCAGCCGGAACGCGTTGTTGTCCGACAGGTGGAGCTGGAGCGTGTTGAGCTTGAGGTAGGCCATCTCCCGGATCGTCTGGACGACGTAGTCCGGCGACCAGTACTTGCGACCGGCGTCCAGCATGTAGCCGCGCTCGCCGAACCGCGGCCAGTCTCGCGCCTCGCCACGTGGAAGCGTCCGGTGGCCCGGCGTCGATCGCAGCGTCTGCAGGACGGTCTGCGTTCCGTAGAACACCCCGGCGTCGCTGCCGCCGCGGAGCTCGACCCGGTCACCGATCTCAAGCAGGTACCCCTCCCGGCCCAGCTCGGCCGGCGCACCACGGTCGGACAGGAACAGGTCGCCTTCCTCGGGCGTGCTACCGGTTACGAGCCGCGGGGCGATCCCGGTCACCTCGGAGAGGTCGTCGCGCAGCAGCTCGGCCTCGTCGCGCAGGTTGCTGGCGTCGATGACGATGCGGGATCCGCGCGTCAGCTCGTAGCTTCCAGAGCCGCCGGACCACTCGCGCAGGCTCGGCACCACCTGCGGGGCGGGATTCCCGGCCACCGAGGCCGCGGGCGCTGCGGGAGTGGCGGGCGCCGCGGGCACCTGCGCCGCCGCGGCGAGCGGCCCGATCGCGAGTACGGCGATGACTGCACGTGCTGCCTTCGAGGACAGGGCCATGACGAGCACCTCGATCGCTCATCGATGCGGGCGGATTTCTGCAGTTGACTGCTCCCTTTATCGATCAAACTGATCACGACAGTCCGTTAGCGTCAAGGGCTGGGAAACGCTCCGAACCAGGCGAGGCAGACGGCGGGGAGCTCGAACCAGTGGAGGTGGTCGAACTCATCGTTCACCGTGCCCGGATCGGCGCCACGGGCCGGACCGGATGCCACAACGAGGTCACCGTCAGAGAGGAGCGCTCGAAGCCTGGCCCGAGATGCAGACCTTCACCGCATGGTGCGACGTACTGGATAATCCTGGTCTGACCACACTGCTACGGCGCGTCTGGAGGCGTCCGTGCCGACTGCCGGCCGCCCCGCTGTCCTCGTCCTGGTCCTCGTGCTTGCGCTCGGGTTGGCCGCGTGCGGATCCGGGTCCGATCCAGCCGCGTCGGCACCGAGTTCGCCGACGACGCCCAGCCCGGCCGGGATGCTGGCTGCGTGCATGCCCGAGGGTGCGAAAGCGTTCACGGCCCCAGTTGCCGGCGGCACCGCGGTCAGCGGCTTGCAACTGGGTGACGCCGGCCGGGCCGTCGTGTTGTCCTACGAGTGGGGCGGATCACCGTGCGACTGGTCCGGCCTCGCGACCGAGCTCGTCGGCCGCGGCTACCGGGTCGCACTGTGGGAGTACGGCACCCTCACCGGACTGGATCGGATCAAAGAGCTGCAGGCCGTCGTGGACCAGGTCCGCGAGGCCGGCGCGACCGAGGTTGTGCTGGCCGGTGGCTCGCTCGGCGGCTGCGTCTCGATGATCGGCGGCTCCAAGATCACCCCGGCGGTCTCCGGTGTCGCGGTGTTGAGCTGCGCCTCCTGGTACGACGTGCAGCACCGGCTGCCGACCACGCCGCTGGCCGCGAAGCTCCGGGTGCCGGCGCTGTACCTGGCCGGCGACGACGACAGCCTGGTGCCGGCCTCCGAAGTGCGCAAGGACTTCGCCGCCGTACCCGCCAAGGACAAGAAACTGGTCGTCGTCCCGGGCTCCGGCGCCCACGGCGTCGAACTCCTCGTCGGCACCGAGGGCACTGTCGCGAAGCCGGCGCTGCTCGACTTCCTGGACCGGATCACCCGATGAACAACGAGCAGGTCGAACTCGATCGGCCGCCTCGCGGTCGGCACACCCCCTGAGCCTGGATCAGACCAGCACCGCGCTCCTCGGCACCTCGGGGACGGCACGCCGCCGACCGCTGTGGACTCCTCCCAGACGATTTGCCGCAAGGAACTCCGCTCGGGAAAGGCGAGTCCCCGGTGGCGGAATCAGCTGGAAGTCGGTGGCGTGCAACCTGTCGACGACCCTCGCGCCATCGGCTCCAGTGTGCGGACCTCGATCACGGTGACACGCCTACTGTGAGCGCCTCAACGGGCGCCGCCTTACGTTGAGCGATAGCGCGGCTCGCGGGAGCACTTCCCGCGCACGAACCGGAAGGGCTGGGTCATGTCCACTCGTCGGATCTGGGCTCTTGTCACGGTGCTCATCGCGAGCTTGGTAGCCGGGTGCGGCGGAGACGACGGCGACGGATCGTCGTCGGCGTCCACCGGTACGACGACCAGCGCATCCGCACCCAGCGCCACGCCGCCACCGACACCGGATCTTTCGCCGCTGTCGGCCGCGGAGCTGTCCAAGCGGTCCAGGGTCGCGCTCGACGAGGCCAGGACGTTCCACGTTTCGCTGTCTGCGGCCCAGAAAGGCGAGTCGTTCGCCCTCGACGTGAGCTATGGCACCACTGGAAGCCACGGAACCATGACCGTGAACGGCGCCAAGGTGGACATCCTGACGATCGACAAGGCGTTCTATATGCGGGCGCCGGACACGATCTGGCGCAAGCAGTTCGGCGCGGAAGCCGATCAGGCACTCGCCATTCTCTCCGGCAAGTGGCTGAAGCTGACCACGACGGACAAGGAGTTTGCCGAGTACTCCGAGTTCGGGACCCGCGACGGCTTCGTTCGCAGCATGCTTGCCGACTGGGTGACGAATCCGCGGAAAGCCGGTCAGAAGACGATCAGCGGAATACAGTGCCTGGGTCTGGCCGGGAGCGACGGCACCTTGTGGATCAACAAGGTGGATGCGCGACCAGTCCAGCTCGAAACCCGGAGAAGTGCGTCGATCCGGGGCCGGATGACGTTCAGCGACTACAACACCGTGACTGAGCCCAAGGCACCGCCGAAGTCCACGACGATCGATATCACGAAGCTCCGCGGCTGATCCGGCGGACACCCGCCGAGCGGGCGCCGCGCCCCGGGCGCGCGTCGTGCTGTGCTATCGCCCTGCCTCCTCAAGGAGCGATGTCTCGACGCTATGGGGCGAAGCAATCCGGAGGCCAGAAGATGAGCGGCCGACGACCGCTGCCAGATAACCGCACACCGCGCCGACCACGAAAAGTATCGCGCCACCGACTACGTGAGCCGGCGACAGACGGTGTCCGCGCACGACGCAGCCCATCCTCGGAGGATCCGAACAAGCCCAGCGCAGTCGGCCAGACCGCCGACTGCGGCCTGGCCCGATGTGAGTCCGGCCGCCGAGGCCACCGCGCTGTCTCGGCTCCGGCCCGATAACGAGCTACTGAGATCTTTGCCATCACGGCTCCGGGGGACGGCCGGGGCCAGCGCGGCCGCTCCGGCGTGGCGCTATCCCACCACGGCTTCGCGGGCGGCCACGTGCGCGACCATCGATTTGTTCACGGTTCCGAAAATCCTCGTCCGCACTGATCGCGGCGCCATGGCGACGGTGAGGCGGTTCATCACACCGCTGATGCGCACCGCCCGGTTGGCCTTCAGCGCGGCGAGCCCCTCTGCGACGACTGCGTCGACCGGCTGGGTCATCCTGGCCATGATGGTCTTGTCGGCCGCGAGCCGGCCCATCATCGGCGTCTCGGTCGGCCCGGGTACGAGCACTGTCACGTGGACGCCGTGCGGTGCGAGCTCGTGGTGCAGCGACTCGCCGAGCACCAGCGTGTACGCCTTTGTGGCGGAGTAGTTCGCGACGTACGGCACGCCCTGTGCGGCCAGCAGGCTGGACACGAGCAGGATGCCGCCGCGGCCCCGACCGGTCAGCCGCTGGCCGAAGTGGTGCGCGAGGCTGAGGTGCACTTCCGCGTTGAGTCGCAACTCGGTCAGCAGCGTGTTGTGGCCGGCGTTCAGGAAGTCGCCGAGACCTGCGTCGCCGGCGTTCGACACGATGAGCCCGACGTCCAGGTCGTCGGTGGCGTCCAGCAGCGGAGCCATGAAGTCCGGCGCGGACAGATCGACCTGCACGGCGCGGTACCGCACGCCATAGCGGCTGGCAAGCGCACCACCGACCTGCTCCAGCGGCTCGGGACGGCGGGCGGCGAGGACCACGTTGATGCCGCTCGCGGCCAGTTGGGTCGCGAAGCCGCGGCCGATGCCGGACGAGGCCCCGGTCACGACCGCCCACGGGCCGAACTGCTGGCGGTCGAGCTTGATGCTCCGAGTGGTCATGTCTTCCTCCGTAGGTGATTCCGAGTTAGCCAGTCACGGTTAGTCAGTTAGCTGACTAACTCGGAACCGTAGCAGGCCATCCGGCGCTCTGGCTATAGTGGCGAGTGAGATGACTGACTTAGTTGGAGCAGAACGGGGCGGCAAGCGCGAACGACTTGTCGCCAGCGCCGCAGACCTCATGCACCGGCACGGCGTGCCGGTGACCACGCTTGCCCAGGTTGCCCAGGCAGCCGACGTACCGCCCGGCAACGTCTACTACTACTTCAAGACCAAGGACGACCTCGTCCGGGCTGTGATCCAGGCCCGAACCGAGCAGATCCACGGCCTGATCAGCGCCGCCGACAAGCGACGCACACCGGCTGCCGCGCTCAAGGCGCTCCTGCGAAGCTGGGCGGACATGCGCGAGATCGTGGCCAGTCACGGCTGCCCGATCGGCACGCTCTGCGCGGACCTGGGTCGCCGTCACGACGACATCGCCACCGAAGCCACCGTGCTGCTGCGACTTCTGCTGGACTGGTCGGCCGCGAAGTTCCGGCTGATGGGTCGCCGCGATGCCGACGACCTGGCCGTGGCACTGGTGGGAGGCGTCGAGGGCGCCGCGCTGCTCAGCCACTCGCTGCACGACGCGGAGCTGATGCACACGCACATGCGTGCCATGCAGCGCTGGGTCGACAGTCTGGCCTGAGCGGCCCTGTTACGCCTGTCGCTACCTGGCGGGGTCAGACCGCGACGGTCCGAGGTCATGCCCCCGGGGCACTCGCTCGTCTTGTCGGGCGCCGACCAGCACCGCCTACGCCCGAGGCCTGCTCCCGTCGGCGGTGTGCACCCTGGCCGACGTCAGCGGCAAGGGACGACCTCGCCCCTGTCGGCGGGCCGACGTAGTCTTGAAGAGAGGGAGGTGGGGGTCGATGGAGTGGGCGGCTGTCCTGGTCGTGTTCATATTGCTGTGCGCGCTGCTCAACCACGTGTTACCGCACCCGCCGTCGCGCTGGCGTCGGCGTCTGCAGCCGTTGGTGGAGCGCCTCGCCGCACGGCTTGGTCGGCACACCGTCGCTGAGGCCGATCCGTTCGAAACGCTGCGGCTGCAAACCAGGCTCGGCCATCTCGCCGGCAAGATCCAGCGGATCGAGGCCACGCCGCGCATCTACGCGAAGGCGCACCGGTTGATGGCCCTTGAGGCCGCGTACGACGACCTGCTCGACGAGGCGTGCCGGCTCGCCGGCGTACCTGGGGAGGCCGACCTCGAACGTGGCGAACAGAAGCGCTGGCTCGAGGAGCAGGAGCTGGCCACGCGCGGCTGGTCATGGTGACCCCGCGACCCTGCTGAGAGGCCCCTTCCCGGGGTCCGGCCGACAACCTGAGCCGAAGCAGACTGCTGCGCTGCTGATTCCGCCCACGATGGCAGGGGCCGGGGTGACCACCTCGTGGGTGGTCACCCCGGCCTCTTCTTGCTTACTAGATCAGTAGCTCAGGCCATGCCCGAATGGGTAGAGCACGCCTGTCCCGTCGGCGGTTGGAATCGTCACGGGCAGCTTCCCGGACGGGCTCACCTCGCCGAACATCACCCTGGCCAATGACTCGATCGATCCAGGTGTGAAGCCGTAGGTCGCGAGGTAGGTAGGAGCGCTGGTGTTCCCCGCGATGTCGTACGGGTTGCGTACTCCTGCCCACACCACCGGCTTTCCGGTGGCCAGCAGGGCACGGACGAGGTTCTGCTGGGCAGCGGTCGCGTTGTTCGTGGTGACGACGACAAGGTCAACGTTGGCAGCCAGCGCGGCCGCCTGGTCGATCTGCGCCTGGGTGGGGTTCGCGCTCGTGCCGAACGTCGTGACCGTCTGGCCACGCGCTTCAATGGCGTCACTGAGCTGGTTGGCGATTGTGTCGCCGAACAGAACCACGTCAGAGCGGCCCGTCACCAGGACTCGACGCGAGTCACCGGACAGCGGCAGCACGCCGGCGTCGTTCTTGATGAGCGTGGTGGTGTGGTCCGTGATCTCCTGCGCGTCGGCAAGGTGGTCGGGCGCACCAACGACACCCACGGCCCTGTCGACGTCGACGTACGGGTTGTCGAACAGACTGTGGCGGAACTTGAGCCGCAGGATGCGGTAGACCGACTCGTCGAGACGCTCTCCGGAGATTTCTCCGCTGCGCACCGCGTTCAGCACAGCGTTGTAGGCGACGTCCATATTTGGTGGGAGCAGCAGCTGGTCGACGCCGGCCTTGAGTGCCTGAACTGGCGCGACGTCAGGTGGGTATGTGCTGGTGGCCCCACCCATGCCCAGCGCGTCGGTGACGATGAGCCCGTCGAAACCGAGTTCCTCACGAAGCAATCCAGTCATGATCGGCTCGGACATCGTCGCGGGCGCGCCGCTGGGGTCCACCGAACGCACCACGATGTGAGCGGTCATGATCGACTCAATACCGCGCTCGATCGCAGCCCTGAACGGCGGCAGGTCGATTGCCTCCAGCTGAGCGCGGCTGTGTGTGATTTCCGGCAGGCCGAAGTGGCTGTCCACGGCGGTGTCACCGTGTCCGGGGAAGTGCTTGGCCGTAGAGGCGATCGCAGCCGCGTGGTAGCCGTCGACCTGAGCCGCGACGAGTTCGGCGGCCAGCCCGGCGTCCTCACCGACAGACCGCACGCCGATCACCGGGTTGGCGGGGTTGATGTTGACGTCCGCGACCGGACCGTAGTTCTGGTTGATGCCGACCGAAGCAAGCTCGGTGCCGATCACCTCGGCGGACCGCCTCGCGTCGTCAGCCGACCGGCCTGCTCCGAGCGCCATGTTGCCAGGCATGGCCGTAGCCGGCGCCACGAGCCGGTAGACGACCGCGCCACCCTCCTGGTCGGTGGAGATGAGCAGCGGGATTCCCGTCCGCTGGCTGGTGGCGGCTGTCTGCAGACCGTTGGACAGCGTGGCGATCTGTCGCGGGTTCTGCACGTTGTCCGGCCCTATGCCGCCAACGCCGCCTCCCCGACGGGGGTCGAAGTAGATGACGCCACCGGGCTTGTACTTGTTGACGATGTCGGCCGGTGTGCGGACGCCAGGGCCGTACTTCGCCTCATTGCTGGCAGCTTGCGCGTCGGTGACGTTATTCGCGTCTTGGCCGAAGACCTCGACGACGAAGAGCTGGCCGACCTTCTCCTCCACCGTCATGTGGCGGAGCATGCTGATGATCTTGCCGCGGTACGGCGCGTCCTCGGGATGACCGGGACCGCCGACGCTCTGCTCCGAGGCACTTGGTGCGGCGATTTCGGCGGCGGCCGAAGGCGGCGCGACTGACAGCGCCGCGCCGGCCGTCAAGGCGGCCGCGAGAGTCAGACGACTTAATCGACCTTGCACGTCAAACCTCCTGATGACGCGTACGACAGGGGACAGGAGCCTGCCTAGGCTCAGTTGCCACTCAACCGTAAAGAGATACCAAGGTCTAGCGCTGACGTGGAAGAAATTCCCGGCAACGTTCCACGCGTCCTGCCACAACAGCGGGAGCGCCTCACAGAACTGGCGGCGGTCCGCGCTCACGAACGCGGCCTCCTCTAGTCCTCGTCTGCCTCTCGACGCGCCGTCAATCACCACCTCAGTCACATCATCTGGTGACGCCGGGACGCCCCCTGTCTTCCTACGTTCTAGACATCCCCGCGGCAGCCGCCACGGACCAACCCGGGGAAGGGGCCCGACATGGCGATCACACCGACCATCCTCAGCCGGGCGGCCGGCGTTGCCGCCGCCGGAGCCGGACTGATCTTCATCGGCGTCCAGCTGGACGTCACCTCCATCACCACCACCGAAATGGCCGTCCGCAACTCCCTGAAGGTGCTGATGGCCGCCCTCGCCCTGGTCGGCATCACCGGCATGTACCTGCGCCAGGTGAAGCAGATCGGCGTGCTGGGCCTGATGGGATACCTGCTCCTCGGCACCGGCTACCTCCTCATCATGAGCACCGCCTTCGTCGCCGCGACCGTCCTCCCCTCGATCGCTGAGACCGACCCCGGCTACGTCAACGACGTCATCGCCGCGTCCACCGGCGGCACCGCCACCGGTGACATCGGCCTGCTGCGGAACGCAATCCAGGTCCAGGACATCACCTACCTGGCCGGCGGCCTCGTCTTTGGCATCGCCCTGTACCGCGCGCGCGTTCTGGCCCGCTGGGCGGCCGCGCTCCTCGCCGTCGGTGGCGTCGTCACCGTCGCGCTCTCCGTGATGCCGGACGCCTTCTACAGGCTGCTGGCCTTCCCGAACGGCATCGCCATGATCGCCCTCGGCTACTCGCTGTGGAGCACGACCCGCAGGGACACCACGACGCAGCCCGCCGCTGTCCACAGCCCGCGCGCCACGACAGCGGGTGCGCAATGACCCAGTACACCGCTCCTCGTAGCCGGCCGGCGTCGCAGCGCCGGCCGGGCTCCCGGGACGGGTCGAGCTGGCGGGTTCCTGCCGCACTGGTGGCGCTCACCATCATCCCGCTCACCGCTGGGTCGCTCCGGCTCCTCGAGGTTGCCGGAGGCCCGCAACTGTTGCCCACCAACCCGCGCATCGACGCCTCACCAGCCCCGCTCGTCCTGCACGTCGCAGCCGCCGCGGTGTACGCCGTCGCCGGCGCATTCCAGTTCCCCGCCCGACTCCGCCGCGGGCGTCGCGCCTGGCACCGCCGAGCCGGGCGCGTGCTCATCGCATCCGGACTGGTCGTCGCCGGCTCGAGCCTCTGGATGACCCTGTTCTACCCCGGGGCGCCCGGCGGTGACCTGCTGTGGACCGTCCGGCTGGTCGTCGGCTCAGCGATCGCAGCCAGCATCGTCTTCGGGTTCACCGCCATCCGACGCCGCGACATCGCCGCGCACCGCGCCTGGATGATCCGCGCCTACGCCCTTGCCGTGGCTGCCGGCACCCAAGTGTTCACTCAAGGCATCGGCGAGGGCCTCTTCGGCACCAGCGACCTCAGCACCGGTCTGTCGGTCAGCTCCGGTTGGGTGATCAACGCTGCCGTCGCCGAATGGGTCATCCGCCGACCCGGAGCCCGCCGGGCACGGCGAGCACGAGCCGCGGCGGCAGGGTCCTGACCAGTCGGAGCTGCACGGCCTGCTCGCCAAGGTCCGCGACCTCGGAGTCACCCTCTCTCGGTCACGCCCATCGACACACCCCATGCCGCCGCCCATGACGCTGATTCCCAGCAACAGCAACATCGGTAGATCTTCGGGGCCTTACGCAACGAACTTGGCCCACGCGTCCGAACTACATGCTCACCGGCGCGACCACCGCCATCCCGCCCGAACAGGAGACGGCACATGTCCATCACCACAGCTGCGCCACCCTCGACCGCGACCGATCTGTCACTGACCCGCATGCACCTGATGCGCGCCGGCTACCTCCTCATGGGTGTCGGACTCGCGCTCGTGAAGTGGCCGCTCCTTCCCGACGCTGCCGACCTGCCGCTCTACGAAGGCGTGACACTCTGCCTCCGCACCGCTCCCTGGTCGTCGTCATCCTCGCCGTCACCCCGTGGCGGTACGTGTGGCGCAACTACGTGCACGCCACCACAGACCGGTGGCGATGACCCGGCTCCCGGTCAGGTTTCGAACTAGCCTGGCACAAGGTGACCATCGAGCGGGTCGACGCCGCTCTCCGGGTCCGATCGACGACTGGCGGATCGGTGTCCGTGCCGGCCTCCCTGAGTCTCGCTAGTCTGGCCGGCGACCGCCGCGGGCGCTGCGGAGACGAAAGGACCGGATGAGACGGTGGTAGATGGGTCGCACCGCCCAACCGGGCAGGTAGCGGTGGCGCTCTTCGTGCCAGACTCTCGCCCGCGGGTGGGGTTTGAGCAGCTGCAGACCGAGCTGGATGCGTCGTCTGGGATGGTATATCTCGCGTGGCCGGGTGGTGTGGAGCCCGATCTCGCAGAGATGCTTGGTGCTGATGAAGCCGTACTGGAGGGGGCTGACGAGGCGGAGCGGGGCGCCGTGGTCGCTGGTCAGCGGCTCCCCGTTCAGGTGCTCGGCCAGGAGTACGTCGGGGGCCAGGGCGTCCTGGATCATCACGATTGAGCGGAACCCGTCGAGGCCGCCGAAGACGGCGTGGGTGATCGAGGTCCCGGCGGGTAGTGCCGGTTCGATGACGAGGCGAAAGAGGTCGGAGAATGCGACCCCCTCCCAGTGCAGGTCGGTGGCCGTCCATCCGGCAACGCAGTGGAGATCGGCCGTCATCTGGTGGCGAGGCAGCTCCGCCAGCGCAGACACCGGCATGATGAGCGGTTCGGCGAGAGCGCCACTGATCTCGATCACGGGATCGTCTGGGACCCTGGGCGCCGAGCCGGGGACGCCGAAGCGCGGGAATTCATCGGTCACGCGCTGGCCAGGGGGAATCTCCATGATGGCGCCTTTCCCAGAGTCCTATTTGCGATGTCGCATGTCAGGTTCCTTGCAGGGAACTCGCTGTATGTGGCTCATCGCCGCGGCGTTGCCGCAAGGCTGATCGACAGGTCGCCAACCCGGGGTGTCAGGCCGAGGTCGATGGGTGAATGCTCGCAACCAATTTGCCGGTCGAGATGTCAGGGTGGTCATGTCGATCGCCCCTCGAACCCCGCCGACGGGGATCGTGCGAGACGCCTGCGAGTCATGGCCAGCGCCCACACGTAGGCGGCCAGTGACCCTGCTGTGGCCAGGATCGGTGGCAGGGGGAACGCCAGCACCGCCACCACCAGCAGGGGCGCGGAGACAGCGATATTCACCCACAGCAACGCGGTGCTCCGACCGAGGATGCCTGGTGCCAGCCGGAGCACGACGAGGTCGAGCAGGCCGAACCCGATCGCGAGCAGCGCCATCGTCACGCCGAACCCGTAGTAGAGCTGCGCCATGTCGCTGCGGATTCCGGGCAGTGTCGTCGACACACCACGCATCGCGTCCAAGGCACGCTCGGTGCCCGGATCCGGCGAGCCGAGGGCGGTCAGGGCCGTGACGATGAGGTGGCTGACCCCGACGGCAATCGTGCACCAGACACCGAAGCGGAACAGGCGCTCAACGCCGAGCGGGCTGACCGACTCGGCGGCGGCGGATGAGCTGGTACGCATCCCTCACCTTTCCGTACGATGGTGTACAGAATGCTATTAACGTACGGCGCCGTACAGAAAGGTGCAAGCTCTGACGAGCACACGACGCGGCAGGCCGCCCAAGGTCACCGCCGAAGACTGGGAGATCGCCGCCCTGGACGCCCTGGCCGACGGCGGACTGGCCGCGGTGGCCATCGAGCCGATCGCCGAGCGGTTGGGGGCCAGCAAGGGCAGCTTCTACTGGTACTTCACCAATCGCGACGCCCTCATCCGGGCGGCGCTGAGGCGCTGGGAACAACACCACACCGAGCAGATCGTCCAAATGCTGGAGCAGATCCCCGATCCCGTTCAGCGGCTCCGCCAGCTGGTCCGCGGCGCCTTGCTCGGCACCCGCGGAGCGGCCGTCGCCCTGCTCCTCCTAGCCGACGCCGCCGACCCGCGTGTGGAGGCCGTGGTCCATCGCGTCACCGCCCGCCGACTCGACGTGCTTACCGACTGCTTCATCGCGCTCGGCCAGGACCCCGAACGCGCCCGTCACCATGCCCTGGCCGGATACTGCACCTATCTGGGCGCCGCCGCGCTGCGTCACGGCACACCGGAACTGGCCCCCGGCCTGGACGAGCGATATGTCGAGACCGTCCTGGCGTCCCTCGGCGCGCCACCCGCCTGAATCAAGGTGGATGACGAGTCCGGCGTCGACCACTACGCCCGGCAGGTCATCGGCCAGCCGATGGAAGTACGACCGTTCACACTGACGGGAGAAACCGATGGCCGACGAGGACCTTCTCGCCACCTGTTGGACGACGGCCGGTGATGCGGCCCCGCTTCGCGGTGACGAGCGCAGCCCGTTACCGCTGCCGGAACGGGTCGCGGCCGCGGCCGCGGCGGGATTTCGCGGGCTCGGGCTCAATCACGCG
>DASRHY010000140.1:0-17195 GCA_035650275.1 Kribbellaceae bacterium | reverse complement strand
GTTGATGAGGGCCTGCGCCTGCGACTGCTGCGTGGTCGCGCTGTTGTTGGCGTTGTCGACGTAGCAGGTGAGCTTGTACGTCGTGCACTGCTTCTTGATCTCGGTCGGGTCGGCCGAGACCCAGCGCGGCGAGGACGCCGTGTCCGGCAACAGGACGCCCACCTTCGTGTTCGCGGGTGCGCTGCTGCCTGAGCTGCCCGAGGAGCTATTGCTGGTGCAGGCCGTCAGCCCCGCAATCAGCGCGGCCGCGGTTCCGATCATCGCCACGGCCATTCGAGGTGTTGTTCGCATCGGTGCGTCCTTCCTAGTCGCCGCACTGGGTCGGCCGCCGCAGTCGGCAAGGCGCTTCCTTCGCGCGGGTGATGGCGGGTCTCGAGGGTTCACTGGGGCTCGCCGTCCGGCACAGCTCGGTGATCCGCATCCGCGGCGTCCCTCACCCTCCGCGCCGGCGGCTCGGGTTATGTCGATCCTTGCTGTCGAGGGTGGTGCGCGAGCGGCCCGGTGTCGTCATGGCCAGCACCCGTGCAGGCTCCCGGCTGGCTACCGTCCGTGGTACCAGCCAGCCGGTACGCCGGCCCCAGGGCGGATACGGGTCGCGGCTACCTGCCCGTTACGTGGCTGCGCGGTGTCCCCGGCTGATACGCGAACCCGCTCGGCCACGACCGGCCAATCGGCGATGTCGATGGGCGGGCCGAGCCGATGTCTCGCGGTCCCGCTGTTCCGTGACAGTTCCGTCAGACAGCCGAACGCGCCAACCCCGGCCATCAGCAGTTGACAACGAACGCGCAGCTCAGCGCCGTATTCCGAACGCAACCAAACTCCGGCCAATACCACGGGAGAAGTTCGAGCTCAACTCGCGGGACGGCCGCAGGTATACCTAACCAGCGCCGACCGCCTTTGCCACCCTCGGTTGGACCATCTCGATGTCCGGTCAGGGGATCGTTTGGACGGCGGGTCGCCCGAGTCCAAACTCCCGCACCGCCGATGTGCCAAGCACACGGACGCGGGTGGTTCAGCTCTCAGCCGGGCCGCTACCTCTGGGCCGGCGACGCCTCCGGACATGTCGCTATGCGCGAGGACGGGTTCATCGGCGTCGCTCGCGGCGCACGAGCGACGCCGAATGTGACGGAGAGTGAAAGTTTTACGATGCGGAACCCAACGCGCAACGCTCGGCGAGGAGTGGACCGGATGTTCCACGGTTTGTGCCACGTCCGGCCGGCCTGAGCCGGCCGGACGTGTTGCCCAGGTCAGACCTGGTAGCCCCGACGGGATTCGAACCCGCGCTACCGCCTTGAGAGGGCGGCGTGCTAGGCCGCTACACAACGGGGCCAAGAGGGTGTCACCGCGACTCCGGGGAGCCTTGGCAACGAGGATGAACTGTACCCATTCCCGAGCGATACGGTCCAATCGCTGGGGTACTAGGACTCGAACCTAGACTAACTGAACCAGAATCAGTCGGGCTGCCAATTACCCCATACCCCAAGGGTCCTGCTGGTCGCGTGAACGACCTCGGTGAGGATACCCGAGCCAGGTGCCGGGCACCAAAACGGGCTCGGGTCACTCCCGTCACACCAGCCTCTGGCCGGGCGGTACCCCGGGCGGCAGCCCGGGCGCCGGTCGCGCCGGCTCGACCAGCAGGGCCGGGTCGGCTTCAGTCCGGAGCTTGTGCCGTCGGGCCAGCCACACCGCGGCGGCACCGAACGCGACGAACTTGATCACATCGACCACCACCAGCCCGACCGGCGCGTCCGCGGCCTGCAGGCTGTCCGACACGCTGTCGGTGAGCGCCGCGAACACGAAGGTCACCACATTGTTCACCGCGTGCATCGCGATCCCGGCCTCCAGGCCACCGGTGCGCAGCACCAGCCAGCCGGCAACCAGCCCGAATGCGAACCGGTCGGCGAACAGCGCCGGGCTCTCCCACGGCCACACCCCGTGCGCCATCGTGAACAGCACTGAGGTGAGGACGATCGCGACCCACGGGTTGCGAACGATCGCGCCGAGGCCCTGCAGCAGGTAGCCGCGGAACAGGTACTCCTCACCGGCCGCCTGCAACGGCGAGGTCAGCAGCGCGACGGCGATCACGGCCGCCGCGTCGCTCGCCGGCCCGTTGATCTCGGACGCGAGGTCGACCGACATCAGGAGCGCGAAGGCGAGCAGCGCCAGGTCGGCGGCCAGCGCGATGCCGGCGAACATCAGCAGCGGACGCCAGCGCACCCCCGGCTGTACCGAGGACAGCAGCCCGGCCGGCAGCCGGTGCAGGCGGCTGTAGACGATCAGGCAGATCGGCACCAGCGCGGCCAGCGAGAGGTTGGTCGCCAGCAGCGTCGACCACGACACGACGCCCTCTGGATCCGGGTTCAGTGCCTGCGCAGGCGCCACCGCGATGATCGTCGCCACGAGCCAGCCGCAGACGATCACCATGGCGCCGAAGGCAGGCCGCCACCAGCGGTATGTCGGCGTCAGCATCAGCCGGTCGTACGACACACCGCTCTTGGTGGGCACCGGGTTCACATCGGAGACCATCGGCTCACTCCGCGGCCTTCGACCTGGCCTGCTGGATCCGCCGCAGCGAGCGGTCGCGGCCGAGCAGCTCGAGGGACTCGAACAGCGGCGGCGAGACCCGGCGGCCGCTGACCGCCACCCGGACCGGCCCGAACGCGTTCTTCGGCTTCTTCCCGAGCCCGTCGACCAGCGCGGCGCGCAGCGCCTTCTCGATGTCATCGCTGGTCCACGCGGTCAGCCCGCCGAGAGCCTCGGCCGCCGCCTCCAGCACCGGCGCGGAGTCCGGGCCGAGCACCTTCGCGGCGTCGTCCGGGTCGACCCGGAAGTCCCGCTCGTCGACGAACAGGAAGCCGAGCATGCCGGGCGCCTCGGACAGCGTGTTCATCCGCTCCTGGACCAGCGGCACCGCGGCCCGCAGCACTCGCCGGTGCTCGGCGGAGGGTTCAGCCGGCAGCAGGCCCGCAGTACTGAGCTGGGCGGCGATCCGGTTCTCGAGCTCCTGCGGCGGCAGCAGCCGCACGTGCGCGGCGTTGATCGCCTCGCACTTCTTCGGGTCGAACCGGGCCGCGTTCGCGTTCACCCGCCGGACGTCGAACTTCTCGATCATCTCGGCCATCGTGAACACGTCCCGGTCGTCGCCGATCGACCAGCCGAGCAGCGCCAGGTAGTTCAGCAGGCCCTCGGGCAGGAACCCGCGCTCCATGTACTCGCCGAGCCCGGAGACCTTGTCCCGTTTGGACAGCCGCCGGTTGCCCTCGCCCATCACCATCGGCAGGTGCCCGAACCGCGGTGCCGTGCCGTCGCCGATGCCGATCGCGCCGAGCGCGTCGTACAGGGCGATCTGCCGCGGCGTCGACGAGAGTAGGTCCTCACCGCGCAGCACATGGGTGATGTTCATCAGCGCGTCGTCGACCGGGTTCACCAGCGGGTACAGCGGGTGCCCGTTGGCCCGCACCAGCACGTAGTCGCCGAGGTTCTC
Organism: Kribbellaceae bacterium; assembly: GCA_035650275.1. Taxonomy (GTDB): domain Bacteria; phylum Actinomycetota; class Actinomycetes; order Propionibacteriales; family Kribbellaceae; genus DASRHY01. The sequence goes on along the minus strand of DASRHY010000140.1, from coordinate 13,711 downwards.
CGGCAGGAACGTGATGTCGCCGCGGACCAGGTCGGTGAACGTGATCGGCCGGTCCGGCATCCGCAGCCGGACCACCGGGCGACGGCCCTCGGCCGTGTACGCCGCGACCTGTTCGGCGGTCAGCTCGCGGCAGTGGCCGTCGTACCCGCTCGGATGCCCGGCCTCGCGGGCCGCGTCACGGCGCTGCTCCAGCTCCTCCTGCGAGCAGTAGCAGTGGTACGCCCGGCCGGCGTCGAGCAGCTGGGTGACCACGTCGGCGTAGATCTGGAACCGCTCGGACTGCCGGTACGGCCCGTACTCGCCGCCGGCCTCAGGGCCCTCGTCCCAGTCGATGCCGAGCCAGCGCAGTGACTCCAGCGTGTAGGCGTACCCCTCGGCGGTGTTGCGCGCGATGTCGGTGTCCTCGATCCGCAGCACCAGGGTGCCGCCGAAGTGCCGCGCGAACACCCAGTTGAACAGCGCGGTGCGGATGTTGCCGACGTGCAGCAGGCCGGTCGGCGACGGCGCGAACCGCGACCGCACCTGCTCCGGGGTGATGTCGCCGAGAACGTCATCAGTCACGCTGTATCACCTTGTTCGTCAGGGTTCCGATGCCCTCGATGCTGACCGCGACCTCGTCGCCGGGCAGCATCGGGCCGACACCGGCTGGGGTACCGGTGAGAATCACGTCGCCGGGCAGCAACGTGGTGAAGCTCGTGACGTAGGCCAGCACCGACGGCACGTCGAAGATGAACTCCGAGGTGCGGCCGGACTGCTTGGTCTCGCCGTTCAGCGTGGTCGTCACCGCGAGGTCGCTGACGTCCAGCTCGGTGGTGATCCACGGCCCCAGCGGGCAGAACGTGTCGAAGCCCTTGGCCCGGGCCCACTGCCCGTCGGTCTTCTGCAGGTCGCGCGCGGTCACGTCGTTCCCCACCGTGTAGCCGAAGATCACCTCGTCGGCCCGCTCCGGCGGCAGGTCCCGGCAGATCCGCCCGATCACCACGGCGAGCTCACCCTCGAACTGCAGGTCCTGGGTCTGCTCCGGGTAGACGATGCCGTCGCGCGGGCCGACCACCGCGGTGTTCGGCTTCAGGAAGATCAGCGGCTGCTTCGGCACCTCGTTCCCGAGCTCCGCGGCGTGCGCGGCGTAGTTCCGCCCGACGCACACCACCTTGCTTCGCGGGATCACCGGCGCGAGCAGCCGGATGTCGGCCAGGGGAATCCGCTCGCCGGTCAGCTGCACCGGACGGTACAACGGGTCGGAGTCGAGGACGGCCACGGTGCCGTCGAGTCCGTCGGGGTCGTTCGACTCCACCACGCCGTAGCGGGGCTCGTCGTCGACACTGAACCGGGCGATGCGCACGGGTGGACAGACCTCACAGTCCTAGGCGATGAACAGGCCGAGCCTATCGGGCGGCGGGCGACGCGCCGACCTGAAGGTCCGCTGAAGATCCGCCGGTCCGCCCCTGCCCGGTCGGCACAATGGCCGGGTGGCGGCGAGAGTGCTGGTGGTCGAGGACGCCGAGGCGATCCGCGCGGCGGTCAGGATCGCGCTCGAGCAGGCCGGGTGTGCGGTGCTCTCCCGGGCCGACGGCGACGACCTCGAACGCGACCTGGCCGGCTTCTGCCCCGACCTGGTGGTACTGGACGTGATGCTGCCCGGCCGGGACGGTTTCGCCCTGCTCGAGGTGGTGCGCGAGACCTCCGACGCAGGCATCGTGCTGCTGACCGCGCGCGACAGCGTCGAGGACCGGTTGCGCGGCCTGCGGACCGGCGCGGATGACTACGTGGTGAAGCCGTTCGTGCTGGCGGAGCTGGTCGCCCGGGTGGAGGCGGTGCTGCGCCGGCTCGGCAAGCTGCGCACCGTGCTGGAGGTCGGCGACCTGGCCGTCGACGTCGACGGGCAGCGGGTGCATCGCGGCGGCCGGCCGATCGAGCTCACCGCGACCGAGCTCAAGCTGCTGACCTTCCTGGCCGGCCGGTCAGGCAAGGTGGTCAGCAAGACCCAGCTGCTGGCCGCGGTCTGGGGGTACGACGACTACGCGGCCAACCTGGTCGAGGTCCACATCAGCGCGCTGCGGCGCAAGCTGGAGGCACACGGCCCGCGGCTGCTGCACACCGTCCGGGGCGCCGGCTACGTCCTCCGCGCGGCCGCGCCGTGAGCCGGCTGCGCACACTGTCGCTGCGCCGCCGGGTGACGCTGACCGCGCTGGCGGTGCTGTCCGGCGTGCTGGTGGTCGCCGGGCTGGTCGTGAACGCAGTCTTCGACGCGCAGGCCGAGCGCAGCCTGAACGCGCTGCTCGACGGCCGGGTCCAGCTGGCCCAGCAGCTCGCCCGGGAGAACGTGCCGCCCGCCAACCTGGTACGACGCGTCGACGCCGACGGCGTCCGGGTGACGCTGATCCTGCGCAACGGCCAGCAGGTCGGCGGGCCGCCGGCCGAGCCCGGCCAGGAAGTCCGGCAGGTCCGGGCCCGGTTGCAGGCCGGTCAGCGCACCCGCGGCGCGGTCCTGCTGCTGTCGGCCGACACCGCGCTGCTCGACGACGCGAGCCGGAGGCTGGAGCGGGTACTGCTGCTGTCCGGCGCGGCCGCGCTGCTGGTCACGGCGCTGGCGCTCGCGCTGGGGATGCGACGGGCGCTGGCACCGCTGGACAGCATGACCTCGCTGGCCCGGTCGATCGCCGCCGGCGGCCGGGGCGGCCGGCTGCAACCGGAGCGGACCGACACCGAGCTGGGCCGGACCGCCGGTGCGTTCGACGAGATGCTGGACTCGCTGGAGGGTGCCGAGGCGGCGTCGCTGCGGTCGGAGGAGCGCATGCGCCGGTTCCTCGCCGATGCCGCGCACGAGCTGCGGACGCCGGTGGCCGGTGTGCAGTCGGCCGCCGAGGCGCTGGTCCAGCTCGAGCCCGGTACGCCGCCGGAGCGGCGCGAGCAGCTCGAGGTGCTGCTGGTCCGGGAGTCACGCCGGGCCGGCGCGCTGATCGGCGACCTGCTCGACCTGGCCCGGATCGACGCCGGCCTGGAGCTGCGCCGCCGGCCGGTGCGGCTGCTGACGCTCGCACGCGCCCAGGTCGAACGGCTCGAGGTGGTCGCGCCCGAGCTGACCGTCCAGGTCGCCGGCCCGGACGCCGAGGCGTACGTCGACCCGGACCGGGTCACCCAGATCCTCACCAACCTGGTGGACAACGCGCGGCGCGCGACCGGCGGAACCGGCACGGTGCGGATCCTGGTCGCCGCGAACCCGGCCGGCGCCGAGGTGGTCGTCGAGGACGACGGTCCCGGCGTGCCCGCCCCGGATCGGGAGCGGATCTTCAACCGCCTGGTGCACGGCCCAGGAGGCACCGGGCAGGACCGCGGCGGCTGGGGTCTCGGCCTGCCGATCGCTCGTGGGTTCGCCCGTGCGCACGGCGGTGACCTGGTCTGCCTGCCCAGGGCCGATGGCCGCAACGGCGCCGCGTTCCGCCTGTGGTTGCCTGCGGCAACCTAAGCACGGATCAGCCCGTCGAGGCGGCCGGTGTGACCGTCCAGCACCCGTTCGGGCTCGGCACCGAGGACGTCGCCCAGCACCGCGGCGTACACGTCCCGGAAGTCGGTGGTCGCCTTGAGGTCGCCGTCGGCGAGGTCGGTCAGGCTCGGCTGCTGGCCGTGGAAGCCGCCGCCGACCCGGTCGCCGATCAGGAACATCGGCCCGGCGGTCCCGTGGTCGGTGCCGTCGCTGCCGTTCGCATGCACTCGCCGGCCGAACTCGGAGTACACGAGCACGACGACCTGCTGGCCGCGGTCGCTGGTCCGCATCCGCCGGACGAACCCGCTGAGTGCGGTGTCCAGCTCGGTGAGCAGCCGCTGCTGGGTGCCGCGTTCGTCGGCGTGGGTATCGAAGCCGCCGAGCGACACCGAGTACGCCCGGGTCGGCACACCCGCTTCCACCAGGCCCGCGACCAGGTCCAGCTGGCGCGCGAGCTGCGAGGAACCGCCGGCGGACGCACCCTTGGTCCGCTCCTCGTCCTGCTCCTCGTCCTGCTGGTCCGGCTGCTCGTGCATCGCCCCGCCGAGTACCCGCACGGCGCTGTGCAGGTCGGCCACCGACCGCGCCACCTCGGCACGCCAGCGCTCCTCCCCGGCCGCCGGCGTGCCGAGAGCTGCGAACGCGGAACCGAGCCGGCCGCCGGGCAGCTTCAGGCCGCCGACCGGCATCGACGCGGCGGCCGCGGTGGCACCGGCAAGGAGCGGCGGCAGCGTCGGCTCCACCGACACCGCTAGCAGAGGGTCGCCGCCGGCCGCGTCCAGCCAGCGCCCGAGCCACCCGGTCGACACCGCACCCTCCGGGGCGGCGGTCTGCCAGATCGCCATCGACCGGAAGTGGCTGCGGTCCGGTTTCGGGTAGCCGACGCCGCGGACGATCGCCAGCGACTCGTCGTCCCACAGCTCCTTCAGCCCCTTCAGCCCAGGGTTCAGCCCGAGTCCCTCGCCGAGGTCGAGCACCTCGTCCGGCTGGTACGCGAGGTCGGGCCGGGCGTCCTGGTAGGCACGGTCCGCGGCCGGTACGACGGTATTCAGCCCGTCGTTGCCGCCGTACAGGGTGACGACCACGAGTACGGCGTCGCCCGCGTCCAGCGGGTCGTCGACGGCAGCGGTCATCAGGTCCGACCAGTCCACCCGGGTGGCGCCCACAGCCAGCGCGCCGGCTGCGGTGACGCCGCTCATGGTCAGGAACCGGCGCCGGGTGAGGTTGTCCATGGCTCCTCCTCAGCCGCTCACGACGTACTCGGGGGCGCAGGCAGCGACGGCTGCCAGCTGGCGGGGGTCGCGCAACCCGCTCAGGGCTTGCCGGGTGCGGTCCGACCAGGCGTCGACGCCGAGCAACGCCCTGACGCCGTCGACCCGGTCGCCCTGCTCCAGCGCGCGGAGGTCCGCATGCTTCGCGACCAGCTGCGCGACGTGCAACCGGGCGACGCCGGCCGCCGTGGTCAGCCAGCCCGCACCGGACGGCCAGCCGCCGACGCTCGGCGGCCGCAACGGCAGCTGGCCCATCCCGCGCAGGCCGGCGGCCAGCCGTAGCCGGGTCATGTCGTCCAGCGCCGACGGACGCACGCCGAGCGCGCGGAGCAGTCCGACCGCCCACTCCACCGGCTGCTTGACCAGGGTCGACGCGGTGTCGGTGAAGGCAGGGTCGGTCGCGACCGCCCGGACCAGGGCGCGGACGTCGCGCCGCTCGCCGTACGCCTGCTGCAGCCGGCGCCGGACGGCCGCGGACGGCGGCGCGGGCGAGACCAGGCGGAACCACAGCCGCCCGGCGACGTACGGCGCCGACGCCGTCTGCGCGAGCGCGAGGTCGGCGAAGCCCTTCGCGTCGTACCTCCCAGCCCTGCCGAAGATCGTCTTCGAGCCGGCGTCATGCCGGGCCGGCACGAGGCGCGGCTGAGGCGAGGTCCGGCGCACGGTCCAGCCGGTGAGCGCCCGCGCGCCCTCGAACACGTCGGTCTCGGTGTAATGCCCGATCCCGAGCGTGAACAGCTCGAGGAACTCGCGGGCCAGGTTCTCGTTCGGCGATCCCTTGCGGTTGTCGTTGCCGTCCAGCCAGCGGATCATCGCGCCGTCGACCACCATCGCCCGGGCCAGGTCGGTGAAGCTGCCCAGGGCGTGCCGGCGCAGCGTCTGGTTCTGCGCGAGCATCAGCTGCGGGCTGCGCACCTTCTGGCTGCTGGTCGCGAAGTGCCCGTGCCAGAACCAGGTGAGCCGCTCGGCCGCCGTGGGCTCGGCGACCATCCGGTCCAGCCACCAGGACAGCAGCACCTTCTCCTGTGCCACCCGGGCCTTGTTCGCGGCCTTGCGGGCCTCCCGGTCGTCCCTCGCGGGCTGCTGCGGCGGCGCTCCCAGCTCCGGCGGTACGACGGGGGCGGCGGGCGCCAGCAGCCGGTCCAGGGTCGCGTCGAACCCCACGTCCAGGTCCCCGGCGCGTGGGCCGAAGCCGAGCCGGTCGTGCAGCCGGCGGACGGCGCTGCGATCGGTGATCCGTTCGCTGGTGCGTGCCATGTCACCGATCCTGTCCAGCCGCCATCGAGCCGAACAGCGGACCGGCGCCATCTTCAGCAGATCCACAGGCCTGGAGGGCTGGTGAGACAGTGGAGCAGTGAGCATCACGATCAGGAGGGCGGTCCACGCCGAGTACGACGAGGTCGGCGAGCTGACCGCGCGGGCCTACGAGTCGGATGGGCTGGTCCCCGACGGCTCTGGGTATGGCGCGGTGCTGCGGGACGCCGCGAGTCGCGCGGAGAAGGCTGAGCTGTGGGTCGCGGCGGGGCCGGACGGGCTGCTCGGCACCGTCACGTACTGCCCGGCCGGCTCGCCGTACCGGGAGATCGGCTTGGACCACGAGGGCGAGTTCCGGATGCTCGCGGTCTCCCCGGCCGCGCGCGGCCTCGGCGTCGGCACGGCGCTCACCGAGCACTGCCTGGACCGCAGCCGCGGCCTCGGCTTCAGCCATGTCGTGCTGTCCAGCAGCATCGCGATGGCGACCGCGCACCGGCTGTACCAGCGGCTGGGCTTCACCCGGCTGCCGGACCGGGACTGGTCGCCGGTCGCGGGTGTCGAGCTGATCTGTTTCGGCCGCGCGCTGTGAGGGTCGCACTGTGAGGGTCGCACTGTGAGGGTCGCGCTGTGAGGGTGCTGTCCCGCACGGAGTGGGAGCCGATGGCCGCCGCGCACGCCGAGCGGGCCGACGGACTGGTCGCCGCCCACCGGGTACGCCGCAGCCGGCGCGAGCCGCATCCGGTCGAGGACTTCCTGTTCACCTACTACCCGACCCGGCCGAACCAGCTCCTGGTCTGGCACCCCGGGCCCGGGATCCGCTTGCTGGGCGCGGCGTCGTACGCGAGCCGGCGCGGGTACCGCGCGGTCGAGGACGGCGTCGAGCTGGACCCGGCGGAGGTGGCACGGCGGGCCGATGGCATCGCGTGGATCCGCGACCTGCTCGCGGCGACGCTGCAGCGGCCGGCGCAGTTCGGCTGTTTGGGCCTGCACGAGTGGGCGATGGTGTACCGGCAGCGCCCGGACGAGGTGCGGCACAGCGCCTGGCCGCTGCGGCTCGGACCGGCCGGCACCGACCGGGTGGTGGAGTCGCACCGGATCGCCTGCTCGCACTTCGACGCGTACCGGTTCTTCACCGCACCGGCCCGGCCGCTGAACGTGCTGCAGCCGACCCGTGAGCTGCAGCCGGCGCTGGAGCAGGGTGGCTGCCTGCACGCGAACATGGATCTTTACAAGTGGTCGGCCAAGCTGATGCCGTTCACGCCGGGCGACCTGCTGCTCGACTGCTTCGAGCTGGCCCGGGACATCCGCGAGCTGGACATGCGCGCCTCGCCGTACGACCTGTCCGGCCTCGGCTACGAGCCCGTGCCGATCGAGACGCCGGCCGGCAAGGCGACATACGCCGCGGGGCAGCACGCCTTCGCCGACCGGGCCCGACCGCTGCGGGAACGCCTCGCCGCGCTCTGCGACGACCTGCTCCGGACTTGACTCACCCTCACTGCGGAGGAAGAATTCGAACAGATGTTCGAACCGGTGAGGGGAGCCACCGATGCCCGACGCGTTCGACTGGGAGATCTTCCAACGCCCGTCGACGATGGCGATGGTCCGCGGCCAGCTGGAGTTCAGCTGGCTGGTGCTGAGCGGCAGGCTGGCGACCCTGACCGACGAGCAGTACTTCTGGCGGCCGGCACCGGACGCCCTGACCGTCGTACGACGGTCGGACCGGCACCGTGGCCGGCTCCGCCTGGTCGGGACCGGCGACTGGGTCTCGCAGTGGCCGGTGGAGCCGGACCACCGGGGACCGCGGACGATCGCGTGGCTGGTCGCGCACCTGACCGAGCTGTTCTTCGAGCGCTGGGAATGGACGTTCGGCGGGCATCACCAGCGGCGGGACGCGATCACGCTGCACGGCAACGCGCGCGACGCGGTCGCGTGGCTGACCCACTGGGTGGACTCCTGGCGGGAGGCGATCGCCGGGCTGGACGAGTCCGACGTCGGCACGGTCGGGTTGAGCCATGCCACCGACCTGGACGCTCTGTCGCCGTTCGGCCACGTCGTGCTGCACCTCAACCGCGAGCTGATCCACCACGGATCCGAGATCATGACCCTGCAGGACCTGCACGACGTGACCGCAGCGTGAGACGGCTGTGTGAGATGTGAGACGTTCCCGCGCCGGTCCTCCTGCCCGGCGGCTAGTGTCGGGACTACCGAAGGGTTCGTGTCGCTCGGTTCCGCGGACGGCACGAGGTAACAGGGAACCCGGTGTGAGTCCGGGACTGCCCCGCAGCGGTGAACGGGAACGACAACCGTCAAGAGCACTGGGCGCCAAGAGCCTGGGAAGCGACGGCCAGTAGGTCCGCCGGTCAGATGACCCGGTCCGCCCGTGAGTCCGAAGACCTGCCCTGGGTACGTGCACCGACCGGTGCGCGTCTGACTCGAGGTCTCGTGGGAGGACCGGAGTGAACACTGCTGCATCCCTGTCTGCCGTCCCTGTCGGCACGACCGTGCTCGGCTACCCGAGGATCGGGCCCCGCCGGGAGCTGAAGAAGGCCGTCGAACGGTACTGGTCCGGCACGCTCGACGCGGCCGGCCTGGAGGAGGTCGCCCGCTCGCTGCGGGCCGACCTGCTGACCGACCTGTCCGGGCGCGGGCTCGACGTGGTGCCCGGCAACACCTTCAGCTACTACGACCAGGTGCTCGACACCGCCGCGCTGGTCGGCGCCGTACCGCCACGGCACGCCGGGCTGGGGCTGTCCCCGCTCGACACGTACTTCGCGATGGCCCGCGGCCACGGCGACGTGACGCCGCTGGAGCTGACCAAGTGGTTCGACACGAACTACCACTACCTGGTGCCGGAGCTGGACGGCGCGACCCGGTTCCTGCTGCCGGACTCTTATGTCAAACCGCTCGCTGAACTGGCCGAGGCGCAGGCGCTGGGCGTGCGGACCCGGCCGGTGCTCGTCGGGCCGCTGACGTTCCTGCTGCTGTCCAAGCCGTCCGCGCAGGCGGAGCCGGACTTCACCCCGCTCGACCTGCTCGACCCGCTGCTCGATGTGTACGCCGAGCTGCTGGAGCGCCTCGACGCGGCCGGCGCGGAGTGGGTCCAGCTGGACGAGCCGGCGTACGTCCAGGACCGCTCGGCCGCCGAGCTGGACGTGCTGCGGCGGGCCTATGAGCGGCTGGCCGCACTCCCCCGGCGGCCCAAGCTGCTGGTGGCGTCGTACTTCGGCGACCTCGGCCCGGCCCTTCCGTTGCTCGCGGCAACCGATGTCGACGGTCTGGCGGTCGACCTGGTGACGGCCCCGGACACGGCGGACCGGCTGGCCGGACTACCCGGGCTGGCCCGCAAGACCCTCGTCGCCGGGGTGGTCGACGGGCGGAACGTCTGGCGCACCGACCTCGGCCGGGCGCTGTCGCGGTGCGCCACGCTGCTCGGCTCGGCCGGGCGGCTGGAGATCTCCAGCTCCTGCTCACTGCTCCATGTCCCGTACGACGTGGACGCCGAGGATGAGCTCGACGTGGGCGTGCGCGAGCGGCTCTCGTTCGCGCGGCAGAAGGTGGACGAGGTGGTGCTGCTCGGCCGGGCCCTGCGGGACGACTCTGGCGTGCTGGTCGACCTGGCCGGTGGCAGCGGCTCCAGGCTGCGCCCGACCGACCCGCACCGGGACGCATCCATCCGCGAACGCGTGGCGGCGCTGGAGGCACGCGACCGGCAGCGCCCGCCGTACGACGAGCGCGCCCGTGAGCAGCAGGCGGCGCTGGACCTGCCGCCACTGGCGACCACTACGATCGGCTCGTTCCCGCAGACCACCGAGGTACGCCGGGCCAGGGCGGACCTGCGCGCCGGCCGGATCGACCAGTCGGCGTACGACGCGTCGATGCGGGCCGAGATCGAACGGGTGGTCCGGCTGCAGGAGGAGATCGGGCTCGACGTGCTCGTGCACGGCGAGCCGGAGCGCAATGACATGGTGCAGTACTTCGCCGAGCAGCTGGACGGGTTCGCGACCACGCGGCTCGGCTGGGTGCAGTCGTACGGCAGCCGGTGCGTGCGTCCGCCGATCCTGTTCGGCGACGTGTCCCGGCCCGGTCCGATGACGGTCGGCTGGGCGTCGTACGCGCAGTCCCTCACCGAACGTCCGGTGAAGGGCATGCTCACCGGGCCGGTGACGATCCTGGCCTGGTCGTTCGTCCGGGACGACCAGCCGCTCGCGCAGACCGCGGACCAGGTCGCGCTCGCACTACGCGACGAGGTAGACGATCTTGTGGCCGCGGGCATCGGCATCGTCCAGGTCGACGAGCCGGCGCTGCGCGAGCTGCTGCCGCTGCGGGAGGCTGATCGGAAGGCGTACCTGGACTGGGCCGTCGGCGCGTTCCGGCTCGCCACCGGGAGCGCACCAGCGCGGGTCCAGGTGCACACGCATCTGTGCTACTCCGAGTTCGGCGCGGTGATCGCCGCGATCGACGGCCTGGACGCCGACGTGACCACGATCGAGGCCGCCCGGTCCCGGATGGAGGTGCTCGCCGACCTGGCGCGCGTCGGCTTCCGCCGCGGTATCGGCCCCGGCGTGTACGACATCCACTCCCCGCGCGTCCCGTCCCGCGACGAGATCGACGGGTTGCTGGACGCGGCGTTGTCGTCGATCCCCGCGGACCGGCTGTGGGTGAATCCGGACTGCGGCCTGAAGACGAGGGGGTACGCCGAAGCCGAGCCTGCCCTCCGCAACCTGGTCGCGGCCGCCCACCAGCTGCGCTGACCCAGATCCGTTCATCGGGCCCTTGTGACCCGGCGTGTCGTCGTTCATCGGGCCCTTCTGACCACGCGGCGGATGTGGACGGTGTGGTCGGCAGGATCCTCGGCCTGCCCACCTGACGGCGGTGTGCTCGCGCAGGTCGAACACCGAAAGCTTGGTCACAAGGGACCGATGAACGACGACACGCCGGGTCACAAGGGCCCGATGAACGGACGATGGGAAGCTTGTTATTTGGTGAGGCTTGTCACTGTCACGTCGAGGACACCGATGAGCTTGTCAAGGCGGGCGGCGACCCGGTCGGCGTCGAAGCCGTCGCCTTCGACGACAATCCGCAGCGTGCCGGTGTCCAGCGACAGCGCGAGCTCGCGGACGTCGTACGGGTTGAGCAGTACGGCGACCCGGGCGAGCAGGCCGCCGACCTCGACCACCTGCGCCGTGAGCGTGGTCAGCACCCGGGCCGGTGCGGCCTCGAGTACGGCGCTCACCGGGCGACCTCGCGGTGCCGCAGCAGGCCGTACGTGACGCCGTCGACGAGCGCCTCCCAGGACGCCTCGACGATGTTGTGGCCGACCCCGACGGTGAACCAGGAGTCCTCGCCGTCCGCGGTCTCGATCAGCACCCGGATCACCGCGTCGGTGCCGTGGCCCTGGTCCAGGATCCGCACCTTGTAGTCGATCAGGTCGAACTTGCTCACCACCGGGTAGGCCCGCTCGATCGCGGTCCGCAGCGCGTGGTCGAGCGCGTTCACCGGTCCGTTGCCCTCACCGGTGACGATCTCGCGTTCGCCGCCCGCGACCAGCTTCACGGTCGACTCCGAGACCGCTTCGCCGTCGGCGCGGGACTCGGTGATCACCCGCCAGGACTCGACGTCGAAGAACCGCGGCCGTTCGCCGTTCAGCTCCTCGGCGAGCAGCAGCTCGAACGAGGCGTCCGCGGCCTCGAACGTGTAGCCGCGCGCCTCCATCTCCTTCACCCGGTCGGTGATCCGGCTGACCAGCGCCTTGTCGGACAGGTCGAAGCCGAGCTCGCGGCCCTTCAGCTCGACGCTCGCACGGCCGGCCATCTCCGAGACCAGCATCCGCATGTCGTTGCCGACCAGACTCGGGTCGGTGTGCTGGTACAGGTCCGGGTCGACCTTGATCGCGCTGGCGTGCAGCCCCGCCTTGTGAGCGAAGGCGGACACACCGACGTACGGCTGCCGGTTCGACGGCGGCACGTTCGTCACCTCGGCGACCGCATGCGCGATCCTTGTTGCCTCGGACAACCGTCCTTCGGGCAGCAGCACCTGCCCGCGCTTCAGCTCCAGGTTCGCCACCACCGCGAGCAGGTCCGCGTTGCCGGTGCGCTCGCCGTACCCGTTGATGGTGCCCTGGACGTGCGTGACACCGGCCTCGACCGCGGCCAGCGAGTTGGCCACCGCGCAGCCGGCGTCGTTGTGGCAGTGGATGCCCAGCCGGGCGCCGGTGTTCGAGAGCACGTCGTGGACGACGTCCTGCAGCTCGCGCGGCAGCGTTCCGCCGTTGGTGTCGCAGAGCGCGACCACCTCGGCGCCGGCCTCGGCAGCGGTCCGCACCACCTCGAGCGCGTAGTCGCGGTTCGACCGGTACCCGTCGAAGAAGTGCTCCGCGTCCAGGAACACCCGCTGCCCGTTCGCGCGCAGGTCGCGGACGGTGTCGCCGACCATCGCGAGGTTCTCCTCCAACGAGGTCCGCAGCGCCCGGAGCACATGCTGGTCGTGGCTCTTGGCAACGAGTGTCACCACGCCCGCGCCGGACCCGCGCAGTGCCGCGACCAGCGGGTCGTCGGCGGCCGTGGTGCCCGGCCTGCGGGTGGCACCGAACGCGGCGAAGGTGGCGTGCTTGAGGTTCAGCTCGGTCCGCGCCCGGGCGAAGAACTCGGTGTCCTTCGGCACGGCCCCCGGCCAGCCGCCCTCGATGAAGCCGACTCCGAGGTCGTCCAGGTGCCTGGCGATCGCGAGCTTGTCCGCGACGGACAGGTTCAGCCCCTCCTGCTGGGCGCCGTCGCGCAGGGTCGTGTCGTAGACGTGGAAGGCATCGACGTCGGGTGTGGTCATGGTGGCCACTTCCTTCTCCGGGTCCGCAGAGGTTGTCGCTGTGGGTTGTCGCAGTAGTTGTCGCAGGCAAACAAAAAACCTCCCGCGGGTGCGAGAGGTCTGCGCGCTCAGGGTGGTGCTTTGCTGAGCGCGCCTAGCTAATGATGACCTGCTGGTTCTTCATGACGTCATCGAGTGTGCCACAGCGTGTCCACGAGCACGCGCTCGTGTCTCGGAGGTTGAACATCCAGTACGACGAGGTGTACTGCAGCGCGGTCAGGAGTCCTGGTTGTCCGGCCAGTCCGGGTCGTCCCAGGCGGCGTAGAACTCCTCCCGGCCCAGCTCGCTCAGCCCCCAGGCCTCGCGGTCCAGCGCCTTGTCGGCCAGCATGCCGTTGTCGTCCTCGATCCGCTGCCACCAGTACCTGGTGGCCGGGCGGTCCGGTGCCGTCTCGAGCTGGCGGACCACGACCCATTCGCCCTCGTGCCACACCGCCTGGAACATCCAGCCGGACCCGTCGTCGTCGCGTCGCACGCCGTACGTTCGCGGTGCGGTACCGAGATCGAGGTCGCGTACCAGCTCGACGGTGGCACGGATCGCCGCGACGGTGTCTGCGCTCCAGCCACGGCTCTCCGCCAGCTCGGCGTAGAAGTGCTCGACGTCGGCCGGCCAGCTGCTCATGCGCGTCGTACCTCGGGGATGTTCCGAAGGGGCGGGGACGGTGCCGACCCTACCGACCGGCCGGGTCAGCGCCGTCCCAGACGCCTCAGCAGATCCGGGTCATCCAGCCGTGGGTGTCGGCGCTGCGGCCGTACTGCACGTCGAGCAGGGACTTGCGCACCTTCGTCGTGACCGGGCCGGTCCCGCCGTCCGCGATCTGCACCTCGCCGCCGTGCCACTT
>DASRHY010000139.1:0-8399 GCA_035650275.1 Kribbellaceae bacterium | reverse complement strand
GGAAGCGGTCGTGGCACTCGAGGTGCACGAGGTCGAGCCCGAGGGAGTGGATGCGGTTGAGGACCGAGAAGAGCGCGGCCTGGTCAGGCAACTCCGCCGAGAGCACCGTCCTCCCGTCTTCGACACGCGCGTCCATCTCGGAGAAGGCGGCGCGTGTCGCCGGCCCGATCTCACCGAGGAACGTGACGCGGTAGGTGCGCGGCGTGGATGTCATGGGGCGTCCTCTGCCTGTGTTGTCGCGGTCCGAGTGCCCTCGCGCCGTACCGGCTGGCACGCAGCCGGCTGCTGCCTCGGTGATGAAGCCACCCTCCCCTGCTCGTCGCTACTGCCTCGCCATGGCCACGCGGAACCGCTCCTCGGGGGTGATCAGGTGGTCGTGGTCGTCGACGCCCGCATCGAGCTGCACCCAGTTGACGGTGCCGGTGAACCGGCTCTCGCCCGGGCCGTAGTCATCGCTGACCGGGGAGGCGGAGTCCTGCCCGACATCGCACGTCTCGTCGCCGGAGAAGATCATTGGGATGGACGCTTCGAGTCGCCCATCAGCGACCTGGTCGCCGTCGACGTACAACGAGAGGTCGCCGCCCTTGGCCAGCCCACCGCCGTCGTAGGCGAACTCCACGCGCACCTGATGGGTGCCGGCAGGCACCGGGTCGGCGCCGGCGACCTTCACCCGGTTCAGCCCGAGCAGGTTGTAGCAATAGGTGGGGCGTCCCCCGTTGAGGTACAGCGACCATCCGGCGAACGCACCCCCCTGCGAGACGATCACGCCGGTCGCCCCGTCGTCGGGCACGACGATCTCCGCCGTGACGCTGTGCGACTTGTTCTTCATGTTCAGCACCGTGTTCTCGGTGAGCCGGCCCATACCTCCGAACAGCAGCTGCGTGTTGCCCTTCACGAGGGTCGGCCGGCCCGCGATGTCGGCGTTGAAACGTTCGACCGTGCGGTCGTCGAGCGGGAGCACGTTGTACTTGGCCGCTTCGATGAGGAACAGGCGCTGCAGGTCACGCAACTTGTCCGGCATCTCGGCCGCCAGGTCGCGCGCCTGGGTCCAGTCCTTGTTCGTGTCGTACAGCTCCCACACATCGTGATCGAAGCTGGCCAGGGGCGCCGACATGACCCAGGGGGTGCGGTGCTTGGTGACCGCGGTCCAGCCTTTGTGGTAGATGCCGCGGTTGCACATCATCTCGAAGTACTGGGTCTCACGCCGTTCGGGCGCACCGGCGTCGTCGAACGAGTACGCCATGCTCACTCCGTGCAACGGCATCTGCTGGAGGCCGTTGACGAAGTCGGGCTGCGGGAGCCCTGCCACGTCGAGCACCGTGGTGGCGATGTCGATCACGTGGTGGAACTGGGTGCGGATCTCGCCTTGGGCCTCGACGCCATTCGGCCAGTGGATGATTGCACCATTGCGGGTGCCGCCCCAGTGCGACGCCACCTGCTTGGTCCACTGGTAGGGGGTGCACATCGCGTGGGCCCAGCCCACCGCATAGTGGTTGTAGGCGGCGGGGGTACCGATGTTGTCGACGTTGGCGATGAGGTAGTCGGGCGTCTCGAACTCGGCTGCCCCGTTGAACAGGAACATCTCGTTGACGCTGCCGTTGATCGTGCCTTCGGCACTCGCGCCGTTGTCGCCGATGATGTAGTAGACGAGCGTGTCGTCGAGGACCTCGAGGTCGTCGAGGGTGTCGAGCAGCCGGCCGACGTGGAAGTCCGTGTGCTCGAGGAACCCGGCATAGACCTCCATCTGGCGCTCGAGGACCGGCCTGAGCTCCTCGGGCATGTCGTCGTACGCCGGGATCTCGTCGGGACGGGGCGTCAGCTCGGCATCGGCAGGGATGACCCCTAGCTCCTTCTGCCGGGCGAAGATCTCCCCGCGTAGCGCGTCCCACCCCTGGCTGAAGCGGCCCCGGTAGCGGTCCGCCCAGTCCTTGGGAACGTGGTGGGGGGCGTGGGTGGCTCCCGGTGCGTAGTACATGAAGAAGGGGCGGTCCGCCATCAACGAGCGCTGCTGACGCACCCAGGCGATGGCCTTGTCGGTCATGTCATCGGTGAAGTGGTAGCCCTCGTCGGGTGTCTTGGCGGGCTCCACGGGAGTCGTCCCCTCGTAGATCGCCGGGTAGTACTGATT
The DNA here is from genome assembly GCA_035650275.1 of Kribbellaceae bacterium. Classification (GTDB taxonomy): domain Bacteria; phylum Actinomycetota; class Actinomycetes; order Propionibacteriales; family Kribbellaceae; genus DASRHY01. The sequence continues at coordinate 6,271 of DASRHY010000139.1, read as the reverse complement.
GGTCTCACCGCCGAGGAAGCCGTAGAAGTACTCGAACCCGCTGCCGGTGGGCCACTGCGAGAACGGCCCCATCGGGCTCGTCAGCCAGGCCGGCACCTCGTGGCACTTGCCGAACTGGGCCGTGCAGTAGCCGTTGAGCTTCAGGGTCTCGGCCAGCGGAGAAGCGTTGTTTGGGCGAACCGCGTCGTAGCCGGGCGCCGATGTCGCCATCTCGGTGATCACGCCCATGCCGACCGAGTGATGGTTGCGGCCGGTCAGCAGCGCCTGGCGCGTCGGGGCACACAGGGCGGTCGTGTGGAACCGGTTGAACTTCAGTCCCCGCGCCGCCAGGCGCTCGGCGTTGGGCGTGGCGCACGGCCCCCCGAACGCGCTCGACGCCCCGAACCCGATGTCGTCGAGTAGGACGATCAACACGTTCGGTGCTCCTGCAGGCGGCCGGAGGGGCGTGATCGGCGGGAAGGACGTGTCGGGATCCTTCGCGTCGTACGTCGTCAGCCCGACATGGGCACGCTCCGGGATGGGCAGGACTGTCCTGGGCACATCGGATGACGTCATGCGTCGAGTGTCCTCCAGGGATCGGGCGGTGTGGTCACCCCCGAGGGGGTGATTTCCCGCTACGGCCATCCAGGCTCACCCCCTCAGGGGTGATGACGCCGGCGGCAGCGCGGGACAGGATGGACCGGCCGCTGCGGAGGCGAGATCCCGAGCATCGACGCACGCACCGATCGACCCACGAAAGGCGATCTCCGATGAGCGACACCTCTCTCGACGAACTCGGACCCGTCGACTACATCGTCGTCGAGTTCCCGGCCGGCACGTCCAACTTCACCGGCGAGATGGCCGCCGAGCTCGCCCGCCTGGTCGACAACGACCTCATCAAGGTGCTCGACCTCCTCGTCCTCCACAAGGATGCCGACGGCTCGATCGAGGCATTCGAGATGGACGACCTCGACGAGGTCGACGAGCTGACCGCGATCGAGGCCGAGCTCGCCGAGCTCCTCGCCGAGGAGGACGTCGAGCACCTCGCCGCGGCGATGGAGCCCGGCACCACCGCTGGGGTCCTCATCTGGGAGAACACGTGGGCCGCACCGTTCGCGTCCGCGGCCCGCCGCTCCGGCGGCCAGCTCATCGCCAACGGCCGCATCCCGATCCAGGCCATCCTCGCCTCGCTCGAGGCCGACGAGGAAGAAGGAGACTGACATGCCACTCCGCCCTGTCCGCGCCGCCCGCCGAGGTGTCATCGGACGCCCGGTCGCCCGGACCGCGGCCGTCGTCGGCACCGCCGCCGTCGTCAGCCGTGGCGTCAACCGCCGTCAGGATCGGCGACAGGACCGCCGCGACCGCCGCTGAGAAGCGAGTCCGAAGATCAGGGCACGACGGCGTTGGGTATCACATCGTGTGGTTCGATGAGCCTGGCAATGAGGCCCAAAGGTCAATACTGCTTGGGTCATCAGGCGGTGGCCCGGCCGTTCACAGGTGCAACGAAGTGCCCGAGCAGCCGGTCGATCCCCTCTGCAGCGGGCCCCAGCAGTGCGGCGGTCAGGAAGGTCGATTCGCGCAACGAGAGCGACGGCGAGAGTGAGCGAGCGTCGTAGCTGCTCTTGACTCAACGTCACTTCACGGCGTCGTTATCGGTGGATGTCGTTTCGGCGAGGAAATGGCGCATCACCCTGGACAGGTGATGCGCTGCCGGCAGGCGAGCGGTGTAGTCAGCCAGGTCGACGACACGTCGCGAGCGGATACACGACGAACGAAGGGCGTGCATCGTGCAACAGACCGGTGACGACAGCCCAGGCGCGGGGACACAGCAGAGGGCCCGGCTCGGGGCCGGAGCCATCGCCTCGCTCACCGGCGTCGGGGCGCTTGGCATCTTCATGATCCAGAACACCGACGATGTGACGGTCCAGTTCCTGGTGTGGGAGTTCACCTGGCCCGTCTGGCTGCTGGTCCTCGTCGCCGCGCTGATCGGTGCGCTGATCTGGTTCGGGATGGGCGTGCTGCGCCGCCACCGCCGGCGCGTCGAGCGCCGCGCGGACAGGCGGGATTGAGCGGCGCAGCATCCAAGGCCCGACCCGACCGATAGCCGCGTAGTCACGGCTATCGACCTAGCGGCCGGGTATATCGGCTGGGAACCGGGAGCGACCCAGGAGCAACGGGCCACCCGGCCGTTCCGCCCGCCTCCGGGATGGCGGGCCACCGGCACCCGTTGTTGCCCGATGTTGCCCGCCCGGAGCGCCTTGGGCACCACGAACATCGTCTGACATGGCTTGGCTTGGGGTGACCGAGGGGACTCGAACCCCCGACCTTCAGGGCCACAACCTGTGACGTGTCACCGACATCAGCCGGTGCGGACACGCCCAGGCTGGCGCTGACCTGCGAGTTGGCTTGGCGTTCCCTGGTGACCGCGGCTCAGCGCCGTCGCCCAAGGGGACTAGGTGCCGGTCGACCTCGCCCTCGAGCGACCGCGAGGGTCCTGGACGCCCCTGACGTGGTCGCGGTCCAGCCTCGGCGTGAGCGGATCAACTACCCGGGTGGGACTCCGCTCTGGGGAGGGAGCGGGGCACCCACCCGGGTGCCTGGGCCCCGATGCCTCGGGGGCTCGGCTGGCCGCCCATTGGCGTCCGGCCTCGCGCTTGCCGTCCGGTCCCGGTCGGCGCTCGAGCCGAGGACGTGGGCGGAGGTGTTGGTCTGCTTATGGCCGTTTCGACGTGCGAGCGCGAGATCGAGCGTGGCTAGTGCTCGTTCGGTGATCGCGGTGGGTCGTTCGGTCGCTCCGCGGAGCACCCGGGCACGGGCCCGCCGCAGCACGATGAGATCGCCATCGACCCGCTTCAGCAGCCGGTTGGCCGCGACCTTGGGCGACCAGGCCTCGTCGAGCACCATGTGAACGACTTGGAGCAAGGCGAATTCGGTGCTCGGGCGCGGCCGATCAGCCACGTCGGGTTCGGGGTTTTCCGAGTCCGGGACTCCAGCTGGTGCGGTCACCACGTCGGCGCCTCCCCGCGACAAACGTCGCCGGGGTCCGGAGCGACCGGTGTAGAACGCTAAGTGGACCGTACCATCGTGCGGTCAGCGTTGCTCAAGGAGCGCCGAGTGACTCCGCGCTCAGCATGCCTGCGACCAACGCGTGGGCCACATCGCTGAGCTTCTGGTTGGTGTTGCGCGCGTGGCCCCGCAGAGTCTCGAAGGCGACGTCCATCTCGATGAGGCGGCGTTCGGCGAGCATGCCTTTGGCCTGCTCGATGACGATCCGGCTGTTCAGCGCGGCTTGGAGCTGCTCGTTCAGCAGACGGGCTTCGCGGATGCTGCGCTCTTGGAGGAGGCCGACGGTGGCGACATCGGCGAGCGCTTGACCAACGTCGACCTCGGGGGTGGTCAAGGTCGCCGCGTTCGACGCGAAGATGTTGACCGCTCCGATGACCTGGCCTCGGAGCCGCATCGGCAGGGCGTGGACCGTCGTGAAGCCAAGCCGCCGGGCCTCGACACCGAACTTGGGCCATCGGTTGTCGGGGGGCGCGAGCGAGCCGTTGACGATCTGCCTACCGGTGCGGTAGCAGTCCAGGCATGGCCCTTCCTGGTTCTGGATCTCGAACAGGTCGAGCAGACGCGCCGACTCGTGGGACGACGCGACAGAACGCAGCGATCCTCGTTCGTCGGCGAGGACAACACCGGCCTCGCTGGCGTTGAGCAGCTCGACGCATCGGTGAGCGAGGACGGTCATGAAGTCGACGACGTCGAAGTCGGTGACAAGGGTGTCGGCCAGCTCGACGAACACCCGGCTGCGGCGCTGTGCATCGGCCATCACTGCGCTCCTTCCGTGATCGCGAAGTATGGCGCCGCCTCGGGTTGAGGGTAATCCCCGCTCACTCGTCTCTCCTGAGTCATGCAGCCCTCTGGCTGGCGATGTGGCGGAGCGCGATCGCATCCGGCAGATCGGCGCCGCGGAGGCCTTCGGGGGTGTCGCGGTAGAGGCTGAGCACACCGAGATGAGCAGGTCGACGTGTCGGCCCGACATGGCCGGGTTCGATTCTGGCCAAGCAGACCGGATCCGTCGGCAAGCCGACCAAATCGTTGCGACGCTACGTAGCGGTCACCACTGGTGGGACGCGTGGCCAACTTCGCTCGGACCTGGGGTGACCCGGAGCACCGCCAAGGCGGCCCGCACCTCCGCCAGGCGGACGGCGGTCACTGCCAAGGGAAACGCCACCGGCGAGCGATCCGGTCGCTGACGTACCCACGTCCGAGTCGACGCCCAGCGAGTTCCTCGACTTCCCACGAGAGCCGCTTGTGGCAGACGCGCGTGAGGTCGGCGACGTCGGGCGCATCGAGCGCCGGACCGGAGACCCGCGGCCGGGACCTCGATGGCCTCGATTGGCTCGGCACTACGTACTTGCGTCTCCGGGCGCCCGACCCCTGTGGTCCATCACCAGCAACGCGATGTCGTCCTCGGCGACGTGATCGTCGATGAGCTCGTCGAGGAGCGTCTCGATGATGTCGACGCCAGTCGCGTCGTCTGCGATCGCCTGGAGTCGTGACATGGCGATAGCGATGCCGTAGTCGACCGGGCGATCCCGTCGCTCCACCAGGCCGTCTGTGTACATCACGAGCTTCGAACCCTTCGGGAACGGCGCGATGTCGGCAACCCGGCGCCCGCCTGGGCCGCCGATGAGCGGTGAGTTGGCCGAGTCCAGGCGACGGACCTCGCCATCGGGGAGGCGCAGCAGGGGCGGGGGGTGGCCGGCGGTGGCGAACGTGACCGTTTCGTGCTCGATGTCGACGACAACCAGGGCGGCGGTGGCGAGGAGGAGACCGCTGCGTTGGCTTAGGACAGCGGACAGTTCGGAGAACACGTCAGGCGTTGCCACCCCGGAGTGGAGGAGTGCACTGACCATCCCGCGAACCAACGCCATATCGGCCGCGGCGGCGATCCCATGACCGGCGACGTCGCCGACGACGAGCGCCATCCGGGTCTTCCCGAGCACCAGCCCTTCGTACCAGTCTCCGCCTACGGCGAGGGACGCAGTGGCGGGCAGGTAGCGGGCAGCGGTCTCTATCCCGGACAGCGAAGGCAGGTCACCGAGGAGGCGACGCTGCATGGCAACGACGAGTTCGTGGTCGGCGTCGTAGCGCTCCGCCCGCTCCACGGTCTCGACGCACAGGACGCCCACGGCTCGCAGCGCAGCCTCCAGTTTGACACTGAACACGGTCGGGTCAGTCCAGGCGAACGCGAGCGCACCCAGGACGGTGCCGTCTGACCGGTAGAGCGGCAGAGAAGCGGATGCCCGGACGCCGGCCGCGATCGTGTCCGCCACGATGTCGGGGAACTGCACGCGGTACGACTCGATGTCGGAGAGCAGCACGACGCGCTCCTCTCGTACCGCCTCCGCGATCGGGTAGGTGGCGTCGACCGCGACATCGGTGTAGCGATCGGCGATGTCTCGGTCCAGGAACGAGTCGTGGAACAGCCGCAGTGACGTGCCGGCACCATCCAGGAGCGCGAGGTTCGCGTAGTCCGCCCCAACGCAGGCAGCCGCACGGTAGGCGACGAACTGCGCGACCTGCGCACTGGTCGCAGGAAGGGGGAGCGAGTCGGGCAGCGGGACCGGAACGGGCGCCCCCACGACTGGGATCGGCACGCGGGTCAGAGGATCATCCGCCATTGTCTCGCCTCCGTCCTCCCGCGCATCAGTGTGGCGTACACGGGGTCGTTCTCGCACACTCCCGACGCTGGTCGTCCCGTGTTCCCTTCGCAGGTCGTCGCGAACTCCGATTCCGTCGGTGCGTTCAGTGGCTCGGCGTGGCGACGTCGGCTTGTGCCGGTGCTGCGTGGCGGTAGGAGCCGATGGTGGTTTGGATGACCTCGGTCCAGCCGGTGATGTGTCCGCCGAACGCCGAGGTGAACGCGGTGTGGTCAACGATAACGGTGCGGTGAACTAGTAGTAGATCGAGAGCAGTTCGTGGACGTCGCGGTTGACGAGGCCGATGGCTCGCAGCATCGGCTCCATGAGGGCGGTGATGTGAGCCGGCTGATCGAGCGCCGCGTAGATGTCGGTGATGATCTCGCGGGTGGTGCGTGTGTGTGGAGTGCTTCGACGCAGTCGTCGCAACGTGCCGACGAGGAGATCTCCCAGCTCTCACCCGAGACCTAGCCGTGGCCGCCCGCCGAGGACGGGAGGACTGATGCCAGCTTGACGCCGCGTTCTCCGCGTCGCTTGCGTGCCGGTCGACGACAGCTCCGGCGCGCGGGTCGCGCGGCCTCTACGAGCACCTC
>DASRHY010000138.1:0-2680 GCA_035650275.1 Kribbellaceae bacterium | reverse complement strand
CGGCTGACCGAACAGGTCGCCGAGCTCGTGGAGCTGCCGGCCCCCACGAGGATCCACCGCCGGCTGCTGGCGCTCGGCGAGCTCTTCGGGGTCATCGGCACCGACCGGCCGGTGCCCGTCTCGCAGAACGAGCTCGCGTCGCTGGCCGGCGCTCGGCTTCGGGTCACGAACAAGGTGCTGGCCGCGGCGCGCGACCGCGGTGTCCTGTCGACGGGCCGGCGTCGCATCACCGTGCACGACTGGGCCGCGGTGCGACGGGCCGCCCGGCTGCGCCCACCGGCCGCTCGCTGAGGCGGGTCACGTCCGCGACACGGTCGCGTATCAGGACTTCCGCTCGCGGATCTTTCCAGCAGCGACAACGCCGTCGGGCAGCGACGTCGTGGAGGTGACCCGATGTCGAAACAGGACCAGGTCCGCAAGGCCTACTACAAGAGCTTCAGCATCGAAGCCGAGAAGCAATACCTGGTGCACAACCGGACCCCCAACCGGATCTGGATCGAGGATCCGGAGTTCGGGGACATGTGCCTGCCGCCCCTGGCACGACGGCAGTTCGACGGCGAGCGGCTCGAGCCGTTCGCCGGACATCTGATCGCGCTGCGCCAGCGGCACCAGGTGCGCGTGCGTGAGATCACGGCCACGCGGGGCTCGCTCTTCGGCCGCTTCGCCATCTGGCTCGTGATGCTCGCCCTGCTCGGAGTCTTCGCGTTCGACCTCCTCGTGTGCGGCACGCTGCGGCGGACCGAAGCCATCGTCACGGCGTCGCTCGTCGGCATCGTCGTGCTGGTGGCGCTCGTCCTCGCGGCGCAGCGGGAGCGCAAGCGCATCGCGGCGGCGCGAGTGGCCGACAGCGAGGAAGGCGACGTCGAGCTCGGCATCGGCGACGCCTGGTACGACGGCAACGACACCGGACGCCACTTGAAGTACCTGACGATCCTGGCCCTGGTGATCGTCGTGGGCGCGGTCCTTCCGGCTGTCGCGGTGTTCGTCGCCACCGATGGCAAGGCGTTCCTCACGATGGGCGGCGGCCTCTCGCTCAACGGGGGTCTGGAGAGCCGGTTCGTCTCCCGGGCCATCCAGGTCATCTACACCGCGGTCCTCTCGCTGTTCCCGGCGCTCATGTACTTCCAGTTCGATCGCCAGCGGGTGAGCACGATCCGGGGCGGCTGGGTCCGGGCCATCTTCCGCATGGACCCGCAGATGGAGACGCTGGCCGACGTCGACGCCCGCTACGGCGACCGTCTCGGGGAGGCGTCCGGCTTCTCAACCGACTCGTCGCGCCTTCTCGGTGGCCGCTACTCGCCGATCGTCGTCGCGACGATCCTGATCAGCCTCGGGTGGGTCCTCCTGGTCCTGCCCACGAAGTCGTACGACTTCGAGGCCAATCGCACCCGGGACGCGGCCGCGGTGGCCGCCCCCGCCCAGGACGCCGAGGACCCGGTCGAGCTCTCGCTCTTCGAGCTGATCGACGCGACCCCGAGCGCGGCCACCATGGCGTTCCTCGGTGCCTACTTCTTCGCCGTCTACCTCGTGCTGCGCGGCTACTCCCGAGGAGACCTCCGGCCCAAGATCTACAACCAGATCACGGCCCGGCTGGTGACCGTCGTGGTCATGGCCTACCTGATCAACGTCTTGCTCAAGCCGGCCGGCGCGGTGGAGAACGGTTGGTGGGCGGTGGCCTTCCTCGCCGGCGTGGTGCCGATCACGGTGTTGCAGCGCCTCGGCCTGCTCGTGTCAGCGACGCTCGGCAACCTTCCCGGCTGGACCGGGTTCCTGAAGACGGGCTTTGCCAACGCCTTCGCCACGCCCCGGGCACTGACCCAGATCGACGGCATCGACATGTACGAGAGCGTCCGCCTGGAGTCCGAGGGGATCACCGACATCCCGACCCTGGCCACGACCGACCTCGTCTCGATGATGGTGGACACCCGCCTGCCGGTGGAGCGACTGATCGACTGGTCCGACCAGGCCATGCTCATGATGCTGGTGCCCGAGCCCGACGAGGGGCTCGACGACTCGGGAGACGGCACCGGCGAAACGGCGGCCCGTGGCGAGGCCGGCAAACCCGCCAGCCGGGTCAAGGCGTTGCAGCATGTAGGCATCCGGACCGCCTCGAGTGTGCTGGCTGCGGCCTACGCCTCCAAGGACAGCGGCTTGCACAAGCAGGCCACCAGTGTCCTCGGCGAGGACCTGCTGGAGAGCCTGGCGCAGCAGATCGCCAACGAGCCGTCGACCCAACGCATCTGCCACTGGCGCGAGACCGAACAGAAGGACCTCTGCGAACCGCGCCCGGTCATCAGGATTCCCCCCGAACCCACCGCCGTCCGCTCGGGCCTGACCTTCTATGACGATGTCGCCACCATGGTTGAACACGGCCTGGTGATCATCGACATGCGGGATTTCCCGGACCGGCAGGACAGATGAGATCACCGAGGCCGCGTAGATGGCACATTGGTTGGGGAGGTGGCGATGAGCGAACGAGAGCTGGTGCGGGTGGAGCGCGACGGCGACGTTGCTCTGGTCGTGCTGCAGCGGCCCGAGACGCGCAATGCCATGAACAAGGCGATGGCCACGGCCACCGTCGACGCCATCGCGGCCGGCCAGGATGCCGCCTGCATCGTGCTGACCGGTGAGGATCCCGCCTTCTGCGCCGGGCTCGACCTGCGGGACCTCGGGGTCGGCA
>DASRHY010000137.1:0-14783 GCA_035650275.1 Kribbellaceae bacterium | reverse complement strand
CGACCTGTCCACCGAAGCGCGCAGCGCGAAGGCGGAAGGTGGGACCGGCCGCCAGAGCCCTGAGCGCTATTGGTTACTCATCGAGCTCGGTGACACCGAGATCTGCAAGACGTACCCAGGTCTCGACGAGGACCTTTACATCACGGCGGAAGCCGAAGCTTTCGTCAAATGGCACGCCGGCCAGCTCACCTGGGCACATGCGCTCCGCGACTCCCGTATCCGACTCGACGGCCCGTCCTGGCTGATCAGGGCCTTCCCGACGTGGAACGCCCGCAGCATGTTCGCCCACATCAAACCCACCTCCGGCGCCGCCACCCCGAACCGAGTTGGTGCGCCCGCACGCGGAGATGCGTCACTTCGCCGCGAAGGGCCGACAGATCGGGCCTCGACGGACCACTCGCCGACGCCGTCGCACGCTGGCTCGCCACCGACTGGCCCTGGGAGCGTGTGGACCGCTGCGGTCGCTGAGTCGTGACGGCACGCTCATGCCGCGTGCCGTGCGCTCGGCTGTCGCACATCAACCGGCACTCGAATGTCGCGCATCACCTGGCACAGGACACACAGCAGCGCCCCGCACTGCCGGATTTGGTTCAGGCGGTGTCGGTGTCTTGGGGCCGCGCGGGGTTGTCCTGGATACGGTCGCCTCGCTGTTGACCGTGTCTCCGCGACACTGCTCCCGCGATGCTGTAGACGGCCCCTGTGGCGAAGAGCAGCCCGATGACGGTGAACACACTGCCAAGAAACCAGCGCATTAGCACGGCTCCCATCGTGCCCAAGTTCGCGCGCTGCGGATGGTCCGGATCGTAGAGCACTTCGACGGTCCTCCCGACTCGTGGCGCTGGATAGCTGCACTCGCCTGCAGTGAACTGGACGGTCTGCTGACGCTCGCTGACGAAGCGAACCACCGGACAGTACGTCGTACCGCCGTCCTCGTCGGTGCTCGTACTCTCCTCAAGGCCAACGATGGTCCCGTCGGCGTGTGCGGCTGTCGCCGCAAATCGATGCTGGTCCCACAGGTAGTAGCTACCGCCGACAGCCAACCCGACCCCGAACGCGAGGCAGGCGATCTTGCCCCAGTGCGCCCTAAGGAGTCTCCGCAAGGCTCGCATGCCGTAACACCGCAATGAAGCTGCGTCCATCTGCACAGAAGCCGACATAGCCGTACGCAGTTGCTCTACGCCCGCTAACCTCGCGCGTCAAGACTGCCGGTGCGGCGGTGAGGTTGTGACTGGTACGCACCCGAAGCTGGCGCGGCCAGCGCGGCGTGCGATATCTGTGCGATATCTCGCCGTGGTTTGCGGGGATTCACGGGGCTTTATGGTCGTCACGCGCTGTAATTCCCGCTGGTCGCAAGGTGGTCAGGGGCGGTCTCGAACCGCCGACCTTCCGCTTTTCAGGCGGACGCTCTACCAACTGAGCTACCTGACCGTGGAGCGCAGCGGCGGCGGGGTGGTGACCACTCCGCCGCCAGCTCCAGCGACCCCGACGGGACTCGAACCCGCGACCTCTGCCGTGACAGGGCGGCGCGCTAACCAACTGCGCTACGGGGCCAGATGCGCGCGACGATGCTACAGCATCAACCGCTCGTTTCTGACATCGGCCTTTCGACCGTATCCCCAACGGGATTCGAACCCGCGTTACCGCCTTGAAAGGGCAGCGTCCTAGGCCACTAGACGATGGGGACTCGGACCCGCGGGAGCCGAGGCTCCTGCATCAGGGACTCGGTAAGCATAGAGCGTTCGGAGGGCTGGTCCAAAACCGATTCAGGCGACGCGGGCCTCCATCACCAGCAGGGCTCCGCGGGAGCCTCCGTTGGAGTCACGCAGGGCGCTGCACACCAGCCGGACACTGACCGACCGTCCGCGCCGGTTGACGGCGTCCAGCTGGGTCTCGCTCAGGTATGACCCGTCGCCGAGCGCACCGCGTACGATCGGCCGGAGCTCGGCCATCGGCAGGCCGACGTCGAGGTTGAGCAGATGCTGCCCCTCGGCCTCGTTGGCGCGGACGCCCCACAGGTCCTGGGCACCGGCGTTCCAGGCCAGCACCCGCATCTCGGTGTCGACCACGATGACGCCGGCATTGATTCCGGTGAGGATGGACTCGAGGAAGTCGTTCATCCGGTTGAGGTCGTCGCTGCGTTCGCGCAGCATCTCGTTGATGACCTGGAGCTCGTCGTTGGTCGACTGCAGCTCCTCGTTCATGGTCTCCAGCTCCTCGTTGGTCGACTGGAGCTCTTCGTTGGTGGTCTCCAGCTCCTCGACCGTGGACTGGAGCTCTTCGTTGGTGGTCTCCAGCTCTTCGTTGGTCGATTGGAGCTCTTCGTTGGTGGTCTCCAGCTGCAGATTTGTGCGCTCCAGCTCGGCCTGCAGCACGCAGGCGGTGGTGACGTCGCGGAAGACGAAGGCGACGCCGAGCAGGTCGGCGCCGTCGAGCAGCGGGTTGATCTGGACGTCGAACCACTGCACCACGCCGTTCGGCCGGCGCCACTCGACCTCCTTGATCTCGACCGGCTTGCGGTCCATCTTCGACTCGGCCAGGTGCGCCCGCAGCTCGGCCGGCCGGTAGGAGATCTCGAGGTCGCGCAGCGGACGGCCGATGTCGGCGGGTCCCAGCCCGAACGAGGTGGCGGCCTGCTGGTTGAACAGCACCAGGTAGTCGGTCGCGGTCACCGCGAAGTGCGCCACCGGGCTCGCCGAGAATGCGCCGTCGCGAAGCCGTCCCACGAGGTCGGCGCCGGGCAGCCGGTTGACCGCGGCGCCGTCGTAGCGCGGACGCGCGGGCGCCGATGCGGCAGTATCCGCGATCCGGCGGAAGATCCGGCGCTTGAGATCCACCGGTTCGAAGATGTGGCCGTGGCTGAGCAGCATCTCGGCCTTGCCGAGGAACAGCGTGCCGTGCGGTACGACGGCGAAGTGGAACCGGCTGAGGATGCGGGCCTGGGTCTCCGCGTTGAAGTACATCAGCGTGTTCCGGCACAGCAACAGGTCGATCCGAGAGATGGGCGCGTCTTGGACCAGGTCGTTGCGGCCGAAGATCACAGTCCGGCGCAGGTCCTGGCGGAACGCGTGCAGCCCGTCCCGGCGCTCGAAGAAGGTGTCCCGCTGGTCGTCCGGTACGCCGCGCATCTCGCTCTCGTCGTACACGGCATGCCGGGCCTGCGTCAGCGCCTCCTCGTCCACGTCGGTCGCGTAGATCTTGACCAGCTCCAGGTACCGCTCGATGCCGAGCTCCTCGGCCAGCAGCATCGCGATGCTGTACGCCTCCTGCCCGGACGAGCAGCCCGCGCTCCATACCCGGATCGGCTCCCCGGGACCCTTGGCCTCGAGCAGCCCGGGGATGACCGTTGACTTGATCAGGGCCCACGCCTCCGGGTCGCGGAAGAAGCCGGTCACGTTGATCAGGATCGTGTTGAACAACGCCGTGAACTCGTCCGCGTTCACCTGCAGCCGGTCGATGTACTGGCCGTACGAGGTCAGCTGGAGCTGATCCATCCGGTGCCGGATGCGACGGATCAGGCTGGTCCGCTTGTATCCGCCGAAGTCGAAGCCGCGGGACTCACGGAGGTGGTCCAGCAGCTCTTCGACGTCACCGTCCGGTATGGCGGTTGGGGTGCTCTCCACGGACCAAACCTACTCGGCGGGCAGCGGCCTGGCGGCGCGCCGGACGGCCGGGCTTGGACCTGCCCGCAGTACCGCCCAGACGACCTTGCCGCCGTCCGTCCGCGCCGACCAGCCCCAGGCGCTGGCGAGCGCATCCACGATCTGCAGGCCGAACCCGCCGATCCGCTCGCCGTGCTCGGCCGGTGTGTCCAGCCGCGGTGGCTCAGGGCTGCCGTCGGACAGCGCAACGGTCAGCAGTCCGCGGCGGAGCTCGAGCCGGAGCTCGGCATCCGTGCGGGCGTGCAGGATGGCGTTCGCGGTCAGCTCCGAGGCGAGCGTCGCGGCATCGTCGCCGAGCTCGGCGCAGTCCCAGAAGTCGCAAGTGGCGGCGGCCAGCCGACGCGCGGTGGCGGCGCTGTGCGGTTGCGCCGGCAGCCGGAGCCTGGTCACCAGCCGTGGTGGCGGCTGCCGCACCGAGCGCAGCGCCCGGCCCAGGTCGCGGAAGACCGGCAGGAATCGGGCGATGGCCCTGGCATGCAGGTCGAGCCACGGGCCCAGGTCGAGTCCGGCGACCAGGATCAGCGGTACGCCGGACCACTCGGTCGTCCGGCGGGCCACGACCGTGAAGACGCTCAGCGTGTACGCCTCCTCGAGCTTCAGCGCGTTCAGGTCGGCGATCACCGCGGACGGCTGGTCCGCGATGCACTTCAGCAGCGCGTCCCGCAGCTGCGGAGCCGTCGCCACGTTCAGCAGGCCGGACGGGGTGACGATCGTTGCGCCCTCGCGGGTGGTGATCGCGATGTCAAGCTGGGGCCGCGTCATCATTGGTCGCCGTCCTCGCGGCCCACCGTCTCCGCCACGGTCAGCCGGTCACGGAGTACGTCGGCGGCATGGCTGGTCTCCTCGGCCGTGCGGTCGTACGTCGCCGCCACATGCGCGCTTCCGCGGGATCGGGCACCGGCCGCCATCTGGGTGGCCAGCGTCGCCTTCGCCTCGAGGGTGCGCAGCGCGGTCCACAGTGCGGTCTGCAGCCGGTCGTCGGCGGTGGCGAGAAGGGCGTCTGCCGTCCAGGCGTGCCCTACCCGGCAACGGAACCGGTTCTCGCTCGGGTCGAGCGCCACCAGCACACCCTGGCAGTCCGGGCAGGTGAGGCCCGCATACCGCCCGAGTCGTTCGAGGTCGAGGTCGTGGGTCGTGTCGCGGTTGCCGGCGACGGCGTTCTCGTACCGCAGCAGCGGCGAAGGATCCGCCACGGGGACCCGGCCGATGGGACGCCGGACGATCGTCTCGAGCTTCTTGCCGATGTCCGCCGCGCCGAGGACGTAGTCGATGGGGGCGATGCGCAGTGCGCTCTCCGGCATCCCCGCGTACGCCGCGTCGGCGGGATCCTGGACGACGGCCAGCCCGCCGCGCGAGGTGATCGCGACCAGTCCGGCGGCGCCGTCGTCGAGCACGCCGGACAGGACGACGCCGACCACGCGGGGGCCATGAGCCAGCGCGGCGGAGCGGAACAGTGCGTCGACGGCCGGCCGGTGACCGTTCTCGGTCGGGCCGCGCGACAGGGTCGTCCAGTCGCCCTGCACGAGCAGGTGGTGGTCGGGCGGCGCGACGTAGACGTGCCCGGGCGCGAGCGGCGCGCCGTGGCGGGCGGCGGTGACCGGCAACGTGCCGAGCCGGCCGAGGATGTCCGCGAGTGCGCTGGTTCCGCCGGCGGGGAGGTGCAGCACCACGAGGACGGCCGCCGGGATCGTGGATGACACGCACCCGATCAGGTCACGCAGCGCCTCGACGCCACCGGCCGAGGCGCCGATGACGACCAGGTCGCGGTGGTGGCGTGCCGCCGCGGTCGTGTCCTCCCGCTGCGGGGTCAGTCGGCCTCACGACCAGCGGACGTGGTGCCGTGCGCGAGCGCCGCGGCGACCGAGCTGAAGGACAGGAACTGTATGTCGAGACTGGTGACCTGCATCGGGCGGCGGACCGGGCGGCCCGCGCCGGCAAGCCGCAGCTCGATGCCGTGTGCGGCCGCTTCGCGAGCGGCGGCAACAAGGACGCGGAGACCGGACGAGCTGCAGAAAGTGACGCCGGACAGGTCCAGCACGACGATCCGGGCCGGCGGGGCGACGTTCGCCCGGACGGCCTCGGAGGCGATGTCGCTGGTGTCGATGTCGAGGTCGCCGCTGAGCCGAATAAGGCATACTCCGGGGGCGATCGGCTCGGGCTCGGCGCGGAACGGGGTCGCGGCGTACCAACCCTGACCGGGCGGAGGGCTCGCCGTCGTCATCATGCGCGCCACCTCTCCGGGTCGACCGCGCATCGAGTTCATGCCTGATTTATCACACTATGCCTCGCGCCGGGTGGGCTCAAGGCACCCGACCTCCGTCACAGCGAGCGCCTACGCTGGCCGCTGTGATGGAGATGAGCCGGGCGGACTTCGAGGTGCTGGTGGCTGAGGCGCTCGATGAGGTGCCCGTGGAGCTCGCGCAGCTCATCGACAACGTGGCGATCTTCGTGGAGGACGAGGCACCGTCCGAGGACCCGGGGTTGCTGGGGATCTACGAGGGCATCCCGCTGACCGAGCGTGGTCATGACTACGGCGGGGTGCTGCCGGACCGGATCACGATCTACCGGAACCCGACGCTGGCGATCTGCGACACCGTCGAGGACGTGATCGACGAGGTGAACATCACCGTGGTGCACGAGATCGCGCACCACTTCGGGATCGACGACGAGCGACTGCATGAGCTCGGATACGGCTGAGCCAGTGCAGGACCTCTTCGTACTGGTCGGACCCGCGTCAGGCGCGGGTGAGGGGTTTGCGGTTGACCGGTCGTCGAGCGGAACGATCGGCCGGCGTCGGGGGCGTGCCGCTGATATGACCACGGTCGAAGGCGGCCCTCGCGGGTGCGGCCGGGTCGTACCGGATCGGGACCCGTCGCCCGACGTCAGGCGTCTGCGGCAGCGGGTACGTCACGTCGTTCTCGATCAGCTGGCTGCCGACCGGGTAGCGGACTCGTAGGAACGTGCGGTTGCCGGCACGGAGAACCGAGACCACCTCGGCGTTCACCGTGCGCCAGCTCTCGGAGCCGACCTCGTCGTCGGCCCGGTCGGTCGTGCCGCGGAGATTGCTCACCAGCACCAGGAACCCGATCCCGGCGCCGAGCGAAGCGATCACCAGCAGGACGATCGTCATCATCGGACTGCCTGCCTCCTCCCGTGGTCTCCCTGGCGGGAGATCCCATCAGTTGGATGCTCGGCAATGATCGAACGTTCCCGCCGTACGAAATCGTGATGATCCCGCGTACAACAGGCGAATTTCCGTCGGCGCCGGATGATTCCAGTCATCCCCGTGAGTCGTACGGTGTCCCGTACCGGTCAGGACTGCGCACCTGGACCTCGCACAGGAGATCGGTGTCACCCAGACCAAGGAGATCACCACGATGCAGAAGCTGCTGAGGTCGCTGTGAGCGCACTCGACGGCAAGGCCGCGATCAACCCCGTCACGCCGATCGCGGACTTCACCGAGGCGAGCTTCGACCGCGTGCTGGCGGTGAACCTGCGCGGGCCGTTCTTCGCGATCCAGCGAGCCGGTGTGGCACTGCGTGACAACGGCAGGATCATCAGCCTGTCCACGTTGAACACCGCGCTGCCGGGTCCCGGGCTCGCCGCGCACACCGCGACCAAGGCCGCGCTGGAGCAGGTCACGGCGGTCGCCGCCCGTGAGTTCGGCCCGCGCGGCATCACGGTGAACTGCGCCGACATCGCGAGCGTGGTCGCGTTCCTGGCCGGGCCGGACGCGCAGTGGATCACCGGGCAGAACCTGCGTGCCACCGGCGGCTTCCTGATCTGATGACTGTCGCCGAGCTGATCGCCGCCGTGGACGCGGCCGCCGACCCGGCGGACGCGGTCGCGCTGGCCCGGTACTTCAAGACCGGGCCGGGGGACTACGGCGAGGGCGACCGGTTCATCGGGGTGAAACTGTCCGCGATCCGGGGGCTGGTGAAGCCCTACCTGCGTGCCGGCCTGCCGCTGCCGGAGTTGGAGCGGGCGCTGGCCAGCCCGGTGCACGAGCACCGGCTGACCGTGCTGGTCCTGCTCGCGGACCGCGCCGCCCGGGCCGTGCGACCGCGGTCGGCCGACCCGGCGGAGCTCGCCGCGATCCACCAGCTGTACCTGCGGAACACGGCCTACGTGAACAACTGGGACCTGGTCGACGGCAGTGCGCCGGACATCGTCGGCGGGTACCTGCTGGACCAGCCGCGCGGCGAGCTCCGCACGCTCGTTGCCTCGAGCAACCTGTGGGAGCGGCGGATCGCGCTGGTAGCGACGTACCGGTTGATCGTCGCCGGGCAGACCGCGGACACTTACGCACTCGCGGCGTTGGTGCTGGATGACCCGCACGACCTGATCCACAAGGCGTCCGGCTGGATGCTGCGCGAGGCCGGGAAGCGGGTCGACACCGGCGAGCTGCTCGCGTTCCTCGACCAGTATGCGGCCCGGATGCCGCGGACCATGCTGCGCTATGCGATCGAGCGGCTGCCGGACGACGTACGCCGGAAGTACCTGGCGATCAAGCGGTCTTCGTAGAAACTGCGGCGCCGTCCTGCCCGACTGCTGACCGCTCGTCACGCGGCTTCGCGGCCGGACGTCGTGCGACTGGACGAGCCGGGGCAGCTCGACAGTGGCGGGGCCTCGAGGGCGCAGTGCCTGTTCGACCTGGCCGGCGCGGGTTCCGGACGTGGTGCCTCGGCGGCCGCCGGCTCGCGCAGCGTCACGGCCGCGAGTACTGCGCCGCTCGCTGCCAGCGAAGCGGCGATCCAGAGTGCGGTGTGGAAGCCGTCCTCGAACACGGCCGGATCGGTGTACGCATCACCGGTGATACCCGCGGCCAGCGGGATCCCGGCCACCGCGAACAGCTGCGCCGACCGGGCGACCGCGTTGTTCACGCCCGACGCCACACCGGCGTGGTGGTCGTCGACCGATGACAGCACTGTCGCAGTGAGCGGCGCGACCGTGCTGACCAGACCGAGGCCGAGCACGACCACCGCGGGCAGGATGTCGGTGACGTACGACGAGCCCGGCCCGATCCGCAGCATCAGCAGGAAGCCCGCGGACATCAGCAGGGGGCCGACCGTCATCAGCAGCCGTGGGCCGATCTGGCTCGCGAGCTGGCCGGACCGGCCGGACAGCCCGAGCATCAGCAGGGTCATCGGCAGCAGCGCGGCGCCGGACTCCAGCGCGGAGTAGCCGAGCACCTCCTGCAGGAATACGACTACCAGGAAGGTCGCGGTACCGAGCGCGCCGTACACGACGACGGTGACCAGGTTCGCGCCGGTGAAGCGGATGTTGCTGAAGATGTCCGGCGGCAGCATCGGGTGACTGCTGCGCCGCTCGACCTCTACGAAGGCGATCAGCATGGCCACCCCGCCGATCAGCGAGACCAGCACGACCGGCGAGCCGAAACCGCGGGACCCCGCGCTGATCAGACCGTAGGTAACGCCGCCGAGGCCGAGCGTGGCGAGTACTGCGCCGGCCACGTCGAGCTTCCCGGTCGCGGTGTCGTCGCGGCTCTCGGGCACGTGCCGCAGGGCCAGCGCGATGGTGACGGCCGCGATCGGCACATTGATCAGGAAGATCCACCGCCACGACGCGGCGTCGACCAGCCAGCCGCCGACGAACGGGCCGACCGCCGCGGAGACCGATGTCAGCCCGGACCAGGTCCCGACCGCGCGGCCGCGGTCCTCGGCCCGGAACGTGGTCTGCAGGATCGCCAGGCTGCCGGGCGTGAGCAGCGCGCCGCCGATGCCTTGCAGGATCCGCCCGGCGACCAGTACCTCGATCGTCGGGGCGATCGTGCAGATCGCGGACGCGATCGCGAACCAGGCCACCCCGATCACGAACATCCGCCGCCGGCCGAGCCGGTCGCCGAGCGACCCGCTGAGCAGGATCAGCGAGGCGAGCATCAGCATGTAGCCGTTCAGGATCCACTGCAGGCCGGCCACCTCCGCGTCGAAGTCGCGACCCATCGCGGGCAGCGCGACGTTGACGACGGTGCCGTCCAGGAACGCCATCCCGGACCCGAGTGCGGTCGTGGCGAGGACCCAGCGTGCCTGCGTGGAGCCGTACTGGATGACGCTCATGAACGCCATCATGCCCCGGCGGTCAGGACGGCGTGCAGCCCCCGGTCCGGCGCAGCGTCGCATCGGCGCGGGCGAACGCGTTGAGGTTCGCCGGAGCAGTCCGCCAGGCCGACACCCACAGGTCCTGCGCGTGCTCGTTGCCGAACTCGCCGGCCTTGTGCGCGGCCATCATCTCCAGGTGGCGTTGCCAGTCCAGCGAGGCGGCCCGGCCGGCTTGCGCGGCGGTGCCGAGCACCGCGACCCGTTGCCGGCAGGCCGTACCCGCCGCGCCGCGGATCGCCGTACAGGCACCGCGGGTCGGCTGCTGTGCGGAGGCCGCGGCCGACAGCCGGGCCAGGTCGGCGGGACCGGCCAGCCGGGTCCGCTTCCAGATCGCCTTGGTGGCCTCGGTGCTGTTCTTGCCGCTGAGCAGATCGGTCCGCGCCTGGACGTGCTCGCGCCAGTGTCCGGCAGCGATCCGGGCGGCGTCGACCACCCCGCTGGGCTGCGGCGACCTCCGCCGTACAGGCCTGCGCCGCGGTTGCAGCAGCGCCTACCTGCGGGCTCGGGCCGTGGCCGGGCTCGCCACCCTGTCGACCCGCCGCTTCCCTGGCGTCCGGCGTGCTGTCGGATCCGCGGCGATCGGCGATCAGCATTCCGCCGACCGTCAGTGCCAGAACGATCAGGGTGCCGATCAGTACGACAGGAACATTCCGGTACGACCCAGCACGTCGTGCGCGTGACATCTCTTTCAAGGCCCCCCAGCCTGTGCGATGAATGTCATCCGACACGGTGACATCGTAAATGACGGATAGCAACACGCAGAGCAGTGACCGGCATACACGCGGTGTGAGTTATCGGAATATGCAGACCATTCCGTCTAGCAACTAACGCAAGGAGCGAACCAGACGAGCACGGCTGTCGCGACGAGGACCGCGGCCGCGAGGGCGAGCTCGGCGCCGATCGAAACCGCCAGCGCCTGTACGCCGGCCGGCGCGGCGGTGTCGTCGAACTCGTCGAGCGGTCGCCGCGCGAGCCGACTCGCGTACTGCCTGCCACGGTCGCCGACCCCCAGCAGCAGGGCGAACACCGCGGCCTTGACGCCGAGCGCTACGCCGTACGAGCCGCTGAACAGGGGATCGATGCCTCCGGCAACGGCTACTGCGTGTACGACGCCGGTGACCAGGAGCGTGACCACGCTGACCGTCGCCAGCGTCGAGAACGTCGGCAGGATGCTGTGCAGGTCACCCAGGCGCCGGCCGGGGATCAGCACCACGGCCAACGCGACCAGTCCGCCCAGCCAGACCGCGACCGCGGTCAAGTGTCCCATCGCGGCGATCACCTTGACGATCTCCCAGCGACCGCCGACCGCGTCGCTCTGCAGCACCAGGGTGGCCTCGATGACCAGCACCGCGGTCAGGGCGACGAAGGTCCGCCAGCGGTGGATGTCGCGTCGTACCAGGTCCGGCAGGTACATGGCGAGCCCGACCAGGACGGCGAGCCGGACCAGCGCCGCGGCGCCGGACAGCCGGCCGACGGCGTCGCCGATGCTGACGTCGTACGCGGCCGCCTCGACCAGCGGGCCGGCTACGGTGCCGACCGCCAGCAGTGCGATGCCGGCCGCGATGAGCAGGATCAGCCGCCTGATGCGACGGCCCTGCGGCCACACGATGCTCAGGAAAACAAGGGTTCCCGCGGCCAGGACGAACCCGGTGTAGGTGATGATGCGGATTGCGCTGAGCGCGATCGCGAGCGTCGCCTCGCTCACGCGGGCTTCGGCAGGTCGAGCTGCACGATCACGACGGCGTTCCGTGCCACCATCCGGGGCAGCACCCCGGGCTGCCCGGTGGTCGGTGCGCACTGCCGCTTCGCGGGAGGCAGCAACGGGCAGATCAGGTTGCGCACCGAGGGGCCGCGGATCGTCAGGGCGGCCGGCAGGGTCTGGTCGGCGACGCTGGTCAGCGGCGATAGCAACGCCAGCGCACGGCCTGTGACGGACGGGATGCTGCGCATCGTCGCGCCGGTCAGCTGGTACCGCAGCTCGATGCTCGTCACCTCAGCCGGCAGCAGGACCTGCTCGGTGCGGGTGAGCCGACCGGCGGCGCCTACGGCGACCGGTTGTCCGCCCGCGGTGAGCTGGACCTGCTCCGCCACCGGCACCGCAGCCGCGAACGGCGCTCCGCCGTCCGACGGTCGGGGCGGGCTGAGGATGACGTCGCTACGTGGCGCGGCGAAGATCGTCCTCTCGGACACCTCGAACGACCCGTCCACGCGCGGAGTGGCGATCAGGTGGATGCCGACCGCGGTGATGCCGGGGACCTTGCCTGTCGTCGATGGCTGCGTCGATGGCTGAGTCGTCGGCTGCGTCGCTGGCTGGGTCGGTCGCTGCGGCTTGGTCGCGGTCACCGCCGGCCGGGACTGCTCTGCCGGCGCGGCGGCTTTCTCTTCCGGCGCCACTCTGTACGTGACGAACGCGGCACCGAGAAGAGCAGACGACATCAGCGCGCCGAGGCACCTGCGCGCGACGGCACTCTTGTCGATCGTTCTCATCAGATTCCACGAAACCATGGCGAATGTGAATGTTTCCGCATACGCTACGCGAGCACCAGTGATCAGGTGAAAATCTCGGGGCTTTCTGTGAGGGGGATGAAATGGTGGTTTCACAGAACGTATTGATGCGCCTTCCTGGCGTAGCAACCCGATTGCGCAGCGGGCGGCTCCGACCAGTAGTCGGATTTTTGCTGCTCGTGGTCGCGACCGCTGCTGCCGGGCTGTCTGTGGGGAGCCCGGCCAGCGCGGCCGACACCGCTGTCGTGTACGTCGTCCAGGGCCTGCCCGGGACGAACGTGGAAATCCAGGTCGACGGCAAGTCGGTGGCGACCGGCGCGGAGCCGACCGACATCGTCGGACCGCTGACTCTCGCGAGCGGTCAGCGCAAGCTCACGGTGCGACAGGGCAACACGGTGCTGTTGGAGCGGATGTTCACGATCCGTCCGAACACGAACTCCGACGTCGTCGTGCACCGGCCGGCATCGCCGAGCGGCAAGCCGGTGATCACGACGTTCGCGAACAACCTGGCCGCGGTACCGGCGGACAAGGCCTCGGTGACCGTGGCGCACACGGCCGCTGTGCCGCCGGCGGACATCAAGGTCAACGGCAAGGTGCTGTTCGCCAACGTCGCGAACGGTGAGTCGCTGCACGTGGTCGTCCCCGCCGGGACGTACACCGTGCAGATCGTGCCCACCGGTCAGAGCGGGCCTTCGATCCTCGGGCCCGCGGCCCTGCCGGTGAAGGGCGGGGAGCTGACCAACGTGTACGCGATCGGTGAACCCAAGTCCGGCACGATGAACGTCGTCGTGCACGAGCTGGCCCTGTCGAAGACCGGCACGGGCAAGCCCGGCCGGGTCAACACCGGCACCGGTGGCCAGGCCGCCGAGCTGGGGCTCACCTCGCTGTGGAGCAACTGAACAGTCCGGTACCGCCGGCCGTCGTGCGGCCTCCCGCCACCACGCGGGTCGGGCCGTCGGCGGTCGGCGCCGCTGTGGTGAAGATCGCTCTGCTCACCGCCGCGCTGCTCACCGGGGCCGGCTGCGGTGCCTCCTCCGGCACCACGTCCGCCCCGCCACCGCCTGCCACGGCCGGGGCGCCGACCCCGCAGTCCTCCGACCACGACGGCGAGGTACCGCCTGCCCGTGTCGGTACGCCGGCCGCCAGCCAGCGGATCCGGTTCGTCCCCAGCTCGATCGTCCTCCCAGGCGGGTCGCGCGCCCCGGTGGACCCGGCCAGTACGGTGGACGGCCTGCTCGCCGTACCGGAGAACGTGCAACGCGTCGGCTGGTGGGACGGTGGCGCCCAGGCCGGCGACCCGTTCGGCGCCCTCGCCATCGCCGGTCACGTCGACTCCGCCAAGTCCGGACTCGGCTTCTTCGTCCAGCTGCAGCGCATCCGGGCCGGCGAGACCATCACCCTGCGAGACAGCGGCCACCAGGCGTCGTACAAGGTGACCTCGATTCGCTCGGTACCGCAGGACGCCCTTGCCACCGGCACCTTCGACCAGACCGGCCCCCACCGGCTGGTGCTGATCACCTGCACCGGCCGGTACGACCGAGCCCGCGGCGGCTACGAGCGCAACCTGGTCGTGACCGCGATGCCCGTCGGCCTAGCCAAACCAGTAGGCTCGACTGGTTGACGAGCTCACTGGCTCCCGCCGGCCAGGCGCTCGTCGCGGGCCTCTAGCTCAACTGGCAGAGCAGCGGACTTTTAATCCGCGGGTTGTGGGTTCGAGTCCCACGGGGCCTACAGGCAGCCAAGTAGCCTCTGACCTGTGTAAACGCGCCTAGGTGACCGTTCGCGGTGGGGCTGCTCGGGACCAGAATCGGCCCTCGTGACACGAAACGTGACTCAAGTTGCTGCTACATTTCGCCCATGGCGCGGTCGAGGGGCCACAAGCGGCAACGGGGGACGATCGACGCCTTGCCCAGTGGGGCGCTGCGGGTCCGCGTCTACGCGGGAACGGATCCAGTCACCAAGCGGCGGCACGACCTCGTAGAGGTGGTTCCAGCAGGGCCGCATGCCGAGCGCCTGGCTGACGAAGCGAGGGTTCGACTCCTCAACGAGGTCTACCAGCGCCGACACCCGCGCACGAACGCGACTGTCGACCAGATGCTCGAGCGTCACTTTCGGGACGCCGACCTGGAGTACAACACGCTCGACACGTACAAGGGGTACGCCGAGAAGCACATCAGTCCGCTACTCGGCACCGAGAAAATCGGGTCGCTGGACGCCGGAGTCATGGAGTCCTTCTACGCGGAGCTGCGGCGGTGTCGGGATCATTGCGATGGATCGCGAGGGCTGATCGATCACAGGACACCTTGGAACCACGCATGTGACGACCGTTGTCGTCCGCATGTGTGCAAACCCCTTGCCGCGTCTACGATCCGGCAGCTCCACTTCATACTTCGCGGAGCTCTACGCCGGGCGATCAAGTGGAAGTGGATCACGGTCAATCCGATCGCTGATGCGGAGCCGCCGGCACCGCCCAGGGGCAACCCCAAGCCGCCGTCGCCCA
>DASRHY010000136.1:0-14883 GCA_035650275.1 Kribbellaceae bacterium | reverse complement strand
CCGGGGACAGCCTTCCCGCCGACGACAGGTCCCCCGTCGGCGCCGGTCCCCCCACCGACGGCCGGCGTGTTCCCTGACTCCGACCGTTGACGGCGGCGGCCGACGGCTCAGGCCGGTCCGGCCGTGCTGAACACCAGGAGCTGCCGGTCGACTGCCCGGATCGCGCTGCCGGCCCGGGCTTAGCGGTCAGTGCCGCTGCCCGGTTGCAACATGAGCCCGGCGCCAGAACCCGAGCACCAAGAGGCCAGCACACCAACTGGTCACGCCGCAAGAACCTGTGCATCGTCCCCACATCCTCTGCCGCGAACACTCAGAACCCGGCTGTGCTCGGCTTCTGGCACCACTGCCAGCTTGTAACCCGAGGGCGGCGCCACAACCCGAGCACCAAGGTGCCAGCACACCGCACGACCACCCCAAGCACGCGATCGGAGAACCCGCTCTCGCCGCTTGCCGGGCGCGGAATGCCCCAGATCGGCCGGCGAGACTCCCCCCACAGCTCTCGGCACGATATGACTAGCCGGTCAAATCACAATCCACAGAACCGGAAAAAGTGACCGATGATCGCCAAATAGGGAGGGGCGGGGCACCGATGGGGGCCGGACGGGGGAGCTGCTTGGTCCGGCTGCGCAGTTGGTCAGCCGGAGGGGCGGAGGGTGAGGGTGTGCTCGCGGCGGGCTGTGACGGACTCGCGGGTGTGCGGCCACGGGAGGGTCTGGCCGACGGCCCAGAGCTCGGTCTGGTCGGTGTAGTTGCCGTGGAACGCGTGGCCGGACACGCCGGTCAGGCTGATCCAGCGGGAGCGGTCGAGGTCGGCCAGGTCGACCACCATCCGCATCGACGGGACCGCGGTCACCTCGTAGCCCTCGGCGGCGTTCCAGCTGGTCGCGTTCACGATCGACGAGCCGCCGCCGAGCTTGTACGGCCCGCGGTTGAACAGCCGCTCCACAACGCCGATCCCGGACGTGCCGAGGGTCTGGTTCGTCAGCGTGAGGGTGTGTAGCTTGCCCCACTCCCAGTACTCCGGGTCGCGCGCCATCGAGGTGGTGATCTCGTTCCGGGCGTCGACCAGGGCCTGCCGCAGCACGTCGTCCCGGGTCTCCTTCTCCGGAGTGTCCACGTTGTCCCACCAGGCGTTGCCGGGCTGCCCGATCAGCGTGCGGACCACCTCGAACCAGCGCGAGCCGCCGTCCGGCCAGGTGTCCTGCGGCATCTGGTCGTGGAACGTCAGCGCGAGGATGTCGCGCCACACCACGTTGAAGTACGCCGCGGCCGCGGAGTTCGCCGGCTGCCGGAAGTCCCAGCCGCGCAGCGTGTCCTGGCCCTGCCGGACCCATGGGTCGCCGAGCTTGATCCGGAGCAGGTGCGGGACCACCATCGCCGCGCTCCGGTTCAGGTCGTCGGACTGGATCCGCACCATCGTGCCGACGTCGAGCTTGCCCGCGGCGGCGAGCCGGTCGGAGATCTGCTGGGCGCGGTAGCCGTAGTCCCAGGTGGTGCTCAGGTGGAACGGGTATGACGGCGGCACCACCGCCTGGTTCGCGGTCGTGATCATCCCGTCCGCCGGGTCGAGCTCGTACGGCAGCGCCTCGAACGGGATGTAGCTCTGCCACTCGTACGCCGGGTCCCAGCCGAGTGACGGCCAGTCGCCGGTGCCCTTGCCGCGAACCGGGATCCGGCCCGGCGCCTGGTACCCGATGTGGCCGGAGCGGTCGGCGTACACCAGGTTCTGTGACGGCGCGTCGAACAGCTTCGCCGCGGTGCGGAACGCCTCCCAGCCGCGCGCCGCGTTCATCGCGAACAGCGCGTCCGCGGTGCGGCCCGGCACCAACGCGGTCCAGCGCAGCGCCACGGCGTACGTCTCGTCCCCGGTGCGCGCCCCGGACGCGGGGCCGGACTCGGCGGCGAGCCGGCCGAGGGTGCGCTGGTCCTCGGACGCGTCGGAGATCACCGGCCCATGCCGGGACTCGCGGACGGTGATCGTCTCCGGCTCGTCGCGCCCGGCGACCCGGAACGTCTCGGTGCGAGTCTTCAGCGGCTCGGTCTTGCTGCCGTACACCGTCGCGTTGCCGCGGACCTTCTCCAGGTAGAGGTCGGTGACGTCCGGGTCGAGGTTGGTGAAGCCCCACGCGATCTGGTTGTTGTGCCCGATCACCACACCCGGTACGCCGGAGAACGTGAACCCGCTGACGTCGAACGGGCACTCGGCGCTGACCTGCCGGCAGTGCAGGCCCATCTGTTCCCAGACGCCGGGCATCGACGGGCTCAGGTGCGGGTCGTTGGCCAGCAGTGGCTTGCCGGACTCGGTGTGCTCCCCCGACACCACCCAGGAGTTCGAGCCGAGCCCGTCACCGCGGCCGAGCAGCTGCGGCAGCTGCGCGGTCAGCCGGTCGATCCGGTCCAGCGCCTCGGTCAGACCGGGTGCCAGCGCTGCCCGCCGGGCCTCCTCGGAATCCCCGACATACTTGCCCTGGGCAACGGTTGCCGTGCTGAGGATCGGCTCGTTGCGCTGGTACGGGTACGGCGGGAACAGCTCGTCGATCTGTTCCAGCGACAGGTTCGGCGCAAGCCGGACCCGCTCGATCTCCTCCTCCATGTTGCCGCGCAGGTCCCAGGCCATCGCCTTCAGCCAGGCCAGCGAGTCCGCCGCGGTCCACGGCTCGGCGTGGTAGTCCAGCCCGTTCAGGCCGAGTACGGCGTACTCCAGCGACAGATCGGTGCCCTGGTGGCCGTCCAGGTACGCGTTCACGCCCGACGCGTAGTCGTCCAGGTAGCGGCGGGTCGCCGGCGCGAGCATCGCCAGCTCCTTCTCCGCGACCCGGCGCCAGCCGAGGGTACGGACGAACTTGTCCGTCTCCAGCGCGTCCTCGCCGAACATCTCCGCCAGCCGGCCCGAGGTCACGTGCCGGCGGAAGTCCATCTCGAAGAACCGGTCCTGCGCGTGCACGTACCCCTGCGCCGCGAACAGGTCCGCGGTGGTGTCGGCGTAGATCTGCGCGATCCCGGCCTCGTCCCGGACCACCTCGACCTCGGCACTGAGCCCGGGCAGGTCCGCCTCCCCGTCGTACGACGGGAACGAGTCGCGGACCACGTACACCACAGTCCCGGTCAGCGTCAGCAGCAGTGCGGCGAGCACGAAACCGGTGACGATCAGGACACGGAGTAGGCGGCGCACGAAGACAACCTAGTAGGCCCGCGACGCCGGTTTCACCCGCGGGCCGTGCCGTCAGCCCGTCGCGATGCTTACCTCGGTCGACTTGAACAGCGCGGTCACGCGGTCCCCCTCGGCCAGGGTCAGCTCCTGCGCGCCGTCCTTGGTGATCGCCGCAGTGAGGTCCGGCCCACCGTCGACAGCGATCTTCACCGTGGTCATCACCGCACCGTGCTCGACGGCCGTCACGGAGCCTGCCAGCCGGTTCCGGATGCTGATGCCCTGCACCGGCCCGGTCGCGACCGCGACCTCGGTGGACTTCACCAGCACGGTCACCTGCTGCCCCTCCGCCAGGCCGAGCTCGTCGACCGCCTCGAGCGTGATCACGGCGACAACCTCCTGACCGCCGGCGAGCCTTGCCCGCACGGTCGCCATCACCTCGCCGCGGGCAACGGCGACGACGACACCGCTCAGCTGATTCCGGATGCTCAAGCCCATGGCAACCCCTCGGGTCGTGACGGTTCAGATTCCCAGCATGCAGATACGATGCACCGCTCGCTACAGTGGCTCGATAACGCAATGGCGAATGGTGCTTTGCCTTGGAAGATGCGAGGCCATACTGTGTGCGGGTGACCGCATTCCGGATCGGAGAGGCCGCCGAGCTGCTGGGGGTCAGTCCGGACACTGTCCGGCGCTGGGTCGACACGGGCCGGCTCGGGGCGGCCCGTGATACGCACGGCCATCGGCTGATCGAGGGGACGGACCTCGCGGCGTTCGCACGCTCGCTCGGCGCCGATCCCGACGACCACACGGACCAGTCCTCAGCCCGCAACCGGCTCCGCGGAATCGTCACCGCGGTGGTCAAGGACACCGTGATGGCGCAGGTCGACATCCAGGCCGGGCCGTTCCGGATCGTCTCACTGATGAGCCGCGAGGCGGTCGACGCGCTCGACCTGCAGGTCGGCTCGGTTGCGGTCGCCGTGATCAAGTCCACGACCGTCGTGGTCGAGAAGGCCACGCCGGTCGCCGTCGGCAAACCGAGGACCACCTGATGAGGAGACCGTCGTCGATCCTGGCCGCGCTGGCGGCGGCCGCCCTGCTACTCGCCGCGGGCTGCGGAGCCGACGCGGGCGGCGAGCCGGCGGCCGGGGGCGGGGCTTCCAGCGCCGCGGTGAGCGGCGACGTCACCGTGCTGGCCGCGGCCTCGCTGACCGAGTCGTTCAAGCAGATCGGCAAGGACTTCGAGGCCGACAACCCGGGTACGAAGGTGACGTTCAGCTTCGCCGGCAGCTCGGCACTGGCGACGCAGATCAACCAGGGGGCGCCGGCGGACCTGTTCGCGGCCGCGAGCCCGGCGACGATGAAGACGGTCACCGACGCGGGCAACGGCGACGGCGAGCCGGTGACATTCGTCAAGAACCAGCTGGTGATTGCGACTGCGAAGGGCAACCCGAAGGGCATCAGCGGCCTGAGCGACCTGACCAAGCCCGGGGTGAAGGTCGCGCTGTGTGCCGAGCAGGTGCCGTGCGGCGCGGCGGCGAAGAAGGCGCTCGACGCGGCGAACGTGAAGCTCACGCCGGTCACGCTCGAGCAGGACGTCAAGGCCGCGCTGTCGAAGGTGAAGCTCGGTGAGGTCGACGCCGCACTCGTCTACCGGACCGACGCCAAGGCTGCCGCCGCCGATGTCGACGGGCTGGAGTTCCCCGAGTCCGCGGACGCGATCAACGACTACCCGGTCGTCGTGCTGAAGGACGCGCCGAACAAGTCCGCGGCGCAGGCGTTCGCCGGCTACCTGGCCTCGGAGAAGGCGAAGGCGGTGCTGACCGCCGCCGGGTTCCAGGCGCCGTGACGCCGACGCGGCGGCAGACCAGGGCGCGGGTGCCGCTGCCGCTGCTGCTGCCCGCCGGTCTGGGCCTGGTGTTCCTGGTCCTGCCGCTGGTCGGCCTGGTGGTCCGAGCGCCCTGGACTACGCTGCCCGAGCGGCTCACCGAGCCCGGCGTACTGACCGCGCTCCGGCTCTCGCTGCTGACCGCGACGCTGGCGACCGTGCTGTGCCTGCTGCTCGGCGTACCGCTCGCCTGGCTGCTGGCCCGGATCACCTTCCCCGGCCGCCGGTTGGTCCGCGCCCTGGTGACCGTCCCGCTGGTGCTGCCGCCGGTGGTCGGCGGGGTGGCCTTGCTGCTGGTCTTCGGACGGCGCGGGCTGGTCGGGTCCTGGCTGGACTCGACCTTCGGGATCTCGTTGCCGTTCACCACCGCCGGCGTGGTGGTCGCCGAGGCGTTCGTCGCGATGCCGTTCCTGGTGATCGCGGTGGAGGGTGCGCTGCGCGGGACGGACACGCGGTACGAGGAGGCCGCGGCCACGCTCGGAGCCGGGCGGTGGACCACGTTCCGGCGCGTCACGCTGCCACTGGTCGCGCCCGGTGTCGCGGCGGGCACGGTGCTGTGCTGGGCTCGGGCGCTCGGTGAGTTCGGCGCCACGATCACGTTCGCCGGCAACTTCCCCGGGCGCACGCAGACGATGCCGCTGGCCGTGTACCTCGCGCTGGAGACCGACCTGCAGGCCGCGATCGTGCTGAGCCTGATCCTGCTGATCGTCTCGGTCGGGATCCTGGCCGGACTGCGCGACAGGTGGATCGCATGACCGGCGTACTCGACGCGCACCTGGTCGTGCAGCGCGACACCGGGTTCCGGCTCGACATCGAGGTCTCGATCGCGGCCGGCGAGGTGGTCGCGCTGCTCGGCCCGAACGGCGCCGGTAAGACCACCGCGCTGCGCGCGCTGGCCGGACTCACCCCGCTGACCGATGGCCGGATCCGGGTCGGCGGCGACGTCCTGGATGATCCGGCCGCGCGGGCGTGGACGCCGCCCGAGGACCGCCCGGCCGGGGTGGTATTCCAGGACTACCTGCTGTTCCCGCACCTGTCCGTGCTGGACAACGTGGCGTTCGGGCCGCGCAGCCGGGGTGCAGGCCGATCGGAGGCGCGGGCGCTGGCCGCGGACTGGCTGTCCCGCGTCGGCCTGTCGGAGTACGCCCGCCGCAAGCCGCGCCAGCTGTCCGGCGGCCAGGCCCAGCGGGTCGCGCTGGCCCGTGCCCTGGTCGGCGACCCGGCCCTGCTGCTGCTCGACGAGCCGCTCGCCGCCCTGGACGCCAGGACCCGGCTGGACACCCGCGCCGAGCTGCATCGGCACCTGTCCGAGCATCCCGGAGCCACCTTGCTGGTCACCCACGACCCGCTGGACGCGCTCGTCCTGGCGGACCGGCTGGTCATCGTCGAGGATGGCGCCGTGGTCCAGCAGGGCGACGCCGCCACCATCACCGCCCGGCCGCGCACCGACTACGTCGCCCGGCTGGTCGGGCTGAACCTGTACCGCGGGCCTGCCGCTGACCGCGTCGTCCGGGTCAACGGCGACTTCGCCCTCACCGTGGCGGAGCCGATCGACGGCGACGTGTTCGTCGCGTTCCCGCCCGCCGCCGTCGCCGTGCACTCGCACCGGCCGGACGGCAGCCCGCGCAACACCTGGCCGGCCACCATCGCCGGGATCCAGCGCCACGGCGACAACCTCCGGGTCCAGCTGGACGGCCCGATCACCGCCGCCGCCGACATCACCCCGACCGCCGCCGCCCAGCTGCGGCTGGCCCCGGGCCAGCAGGTCTGGGCCGCGGTCAAGGCCACCGAGACCCTCGCCTACCCGGCCACCCCGCGAGGCTGACTCACAGGATTGTCGTGGCAGCCGTTCTATGAGCATGACGACCTTCGCATACCTCCCCGTCCCCGCCACTGATCTGGAACGGATCCGCCGCAACGGCCATGACGACCAGGGCAACACGCTGGTGCCGCGGGACGCCTCTGCTGGGCTGCCGCTGCGGTGCTGCCTGACGCTGTCCCGCGCGGGCGAGCGGGTCGCGCTGATCGCGTACCGGCCGTCCGCGCTCGGTGGACCGTACGCCGAGACGGGCCCGGTCTTCGTCCACGCCGAGGACTGTGGCGGACCCGCGTCCACTTCGTCGTACCCGGCGGAGTTCGTGAACCGGCGTGCCGTGCTGCGCCCGTACGACGCGCAGGGGTTGATGCTGGACGGGTTCGTCAGCGAGCCGGGCGAGGGTGAGACCGGACTGAAGCAGCTGTTCGACGACCCCCGGGTCGCGCTGGTCCACCATCGCAACCTGGTTGCCGGCTGCTGGAACTTCTCCGTCTGCCGGGCCTGACCTTCGCTTGCGTCCGCCGACGTGAGGTCAGGGTGACTCGCTATCGGCGGACGCCAGCAGGTTGGCGTAGCGGTCCAGGTCGATGTTGCCGCCGCTGACGAGGATGCCGACGCGCTGACCGGCGAGGTCGGCGGCCTCGCGGCGGGCGGCGGCGAAACCGAGGCAGCCGGTGGGTTCCACGACCAGCTTCAGCGTGGTCGCGAAGACGCGCATCGCCTCCACCAGCTCGTCGTCGGTGGCGGTCAGCACGTCGTCGACGTCGCGTCTGATGATCGCGAACGTGTGCTCGCCGAGGTGCTGGGTCTGCGCGCCGTCCGCGATCGTCGTCGGCGTCGGGATGTGCACGATCGCGCCGGTGCGGAAGGACTGCTGCCCGTCGTCCCCGGCCGCCGGCTCCACGCCGTACAGCCGGCAGTTCGGCGACAGCGCGCGGGTGGCCAGCGCGGTGCCGGACAGCAGTCCGCCGCCGCCGAGCGGTACGAACAGCGCGTCCAGCTCGCCGGCCTCCTCGAACAGCTCCATCGCGGCCGTGCCCTGGCCCGCCAGGATGTCGGGATGGTCGTACGGCGGTACCAGGGTGAGCCCGCGTTCGTCCGCGAGCGCCCGGCCGAGCTCCTCGCGGTCCTCGGTGTACCTGTCGTAGCGGACCACCTCGGCGCCGTACCCCTGGGTGGCCGCGACCTTGCTGGCCGGGGCGTCGTACGGCATCACGATCTTCGCCGGGATGCCGAGGATGCGTGCCGCGAGCGCGATGGCCTGGGCGTGGTTGCCGGACGAGTAGGCGACCACGCCGTTCGCCCGCTGCTCCGGCGTGAACCGCGACAGCGCGTTGAAGGCGCCGCGGAACTTGAACGCGCCCATCCGCTGCAGGTTCTCGCATTTGAAGAAGAGCTCCGCACCGAGGGCCTCGTTCACTCTCCGTGAGGTCATGACGGGGGTGCGGTGGGCCTGGCCGCGGATCCGCTCGGCGGCGGCGCGGACATCGTCGTACGTCGGTTCGGTCGCTGTGAAGGTCACCCTCCGCATCATGCCCGACTTGGAATAACGAGGCCTCGTGCCGCATTATTAGCAGTCGAGTAGTAGGAGTGCCAGACAGGGAGCGGACGTGCCGACCTACCAGTACCAGTGCACCGACTGCGGTGAAGCCCTCGAGGTGCGTCAGAGCTTCACCGACGACGCCCTGACGGTGTGCCCGTCATGCGAGGGTTCGCTGCGCAAGGTCTTCAACGCCGTCGGCGTGGTCTTCAAGGGCTCGGGCTTCTACCGCAACGACAGCCGCTCCAGCGTCTCGTCCTCGTCCTCTGGGGAGTCCAAGTCGGACTCGAAGTCCGACTCTTCGTCGAAGAGCTCCGAGTCGTCCAGCACGAAGTCGACCACCGACGCCAAGTCCTCGTCGACCCCCAGCACCAAGTCCAGCGCCGCCTGACCCTGGTCCGCGAGGCGCAGGCCCCGCCCGCTCCTCTCTGCCGATCATCGGTCACTTTTCCCGTCCTGTGGATAACCCCGTACGTCATCGTGCGGGGTTCTGTTAGCGCCCGGGTTATCGACAGGACGGGAAAAAGTGACCGATGATCGCAAAAGGGGGTGGGTGAGGCTGTGGACAAGCGGCTGCGGGGTGACCGAACCCTCCTATGTTCCAGGCATGAGCCGTACGACGAGTTTTGTGCGTGAGATGGTCCGGGCCGCGGGGTGGCACCGGCGGCTGCTGGCATCGCTGGCCGCGGCGGCCGCCGTGTACTTCATTGTGTCGACGTTGTCGCCGGATCCGCCGCCCACCGTGGCGGTGCTGGCCGCGGCGCGCGACCTGCCCGGCGGAGCCGTGCCCGCGCCTGACGACCTGCGGACGGTCCGGCTACCCGCGGGCGTGGTACCGGCGGGCGCGGTCCGGCCGGGGACCGCGTTGGGTTCGCGCCTGCTCAGCGGGCCGGTCCGAGCCGGCGAGACGCTCACCGACGCCCGGTTCGTCGCACCCGGACTGGTGCGCCGCGCGCCCGGTGGCGCGGTGGCGTACCCGGTCCGGGTCGACGACGCCGAGGCGGTCGCGCTGCTCCGGGTCGGCGACCGGGTCGACGTGCTAGCGGCCAGTGCGACGGCGAGTACGACTGCCGCGCGGGTCGCGTCCGCCGTACCGGTGATCGCCCTTCCCACGCCGGCGCCGGGCGCGTCCCGAGGTGCGCTGGTGGTGGTATCCGTACGGTCGGAAGTGGCGGCGGACCTTGCGCAAGCCGCGGTGAACAGCCGGTTGAGCCTTGCACTCACAGGCCAGACGGGTTGACGACCAACACGTCGTTGCTCGCAACAACGATGGGGTGGCCCTACGGTCTGCGGGGAGGATGCGACCGAAACTCCGCCCTTCCTGACCTGGAGGAATAGATGATCAAGGGTTTCAAAGAGTTCCTGATGCGCGGCAATGTTCTCGATCTCGCGGTCGCGGTCGTCATCGGCACGGCGTTCGCGAAGGTGGTCGAGACGATCGTCTCCAGTTTCGTGAACCCACTCGTCAACGTGCTCGGCGGCGGCAACGTGAAGGGCCTGTCCTGGACGATCATCAACTCGAACCCGAAGACGACGATCGACTTCGCCGCGATCATCAACGCCGCGATCGTGTTCTTCCTGACCGCGGTGGTCGTGTACTTCGTGCTGGTCGTCCCGATGCAGAAGATCCAGGAGCGCCGCAAGCGCGGCGAGGAGCCGGAGCCCGAGGCGCTCACCCTCGACCAGGAACTGCTCACCGATATTCGCGACGCGCTCCGGACACGCAACGACGCGCCGCCGCCACGCGCCTGACTGACCTACTGCGTCATTCGTGGTGCGGCGGGACCTCGCGCAGGATGCGCTCGTCGTCCTCGTCGGAGTCCCGCTCGCCCCATGACCGCGGGTCGTCGTCGCTGGTCTGGTCCGGGAACACCGGCTCGTCGTCGTACGGGCTGCTCACCGGATCAGGCTATGCCCTAGTCCTGGCCGGGGATGCGGGGCCGGTCGGCCTCGAGCTGTGGCCGCCCCTGGCCCTCCAGCTGCCGGACCTGCGCGGCGTGCATCAGCGGAGCCAGGCCGGGGTCGTGCTGCCAGCGGTCGACACCGAGGATGCACCACGCCGACAGCACCGCCAGCGTCGGTGCGGCCAGCCCGCCGAGACGGAGCGGTTCGGCACTGTCGAAACCGTAGGTCACGGTCCAGTTCGCAGGGTCCGGGTAGAACTCCTGGACCGCGCCGTAGTAGAAGCTCAGCCAGCCGCGCGGCGGCTGGTGGCACATGATCCGGTAGTTGGTCACCACCGTCGGCAGCTCCTGCAGCTCACGCCACAACGGCTGCATGTCCTTGCGCGCAGCATTGCGGCGGCTCGCGTTCATCGCCGCGTTCGCCGCCATCATGCCGAGCACGAACCCGGGCTTGCCGAACGCGAACCCGCCGCTGTGGTTGTACTGGCCGCTGCCGCCGTACAGCCGGGCGTAGTGCATCGGCGCGGACAGGTACGCGATCTCGCCCTGCTCGAGCACCAACCCGTGGATGGTGAGCGCCTGTGGCTGGTTACCGGCGGACAGCCAGCTCACCCAGTCCTGCGCGAGCTGCCACTCGGCCTGCTCGCGCTCCCCGGCAGCTTGTTTCTTCTTCCCCACGACCGCTCCTCCAGCGCAAAGATCGGACCCCGATCATGCCATCACACGGGTTCGGAGTGTGACGAGACCGACGCCTGACCGTGATCCTTCTGGCAGCGCCGGTGAGACGAGCGCGGACCAAGATGGGGCGGCACAGACATCGGAAGGAGTGACAGGGCGTGAGGAGATCACGGATCACTGTGGGCCTGTCGACCACCGCAGCGACACTGGCCGCGGTCACTGCCTGTGGCACCGAGAGCGCCGGCGACCCCGGCGCCCAGCCGAGCCCGTCGACACCCTCCAGCAGCGCCTCGACTCCCGCGCCGTCCACGCCGGCGAGCCCGCACGGCACCCCCAGCACCGACTGTCCGCAGCCGATCAAGGCAGTCCAGCAGGATCTGGAGAAGGCCACCTGGGGCGAGGGCATGGCGAAGGCGAGGTTTGACCCGGTCACCGTGACGATCTGCCAGTACGACGCGGGGGCTGCGGGCAACGCGTACGCGACCGAGCAGACGAAGCGCACCCAGACGGCCAGCGTGCAGCTGTTCACGCTGGTGAACGCGGCCGACCCGGCGAAGACCAAGCCGGGGATCTGCACCAAGGAGCTCGGCCCGACGTACGTGCTGCGCTTCACCGACATCGAGCGTGGCGTGCTGACGTACGTCGCCGAGGCGTTCGGCTGCCGCCGGCTGGTCGCCACCTCGTTCGTGGGCGACGGCAAGCCGCTCGGCCTGGCCGCACCGCGACAGGTGACGCCGCAGCTGCTGAAGTCGCTCGGCATGGGCTGAGCCGTCCGGGTCGGTCCGCGCGGGCCGGCGGTCTTCGTTCCGAGACCGGTTACTGACGTACGTCGAGCAGCTCGGCGCCGAGCCGGGTAACCGAGTGCAGCATCCGGTTCCGGTCACGCTGGCTGGTCACCAGACCGGCGCCGCGCAGCGCCTTCGCATGCTGGCTGGCGTTCGCCGCCGAGACATCGAGGCGTTTCGCCAGCTCGGTGGTCGTACAACCGCCGGCGATGACCTCCAGCGCCGCCGCCCTGGTGCGTCCCAGCAGCGTCGCGAGCGGTGCCGTGTCCGAGCCGTTCCGGCTGGTCCACCACCGCGCCTGCGTGACCAGGTCGGCCTCCACCGGGTAGAGCAGTACCGCGGGCCCGTCATCGTCGTACGGGAAGAACGGCACCGGCCCTACCGGGCACAGCACTGACGGGACCAGCACCAGCCCGCGTCCGTCCATCCGCCCGGTCAGCGGCGACCGCGACCAGCGCCCGGCGGTCGGCAGCTCCAGTACGCCGGACGACCAGCGCGCCTGCGGGTGGAACGTCGACAGCAACCGGTCCACGCCACCGTCCGCGAGCTCGCGCTGCAGCCGGGACCGCTCGGCCTGGAGCGCGGAGTGCATGGCCGGCCAGTACGGCTCGACGACGCGCCGGTGCATCCGGTCGACGGCGTCGACCAGCTGGCGGCGCGCGGGCAGCTCGGCCCGGCTGATGCCGCGCAGCCACCGCGGCTCGCCGGGCCGGTCGCAGCGCACCACCGAGATCTCCGCGGAGAGGTTCCGGTCCGGTACGCCGAGCAGCGCCTCGGCCGCCTCGTCGAAGTCGTCGGCCTGTCCGGTGAGCGTGAACAGGTCGACCTGGACCACACCGCAGGGACTCAGGAACGTGGCCAGCTCGGTCGCCGTACGGTCGGCGTTCCGGCGCCAAGGCGGTGCCAGCCGGTCCCGCGCCATCCGCAGTGCCCCGAGCCCGAGCAGGGTCTCCGCGAACGGGCCGAGCGTGGTGGTGATACGGGTACGGGCGATGTCCTGGGCGGTGAACTCGAGCCGGATCACTCCCACATTTGGCCACGGCTGAAACTCGTTGCCCATGCCGAGTGGGCGCCTGCAACCTGATCGAGACACTGGACTCGTGAGGAAGGACCTCTTCGTGCGCACGTTCCGCCTGGCCGGCGTGACCGCGGCGGTCGCCGCACTCGTCGGCTGCATCTCGTCCGGGGCCGGGCCGCAGGCCGGTGCGTCGACCACGCCGCCCGCACCCGCGGCCGTGACGGCACCACAGCTGGCCGGCCTTGCACCGTGCGACGGCACGCCCGGCTTCAGCTGCGGCACGCTGACCGTCCCGCTCGACCACACTCGCCGGACGCCCGGCATGCTCGACCTGAAGGTCGCCGTGGCCGACAACGCCGACGCTCCCCGCGGCATCCTGCTGGTGCTGGCCGGCGGGCCAGGTCAGCCGGGCGTCTCGCTGGTGAACCGGATCAAGCAGTACTTCGACCCGGCGGTGCTGAGGGAGTACCGGATGGTGATGTTCGACCAGCGCGGCACCGGCCCGGCCGGCATCAACTGCGCGGCGCTGCAGGCCGCGGTCGGCGGCTCGGACTTCCTCACCCCGCCGCGCGAGCCGGTCGAGGCATGCGCGGAACAGCTCGGTCGCGGCCGCGACTTCTACGGCACTCCCGACACGGTCGAGGACATCGAATGGCTGCGCCGGGCACTCGACGCCCGCCAGCTCACCGTCGACGGCGTCTCGTACGGGACGTTCAGCGGTGCCCAGTACGCGCTGCGCTACCCGACCCGGGTGCGGTCACTGGTTCTGGACTCGGTCGTTCCGCACGTCGGCTTCGACCCGTTCGACGTCGACGGCATGGCAGCCGCCCGCCGCGTGCTGGCCGATGCCTGCGGCAACGATCCCGCCTGTACGACGGACCCGGTGGCGGACCTGGCGTGGCTGGTGCGGAACGGCGAGATCGACGGGCAGCCGATCAACGGCACCAGCTTCGTCGAGTCCCTGGCGATCATGAGCCTCAGCAACGTGAACCCGACGTTCGCCGGCATCCCGAAGCTGCTGCACGACGCCCGGAACGGCGACACCGCACCGCTGAAGGAGTTCTTCCAGCAGGCGTCCAGCCTCGGCACGCCGTACCAGGAGCTGTCCGCCGGCCTGCACATGGCCACGCTGTGCTCGGACCTGCGCTTCCCCTGGGGCACCTCGGCAGCACCGCTCGCCGGCCGCGAGCAGGCGCTGGACCGTGCCCTCTCCAGGCTGCGTCCATCCGAGCTCTACCCGTACGACGTAGCCACTGCCCGGAACATGCTCGCGATCCAGGGCTGCCTGCGCTGGGCGCCGGCCCGCGCCTCGTCGTACCCGAAGCTGCAGAAGCTGATCCCACCGACGCTGCTGCTGCAGGGCACGCACGACCTGTTCTGCCCCGTCGAGTGGGCCCAGTGGGAGAAGCGGCAAGCCGTGCGCGGGAAGCTGGTCCTCGTACCAGGTGGCGGCCACGGCATCCAGGGCAGCCGCACCGACCCCACCGGCAAGAACGAGGTGCGCGACTTCCTGCTGCGCTGAATCGTTACCTGGTCGCGGCAACGGCGCGGGTGGTGCGACGCGTGCTCGGGGTGAAGGAACCCGAGCACGGAGGTGGCCACGATGACCCAGACCGTTGCCGATGCACGTCTCGCCCGGCGCAGCCGCGTGCTGATCGTCGCGGCCGCCGCCGTCGCGGTGCTCGCCGTCATCGTAGGCGCGGTCCTGCTGAGGTCCGACCCCGAGCCACCGCCCGCCGGCATCGACCCGGTCGCCACCAGCCCCGACGAGCTCGTCGGGACCTGGCGCCCGACCTGGATCGCCGGCTTCCCCAAGCTCGAGGCTTCGCGCCCCCGGCCGCCGCACGTGTCCTTCACGGCCGACGACGAGTGGCGCGGCTCCGACGGCTGCAACGGCCTCGGCGGCGAGTACGACGCCTCGCCCGGCGAACTGTCGGCCGAGCCCACCGACTTCACCACCGCGATGGCCTGCGACAACGTCCCG
Organism: Kribbellaceae bacterium; assembly: GCA_035650275.1. Lineage (GTDB taxonomy): Bacteria > Actinomycetota > Actinomycetes > Propionibacteriales > Kribbellaceae > DASRHY01. Next base: position 122 of record DASRHY010000136.1, on the reverse strand, counting down.
AACGACGAGGTGCTCACCAAGACCACCCGCTTCCGCGTCGCCGGCGCCACCCTCACCCTGTACGACGACGCGTGGACCAAGCTCGCCACCTACGAACGCACCAGGTAGGCCCGCTGGCGCCG
>DASRHY010000135.1:0-40662 GCA_035650275.1 Kribbellaceae bacterium | reverse complement strand
TTGCGCCCGTAGAAGTGGGCCGACATCCGGTGAGCCTCGTCGATGACCACGACGTCCCAGGTGCACATCGTCAACGCGTTCTGCAATGAGGTGTTTCGTGACAGGTGATCCATGCGCGCGATGAGGCGTGGATGGTCGATGAAGACGTTCTGCCCGCGTGGAGTTCCGTTGATCATGTCGTTGCTGAGGACCTCGAAGCGGAGCCCGAACTTCTCGTACAGTTCGTCCTGCCACTGCTCGACGAGGCCGCCGGGTGCGACGATCAGGCACCGGGACAGGTCGCCCCGTAACAGCAACTCCTTGATGTAGAGGCCAGCCATGATGGTCTTGCCGGCACCCGGGTCATCGGCGAGCAGGAAGCGCAGCGGCACTCGATCGAGCAGGTGCCCGTAGACCGCCTCGATCTGGTGCGGCAGCGGCTCCAGGTCGCTGCTGGTGACTGCGAGCATCGGGTCGACGAGCGCCGCGGACTGAATCCGCACCGCCTCGGCCGCCAGCTTGAACTCCTCCGGATCCGCGTCGAAGGGCGTCCTTGGCTGCTCGTTGCGCGCAAGTGCCGGCTCGCTCGCCCGCATGAGAATCTGTTCGCCGAGCTGACCCGCCGCAGTCCGGTAGACGACCCGACGGGTCTCGCCCAGCATCGGATCGACCGCGATCAGATCCACCGGGCCTCCGGCCACAACACCCATGACCGACGTCCCCGCAGCCAGGTCCTCAAGCCGCATCACTACGACTTGCTATCACGTCCGACACGATGAGTGGGATACGACCGACGGTGCGCAACTGTAACCCCATCGGACCATGCCCGATGGGACGGACGCATTTGTAGCCTCCTTATCGAGGAGGAACGGCCCGTGCACGTCGTATCAGTGATCAATTACAAAGGCGGGGTGGGAAAGACCACGATCACCGCGAACCTCGGGGCGGAGCTGGCCCGGCGAGGCAAGAAAGTGCTGCTCATTGACCTTGATCCGCAATCGAGCCTGACGTTCAGCTTCTTCGATCCCGACTACTGGAAGGACGAGCTGCGCGACAAGTACACGATCAAGCGGTGGTTCGACGGTCTCGTCGGTGGAGGGACGCCGGAGGAACTCGGCGGACTGGTGGTTCCGGCGAAGGTAGCGAATGCATACCTTACCGAGGGCAATGGACGGTTGGACGTCATTGCATCCCATCTCGGACTGATAAATGTGGATCTGGATCTGGCCACCGACGCGGCTATCCACGGCCAGCACGAGGCGGAGTTCTTCCGGGTACGCGGCGCGCTGGCCGGTGCACTCGGACACCCAGCGTTCGCCCGATACGACCTCATCCTGTTTGACTGCCCGCCGAACTTCAGCATCGTCACACAGACCGCGATCATCGCCAGCGACCATCTCGTGATCCCCGCCAAGGCGGACTACCTGTCGACACTGGGCATTGAATACCTGTACGGCAACGTCAGAGCGACGATCAAGAAGTACAACGACGATGCCCGAAGGTACGCGCGAGGTCGGCACGCGGGCAAGATCGAGCCGAACGTCCTGGGCGTGGTCTTCACCATGATCGAGCAGTACGCGAAGCAGCCGATCGCCACCCAACGGCTCCACATCAACCAAGTGAAGGCACTGGGCCTACCGGTCTTCAATACGACGATCCGGGAAGGTGCCACGCTCTTCGGGGCGAGCACGCCGCGAGGTGTGCCGGTCGTCCTCCGCGACCGCGTGAAGTCGCCGGCTGTCGAAGAGCTTCGCCAATTCGCCTCCGAGTTCCTCCAGACCCTTCGCTCCGAAAGGGCCGCCGCATGAGCGACGCCAAGCTGACCCTCGCCGTACTCCAGCGGATCTCCGAGTTCCTCGCGGATCTCCCGGAGGAACACCTGACGGAGATCGCCGACGGCAAGGCCCGGCTGACGTTTATCCCAGCCGGCGCCACGGAGCCGCGACAGCCGACCGTAAAGAAGGCCGCGCCACGTAAGGCCAGCCGGGCGGGCGCTGCCACCGTGGACATGAGCGAAGCCCGCGACGCGCTGATCGGCATGAGCAGCCGCGAGGAGGGCCGAACGTACCTGTCCTCCATTCCTCGTAAGGAGCCAGAACTGGTGGACCTCGCCAAGCTGCTCGACATCGGAGGCGCGAAGGGTCTTAGGAGGGCCGACCTAATCGAGACGATCGTCGAGCGGACCATCGGCAGCCGGCTCAACTCGGCTGCTGTCCGCGAGCTCTGACGCGCGAGGCGTAGAGGAGTTATCCGTGCGCGGGTGACGCAGCCGTGCGGGCGGTCAGCCGCGCTGGGACCTGCCGGGCGGTCAGCGGATCGGCCCGCTCAACCTACTTTCATCGCGGAGACGAGCTGGTCCGCTGCATACTCCTGGCTCGCCCCCGGAAATGTCAAACACCATGCACTGGATCAGCCAACGATCGCCGGGCGGTACTTACCGGACCCCATCCAGGCCAAGTCAGCCTTCAATGCCACCGCCTGTCCGGGTGGGAACATGATGCTCCCTCACTCCACGACGCCGACTAAATCCATCCAGCCGTGGCGGAACCAGTCAGATCCCGAAGACCTTCATGGCGAGCTGACGCCACCCGGCCGAGTCGACACCCTCGACGTCGTCGGTGATGACCAGCTTGCCCTTCGCGCCGCAGCCCTCCTCGATCGGCAGGATCCCGTTGCGGGCGTACCAGGCCTTCTTCGCGGCCCATTTCTGGGCATACCGCGGGTCGGCGAGCATGCCGAGGTGTTCCCACAACACCGTCTCGCCGAGGTCGGTGAGAACCGTGAAGTCCGGACGCACGGTCCGCCCATCGGCTCCCGTGAATGGAACCTCGTAGTCGTAGGAAACGTCCAGCTGATGCAGCATGTTGGCGATGATGACCTCACTCTTGCTGCGGACTAGCTCGCCCCGCTCGGTACGGTGGACGAGGCCGCGGTCGAGGACGGCGTCGCCGACGCGGACCGGATCGGAGGCACCGAACAGGTTCGTCAGCCGGCCGGCCGTGTCGGAGTGTGCCGGCGAGCCGAGCTTGGCGATGTCGTCGAGGCTGGCCTCGTGTAGCAGAACCACCTTCGTGCGCTGGCGGGTGAGAGCGGTGTAGAGCAGCTCGCGGCTCAGGCCGGCGCCATCGCGTGGTAGCACAACCAAGGTCAGTTGGAATTCGCTGCCCTGCGCCTTGTGGATGGTGATGGCCCAGGCGAGTTCCAGCATGGGCGCCCGGGTGTCGTCAGACCAGTCGTAGTAGTCGTACTTGACCTGCGTACGCCCGCTGAACTCAATCTCGGTCTTGTTGGGCGTCCAGGTGACCCACTTCGAGCGACTCTGGCCTACCACCACGCCGAGCTCGCCGTTGGCGACGAACCGCTCCGCGTCCCGTGGGTAAACCCGACGTTGTGTGAACTGATGGTTGCGGACGTTGATCACCTTATCGCCGACGACGATACGTTCGGGCCCGATAGGTTTGGCGTGATAGCGCCGTGGCCCGGTTGCCTGCTCCAGGGCGCGCGCGCCGAATGCGTCTTTGAGTGCACGGTTGAGCTCGACGGTGCCCCAGACCCTGCCGCGTACCGGCGAGAGAATCTGCCAGGCGTCCACCTTGGCGCCGGTGCCCGGCGGGAAGTACAGGTTGCCCTTAGCGGAAATCTGGCCACCGTAGCTGCGGCCGAAGGCCGCAGTCAGCTCTTCGTCGGATGCGTCCCGGAGCTCGGGCACCTCCTCGCGCAGTACGCGCAGCAGGGTGTCGAACAGGCTTCCCGGGCGGTACTCGACGGCGCGCAACGTCTCCATCTGCTGGCCGGTGCGCAACCGGTCCCAGACCAGGTCGGCGGCTGGTGACAGCTCGCCGTCGGCGAACCAGCTGGCCAGGACGAGGTCGTCGCGTTCCTGCCCGGTCTGACGTCGCGGGATGGTGAGCTCCGCGTATCCGGCTGCGCAGCGCGGCATTCGGGTGGCAATGTCGTCAGGCGCCAGGCGCCGGACGATATCGACGAAGGGCCGGCCAGCACCGATAGGCGGTAACTGGCGGGGATCACCGACCAGTACCAGGCGTTCGTACCCGGTCACCGCGTCGAGCAGCGCGGCCAGTTGCTCCTCGGTGAGCATGGACGCCTCGTCGACCACCACGGTCTTGTAGCTTTTCACCCTGGTTTGGGCGTCGCCGGTCACCAGATAGCGTTCGGTTCCGGGGTCGTACCGTCCGTTGGCCACCAAGAACTGGGCGAGAGTGACCGCTTCTGCCTGCACCCGGTGGGCGAGCTGCACCCTAGCCTTCCCAGTAGGCGCGACCAGCAGAACCCCTCCGGCAGAAATGGACGGCGTGTGCCGTAGCACCTTCAGCAGGGTGGTCTTGCCGGTGCCGGCCGAGCCGACAAGCACGCTGATCCGCGACGAATACAGCGTCCCCAGCGCGGCCACCTTTTCCTGGCGTGCCCGCACCTCGGCCTGACGCTCGTCGTCGGGCGCCTTGGCGTCGATCGCGCCCAGGACTTCGTCGAGCATGGTCCGGAAGTCCGGCGCCCCACTGACGGGCGTGGCGCGTAGCCGCCGGTTGACTTGCTCCCGGATGAGCCGTCCGATCTCCGACAGCTCGGCGAGCTGGAGCGCGGGCGCCCCATTGGCGAGAGTTACGCCGGTCAGGGGTTCGCCTGGCGGCACGGTGTCTGCAGACAACCCGTGTGCGTTGAGGAGGTCAGCGTCCACTGGGCATGGTTCACTCAAGGTGCGTGCGCGGATGTCGGCGACGACATCGGCTTGGGGACGAAGAGTGTGTCCGGCTGACGTCGCCCTGTGCAGCTCGTCGATGATGAGGGCGCGCACGCGTCGGGCATCGAGCCGGTCGGTCATGGCACTAGGCACCGGCATAGGGTGCGCGGCCGCGAGCGCGGCGTCCGGGAAGCAACCCCGGTCGATAGTGGCGAGGGCCACGGCGTCTGGCTGGCCACGGTCGGTTTCGAACAGCAGGTACGGGTTGGCGATGATGTCGTGGTCGGTCAGCGTCGGGTCGCGCTGCTCCGCGACGAAGAAGTGCTCCACCTGCTCGCGGGTCAACGAGAAGCGGCTGAGCAGTTCGAGCAGCTCCCGCCGCTCGGGTCGCAGGCCCTTCCATTTGTTCCGGATGCTCGGGGTCAGGTACGTCGCGGCGGTGAGGCCGAACTGTTCAGGGCTGGCCATAGCCCGGTCGATGGTCTGCCAGGGGTCGGCCCCGGCCCCGGTCGACGCGGCGATCATATGCGCGAAGGTGATGGCCTGCGGGACGCCGAAGGCGGCGAGCGCGCTGCCCAGTCCGGGGCAGGGGCCGCGCAGCTTCCAGAGCCGGTTGAGCTGCGCCTCCAGCCAATCGAATCCGAGCGGACCGGCCGAGGTGCCCAGAATTCGTTGCGCCTGGCGTCCCGCCGCGACGAGCGAGAGGAGGGCGTCGATAGCGAGGTCGTGGCTGACGTGCTCGGTGACGTAGGAGAAGGCGACCCAGCCGGCCTCCGGCGCGAAGGCGAGTGCGTCGCTGATGTCGACACCGCTGTCGTCGCGCGCTGCCAGAAGGGCCTGGTACGGCAGGAGGAAGCCCCGGTGCTGGTCAGGGCGCAGCGAGTGCTCGATGGTGGTTTCCCACATCTGGGCCGGGAATTGTTCGTCCCCGTTGCTGCGGTAGGCGCCGGTGGGGTTGACTGCCGACACGGACGCCGCTCCGACGAGCAGCCGCCGCGGGTCGTCGCTGAGCGGACTGTGCTTAGCGTAGAAGAACACCAGGCTGGCCTCGGGCTGAACGGTGCTGAAGAAGGTGTCCAGGAGAGACCGCTGGTTGTCGCCGTGCATGACCCAGTTCGACTCCCGCCAACCGGTGATCGCGTCGACCGCGTCCTCAAGGTCTGGCTGCAGGCCGACTTGACGCTCTCGCCCAATTTCCGTGGCTCCATCACGCGACATCCACCGAAACGGCACGGCCTGGGCGGAGAACGGGGGCAGCGGCTGTTGAGTGGGCTGGAAGGGCGCGAAGGCCTGAGACTTTTCGGTGAACGGATGGGCGCGCTCGAACGGGATGGACCGCGGGGACATGAACGTGGCCCGCTCCGCCACGCATGGTGGCGCGTCTGCGAGTGCGAGATCGGAGATCGTGGTACCGGCGAGACGCTGCTCGTGGGCGTCGCGACGGTTCTGCCCGATGTTCTTCAACAGCACGCAGGTGCCATTGCCGCGTGGGTCGTTGCACACGGTTCCGCTCCACCCGGAGTCGTGCCACGGTACCCGGATGGAAATGTGCTCGATCGGCCCGTTCGGCTTGCCCATGACGCTCTCCTTAGTTAGAAGCGGGACCCGGTGAGTGGCGAAACTGCCGTCGGCAGGAAGGTCAGCCGTGCCCCGAGCGGTGTATTCCGGCGAGCACATCAGCGACTCCGGTCACCGTAGGGTGCCCGGTGCCGTGCAGGCGGGTCAGGTCGGTCATGAGCTGCCGAAGCGTCTGCTCGGCCGCGCCCCGCTGGCCGGCGCCGAGCTGCAGCAGGCCGATCTGGCGCCGCAGTTCCAGCGTTCGTGGATCGTCGTCACCGAAGAGCCGGCGTTCGTCCTGCAGAAGGCCGTCGAGTTGCCGTAGCGCCTGACTCGTCTGACCGATCAGGGCGTGGCAGGTGGCCTCCTGCAGCCGGCAGCGGAGGACGAGCTCGGTGTCGCTTCCCTGTCGGGCGGTAAGGTCGGCGGCCAATCCGTGGTACGCCGGCGCGGCGCGGTGGTAGTCGCCGCCTTCGAACAGCACGTTCGCGAACTCCAGCCGGACGCTCACGACGTCATCGTCCGTACTGCCGAGGATCCGGCTCGCGGGCTCCACAACGGCGGCGAGCACCTCGGCGGCCTGACTGTAGCGCGACTGCTTGATGAGCTGACCGGCCTCGCTGCGGGCGCGGTCCAGCTCGCCGCGGCTGAATCGTGGCGGCTCTGCCGGGGTCCCGGGCTTGGGTGATGCCGGCGTTGGCGCGCCGACCGTCACGACGCCGGCGAAGACCCGGCTCAGTACGCCGGCATACATCCGAGTTGGGCTGGGTGTCGACGGTGGGTTAAGCGCTCCGGGCATCGGCTTGAGATCGGTGGCGTACGGTAGCAGCCGCCGGTACACGGCGTCGGCCCCGTCGGGCCGGTCCTCGGGCTTCTTCTCGAGCAGGGCGAGCACGAGCCGCTCGAGGTCGAGCGGCGTCTCCGGACGCAGACTGCGCACCGGTGGCGGGCGCTCGTCGACCTGCTTGCTCATCACGGCGTACGCCGTGGAAGCGGTGAACACCGGACGGCCGGAGAGCATCTCGTGCAGGGTGCACCCCAGCGCGTACAGGTCGCTGTGCGGCCCGCTCATGCTCGCCAGGATCTGCTCCGGGGCCATGTAGGCGGGGGTGCCGAGGGTCTGCCCGGTGCGGGTGATCTGCGAGACGTCCGCGTGGTCGAGGGCGACGGCGAGGCCGAAGTCCAGGACCTTGACGCAGCCGTCCGGATCGAGCATCAGGTTTCCGGGCTTGAGATCGCGGTGGACGAGCGACGCCAGGTGGGCGACGGACAACACGGCGCAGGCTTGTGCGGCGATCGCGGCCGCCCACCCGACCGGCAGGGGTCCATGCTCGGCGATCAGGTCGGCGACACTGATGCCCCGGATGCGTTGCATGACCAGGAAGGGGCGGTCGGCGTGCGTACCCACGTCATAGACGGCGGGTACACCCGGGTGCTCCAGGCGGGCGGTGATGCGCGACTCGCGGACGAAGCGGCGGACGAGGTCCTTGTCGGGGTGTCCCTCGGGGAAGCGGATGAACTTGACTGCGACTTCCCGCTCCAGCTTGATGTCACGACCGATCCAGACCTCGCCCATGCCGCCCCTGGCGACGGGCAGGTTCTCCAGTTCGTACCGGCCGTTGATCAGCGTGCGCCCGGACACAGCTCCTCCATGCAGCCAGTCGTCACGAATGCTCGTCGGCGGACGATGGGGTGAGAGTCCCGTCGGCTAAACCAGTGAATCCTAGTCGGATCAGGCGTTCTCCGACGGCCGCCGTCTGCGCGAGATGGTCCGCGAACTGGGCGAGCCGTCGGAACGCTTCGCCATAGCGACGCTGTTCCGCGAGCGGCAGGCGCGGTATGGGAACCCGGCGGGGATCGGTACGCGGCGGCAGAGACGAACCGCGCGCCGCCCCCAGCGCCTGACCGGCACGCAGGAACCCGGCGAGAAAGTACGGGTCGATGCGGTCCGGATCGGCCCTAAACAGCAGGAGTTGTGGCCCGAGCAAGCAACGGCCCTGATCGATGACCCGCGCGACCGGGTGTCGGGAGGCGACCATGGTCACCACGTCGCCGGGTTCGACGGTGACTGAGCCGGGCCCGGGTGTGGCGCGGCCCGAGGGGGGCCGCCCATGCCGGATATCGTTGACGGTCAACGTAGGAGTGTCGCCGGTGTCGGTCGTCATTTTCAACGGAGCCTGGTGGATGACGACGACACCGGCCTTGACCAGTTCGCCGACGGTCGTCATGGGCCGGGTCTCCCGCTCGGATGGCACGGTCAGGTCCGGCAGGTTTGTGGCGAGAGCCGCCGTGGCGGACAGCAGATCGGTCCGCGAGGGCACGAACCGCGCGGTTTCGGCCGGCCGGACCGCTCCAACGAGCCGGTGCTGCGGGCTCAGGTCCACCTCGTCATCCAGCAGGTCGATGATCCGAACCGCGCGACTCGGGCCGGGCAGCGGGCCCTGCGGGTCGGCGAGGAAAGCCCGCCACGCCCGCTCGGCGAGGGACGGGTCACCAGTGGCGTCGACCATGAGCACATGCGATGGAGGAGGCTGATCGACACACGGCTTGCGCAGCAACCACAGATCCGGCGCGGCACTGGCCGCCGGTCCGCTCCCGGGCAGGCTGATCACCGCGCGCAGCACCCCCGAACGCAGCAGGTTGCCACGGATGCGCCGGCCCGAGCGGCGGGTCGCGGCCGCGGTCGGCATCATGATCACGACCCGGCCGCTAGGGTTAGCGTGGGCGAGGCAGTGCTGAACCCACGCCAGTTCCGGCTCGCCTCGTGGTGGCAGCCCGTACTCCCAGCGTGGATCGCTGGTCAGCTCGTCGTAGCCCCAGGACCGTTCGTTGAAGGGTGGGTTGCAAACCACCACGTCGACGCGTTCGTCGGCCAGGGCGTCGCGACGCAGGGAGTCCCCGGCCGCCACCCGAACCGACCGGTCGTGCAGCAGCAGGCGCGCCGCGCACAGACGTGCGGCGGTCCGGTTCACCTCCTGACCGAGCAGGCTTCTAGCCCCGCGCATCTGGGCGGCCAGCAGCAGCGTGCCGACTCCGCAGGCGGGATCGAGGACGTTGGAATTCTCGGCATCGCCCAGCTCGACCATGACCTCCGCGAAGGGCCACGGGGTGACCGGAAGGCGGCGGGATTGCACCCCCAAGTACCGTTCGCACAGGAAGTCGAACAGCTCCCGGTGCCCCATAGCGGCGGCCGCCTTCGCTACCAGCCTCACGATGCCGACCCACTCGCCGTCCAGCGGTTCGGGAAGCCCTTCCGGTAACTCGGGAACGGCGGCCACGATGGCGGCGGTCAACGCCTCACCGATGGCATGGTCGTCGGAACGGGCCAGGGTCCGCCACCGCTTGGCGTCCCGGCTGAGGAACACGAGGAAGGCGCCGACGTAGCCGATAACATCACCCAGCCGGAGGTCGTCGACGGTACCGCGGACCCGCTGCCACACCCGGTCGCCCGGCAGTACCGTGAACTGCCTGCCGTGCCGGCCCAGCCAGCCTTCGATGTCCGCCAGGGAGTAGAGCGGGCTGGCGGAGCTGCCGCCGACGGGCTCGGGGAAATCCGGGAATCGCCGCCGCCAGTTGCTGACGGCGGCGCGGCCTACATTGGCCAGACGCGCGATGTCGCTCGCGCCGACCGTAGCCCCGTCATGCATCGAGGTGTCAACGTCTACCACCGTGGCTGTGCTCCTTACGTTCCCGGCTTCAGGCGGGTCAGTACACCCTTCGCCTTGAGCTCGGCGATGTGCTCGGCCGCACGCTGGGGTGCGGAACCGCCGCGGACCAGCAGCCCGGCCTCGATGTTCTTGCCCACGCCCGACTGGGTCAGGTTCGCGCTGGAGACCAGCAGCGTCCGGCGGTCCGCGACGGCGAGCTTGGCGTGCATCTTCGCGCCGGTTTCCGCCCGCTGCGCGAGCGGCCAGTGCCAGAGCTGCACGCCGGGCACGGATGCGAACGCCGCAGCCGGCTCGGAGCCGGCGAGCGCGCTGCCGGCGCCACTCAACGTCTCCACCACGGCGGTGACGACCACGCCGCGCGCCACCGCCGCGGTCAACCCGTCCAGCAGCGGCGGGTACGGCTTGGCCGAGTACGTCATCAGCAGCAGTTCGCTGGTTGCCTCGCCGGCCAGCTCGACCAGTACCTGAGCCGTGGCCCGTACTGGTACCTGATGGGTTCCAGGTCCGCTCCACACCGACTCAACCCGTACCGCCGCCGCCTGTTGAGCGTGGCCCGCGGCGAGGCCACACAGGTAGGCCGCAGCCTCCACAGCGGACAGTCCGGCCGCCTGTTGCGCCGCCAGCACGGCGCCGGCCGCCTCCGCGAACCCGGACACCGGAACGGCCTGTAACGCGGCGTGGTCCGGCCAGCCGGCCGCGACCCGCTCGGCGAGCGCCCGCAGGTAACCGGCGCCGAGGCGCGCCGCCGCCGCCCCGGCGGCGGCCTCGAACTCGGCCGGCCAGCTCATGGCAGCTCGGCGAAGAGGGCCAGCTCGGGGTCGTCGACCGGTACCACGAACCGCCGGTCCAGGAACCGGTTGCCGCGTTCGCAGGTGGTCTCCGAGACGAACAGGCAGACGTGGCAGGCGGCGCCGTGCAGGAAGTCCGCGGGATCCTGGGGCAGCCGTTCGGCGCACAGCGGATCGGAGGAACAGCGCGCGGCGTCGTGCAGGGCCCGACGGGTCAGCCGGACGAGCTGCTCCGGCTCGGCCAGCGACACGAGGCCGCCCAGCGTGCCCTCGGCATCGGGGACCGCCGTGTAGATGAGGATGCCGCTGCGCGGGTCGTCGTCAGTGCCGGCGTAGATCCGCTCCGACAGGCTCGCCGAGCTGTACCCGCACTCGAGCGCGATCGTACGGATCAGCAGGTGCGACAGCGTGTGTAGCGCGATGTACCGGGCGCCGGGCCACAGCCGCATCGGGTCGAACGGTCCGGTGATCCGGTCCGAGTACCGGTTCTGCCGGAACCGCGCGTACGCTCCCTTGTGCTCGTGCAGGACTCCGGAGTCCGCGACCCGCGCCTCCCAGGCGTACAGCAGATCCTCGGGCAGCCGCAGGAAAATCCCCTCGCCCCGCACCTCGCTGGCTGGAACCCAGGTCGTTGTGGAACGGGCCAGCGGCGCGCGGGTAACCAGGTCCGGGTCGTCGGGGTCCGGAGCATCGAGCCGGGTGAACCCGATCAGTGCCCGGACCTCGCGCAGCCGCTCGGCCTGGATGACGTCCGCGTAGCAACCCTTCAGCTCGCCTGGCACCCCGTCCGGGTCGCGGCGCAGCGTGAAGTCGTCGGTCGGCTCCGGCAGGTGTGGCGCGGAGAAGGCCTCCCACTCCGGGGTACGCAGGTCCGGGTAGCCCGCGACGTCAGTGTCCTGTGGGCCCGCCCTGTGCCGCTCGATGGCGGCCCAGACCTCGTCGTCGGTCCATTTCTCGAACTCGCGCAGGGCCGGCACGTTGGCCCGTGCGAAGGGCAGCATCGCAGCCGCCGGGAGTCCGCTGAGCACCGTCCAATGCTGCTCGACCTTGGTCTGCAGCTCGCTGGCACCGGTTCGCGGGACCGCCAGCACGGACAGGGTCTGCGCGAACCACTGGTTGGACGCGCCGACCACCAGCACCTTGGGGTCGTGACCACAGCCGCCCGGCTCGAACGCAGCCAGCTGCGGGTGGCGACCCCGGCATCGGGGCAGCTTCTCCGCTCCGTACCGACCGAACACCTCCCGCATGTTGCGCCGCTCGCCGCAGCTGATGCACTGGATCTCCACATTGGCGCCGAGGTTGCCGCCCCGGTCGTCCATCCGCAGCCTCGGGTGACTCGCCTTCGCACAACCCGCACCGCGGTGGACGAAGTGCGCGTACGGGAAGTCGTCCAGATGCCCGGCCGTACACGCCAGCACGAACCGGGCCGCGACGGCCAGCGGCTTGCGGCCCTTCTTCTTGCGCGGGCAGTTGTCGTGGAAGAACCGGGCGTCCTGCGGCTTGCGCGCCTTGTCGTTTTCGAAGCCGAACACCGCCGAGTCGATGGGCGCCAACTCGCTGCACGCGGTGCAGCGCAGCCACGCCGGAAACGGCATCACCGGCACGCCCACCCGGGCGGCGGGACCATTCGGGTCGCGGTCGATGCCGTCCAGCCATGGTGCCGGACGCAGTTGCTTGACGGTTGGCCCCAGCAACGTCCGCACCGCGGCGAGCAGCCGGGGCTCGGCGATCGGCTCCCACTCCGGCACGACCGAGTAGTTCCAGTCGTCCAACCCTCGCACCAGTATTGAGAAGTTGGGCAGGTCGACCAGCGCGCCGATCCCGGTGGTGAACATGATGTGGCTGGGCCGTACCGCGCCGACCCGCCGCCGGTACCCCACCGCCATCACTCGCCCCCACCTGCGAGCGTGGACGCGCCCAGCTCGTCACCGTCGGGCAGGTCCTCCTCGCTGGTTCCATCCGTTGCCGCACCGAACGACCAGTCGGGCGTGTTGTACAGCGGATTGAATATTTCGCCACCGCCGGGCAGCAGCAGGTTGATCTCGTTCTCGGTCTCCCGCATCGATATTCCGACGGTCCGGTCGGTCCACCGGCCACCCGTGGCCGGCTCTAGCAACCCGACCAGCCGCTGCTGCTTGAACGATCCCTCCTGGTACCCCAGCCGGGTCGACCCGGTCTTCGCCTGGTTCCACCGGTCCTTCACGGTCTTGATGCGTTCCTCCAGGTAGTCGCGGCCGCGCTGCCCGCTGATCGCGTCCGCCCGGGCCAGCAGGCGGTCCACGATGCGGCCCACCGGCGCGCCGTCGAGCGGCACGTCCTGCGCGTCCACGTTGCGCGAGTACGCCTCCTCCGCGTTGCGCACCGCCGCGACCAACGTCGCCGTGGTCCCCCGGTCCAGAGCCCGCCGGGTGTACGGCGTGACCGACAGCGCTTCGACCTGCCGGTAGAACGTGGCGTGGTAGTACTCGAAGTCCTCGTAGTGGGCCAGGTCCCGTGGCCGGGTCCAGTTGTAGAGCGTGATCACCAGGCCCGGCCGGGTCGGGTCACGTCCGACCCGGGAGGACGCCTGGATGTACTCGGCGGTGTTCTTCGGCTGGCCGGTCACCACCATCAGGCCGAACCGCGACACGTCCACCCCGACCTGCAGCATCGACGTCGCCAGCACCACATCTGCCGGTATCCGGTCCGTCCGCAGCCGCTGCGACGAGCGGTCGGCCAGCGGGTGGAACGACGACTTGGTGCGCATCGCCTCCCGCATGTCGTCGGCGATCGCGCGCCGCCGGGCCGACGTGTCGAGGTCTGGATCGAACCCGATCTCCAGCCGCCTGAGCACCTCGCTGATATCGGCCGACGAGATCCGCGAGGTCAGCTCCTGGATGGTGAGCATGCCGGTGGCGGTGACGATCCGGTCGGACAGGTCCTTGCGCCGCCCGTGGCTACGCACCCGGGTGGTCACCTGGTCGTCGAGGTACCGGCGCATCCCCGCCAGCTCGCGGGTCGCGTTGAAGTACCCGACCACGGTCAGGTACGGGTCGGCCGGCTCGCCGTACCGGTCGAACAGGGTCTGCCCGGCGATCAGCAGGATCTCCGCCAGCCGGATCTCGGCCGACTTGAGCCGCACCCCGTGCGCGCAGATGCCGAGGTACCGTCGGCCCGGGTTCTCCTTCGTCACCGGCACCTGGCGGCTGAAGAACGTGTCCGCGATGTCGATGACCGGCGGCGGGAACACCGCCAACCCCCGGCCGAACACGCCGAGCACCTGCTCCCGGGCTCGCTTCGTGGTCGCGGTCGACGCCACGATCTTCGGCCCGGTCTCCGCGCCGACCGGCGTACGCCATGTGCACAGCTCGTCCACGGCCGCCTCGAACAGTCCCACGGTGGTGCCCAGCGCGCCGGAGATGAGGTGCAGCTCATCCTGGATGATCAGATCCGGTGGCCGCAGCCGGGTCACCGGCTCGCTCGCCACCGCCTCCAGGGTGCCCTTTTTGTTATGCCGTACGCCGCAGCCTGTCTTCGCGTCCAGGTCGTCATGCCGGTACCCGTGCCGCGGGCACCGCTCGCGTACCCGACCGAACAGCAGCCCGGCGAACCCCCGCCAGGGCAGCTGCGCCAGCTTGTCCACGGTCGCGATGACCAGACTCGGCGCATACCGGTAGATCTCCTCGTCAATGGTGAGGATCGGCAGTCCCTCGGCGCATTGCGTCGGGCTGAACGGGCAGGCATCCACCCCCTCCGCGTTCGGGCACCACAACAGCACCCGGCGCAGATCGTCCCGAGGGTCCAGATCGTGGTGCGGGCGCAGCGTCGTCCCACACCACGGGCACGACAGCGTCTGCAACACGTTGGTTCGTTTGCCGTCCCCCGCCTCCCGGGCCTCAGCGATCTGCTCGGCCGCCTCGCCGAACCAGTTCGGCGACACCCCGCCGCCGACCCACAGCCCGATCCGGAACGGCTCTGCTCCCCACCGCGCCTCGTTCCCCCGGCGCAGCACCTCGGCCGCGCACACCAGCGCGGCGGCCCGCTGGAACTGCTGCGCGGTCAGCAGCCGCAGGGTGTACCGCATCAGCACGGCGACCCCCGCGTCACCGCTGCGGGCCTGCGTGCCGCTGCCCAGCACGCCCTGCAGCCGGCGGATCGCGAACGTGAACGCGGTCAGGCCCAGGTACGCCTCGGTCTTGCCGCCACCGGTCGGGAAGAACAGCAGGTCGACGGTCGCGGTGCGGTCGGCGGCCCGCTCCGGGTGATCCGGGTCGGCCAGCGACGGCACGTTCAGCAACACGAAGGCGAGCTGGAACGGCCGCCAGGAGGCCGCCGCCGCGCCCAGCCCCCTTACCCGCGCCTCGGCGTCCACATAGGACAGCCCATGCTCCTCCCGCAGCCGGGCGAGGTCGGTGTGCCTGCGCTGCAACGCCATCGTGTCGTTGGCGAACCGGAACGCGGCCAGCGCGTCGGCATGGCCGCTCGCCTCCGGTTCGGTCAGCAGCGTGATGCCGGCCCTGATCCGCTCGGCCGCCCGGCGGCCGTTGAACACCGCGGAGGTGGCGGCGGCGCGTAGCGGCTCTGGCAGCCCGGGAATCTCGGCCTCCCGCTCGGCCAGCCACGCCCCGTACCCGTCGGCGAGCGGAGCCAGGCCGGCGCGCAGCCGGTCCAGGCCCGCGGTGGCCAGCGCATCCATGGACAGCTCGACGCCGGCCAGCGCGCTCCCCTCGCCGACCTGTGCGATGGTGGCCGGTACGTCGTACGCCGGCAGCCACGTGGTCTCCAGCCGGTACGCACAGCGCTCGCCGTCGCGTACCTCCGCGTGCACAGCAACGTTCCGGCCGGTGGCGTAGCGGCGCTGGGCCCGGTACAGCAGCCGGAGGTGCGCCTCCTCCAGGTCGCCGCCCACCGCCCGCAGATCGTCCAGCGGATCGTCGACGGGCAGGAACGCCGCTTTGGCGCTGTCGATCGCGGTCACCGACAGTCCACACTGGAACAACCAGGCCGTGTCGGCGTTGGTCGCAGGCTCAAGCTGCGCGTTGACCAGAGCCAACTGCACGACCCGCCGGCCGTCGCGCGGTCGGACATCCACGGCCAACAACACGCCCGGCTCGTCCGGGTCGGTGGCGGTGAGCGGTATCCGGTACGACGGCTCGCCGTCCATCCGGACCTCGCTGTCGTACGACATCGGCTCGCGGGACCAGACGATGCGCTTCTTCGCCGCGTCGTCCTGCGACTCCCGCTTGCTGTACCGGCCCCAGTGCGCGGTCACCGATAGGGCGTCGACGTCGGCCGGTACCGCGAACGACAGGCCCATCGACGAGGCCCACATCCTGCCGAGGCTCTGCGGTGTGAGCACCTCGGGCAGGTCCGCCTCTGTGGCGTCGCCCTGGACGGCGTCCTCGAGGTCGGGCACCTCGTCGGCCTGGCCGCCAACGGACTTGGCCCGCTGCTTGGGTCCGAGCATGCCCACCAGGTACCGCTCGCGCGGCCCCATCGCGCCAGGCCGAAACTCTTCGGCCTCCCCATCCCACGGCCCGAGCAGGTCCCGCTGTACCAGCACCTCCAGCTCGGCGCGCACCTGGTGCGAGGTGGCATCGGCGAACACCTGCGGCACGTCCAGCGGCGGCAGCTGCTCTGCCCCGTTGTCCTCGGCTGGCGGGAGCGCGGCCTGTTCGCCGCGCGGGTGCGGAAAGAGACTGTCTTGTGCGTCGACCATCAGAACAACGGCTCCTCATGTGTTACGGAGCCGGTGCCCCGCTTCTTCTTGTCGTGCAGCCCGGCGGCAACCTCCTCGGCATACCGCTCGTGGTTCAGCTTCAAAAGGCGGTCGACGAACTCGCGCTGAATTGCGGGGCCGACGGTGTAGCGGGTCTCCCGCCCAGCCGTGTGGAAGCCGTGGTCCAGGCCCTGGGTCACGAGATCATCCCATTGGTACGCGCGACAGACCGCCTCGTCGATGGCCCTATGGATGCGGCGCAGCTCGACGATGTCCTCGCCCTGGCAGTTGGAGTCGTTGACCAGGTTGTACATCGCGGTCAGCCCGGTCTGCCGCGCCAGCATCACGCCCCGCCGGTATGTGTCCAGCCGGTCGCCCAACTCGTGCATCTCCGGCGTCAACTCCGGCAGCGCCAACCTTTCGAACACGTCTGTAGGCGAGTAGCTGAGGTCCGTCTTCATGGTGGAACTGCGGCTCCTCGCCCACCAGTAGTGTGGTGCGCTACTCAACATCGCCAACATCCCCGTGTCATCCGTCGCAAAGACGACCAGCTTCTGATCAAATACTGGGCCCGGTGCAACTAGCATCGGCATGACGGTCTTGCTGACCTGCGCGAGCACAACGACGCGTCCCAACCCCGCGATCGCCCGATAGAGTTCAGGTCTTGAGCGCTCATAGAGCCACCAACGCTCGCGAGCAGTCTTGCTGTACGTGTTCGCCATGCGCTCCGGCTTGACGAGTCGGCGGACCTGCTCGAAGCAGTCGGGATAGGTCTTGGCCGTGTCCTCGCTCCAGTCGTGGAAGTCGATGATCCAACGGCTCGCGGAACAGTCGGGCCTGGAATTCAGTTCTTTGCCGTTGAGGTACGGAAACAGGACGTCTGTGTTGCGCCGGTCCTTCTCGATCAGAGCGGCAGCCTCACTCGACTCCATGGTGAATCCCAGACCTAGCACGATTGAGCCCTGGAACGACCTGCCAGCGTTGATGACCAGCCGATGCGGGATGCCGATGACTCGGGAGGCCGGGTCAAGCGAGGAGGCGATGCCTGCGACAACAAGACCATCGGCCACCCGGGCTGCCGTCTCGCCGAGGCCGGCGCGACTCGTCCAGACCGCGCAGTACTCCAGCACGGCCGACTTCGACGGCCAGGGCTTGCTTTTCACCGCCTGCCGGATGGTTGCCCCACCGGCCACGATCTGGTCCAAGCCCACCTCGCGCGTGTCGCCCTGGGCGAGGGTGTTGGTGGCGATCAGTCCCGTCTGACCCTCGGCGTTGAGCAGATCGTTGGCGCGCAGCACGAAGTAGGCGACCAGATCGGCACTCCCCCGCGCACCGCGCCCTAACGAACCGACCAGATGCTCGCGGTAGGCCGTGCCCAGCGTCCCTGTCAACTTCTGTCCACCGAGGAACGGCGGGTTGCCGATAATGGCGTCGAAGCCACCCTGCTCGAATACCTCGGGGAAAAACAGTGGCCAGTGCAGCGGCGTCCGGTCGAACGAGCCCGGTACCTGATCCGTTGCGAGCCACGCCATCCGCCTGTCCGCAGCCTCGCTCTCGGCTCCAGCCAAGCCCGACAGGATCCGGCGCGCATAGTCCGCCGCCGCGATCGAGCCGTCCCTCAACCCCCGGTCGCCGCGCCGCACGTTCGCCAGCGCCGCTCCCACCGTGAGGTCCGCGAAGAACCGGGCCTGCTCCGTCTTCACGTTCGCCTCGTCGAGCAGCCGCCGCTTCTCCGCCTGCGCCGCCAGCGGGTCGTCCCCGAGGGGCACCTCGGCGATCCGTCGCCGGATGCCAGACACCTCGCAGACCAGCGACCGCACCCCGACCGTGAAGTCAACCGGCGAGCGCTCGTGGATCTCCTTGCCCCGCTTAGGATCCAGATGCATGTACTCGAGCTGCTCCAGCGAGGTGATGCCGAGCAATGAGTCTCCCGCCACCAGACGGTCGTCCAGGAACGTGAACGGGCGCACCGGATCCATCGACACCAGCCAGAGCGACAGCTTCGCCATCTCCACCGCCATCGGGTTGATGTCCACCCCGTAGAGGCAGTGCTCGATGATCTGCCGGCGCGCCTCGATGACCACGGGGTCCTCGTCCGCATCGATATGGAGACCGTCCACTGTGGACCGATGCGCCTGCGCCCCTTCGTCGCCCTCCCGCGACCATGCCCAGATGAGGTGACCGGCCAGGTAGCGCGCCGCCGCCACCAGGAAGGCGGCCGAACCCATCGCGGTGTCGGCCACCTTCAGCGCGAGGATCTCCTTGCTCGACTTTGGCTTCCACTCCGACTTATCCGCCGTCTGCAGCGGACCCGGCGCGTAGACCAGCGGCTCCAGCGCACCCTCAACCACCTCCTCCGCGAGGAACCGGGGCGTGTAGTGGGTACCCGTGTTCTTGCGCAGGGCCGATTCCGTGATGTACAGCGCGCCGGGCAGGATGACCACCGGCAGGCCGCGCAGGTCCGCGCGGATGACCCCGGCGAACGGCAGCAGCCGCTCGGCCAGCGGGTAGTCGCCGCCGGCCACCGCGAGCAGCCGCTTGCGGGCCTCCTCCCGCTCGACGCCGTCCAGCGGCACGAGCCGCTTCTCCACCGCGGCGGTCGACCCGATCCCCGATTCCTTGTGCATCTCCGCGAGCGCGGCGGCCAGGGCAGGCGCGCTCGGTGCCCGTACCGCCAATGCCTCTAAATCATTGAGGGCGACCTCGTCCTCCAGGCCCTCCTTGCCGACCAGGCCGACGGTGACGCCATCGGCGCGGAACCCCTCGAAGGACAGCAGACCCTCGTAGACGTACCCGATCTGCTCCACATCCAGTGTCCGGAAGCTGAGCGTGCGGGTCTCCCGCGACTTGCCGGTGCCGATCTGCACCCGCTGCACCGCGCGCAGCATGTGCAGCACGGTCCGGTCGTCGATAGTCAACGGCAGCCACGGATGAGCCGCCGGGTCGAACAGCGAGCCGTCGTGGCCGTGCAGCGTCAGCCGGGGGTGGTCGATGCCGCGGTACACGGCGGTGAACAGGGCGAGCAGTCGATGCCAGGCGGCGGAGGTGTGTTCCAGGTCCTCCTCGCTGCCCTCGATCGCCCGCTGCTCCAGGTCGGCGCGCAGCCCGCCGGCCGAGTATGCCGTCGCGTAGAGGTCGTTGTCGGCCGGCAGCAGACCCTTCTCCTCCGCGAAGAGCAGGAAGACCATCCGCATCATCACAGCGACCGCGCCGCGGTACACCTCGTGGGCGGTGACATCGGTGAGGCCGGAGCCGCCGAGCTCGCGGTCGCGCACGTCCGCCCGGCCGATCGCGGCCACCAGCAGCTCGACCGCGCGGCGCACCTGGACGCCGAGCGCCTCGGTGATCTCCTCTCCGTAGTCCAGGCTGGCGCGTAACAACGGGATGAGCCGCTCGGCGTCGGGTACCCCGAAGAACCGGCGGCGGCACAGCAGCGAGACGAAGGCCCGCACCACGTCGCGTTCGGCGGTCTCCGGCCAGGAGACCGCGTCGAAGACGGCGGTCGTGGTAACCCCTCCGCGCGGCGCCCAGACCAGTGCCCACCAGCGGCCGTCGGTGGCCAGGCCCAGCTCCACGTTGTGGTGGCGGCACAGGTTGGCCAGCCGGTCGACCGGGGTGGCCGCCCAATCCGAGCCGGCGATCCGCGCCGTGGGGGTGGCGCCGGGCGGGCAGACCAGACCGAGCAGCCGTACCGCGTCGGGCTTGACCTCGTCACCCGGCTCGACCTCGCCGGGCTGGACGAGCGCGAAGGAGGGCACGATCTCGGTGTCGTGCTCGGCGACCTTGACGACGAGCGAGTCGAGCTCGGTATCGCGCAGCTCGCCGCCCCAGCCGAGCAGGTCGCCCAGCACGTAGCGCAGCCACGCCCGCTGCCCGGCGGCCGGATCGGCCAGCCAGGTGGCGTGCTCCACGCGCAACCGCTCGCGGACCTCCTTCTCCAGTGGGTCGAGGGTGGGCCAGGTCCGCCGCAGCACAGGCAGGCTGAGGAATGGGCCGGTGACCTCGATCAGGCCGAGCCACTCGCGGTGCTGCTGGGCGCCGTCGGGTGCCGCCGGCCGGCCACGGTACGCGCGACTCATCGGGTGGCCTCCTGCCTCGGTACCACGAAGATCACGGCCACCGGGAACGAGTGCGGCTGCGGGTCGCGGTAGCGGGTAGCGATCGCCTCCAGCTCCCGGTCGCGCTCGGCGGCGAGGCCCCTCAGGCGTTGGTCCCACGATTGACGATCCCTACGGAACTGGGCCAGCTCGTCTTTGCTTTTTGCCACCTCGGCCCGGCTGAACAGGGCGTCCTCGGCGTCGGCGTCGTCGGTGGCGAGCGCACCACGCAGCGTCGCGGCGAACTGTTCGAGGTTGGCGATGATGCGGGCCTGCTCGGCATCCCGCCGCTGAGTCAGCTTGCGCCCCAGCGACTCCTGCCGGGTCGCGGTCCGCCAGTCGATGGCGGCGAGCAGGCCGTCGACGACCCGTGGCCATCGGGCGGCGAGCCGGCTCTGCACCGTGCCGGAGGCCGGAGTACCGCCGGACAACGCCCGGTCCAGAATGCCTTTCAGCGTGCCGAGGTTCTCCAACCGGCGGAACCGGCCCTGCTCCGGCGCCCAGCCGCCGGCGTAGAGCACCTCTTCGTGCAGCCGCACCCCGTCCGCGCCGACCAGAACGAACCGGGAGTACGCACCGACCAGCACGTCCTCCAGCGCGGGGTCGTCGCTGACCACGGCGGCGACCCGGTGCAGGCCAATGTCGCTGTTGGACACGGCGGCGCGCAGCAGCCGGGTGGACATGGCCACCAGCGGGTGCCCGAGGTGGGCGAGGATCACCTCGTCGCGCCCCTTAGCGACCGACGGGTCGAAGGTGACCGGGAGCTGGCGGGGCGGCTCGTCATCGCGCTGCAGCTTCTCGGTCAGCCCGGCCGTCGCCCGCTGCCACGATCCGGTCAGTGGCGGCACCGTGAATAGACCATCCACCAGGTACCGGTCGTCGATGTGCTTGCGCAGCGGCTGCTGGCGGGCTAGGTCCAGGGCGGTGTCGACCACCCGCTTGACCGCGGACGGGGTCATGCCCAGCTCCGCCACCGTCTCGTCGAGGTTGCGGCGCAACTGCCGGACCTGCTCCCCGACGTTCGACTCGGCGGGCAGCTCCGACGCAGCGCGGCCGGCCGTGTCCACATCGGACTCGACGGTCTCGCCGAGCATCCGGCGCAGAACTGCCTCGGCGAGCACCGCGTTGACCGAGCCCAAGTCCTCTTCCATTCGGGCCACCTTGATGGCTACCCGGGACAGGAACTCCAGGTCCGCCTCGTACGAGTCGACCGCGTGGCCCCAGCCGGTCCCCACGAAATGCCGCACGTCCGGCGTCTGCGTCTGGCCGTACCGGTCGATCCGGCCGATGCGCTGCTCCAGCTTGTTGGGGTTGAACGGGATGTCGTAGTTGACCAGCCGGTGACAGTGCTTCTGCAGGTCGATACCCTCGCTCGCAGCATCGGTGGCAAGCAGGATCCGGACCGGGTGCTCGGTGGGATCGGCCTGGAACGCCAGCCGCAACTGCTCCCGCTCGTCAGTCGCCAGGCCACCGTGCAGTTGAGCGAGTGCCTGCCCGGCGAGCCCCTCCTGGCGCAGCAGCTCGGCCAGCCACCGCTGGGTGTCGCGGTACTCGGTGAACACCACGACCCGCTCGTTCGTCCAATGTGTACGGTCCGGTCGGCAGATCGCCTGGAGGTACTCGAGCAGGGCGCGGGCCTTGGCGTCCGGCTGGGCCTCATGCGCCAGCGCCCAGCGCTCCATCCGCTCCAGGAGCGCGATCTCCTCGGTGGTGGCGTCGGGCTGCATCGGCCGGGTGCGGCCGAGCGCGTCGTCCTCGGCCTCAGCGAGCTGTTCGTCGTCGTAGGTGGCGCTCTCGCCGAAGAAGTCCTCCAGCCACTCCGGGATGTCGTCGCCGGCCGGCTGGCTCGGGGCGCCGGTGCGGCCGCGCAGCGTTTCCAGATACACCGCGACGGTGTGCGCGAACGCAGCCGGGCTGGAGAACAGTCGCTTCTTCAGCAGCAGGGTCACCAGGTCGGTGGCCTTGTGGCCGCGCTGTGAGGTGAGCCGCTTGCGACGCAGCGCCGCGAACTCCTTCAACAGGTCGTGCACCTGCCGCTCGTCCTCTGGGTAGCTAACCGGGATGGCCCGGGCCAGCCGCTGCGGGAACCGTGGCGTCCCGTCGGCGTTGACGATGTCCCGCTTGAGCCGGCGGACCACCGCCTCGCGCACCGCGGTCTTGTCGGGCTC
Organism: Kribbellaceae bacterium; assembly: GCA_035650275.1. Classification (GTDB taxonomy): domain Bacteria; phylum Actinomycetota; class Actinomycetes; order Propionibacteriales; family Kribbellaceae; genus DASRHY01. The sequence continues at coordinate 18,008 of DASRHY010000135.1, read as the reverse complement.
CACGCCTCGGGCGAACCGCTGGTTGTCCAGGATCTCCAGCAGCGCAGTGAACGACGCGCGGTACCCGTTGTGCGGGGTGGCCGACAGGAACAGCCGGTGGGTGAAGTGCGGCGCCAGCCGCCGGATCAGCTTTGTCTGCTGCGAGTCGACCGCGTAGACCTGCTTCGGTGCGGCCGGCGCGACGTGGTGTGCCTCGTCGAGGATCAGCAGGTCGAAGGTGCGCGGGTAGCTCGGGCCGCCCGGTGGCAGCATCTCGTCCAGTAGCCGCTGCGCCTTCTGGCCCCGCAGCCATGGCAGGCTCACGATGCTCAGCGGGTACACCTCGAAGGGGTTGGCGGCCGAGCCGTGGGTGCGCCGCACGACCGCGCACCGCTCGGTGTCGATGATCGTGAAGTCGAGGCCGAACTTCTCCGCCATCTCGTCGCGCCACTTCAGGGTGAGGCCGGCCGGGCAGACGATCATGACGCGCCGGCCGCGGTGCCGTAGCAGCAGCTCCTGGGTCACCAGGCCGGCCTCGATGGTCTTGCCGAGGCCGACGTCGTCGGCGAGCAGCAGGTTGACCCGGGGCGCGTCCACCGCGCGGGCGACCGGCTCCAGCTGGTAGTCCTCGATCGCCACGCCGGAGCGGAACGGTGCCTGCAGCGTCTTGACGTCGGCCGATGTGACGGCAGACCAGCGCACCGCGTCCAGGAACGCGGCGAGCCGCTCGGGCGGGTCGAACCCGTGCTCGGCCACTTCGGGCAACGGGCGGCTGGGCAGCACCCGGCGGCCCGGCTCGACCTCCCAGATTACGTCGAGGGTCTCGCCGTACCGGCCGTCCTCAACGCTCTGCAAGCTGACCAGATGGCTGCGATCGCCAGCCTCGACATCGCTGACCACCCACCGCTGCCCGCGAACGGCAACCAACGCGCCGATCGCCAGCTCGTCCGTAGTTGCCGTTGACACCGTGCTCCCCTCGTCGACCTGGCCGGGCGTCAGTCTCGCAAGGTATGGGCGGGTTGCGGGACACCGGAATGGCTCCTGTGTACCTGGTCGAACGCGCTGCGTGAACCCTAGCCGGATAGCTGACCGAAGTCGAGTCCTGAGAAATGCTTGTGTAGTGAGTTCACAGTATGCTCTCATGAGACTGCGCATCACAGGACCTCTGGTCGACTCTCCCGAAGGGAACGCGATGAACGCGAAGAAGGCTGCCCTGATTGGCGCCGCTACCGTCCTCGGCGGCCTCAGCATCGCCTGCGGCACCACGGGCGGTGGCGACGCCGGCGATACGACCAAGGACCAACCGATCGCCGCGGCCAGCTCGGCTGATGGCGGCTCCGCCAAGCCGGCCGCGAAGCCGACGAACGACCCGAACTTGATCTCCGGCGACGGTACGTTCGCCGTCCCGTCCCAGGTGAAGCCCGGCACGTACCGCACCGTCGTACCGAACGACTCGATCAACTGCTACTACGAGCGACTCAAGGATGCCTCGGGCACCTTCGACAGCATCATCGCCAACAACAACGGCTCGGCGGGCTCCCAGCAGATCGTGCAGATCAAGGCGAGCGACAAGTTCTTCAAGACCGAAGGCTGCGGCACCTGGACCAAGGTCGGCTGACATGTCAGATGAACGGCACGACGGGGTCAGCACGAACGAGCCGGCACCCCTTCTCGAGCTCCTGTTTCAGCGTCTGGCGGCCGATGACGTGCCGGCCCGGACCGCAGAGGTCATTCTCGCTGCACTGTGCGGCGAGGACGACCTGGCCGCCGCCCTAGCCGGAGGGCAAGCGAAACTTGACCTGCGGCGGACCGGGACCACCGAACCGCGCTCGCACATCTACATGTCGTCTGTGGCCGTCGCCGGGTTCCGCGGCGTCGGGCCGGAGCGCACGCTCGCGCTGCACCCCGGTCCCGGACTCACTCTCGTGGTCGGGCGCAACGGGTCCGGCAAGTCCAGCTTCGCCGAAGCCATCGAACTGTCCCTGACCGGCGACAGCGCACGGTGGGCTGACAAGAACAGTGTCTGGCGTACCGGGTGGCGCAACCTGCACGCCCCGAATCCGTGCGTCATCTCCACCGAGCTGCGCGTTGACGGAGTCCCGACCGCGACCCGGGTCCGCCGATCGTGGCCGGCCGACTGCACCCTCATCGACGCCGACGTCCTGGTGACCAGCGCCGAAGGGCGATTCACCAACCTGGCCAGCCTCGGCCTGGCTCGGCCGCTGGAACTCTACCGGCCGTTCCTGACCGCCGCCGACCTCGGCAGGCTGATTGGCGGCACGGCGACCCAGCTCTTCGACGCCATCGATACGATCCTCGGGCTGGACGGACTCACGGACGCCGACAAGCGGCTGATGGCCGCGGCCCGCCATCACGACGCGCGCATCAAGGAGGTACGCGCAGGCCGCGAGAATCTGCGCGGCCAACTCGGCGACATCGACGACGACCGGGCGAGGCGAGCCGTGGCGATCCTCGCCAGCAGCAAGCCTGACCTCGACCAGCTCGATGCGATCCTCGCCGAACCGCTCGCCGCCGGCCCAGACCCGACGATCGCTCTCGCTCGACGGCTCGCCGCGCTCACCATTTCTGATTCGGACGACATCCGGCGACTGGCCGATGAGTTGCGAACGGCTGTGGCCGAGGCCGGACTGCACGACGAATCCCGAGCCAATACCTCGGTACGCATCGCCGAGATGCTCCGGCTCGCCCTGGACCATCACGCGGACAGCGGCGACGGACCGTGCCCGGTATGCCAGACGGGCGCTCTGAACGCGGGCTGGCGGGCCACCGCTACCGGGTCGTTGAACGAGCTGCGGGCCAGCACGCTGGCCGCCCGGCGCGCGGCAGCCCATCTCACCGATCTGATCCGCCGCGTACGCGGTGTCGTCGACGGCATCGAAGTCCCGGATGGCGAAGCACCCGACGTGCCCACGACCGATCTGCGGCGAGCGCTCGCCATGCTCCGCGAGGTACCCGGCTCTCCGCGCGACCTTGCCGATCACCTGACGGACCGGTACCCCGACGTGGCCAAGGCAGCCGCCGAGGTACGGGCGGCCGCCGCGACCTGGCTCCGGCAGCGCGACAGCGCCTGGCGTCAGGCCGCCGATGGCGTCCGCCTCTGGATCGCCGCCGCCCGCCAGGTACCTGAACACGAGCACGCCCTGGCCCTGCTCAAGGGTGCCCGCGCCTGGCTGAAGTCCTCTGGTGAGAAGATCCGCAACGAGCGGGTCGCCCCGTTCGCGGAGCACTCTCAACGGATCTGGCGGCAGCTGCGCCAGGAGAGCAACGTCGAGCTCGGCGCCATGACGCTGGCCGGCACCAGTACCCGGCGCCGGGTCGTCTTCCCGGTCAGCGTCGACGGCGTCGACAATGGCACCGCTCTCGGCGTGATGAGCCAGGGCGAGTTGCACGCGCTGGGACTCGCGACGTTCCTGCCTCGAAGCTGCGCGCCGGAGAGCCCATTTCGATTCATCGTCATCGACGACCCGGTACAGAGCATGGACCCCGCCAAGGTCGACGGCCTTGCCCGAGTCCTTGGCCGCCTCGCCGAGGACCGGCAGATCATCGTGTTCACCCACGACAGCCGGCTGCCCGATGCCGTGCGCCGTCTCGAACTCAACGCGCGGGTGCTGGAAGTCCTACGGGCGGAACAGTCCGTCGTCACGCTCCGGCCCGCCATGGACCCGATCAGGCGGTACCTCGACGACGCCAACGCCGTCGCGCTGTCCGAGGACGTCCCCGAGGACGTTCGCGCTCCGGTCGTCGCCGAGCTATGCCGTTCCGCGCTCGAAGCCGCCTGCCACCGGGTCGTCTGGCGAGTAAGGGCCGCACGGGGCGAGCGGTATACAGACATCGAAGCCGCCATCGATAAGGCGGGCACGAGCATCACCACCCTGTTCGCGCTGGCGCTGTTCGACGACCCGGAGCGCGGCAAGGATGTACTCGGCCGGCTCGCCAACAAGTACGGGCCCCATGCGGTCGAAGCCTTCAACGCCTGTCGTAGAGGCGTACACGGCGGTTATCTTCGCGACCTTCCCCAACTGGTCACCGATACCCGCATCCTCACGAGAGCGCTGACATGACCGGGACGGACCCGCAACGCTACCTCGCGGCAGCCGATGACATGCTGCGCGGAGCGGGAGTATTGGGTGCCGTGGCGGTGACCGATGGGTGGTGGCCCAAGGCATGCGCCTGCCTCATCCGACTGGCATTGGAGGGCGGCATCGACGCCTTCTGGTTACGGGCCAGCTCGCCCGTAGCCAGGTGCGGTAGCCGGCGTACCAAGCTGCTCATGCTTCGAAAGCGCATCGACCTCGATGTCGTCCATCGAGTCAGCTTCGCGTGGGCCGCGCTCTCCCGCCTCACCCACCACCACTGCTATGACGCTTCACCAACCCTGGGGGAACTTCGCCACCTATATGACGAGGCTAAGGCGGCTCTGGAGCACCTGTGAACGCTGCCTGAGCACGTCGTCAGCGCAACCGTCGGAGACAGGCACAGCAACTGATTCGGCGTCGACTCGTCAGAGCGGGACATCCGCTCAATCAAGATCAGGTGTCTGAGGAGCGACACAGCACATGGTGATCGCGTCGGGAACGTTGGCGATCTGTCCCCGGCGGACCGACTGCGGTGCCGACGATGCCATCTCCCGTTGCGCCACGCCTCAGCCGGCCTGACGAGCGTGGTGAGGACAGCGGCTGGTCGGGCCGATGCCGGCGGGTCTCCGGCATACACCCGCAAGCGTGGGGAGGACGGATCCGCCGCCGGCGCTCCACATTGGACTACCTCAGCCGGACGCCTACGAAGCCACCGGCCACCGCACCAACCCGCAAGGTAGCCGAGTCCACCTCATCGACCCTGTGCTTCAAAGCGGTCAGCTCCAGATCGGCTTGAGCGGCACGAAGCTGGGCGGGCACATGCCCCGTTCAATAACTTTGGCCGACACCGCGTCAGGAATCGTGCCGGTCTGCTCGCCCGCCCAGGCGTCCCGTCGCGGGGTTCGGCCGCCAGGCGGGCGGTCTGGGGTTGGCGCGTACCAGATGAAGATGTCGGCGACCCGCAGGGGTTGTTCGGCGACGAAGTGCGTCTGTGCCGCCGGGTCGTCGTTCTTACCGGTGATCTCATCAGTCTGTGATGTTTCGAAAATCTCGGACAGCGTCTTGCATCGATCATGCTTCCCTGGAATTCTGCCGAGAAATCGCGCGAAATCTCATGCGAAGGGGATCGCCATGCAGTTGACCTTCCTCGGCGGAGACTCGGGCCCGGATGGCAGCCCGAGGGTGTACGCCACCGACCGAGGTACGTTCGTCGTCCAGGGCTACCGGATCGAGGACACCGAGACCCTGAGCCAGCTCCGGATTCCCGGTCACGAGACAGTCATCGAGATCCCGGCTGAGCTCGTGAAGTACTTCCCGAGGGACTGACGAGTGACCACTCTGCTGATCGGCGAGGACCTGAGGCGGCTGTTCCATGCCTTCGAGCACACGGCCTTCCGGCTCGAAGTGCGCGAGGGCTACTACGAAAAGGAGCAGCTGCGTCAGTTCCTCGCCGGTGAGCCGGTTGACCTCGAGTACATGCGGACTTGGCTTGAGCTCATGCCTGCCCTCCGTGCTGAAGGCAAACGCATCGAGCGGGTGCGGGTGGTGTCGCAGCCGCACTCCGATTACAGCCGGTATGGCTTGTGGTTGTGCCAGTACAACGTGGCGGCGGGCGAGGACATCCGGTACCTGCCACGGCATCGGGCGCCCGAACTGCCCGAACATGACTTTTGGCTGTTCGACTCCAGCCGGCTCTACATTGTGCGCTTTGACAAGACCGACGAGCTGCTAGGCGCCGAGCCGGTGGACGATGCGGCAACCGTGGTCCAGCACGGCTACTGGCGGGATGCCGCCTGGCACTACGCCGTTCCTTACTCGCAGTACGTCACCAAGGCAGCCGAGCGTGCGGACGAACATCCAGCAAGCGCGTGAAGCGCTGGGGTCGCATCTGCGGGAGCTGCGCCGCCACACGGGCCTGAACGGCAAGGAGTTCGCGCGGCAGCTCGGCTGGACAGCCTCGAAGGTGTCGAAGATCGAGCTGGGGCAGCAGACGCCGACAGCGACCGACCTGGCGGCCTGGGTGCAAGTTTCGGATCGGCCGGAGGCGGCCGAGGCGCTGGCGGGCGAGCTGGCCGCGCTGGAGAGCTTCTACCGGGAGTACCGGCGGCGCCTGCGCTCGGGTATGCGTTTCCGGCAGCAGGAAGCCCTGGAGACGGAGATCAAGGCCCGGCAGATCCGGGTGTTCAACACGCACTACGTGCCGGGGTTCTTCCAGACGCCGGACTATGCGCGCTGCATGCTCAGTAAGGGCGCTCGCCTGCACGGCGCACCGGACGACGTAGACGAGGCCGTGGCGGTGCGTCTGCAGCGTCAAGAGCTGTTGTACCGGCCGGGCAAGAAGTTCCACTTCGTCATTGCAGAGGCGGTGCTACGCAGTGGAGCCGCTGGCCCGCGCGAGGTCATGACCGCTCAGCTGGACCGGTTGGTGGCGGCAACCACGCTCGGCCCGAATATTCGTTTCGGCGTGATCCCATTCGAGGTCGAGTGGCCGGTCTTCCTCGATCACGGCTTTTGGATCATCGACAACGACTTCATCATTGTGGAAACGCTGGCGGCCGAACTGCGGCTGACGCGGCCGGATGAGGTGCATACATACGCCAAGGTCTTTGAGCAGTTGGCCGCCATTGCGTTGTACGGCGCGCCTGCTCGGACCGTGATCACGAACGTTCTTCTTGATCGGGATGGCGAACCCGGCGAACGCTCGCACGGTTCCTAGAAATCCCGCGAAATTGCTGGATCGGGCCTGGTCCGGCTCGTACGGTCCTCCCTGGTGATATCGGGACGGCTCCATGGTTGAGAGGCCACGGAGGGCATGACGTTCATCGGGGAGAGATCACGGCAATTGCAGGCCGCGCCCTCCTCCGGCTCCCGGGCCCTTCCGTCGCGGTACCGCTCCGTAGAGGCCTCGGTCGGGCGTGACGACGGGTGTCCGTCCGGCCGGGTGCCGGACCGAATGGACGCGAGGTGTGGCGTGACGGCGAGAACCGAGCTGAACACGGTGAACAACCAGGCCCAGCTGCTCGTAGATGACAGCACTCGGCCGGACACGTACGACGTCGAGCTGGCCGCGCGCGCGGTGAAGGTGCACTGCGCGGTGAGGCACTGGCCCGACGGCGAGCGCTGTCTCAACTGCGGTTGGCCGCACCCCTGCGTGACATACCGGTGGGGACGGAAGATCCTGGTGGCCGACGGGTGGACGGAGCGGGAGATCGCGGCTCTGGACAGCCGGACGGGGGTCTGGTGGTGAGCGTCCCGCTGGTGACGGTCGACCTGCCCGCGGAGGCCGCCGCGGTGTTCGACGAGGCCGCCGCCCTGGAGGGGATCAGCCGGGCCGGCGCGGTGCGCCGCGCGGCGGCGGTCTACCGGGATCACCTGCTGGAGGTCGACTCCCGGGTCGACGTCACCGTGTACCTGGGCGACCAGCTCAGCGCCCGGATGCACGAACCGATCCCGCGGAAGTCCGCGCCGTTCCTCGTGATCAGCGGCCATGGCGTGGACATCTTCCTGCACCCGGTTGACGACGAACAGCCGACCGCGGAGGAGGTCGCCTCCCTGGACCGGCTCATCGATGCGCTGACGGCCTACCGGGACCGGCTCGACCCGCTGGTCGACCTGGGGAGGCGTGATGACCGGCAGCACGGATGAGCCGATTTGGCCGTCGCAACGACACCGGGCCCACCAGCGACACCTGGCCAATCAGCGGCTGGTCGCCACCCACCGCGACAGCGGCACGTGCGAGTGCTGTCGGCCCGGGCACGGCTGCGCCGCCCTCGACAGGGCCGTCCGCGAGCTGAGCGAAACGCCGGCCACCAACCGCTGACCCCCATCCATCGGCAGCCGGGCCTCGGCTCCGGCGGCCCTGTCACGTCCCTGACCTCGTCTCGAAGGAGCCATGACCGTGCCCACCACCGAGCCGTACGCGCTGGACAACAGCGCCGACACTGCCCCGGATCTGCTGGCCTGCCTGGCTGAAATCTGCGACCCGCACACCCAGCAGCTACTCACAACGCTGGTGCTGCCGGGTGCAGACTGTCTGGAGTTGGGCGCCGGCAACGGGTCCATCGCCGCCTTCATGGCCGACCTCGCCGGCGACCACGGCGAGGTCGTCGCAGTGGACCTGAAACCACAACACGTCCGCGACCATCCGCGGGTTAAGACCATCGCGTGGAACGTGGTCACCGACGGCCTCCCGCCCGGCCCGTTCGACGTGATCCACGCCCGGCTGCTGCTGGCCCACCTACCCACCCGCCGGCAGATCCTGGCCGACGCCGCCGCCCGGCTCGCTCCAGGCGGGACGCTGCTGGTGGAGGAGTGGGGCGAGTTCACCCCGCCGGCGGTGCTCCGGCACCCGGACGGGTCGGACCTGCCGGACCTGTACGGCCGCTACCAACAAGCCCTGCTCGGCATGTTCCGGGCCGCCGGCAACGACACCACCTGGTGCGCCCAGGTCGCCGGGGCCATGGCCGAGGCAGGCCTGGTCGAGGTGGACACGGTCACCCAGGCCCGGTCCTGGCCGGGCGGTAGCGCCGGCTGCACATTGCCCTGTCTGGTGTCGGTGCAGAAGGAAGCCGAGCTCATGCGGGCGGGTATGCCGGTGGACGACCTGCGGCGGATGCGGAACCTGCTGGCCGACCCACAAACGCTGCTGCTGGGCAACCTGACCTGGTCGACCATCGGGCGTAAGCCGAACGGCGGTGCGGCGTGAGGCGCCGCACCCTCCTGACCGCGACCGGAGGGGCCGTGCTCGGGCTGGCCGGCTGCGCATCCGGCCAGCCGGGGCCGGCGGCCACCCGCCCGCCGGAGAAGGTCATCTGCCTCACCGGGTTCGGCATCACCGGGCAGGACTCCTTCGCCTACCTCGCGGTGGAGAAGGGGTTCTTCCTCGACGCCGGCCTGCAGGTCCAGATCAGACCCGGGGGCGGCACCGGCACCAACCTCAAGCTGCTGCAGTCCGGGCAGGCCGACTTCGCCGTGGTGGACCTGACCGGCGCCCTGCTGGAACGCGGCCGGGGCAGCTACCGCGACTTTCGGGTGTTCGCCGCCATCTACCAGCGGTCGGTGTCGTGCATCATGGCCCTCGCCTCGCGGGGCATCACCCTCCCGCGGGACCTGGAAGGCAAGACCGTCGGCTACACCGAGGGCGGGGTGAACAAGACGCTGTTTCCGACCTACGCCCGGTTGGCTGGGATCAACGAGGCGTCGATCCGGTGGGTGAACCTGCCGCCGCCGCAACTGCGGCCTACCCTGCTGGCCGGCACGCTGGACGCGATCACCGAAATCGTCATCGGCCGGCCGGCGGTGGAGGCGGCCGCCGGCCAGCCGGTCACCGTGCTGCCCTACTCGAACTATCTGGGTGACCTGTACGGCAACGTGCTGGCCACCACCCTGACCACCGCGATGGGCAACCCGGGGATCGTGAAACGGTTCCGCGACGCCATGCTGAAAGGCCTGGCCTACGCGATAGCCCATCCAGACGAGGCGGGGCAGATCCTGGCCAAACACCAGCCGACCTACAAGGCGGCCGCCGCCGCGGCGGAGGTCCGGGCCGCCGAGCCGTACGTGCGCTCCGGCGTGACGATCGGCAACCTGGACGAGAAACGGGTGATGCAGTCGATCAGCCTGCTGCAGGGTGCCGGGGCCATCCCGGACACCGGGCTGCGGCCCGCCGACGTCGTGTCGCTGGAACTGGTCCCATGACCGGCCCCATCGGTCGCGGCGGCTGGGCGGCGCGCTTGGCCGCCCTGGTGCCACCCGGCACCGTGCCAAACCCGGTCACCTCCCCGTCCTTCACCATCGTGCACCGGCGCGGACGGGCCTGGATCGACGAGCAGGACGTCCACGCGTACGTGGGGCAGGTCACCCGCGAGCTGGCCGAACGCGACCGGCAGATCGCCGTCCTAGCCGACGAGCTGCACCGCTACAAGACCGCACTCGCCGAATGGCAGCACGACCGGGCCCCGTCCGCCACCGACGACGGCTACCTCCGCCCGGCGGTACCACGGCCGATGCGCGACACAGAAGAACGCGAGAGGCCTGGCCGCCGAGATGACCCAGATGAGAAGGGGACGGCCTGCCGGAAAGCGGTGAGAGGTCCTGGTAGCAGCAAAGAGTCTGCCGGGCTGGAGCAGGCGAGGAGGCACCATGAGGCCGTCGGTGGCGTGGTCGCGAACCTCCGCGCGGTTGCCGGCGTTCACGCTGCTGCTGGTGATGCTGGTGCCCGGGCAGTGCGGTGGGCCGTCCGGCAAAGATGTGGGTGGCGACGGCAACCCGTTCACCGGCGAGTGCAAGGTCGAGTTCGAGGAGACCGTGGGCGGCACGCTTCATCGTTACCCGGAGATGCTCAACGAGGATCTCCGGCTGGTGGCCGGCAAAGCGATCTTCACCTGTGGCCGGCCGCCGAACACGCACCACGCGACTGCCTCGTTGGAGAAGCGGCGCCAGGGCGCGGGCGCGCAGTGGGTTGTCGCGGACAGACAGCAGTCCTCCCGCGTGCCCCGGCCCAAGGAGGCCCTGTTCCTGCGGGGCACCTGCGACTTCGGCGAGACTCAGTACTGGCGGGTTCACGTGGAGATCAAGGGCACCGCCAGACAGGCGGATGGCAGGGTGGAAGCATTCGAGGTCGAGGGACGCAAGCCGGGAGGCCCGGATCACCTGCCGGGAGAGGAGATGAGTTCGATGCGCCCAGGCATCGACGACGGCGGGGTGTTGCTGCTGGCCAACGACGGAGGGTCGTGGGTGATGCTCAACCTGAGCGGCCAGCCGGTCTACCGCAACGACGCACTGGCCACCGACGACGCCGCCGGTGCCTGCGACTGGGCGCACCACATCGTCACCGCTCTGACCGATGCGCCGCCGCACCGGCCCGGCAACACGATCACCGGCGTTCGCTGCTACACCTTCCACGAGTGTGACGGCGTGGTGCAGGCGGAACTGTCTGCGGGGCGGACCCACCACGATGGGCAGGGCTGGGTGCGCGTCGACGGGCGCGGTGAGGTGACCCACCGCAACGATGACATAGGCAGAGACGACGCCGACGCGGCGCTCGACTGGGCGAACAAGATCACCGCACCGGGCCTGGTGCCCGTCCGGCGCAGCAGGTGGCGGGCGAGCATCGGCCGCTTCCCCGACGGCACCTACTACGACGCCGACGGCCGGCTTGGCCGCCAGCGGCTGCGCCGTGCCTGGAACCGGATGCTGACATGGGCGGGAGCTCCATAGCCCGCAACCGCACCCCGGTCCGCACGAGCCGGATCCCGAGGACACCAACCTCTTCCTCAGCGGCTCAAGCAACGCACTGCGGCAACCAGCTCCAAAGCACCACCCCGCGATGCGCCACGCCCTGGCCACCATCGACCACCACGTCAACGAACTACATCGCCCCCGATCCCGGCTCAACCGCGCCGCGAACCTGACCCCGAAATTTAGAGTCCCGTTTCCAAGGATCTAGAAGGACGAGACCATGCCCGCCTACCAGCGAGGTCAGCGCTTCCGGCCAGGAAGCCGGACCAGGGCGGTCTTGGTTTGCCACCGCGGCGGGCGGGCGGCCGGCTTGCCCGACGGCTTGGCGCTGTCACTCGGTCGCGGGAGGTAGGCGCGGATCTGCGCGGCGGCGGTACGGGCCGCGTGCGCCTGGTGCAGGCGTTGCCGGGACTCGCGGATGTCGGCGAGATTGTCGGCCAGGCCGGCGAGCGCGTTGATGAGCTGGATCGCGGCCATTCGCTCGTCGTCACCGGTGAGAGCGCCCATCAGGGCGACGAGGCGGGCCATCGCGCGTGTCCGGGTTGCCTGCGCGACGCGACCTGACACGGTGCGGCGTGGCTCGCGGGCGGCTCGGTCGAACGCCTCGGCGGCGTCGGTCAACGGCCCACCTCGCCGGCCTTCCCACGCGGATGCGGTGGCGGCCAGCAGGTCGGCAGCGGCATCCGCGATTGCCGCGGCGGCGGCCGCAGTGGTGGCAGCGGCAAGGTGGTGGGCGGCATCCCGCGCCACCTGAGCCGCTCGCTGGTAGACGGCAACGGGTGGCGGCCGGTACGCCTGTGCCGCCGTTCGCGCCGGGTGTGGTTGGTCGCCACCGCTGGTCCATCCGGCGCGCAGGCGTGGCAGGGTGAGGTCGGCGGCGAGGCGGCCACCGCCGTACCACACGGTCTGCCCGGCGGCGGTGGTGTGCTCGGGCAGGCCGACCGCATACCCGGTCACCTGACCGGGGTCGCGGTTGCTGTACCGCAGCCTGACGAGGATCCCTGCCCCCCGCAGCCGGGCGAAGAAGTCCGGCTCATCCACGGCCACGGTCGCCACCGTGCGGACCTGGCGGCGCAGCAGCTCCCGCGGCGCGACCGCGCGGCCGTACTGCTGGGGGCTGCGGCGGGCGGCCTTGTTCAACTCCCGCGGTGTGGGCCAGCTACGGGTGCCGGCGCCGGGCGGCGCGATCCGGTAGAGCCCGTACCGCTCCTCCAGCTCCCGGCAAGCCCGTTGGGCGTTGCGGTAATCGTTCCACGCCGAGGCCGTGCGCCGGTCCTGGCGTACCACGGTCGCCACCAGGTGGATGTGGTCGTCGGCGTGGCGGACAGCGACCCACCGCACCGCCCGGTGGTCGCCATGCGGGGCCAGCCCGACCGCAGCCATCACCTCGCCGGCAATGTGCGCCCACTGGCTGTTCGACAACAGGCGGTCGGTGGGATGCGTACGGATCGAGCAATGCCACACCGTCTTGGCCGGCCGGCGGTAGGCGATCCTGACCGGCTGCTCCAGCAACTGTGCCAGCCGACGTACATCCCGGCGACTGGTCGTGGTTGCCGGCTCCAGGTCGGCCAGGTTCCCTGCGTCGAGCCACGCGGCGACCAGATGCGGGTGGGCGTGCTCCTCCCGCTTGCCCGGTCCGAACAAGTACCGCAGCAGCCCGCCCACATTGCTGCCGCGCGGATGGACGGCGGGGATCACGGCAACCTGCGATGCACCGCCGCGACCGCCGCGTCCAACCCGGCCAAACTCCGCATACACCGCGTCGCCGCGTGTCGCAGCCACACCGGCGCCTCGCCGGTAGCGTGCAGCATGGTGACGGCCTGGTTAAGGTTGGTGCCGGTACGCACCACCGCCGTGCGCGCGTCGAACAGCTCGACCTGCACCTGCGCCAGCAACTCGCACCCGGCATCGGCCGGCGGCCCCACGCCGTGCCCGCCGCGCGCCGCCGCCAGCGCGGCCACAGCGCAAAACCCGGTCGGGGTCAGGCCGACCCGCCGGGCCGCCGCCACCACCTCGGCGTACTCGCCTGCGGTGAAGCTCGGGTTGATCCGCCGCACCCGACCTGGGAACAGATGCTCGCGATCACGGCCCCCACGCGAACGCGGACCACCTGTCCACTCGTCGCCTGCTCGCCCGTCCACCACGTCGCTCCCCCTCGACAGACTTCGCCGATCGGGACCGAGCATGCGCGGCGGGCGTTGCCGGTGGCGTTACCAGTAACGCCACCGGCGGCACCGGACGCCAGCCGCCGCGGTAACGCCACCTGCCGGCCGCGTCCGGTCGGCAGGTGGTGTTACAAGACTGAATAACTTGCTCACCACTACGAGCAGGCGATCTTGCTCAGGCCGGGCCGGTGTCGGTTGTCCCGTAGTGCCGAAGGCTGCGAGCGTCAGACTTAGGTTGCGAGTGATCTTTCGAGGGTCAGAATTACCCCGCGAGTCGCTGCCGGGGTTCGACCGGAGCCAGGACCGCGCCGCCGAGTCCCGGCGTCACCCCGGGGTGCTCCAGAGGTCATGCTTCCTCCGAGATGTCAGTGCCGGACGCCCGAGCCGTGCTTGCCGATTGCTGGGTGAGTTCCCGGTAGGCAGCAAGCACCGCGGTGGTGTGGTCGGCGAGATCAGCGACGGCGCCCGGCAGCGCCGGCGTGGAAACGCCATTGCGCTGATCGGCATCACGGATCATCGCGTTGGCCCGGGCCAGCGCCTGCTGCTCGGTCACGAACGCGGCGACCTCGTCGGTCAACCGCTGCACGTGCTGGCGCCGCTGGTCGATGTCCCTGGTGAGGAGGGCAAGGTACTCGTCTGTACGGACGATCCGGTCGTCCAGCTCCGCCGCAGTGGTCGAGCCAGCCGGCACTCCATGCCCGGCGGTCAGCAGCCGCTGCCGCAGGTCGCGGACCTCGGCCCGCTGCGCCACCGTCACGGCCAGGTCCCACAGCTGTCGCACGAGTACCGGCGCTGGGTCGTCGAGATCCACGTGGGCGCGCAGCTGGGGCCAGACTGCCGTGGTGTAGCGCACGCACCGAACCGCTTGATCGATCAGGGCACGGTCTTCATGGCGGGTCAGTGCGAGGTGACCGTCGGACCACTGCCGGGCAACCCGCCTGTACCGGCGTAGCCCTTGCCAGGCGCTGAGGCCGAGCCCGGCCCCCGCTACCGCCAGCCCGGCCCACACCCCTATCGCCCAGCCACTGGCCGCGGCGACGACGGCTGAACCGGCCGCACCCACCCAGCCGATCCTCGCGCCGCCGGAGCGCGGCGTCCACAGCCCCACATCGGCCAGCCGCGTTTCCACCATGCTGCCCGGCCCGGTCCGGCTCTCCGGGTACGGGCTAACCACTGTGACCGGGCCGACCGTGTCATGCCGGGCCGTCCCGGCCACCTCGGGCGCCAGCACAGACACCACCATCTTGTCCTCGTCACACGACACCCACAGATGCCCGGGAATCAGCCCGCCCGGTCGGGCCATCATCGTCATAACCATCAATGGTGTCAGCCGGGTACGACACCCTCCGCTCCAAGGTGGTTGGACCGCTGCGGGCCCGCTCACTAACCTGGCTCTACGACGTCATCTTGCGCATCCATCGCCGCCTCAGACCCCAAGATCCACCGAATCCACGAAGTAAGTCTGACCAAGTCTTCAGCAGGATAGATCAGACCCACACTGGGAGCCGCTGGTCAGCGCACGGTTCGTAACCTTCAATTGGACCGGACATTGGTGTCCGTACGCCGAAGCATTGCACCGACCGGACTTACCGTCTCAGTCGACTTGGCGGCGGCTTCTCAGTGATTGCTCAGCGCGCCATTGCGGATTCTCCGGTGGCCTGTCGCTCGCGCCCGACCCGTTCGAGCACCGCGGTGACGCACTCGTCGAGTGGTCGTGCAGTGTCCAGGAGCACAACGCCCGGCCAGCCACGGTGGGAACGCCGCGAGCCAGGCGCTCGCGTTCGCCCAATCACCGGCGTCGGCCCAGCCGGGGATGCCCCGCACTAGCCACTCCACCCGTTCGCGGTGCAGCGCTTCATCGGTACAAGCGCAGACCACCGGGATAAACGCGGCGCCCGCGGCGGCCGCGAGGCTCGCCCACCGCGCGCGTGAGTTCGGGCCCTCGCTCGTCGAGTCGAGGATCGCCGAGCGCCCGGCTGCGAGTTCACGGTAGGCCAGCGCGGTGAGCAGTTCCCCACCGACGGACATGAGGTCGGGGCGGTGCCGCATGCCGAACGGCGTGAGCGCCCCGAGCAGCCAGTCGATAGCGAAGACCGGGATATCCAGCGCGGCACCGACGCGCTCGCAGACGGTGCTATTACCGCTGCCGGGCACGCCGGCGAACACGATAAGCACCGCATCGTCCGCTGCCGGCATCGGCACGCCGGTGAAGTCGTCGGGCAGGCCCGGTGTGAGGTAGTCGGGGACCCAGCGCTCCGGGCAGACCGCTGGTGACTTGAGCCCTGGCAACGACGACCTGGAAGGATTGTCACGGTGTTCACCGAGAGCATAGTCCGGGTGTACGCCGATCCGGTGGTGGAGCTGTTCGTGGCCAGCACCGCCGGTCCTGCCGAGCGGACGCTGCTGGTCATCCACGGCGGCCCGGACTGGGATCACTCCTACCTGCGCGAGCCGCTGTGCGAGCTGGGTGATCGGTACCGGCTGCTGTTGCCCGATCTGCGTGGCTGTGGGCGCTCCACCCGTGGCCTAAGCGGCGACCAGTACACCTGGGACGCGGTCGTGGCCGACCTGCTCGCGTTGCTGGACGTGACAAGTACGGGCACCGTCGACGTGCTGGGCTTCTCGACCGGCGGCCTGATCGCGCAGCGGCTGACCCTCGCGGCGCCGCACCGGGTCCGCCGGCTGGTCATCGCCTCCAGCAGCGTGCCACCGGTGCCGCCGGACGCCTTCGACGGCTGGGCCGAACGAGACCAGCGGCACGCCGCCGGCGTAGCCCTGGGCCCCGACCCGACCGGGCTATCAGGCCCGGCGCTGACCCGCGCCTGGGCGTTGAACTCGGCACCGGCCAACCTGTGGCGTGCCGAAGCACTGCCCGACTACCTGCGGCGGCTGGACGCGGTGCGGTTCTCCGCCGACTGGGCTGGCCCGTGGCAGGCCGGCACCCTGCCCAGCGCCCGCCCAGCAGACCCGCTGCGGCGACTGTCCGTACTGGGCATCCCCGTGCTCCTACTGCACGGCCGTGAGGACATGACGTTCCCGGCACAGCTGGCGCACGACGCAGCCACGCACATCCCATCAGCCCGAGCCGTGGTACTCGACGAGGCCGGGCACATGGCACACATCGACCAGCCACACCGATGGCTCACCGCACTGGCGGAGTTCCTGCACCAACCCGTCCACGCGATCCGCCCCGGCGCACCAGGACCAGCCGATCCACCATGATCGCGGTCACCACCGCACGGTAGCAACCGGCACCTTGGCGCCCGGGTCAGCTTCAGCCACACCTGGCCCGCGGAACGGCAATCGTGGCGGCTCTGCAGCGACGAAGCGTGCCAGGAACGGTCCGAAGTCTTCCACTGTTCTGGCGGAACGATCGCGAGGGTCTGCCGTTCCGGAAGAGGTCAGGGAGCATTCCGTTGTTCCGCGGAACGGACGGAACAGTGTCCCCGTACCAATCTCGCGGCGATTGACCGTCGCGAAAGATGCTCGACGTTCCCGTCCTGTTGGCCGGACTGGTAACGCCGCTCGTGGCGCCGTTAACGGACTCGTCAACGGCGGCGTTAACGCTTCCGCTAACCGGTAGCGGCGGACGGCTGCGCCGCGTCTCAACGGTGCGGAGCGTTACCACCGCACCAGTAGCGCTACCGGTAACGCCTACCTCCCACACTTGTCCGCGCGAGGTCCGCACCCCGAGCGCGGGCAGCAGAAGGGAGGAACGGCATGAGTACGCGCGTCCCCACGCCTGATGAGATCCGCACCTGGCCAGCGACCGTGGACGTACCGACCGCGGGACGGGCGTTCGGCGTCGGCCGGGATGAGTCGTACCGACTGGCACGCGAGGGCAGCTTCCCCGTCCCTGTGCTGCGGCTTGGCCGGTACCTCCGCGTCACCCGGGCAGCCGTTCTGAACGCGCTCGGCATCAGCGATCTGGTACCGCCTCATGCCGCCGCGTCCACCGAAGACATGACTATCCACTATGGATAGAAAACCACAAGGCGGGTAGACTCAATCGGTAGAGACTATGCGACAAACCCGAAGGAGAGGGAGTGAACCGAAGATCACCAAAATACGGGAAGGGCATCTTCCAGCGTTGCGACGCGACCTGCCCTCCACAGGGCAAGACCTGCAAGACGCACACCTGGGCGTACCACGTCGAGCTGCAGACCGGTCCCAACGGCAACCGTCGACAGTGGACCAAAGGCGGCTTCCCGAGCGCCAAATCGGCGGCCGAGGCCCGCGCCGAGATCCTCGCCGCCGACCACGCCGGGATCCTGCCCACCGACGGCAAGCAGACCGTCGGCGCCTGGCTCATCGCCTGGCTGGATGGCAAGGTCGGCGCGGAGGCCATCCGCCTCACCACCGAGGCCGGCTACCGAATCCACGTCGAGATGAACCGCCCCGGTGATCTTGGAGGCTCGGATCACTGCGCTCCGGCCGGGGCGACCGAGGCGTTGTGCTGATCATAGTGGATGGCCTCGTACTCGGCCGGCGGTCGGTAACCGCAGGCCGAATGAAGCCGACGATGATT
>DASRHY010000134.1:0-6689 GCA_035650275.1 Kribbellaceae bacterium | reverse complement strand
AGCACTCCGACGGTACCTGTCCGAACGTCGACGGTGGGCAGTCGGTGTTCGTTCCTGGCACCATCGCTGACGTGGGCGGCCGACGACACTGGCTCGCGATGCCGTTGAGCGGTCAGGCTGCAGGTCGGACCGCTATGACTTTACGGGGTTCGTCGGCATAGACGGCCGGAACGTCGTCCCACGGGACCGTCGCGGTCCAGAGCGTGGACGGGCGGACCAGGCCCCTGGCGACGGCGTCGAGCGTGGGCCCGACGTGGGCGTGGGTGTTGCCGATCCCGAAGCGGATGTTGATGCCGCCTCCGTACATCGGGAGTCCGGGCAGGCGGATGTCCCCGAGGTAGCCCCCCAGGCACTCGATGACCCCGTCGGGTTCGAGCATGCGCACTGCCCGCCGGAGCCAGGCCTCGTTGCCCGAAGCGTCGACGATCAGGTCGAACGGCCCGTCTGCCCGGTCCGGCGGCCCGGACACGGCCGGGGCACCGAGTCGGGAGGCAAGGTCACGCCGCTCGGGGTGGTCGTCGACATAGAGCACAGACTCGGCGCCGAGCCCGACCGCGAACGCGATCTGATACAGGCCGTGTTCGCCGCGGCCGAAGACGGCCACCCGACGGCGGCCCGCACCGAGGTGCTCCGTCATGATGTCGTGTCCGAGCGCCAGGCTGTCTCCCGCAGCAGTGACCTCGACCGGATCGACCTCGCCCGGCACCGCTGTGAGCATGGCGTCGGCGAAGGGCACGCGCACCAGATCGTCGAACAGCCCGCCCCACTCGCCGCCGGCCGGGAGCCCGTAAGCGGCGCCCGGGCGATTCCGCCGACAGTGAGCCGTGAGCCCGCGCCGGCAACGGTCGCAATCGCCGCACGCGATGTTCGGCGGCACGACCACGAGGTCCCCGGGGACCACGCCCCCGACGCTGTCGCCCACCTCTACGACCCGCGCCACCGCCTCATGCCCGATCGCGAACGGGCCTTGGTACGGCGAGAGGCCAGCGGCGACGCCCCGGTCGAAGTCACACCGGCTGGCGGCCACCGGCGCCACGATCGCCTCGAGGTCACCCTGCAGCTTGGGCGAGGGCACGTCTCTCCACTCCACACGTTGAGGCGCGATAAAGCGCAGCGACTGCATGGTCACCCCGCCGCCGCGCCGTCACCGAGCTGGACCGCGAAGTCCCGCAGCGTCCCCAAACCGCCATCGGGCACCTCGTCGACTAGCACGAAGGCGCCGCGCGGGACCTGGGTGAACCCCTCGACCTCGACCACCACATCGGTGATCCCGGAGATCATTCTGGCTCGCATGTGTCATCGAACGGCGCGGCCGAAACGCGGTCCAGCAGTCCTACGCTGATGCCGGCGGCGGTCGCGCTGCTTGGCTTCCGGGCGGCCTCGCTGCGAAGGAGCTCGGAGAAGTCGTGTTTGAACGGGCCTCGTGGAAGCGCGCGGCACACTTCGAGCACGACGGCGCTTTCGAGGTCTGCGATCCCGCGCCCGGTCACGTCGAGCGAGACACCGGCCTCCAGCGCCCGAGCCTCCGGGGACTCGCCCCCGCCGACCTCTGCTGCCATGTGCAGGACGATCGACCGACCGACGGCCGCTCGGCGCGCGAGTGCCCAACCGTATCTCGCGGTCAGCGCTTGAGCGGCGGCGGCACTGACCTGCTCGAAGGGGCGGGAGGGATGCTCGTAAGCCGGCGTGAGCCCGATGTCGTGAAGGACGCAGCCGACGTACAGCGCCTCACCGTCGACCTGGAGTCCGTCCCGGGATGCGATCAGGGACGCAAACACGTAGGACCGGAGCGAGTGTGCGTACAGGGCGCACGGCGCCAGGCTTCGCAACGTCTGCTCGGCGTCCTGCGCGGCGGCACTGTCGGGGAGCGGCACTCCGGCGATGTCGCGTCCCATCCCCATGACCGTCATGCCGGGGTGACGCCGACGACGATCCGGGCCTCGTGTCGGACCGGGAAGTTCACCGAGGAGCCGATGAAGCAGCGCTGGGCTGCCTCGGCGTGCAGCCTGGTCGCGAGGTCGACCATCTCCGCGTTGGCGACCGTGACGACGGGCTGGAGCACGACCTCCTCGAAGCGACCGCCGCCATCGGCGTTCTCGAGCATGGTGCCGACCGCAATGTCGCGGTATCCCATCACGACGACGCCGTTCACGGAGCACCGGTGTAGGTACCACAGCAGGTGGCACTCGCTGAGCGCGGCGACGAGCAGCAACTCGGGGTTCCAGTGGCTTTTGTCGCCACGGAACGCCGGGTCGGACGAACCGAGAATGGGTGGCCGGCCGTCGCACTCGGTCGTGTAGGCACGGTCGTAGGCCTTGTAGTCGACGGTTCCGGCGCCGCGATCGCCGGTCCAGGTTGTCGACAGCTCGTAATGGTGACGTCGGGACATGGCTGAGATATTGTCAGACAATGTCTGTCATGTCTACGACGTACGAGCGCCTCCGCGAGCGGGTCGTGTCAGGCGACCTGCGCCCCGGCAATCGGCTAGCCGAGATACCGCTCGCCGGAGAGCTGGGGGTGTCGCGAGCGACCGTCCGCGAAGCCCTCCGGCGGCTGGAGTCCAGCGGGCTCGCCACCTCGGACGGTCGGTCGTTGCGCGTTGCGCGCCTCGAGGCCCGGGAGCTCCGGAGCGCCCTGCTCATGCGGGCGAGCCTTGAGGGGCTCCACGCATCCCTCGCTGCGGCGCGCGTCGCGGCGGGCGAGGTCGCGCCCGCGCAACTGCGGGCACTGCTGGCCCTCGCCGACGCCACCGAGCAGGCCACGGCTTCCGGCGACTTCGATCGCGCCGTGGAGCTCAACCGGGACTTCCACCAAGCCATCGACGATCTCGCGGACAGCCCGGTCAGCGCAGCCGCGGTCGACGGACTGTGGGACCGGATCCTCGTGTCGACGAGGGAGTCGCTGTTCGTACGCGGGCGACCGTCGGTCGTGAACCGGGAGCACCGGGCGATCCTGCGTGCCATTCGAGCGGGAGACGAGGAGCGAGCTGCCCGCGCTGCGCACGAGCACGTGCGCGGGACTACTGCTGCGACCGGGCAGGCGACCCGGCCCCCGGGGCGACACCGGTCGCCACGAGCGTGAACCCCCGTGAGCGCCGACGTGATCGGGCCGGCCTACGAAACCTTCGACGAGCGCGGTGCGGACTACCTCCCCGAGGTCTCGTCCCTTGAGGCGATGGCTGTGCGCTGTGGGAGACGAGGAGACGATCAAGCTGACCAACACTCTCGCCGGGCTACTGATGAACAGTGACGCGGAGGCGCTGTGCGACGCCGGCCATGGCGACCGAGACATGGCGTGACCGATGTCGTGATGGTCCGGTCTTGTACTCGCGGCGGCCACGGGGGCAGCCCGACGGCGGTCGTCATCGAACACGGCCCACTCGGCGACACCACCCGCGCCGCAATGGCCCGAGATATGCCAGCTTCGCACACAGCCTTCCTGTGTCCGCCAGTACCAGGAGACGCCGAGCTCATCAGGGTGCGGTTCTTCACCCGACAGGGCGAGCTGAGCGGGTGTGGTCACGGCACGATCGCAGTGATGGCCGTCCTGGTGCATATGGGCGTCGTCGAGCCTGGCCGTGCACAGTTGGCGATTGCTGGGCGCGTGGTCTCGGCCGCGAGCACTGCCGTCGGTGACGAGGTGGAGGTCTGGATCAATCACGGCGATGTCCCGATTGGACCGGCCCCGCGGGACATGCTGACTGGTCTGCTCGCTCCGCTCGGCCTCAATCGGCAGGCGCAGATGGCGGGCGCCACGGGCGGCCCCGACGGGCACCGCTCCGTCACCAGGGTCGATGCCGTCGTCTCCCGACCCGGGGCGGCACGCCTGCTCGTGCGCGTTGCCGACCGGGCCACGTTGTCGTCGATCCGCCCTGACCATGTCGCCTGGCCGCGGCTTGCCGCCGACACGGCTTGCTCGGCTGCTTCGTCCACGCCACCGACGAGCACTCGCCCGGACGCCACACGGGCGCGGGGCGCATGTTCGCTCCCGTTATCGGCGTCAACGAGGACGTCGCCAACGCCAACAGCACCGCGGGCCTCGCCGCTGCTCTGACGGCCGGGAACCAAGCCACTTGCCGCCTCACCACTGATCAAGGTGACTGGCTCGGCACGCCGTCGACCGTGTTCGCCCATACAGAGCCCGTCGCGACCGGGGCCCACGTCTTCACCGGCGGCCGCGCCCATGTCACGGGCGCCTTCCAACAATGACGACCAACGGCGCCGTGCGATGATCACGGCGATGTCTGCCACCGCCCGATCATCGAGGCAACGGAGGGCCACCACCTTGCCGGGCGCCGGGGCAGCGCCCGGACGGCCCTCCACACCGCCTCGTTCGTGCTCGGGCAGCGCGTGGGGCAGCGGTCGGCTTGCTGTTTCTTCAAGGCTGGCGGGTGTCCGAAGTGCTTGGCCTGGCGTAGGAGGACCTTGATCTCGAAGTGGGCATCGCTCATGTGCGGAGGGCGTCTGTCTATGCCGACGGCCGGGGCCAGCAGCTGGGGCCGCCCAAGACTGAGGGCGCCCGTGGTGAGCACTGGCTTATGCCCACGGTTGTCGCCATGCTCACCAAGCGGCTCGAGGTCCAGGCCGAGGAGCGGGCTGCGGCTCCGGTGTGGGAGACGATCTCCTACGAAGGCGAACGCCTGCACCTCGTGTTTACGACACCGACCGGTGGGCTGGTGCTGCGCCAGGCCGTCGCGAAGGTGATGAAGCAGGCCGCCAAGACCGCCGGCATCACTGCCCCCTGGGGACGCACGCTGGGCGGCGGACGGTTGTCACACCTTGTTCGTGGAGGGTGACGAGGCGTTGGAGGACATCGCCCGGTTCGTCGGGCATGCCAAGTCGTCGACCACCGCCGGCTATGTGAAGCGCCTCGGGCGCCGTCCGCAGTCGGTGGCCGAGCGGGCGGCCGCGATCCTTGACGACTACGGACGGCGCGAGGGTGCCGGGTGAACGGTGGATTCAGGTCAGGCCCTGGGGGCCGCTTGTCGCGGTGCTCAACCGCAGCTGGCCGTTATGCGGTCCACGGTCACATCGCCGTTCGGCGTGACGGTGAAGTGTTGGGTGAGGTGAATCTGTATGCGTGTGCCGTCCGCTGCCCGGCCGATCGCGATGACGTTGTTGTTGAAGGCCTCGGTGGGGAAGCCCGGTCCTTGGTCGGAGAAGTTCGTGGTGAAGTGGCCGCTGGCGATTGCCTCCCCGGTGGCGGACCTGACGACGAACGTCCCTGTCTGCGTCCCACCGACGTGGAAGGTCTCCTCGGTGAATATGAGGTGGAAGATGTCGGTGAAGAGGAGGTCGATGGTGGCGTCGGGGTTCGGCCCTGGACACTCTGTCAGCGGAGGAATGGTGACCGCCACGTTCTTGACCACGGTGTGCTCGTGCGTTGGTGGTGAAGCCTCGGTGGGTGCGAAGCCCGCCATGCATGTGGCGACAGCAGCTGCCAGAGCTGCGATTGCGAAACGCGATAGTGCCCGTCGGAACATGATGTTCCCCCTGTTCGATGCGTCGCCGCCGTCGACGACATGGGCATCCTCGCGCCGAAAGGTTAAGGATCGCTCAAGATGTTCACGCTGCGCGCGAGGGGTTCGGAGTCACCTGGCGATCTTGGGAGCAACGCTGGGAGCTACCGTCGCGGACCGGTCGATTCGGCGTCGAACCGTGGCGAACTGTTTGCCCTGGTCACGGGGACAGGCCCGGACCGTGCACGACCGCCCTGACCTGCGGTGCAGAGGGAGTGGGATGGAGCATCGGTCCTGGTGGTGGACGGTACAGGGGTAACGGTGGGAGTTTCCGGCCAGGTGCCAAGCAGGGACTCGGCCTACTCCACTGCGGTGCGGAATCCACGGAGGCCGTCTGGCCAGCGCTTGAGGCCGATGTGAGGAGCGCATTCCCGCAGATCCGACAGCATCATCGCCGTGCGCCACCGGACCGCATACACCCAGAACGACCGCCACGGCCGTCACAGCGGACCGAGTACGGTGCTCGTGGACCTTCGGAGACGATGAGCATGGCGGACAGCTCGTTCATCGCTCCTGAGCGAATGCCCGGCAGCGAATCGACGCGATGTTGAGCGCAGCTGGTTGGGTTATTCAGGACTTCAAGGCGGTCAACCTCCACGCTGGCACCGGCGTGGAGGTTCGTGAACTCGTGACCAGCGCCGGGCCCGCCGACTACGTTCTCCTCGTCAACCGTCAAGCGGTTGGCGCGATCGAGGCGAAGAAGCAGGGCACGACCCTGTCGGGGGTCGAGTGGCAGACGGTCAAGTGCCAGCGCGACCTGCCCGACGCCGTCACGGCCGTATTGGTTGACGGGAGGCTGTCGTACGGCCACGAGTCGACGGGCGACGAGACCTGGTACATGCCGGATGGACCCGGAGCCGACGGCGCGGCGGGTGTTCTGGTTCCATCGGCCTGAGACAATCGAACGGGAGATCGACGACCACACTCGCCACAGAGGCGGCGCGTTGCGAGCCCGGATCCCGACATGCCCGAGCTGATACACGGCCCGGGTCGGCTGCGCGACGCACAGTTCGAGGCGATCACCAACCTGGAGCGGTCGCTGAAGGGCAACCGTTCCCGCGCGCCGATCCAGATGGCGACTGGGTCGGGGAACACCTTTGCGGCGGCGAACATCCGCGAGCGGCTGACTCGCCACGCTCAGGCCAAGCGGATCCTGTTTCTGGTCGACCGC
>DASRHY010000133.1:0-38771 GCA_035650275.1 Kribbellaceae bacterium | reverse complement strand
TGCTTGCTGTAGAACGCGCGGAGATCAGCGGCGAGCAGGTCGGGTGCGTCGGTGCCGGAGAAATGCCCGCCCCGGTCGAACTCCGACCAATGGACGATGTTGTGATCGCGCTCGGCGAGCTGGCGAATGCTTGGAAAGTCGTCGGCGAACACCGCGACCCCGGTCGGTATCGTGCCTCGCTCTTGCGGCTCATCGGGCATGTGCGCGTTCTCGTAGTACTGCTCGGCGGATGAACCCGCGGTGTTCGTCAGCCAGTAGGTAGAGGCGAGGGTGAGGGCGAAGTCCGCGTTCAACATCTCGTTCTCCTCGGGCGTGTGATCGCCGAACCCGCGCAATAGATCGAGGATCCAGGCGAGCTGGCCCACGGGCGAGTCGGCGAGGGCGTGGGCCAGCGTCTCCGGACGCGTGGACTGGTACTTGTTGTAGGCCGAATGCTCGTCCATGAAGCGCTGCAGGAAGGCCAGCCTCCTGTACTCCTCCTCGCCGAAGCCCTCGAACTCCGCGGAATCGCCGCTGGGGAAGGAGAAGACCTGCGTGACGTGGACCGCGGTGACGTGGTCGGGATCGAGCCTGCCGATGACAGGGGAGGTCATCGAGCCACCGTCGTTGCCTGCGGCGCCGTAGCGCTCGTAGCCGAGCCGGTGCATCAGTTCGATCCAGGCCCTGGCGATCCGCGGGATGGTCCAGCCGACTTCGGGGGTCGGCCCGGAATAGGCGAAACCGGGGGTTGACGGGATCACCAGGTGGAAGGCGTCGGCCGCATCAGCGCCGTGCGCGCGCGGGTCGGTCAGCAGGTCGATTACGTCGAGGTACTCGACGAACGTCCCCGGCCAGCCGTGCGTCAGCAGCAGCGGGAAGGCATCCGGTTCCGAAGAGCGCACGTGCAAGAAGTGCACGTTCGTGCCGTCGATCTGGGTGACGAACTGCGGGTAGCCGTTGACCCGCCGCTCGTGTGCCCGCCAGTCGTATCCGTCAATCCAGTATTCGACCAGTTCCTTGAGCTCAGTTAGCGGGACGCCGCGATCCCAGCCGATACCGGGGAGCTGGCCGGCCGTCCACCGGGCGCGCGCCAGCCGTACGCGGAGATCGTCGAGATCGGCCTCCGGGACGGCGATGAGGAACGGACGGATGTCGTTGTCGGCGTTACGCATGCACCGATACTCGGCGGTCGGCGGCCACGGTCGTGAGCGGTGATCCGGCCACCGGACCACGGATTCAGGACACACCGGTTTGGACGTCGAGTGTTCAGGCGCCCGTGGTGCGGAAGGTCTCGCGGTAGGTGGACGGGGCGACGCCGACCAGCTTGCGAAAGTGCGGCCGCAGCGTCTCGGCCGAGGAGAAGCCGCAATCACGAGCGATCTGGTCGACCGGCAGCCCGGTGGCCTCCAGCAACCGCTGAGCACGGATCACGCGCTGGTGGGTCAGCCAGGTCGCCGGTGAAGCGCCGGTGATCTCACGGAACCGCCGGTCATAGTTGCGCCTGCTCATGTGCGCCCGTCTGGCCAGCATGTCAACGGGCAGCACCTCTTCCAGCCGGGCGAGCGCCCACGACATCGTCTCGGCGACCGGATCCTCCTCGTCGAGTCTGGGCATCGGCGACTCGATGTACTGCGCCTGCCCACCTGGCCGGTGCGGCGCCACCACCATGAACTTGGCCATCCGGCTGGCCGCCTCCGCACCACTGATGCCTCTGATCAGATGCAGCCCCAGGTCGACACCGGCTGCCCCGCCACCGGCGGTGAGCACGTCACCGTCGTCCACGTACAGCACCGACGCATCGACCCTGATCTTCGGATACATCTCCGCGAGCAGCCCGGCCATCGCCCAGTGCGTGGTAGCCGGCCGGTGGTCCAGCAGGCCGGCCGCGGCCAGCACGAATACGCCGCTGCACAGTCCCGCCACGCGCGCCCCGTTGGCGTGGGCCGCTCGCAGGGCCTCCAGCACCGCCGCCGGGGGCGGCTCGGTCGCCGACCGCCAGTTCGGCACGATCACCAAGTTGGCGTCCCGGATCGCCGCAGGATCGTAGGGCGCGGCGCACTCCAGGCCGCCACCGCGGATCGCCGCATCCGGCTCGCCCGCGATCACCCGCACATCCAGGTGCGGCAACGCGCCGTGGTGGGCGGCCATGTCGAACACCCCGAAAGCGAAGGACATGATGCCCAGCGAGACACCGTTGAAGACAACGACCGTGAGTCGCAACCCCGATGGATCCGGCCGCGCCTGGGAGCGATCGACCGCAGCAACGTCCATATACGTACGTCACCCCAATTCGACTCGACCCGACGCCGTGCGGCACCGGCGCGTTGCCTGCTCGCAGCGTCGTGGGAACCCCTCCGACGCCTGCGTGGCGCATTGTTCACCGGCGGTGGCCACCCGTCTAGGCTCTGGCACGGTGCAAGCGCGATCACCGTCGCGCCCAACGTGGACCCGTGATACACCTGATGGCCGCGAACAAGATCGCGACACTGCAGCTGCGGTAGGCCGCAGGCTTACCCCCGCTGACGGAACGTCCTAGGTTTGGTTCCTAGCGGGTCGTGAGGGCGCCGGCTGGCTTCCTCGCCGGTTCGTGGGCGTAGTGGGCTGCCTTACCTCACACTGGTACTGAGCCCACTCGGCGGGCGCGACCGCCGAGTGGGGTCAGCGGCCCGCGCTTGATGCGCTGAAGGGCGCGGTGATCGCGTCGCGCAGCTGCTCGACAGACGGTGCCGAGACGATCCGGCCGGCGGGGTCGCGGTAGAGACGACATGACACCCCGCAGTCAGCGTCGCCGGTGGCGGTGAAGGGGTCGACGTCGTCGATCAGCAGCGTGGGGGAGCCGGCCATACCGTCCGCGGCGCCCTCGGCGTCGGTGCGGATCACGCGGGTGGTGACCGGGAGAGCGGTCACCTCGGCGAGCCGTTCCATCAACGGTGTCAGGTTCGGGCAGTCCGGGATGTGCAGGACTTCGAGTTTCATCGGGTCGTCTCCGGGCGGTCGATCGCTTCGAGCAGCGCGCAGTTGCGGTCGGCGCGGGGCAGGTCGCAGGTCGCGACCAGGTCGGCGAGCGAGTCGTGCATGCGCTGGAGGTCTCGGATCCGCCGTTCCAGGTCGGCGCGCCGGTGCTCGGCCAGCGCCCGGGCCGCGTCGCAGCTGTCCGGCCCCCCGTTGTTGAGGTGCACCAGCTCCCCCACCTCATCCAGGGTGAAGCCGAGCTCCTGGGCGCGTTTGATGAACCGCAACAGCTCCACCGTCCCGGCCGGGTAGTCGCGGTAGCCGCCCGGTGTCCGCGGCGGTTGGGTCAGCAGCCCGCGCCGCTCGTAGTAGCGCAACGTCTCGGCGTTCACCCCGACCTTGTCGGCCAGCTCGCTGGTTCGCATGTCCTCATCCTCAACCCCGTACCCAACTACGGAGTCAAGTCCGCCCGCGGCAAGGCCATCCGTCAGCAGGCGTCATACACACCCGCCGATGCCCGCATCCGCTGTGGCTACAAACGGCGAGGGGCCGATCGATGGTGTCCCTAATGTTTCCGAGGCTGACCCTGAAGCCGCCCGGGTTCCACTAGGTGTGCGCGTTGTGCTCTTGACTCCGCACCGGGGTACAGCCCGGAGGCTGCCGGCCAGACGATCTGGTGGAGGCAGACGATGGACATAGGTGCAGGCAGGAGAGGTGGTCCCGTGGGCGGCCAGGCGCGGGCACGGCGGCGGCTCGGGCCGATGGGGGTGAGTGCTCGGGTGCTGGTGGGCGGATACCTGTTGTGGGAGGTGCTGGGTTCGCCGGTCCCGGACCGCGTCGACGGCTCGTTGGTGCTTGGCCTGCTGGGGTTTCCCACGATTCTGCTGGCCTGGCAGTGGTGGCGGTCGCGGCGGCACCCGGAGCCGTTACGGGCGACGGGTCCGGTGGCGAGCGTGATGAACCTGGCGGCGGTGGCGGCGTTGTATTCGACGCCGTGGTACCTGCCGGCGTTGTCGGTGACCAGTGATGCGGCGATGATCTTCTACGGTGCGTCGATGCTGCTGGCCGCGGCCCGCGGCTACGCCGGTTGTGAGGTGTTGGCGGTGTCGAACTGGGTGCTGCGACGCGACGATCAGATCGGCTGCCTGGTGTTCGCGCCGGTCGACGCGCTGGAGCGCCGCCGGAACCGTCGGCACGGGAAGGAGTCGATCCGCTCGTGACCGACCCAGCGCCACGAGCGTTGACCACGTCGGCGGGCGCACGACGACGTCCGTGTCGGCATCGTGCTGGCATCGTGCACGTGGCGCCGTCGGCGGTGACAGTGCGGCCGGCGTTCACGGGATGAGGGGTGGCCCGGCCGGAACCACGTCAGTCGGACCGGTCGCGGTGATGGCACGCCGTGGCGTGTCTGAGGCGTGCACGCCCCAGGCGGTGTAGCTGTCGACCGCCGCCCTGGTCCAGCACCAGGCGGCCGGATCGCTGGCCGCGGCCGAGGGGAACACGTTGGCCAATGGGCGTTTCTGCACAGGGCCGCTGAATCCCCAGCTGCGTAGGTCGCCCACCGAGGTTCGGGTGGCGGAGACGACCACTCGGTCGGGCAGTGCCTGCCGGCACAGCACAAGCGGATCGGTCGTGGTGGCCTGCGTCGATAGGTCTGTCGAAACGGTTGGCCCTGTGCCGGCACTGGTGTCGCTGTCGCGGGCGCAGGCCCCGAGCCCGACGAGCACGGCCAAGACGGCTGATGCAACGGCCAGATTCTTCACCAGTATCACCTCGGCCTTGAGACGTTGGCCGGGCCAGCTGGGTTTACGTGCGACCTTCTGCGATCGCAAGGCGGTGAGTGGCCTCATCGCTCACGCTCGGTCTGGTTTGGCAGGGATCGGGATGGCGGGCAAGGATGGCGAGGCTACCTGTCAGGTCGGTTCCCAAGCGGCGGCGTCATGAGCGAACAGGACTCGCTTTGGGTCGAATGCCAGCAGCCGCTCCATCCACACGGGCGCCACTGGCAATGGTTCGGCGTGGCCCAATGACTTGGCGGAGCTGGCGAGTGCATCAGCACTCCACGCTGACGCCGTGTCGTGCGACTGACCCGCAAGGACTATCGAGCCGTCCGAGCACTCCACCACGAGCGACTGGTGACCATCGACATGGCCAGGAGTGGGGATGATGTGGACCCCGGGCCAGATCTCCGCCTCGCCGTCCAACAAATCGTATCTGGAACCAGGATGGTCGATCAGGTGCTCCATCGTGTAGTTCCCGGCCTGGGCTGTAGCCAGTTCGCGTCGCTGACAGGCCACCGGCGTTCCGGCGAGTAACGGGTTGCCGCCACAGTGGTCGAAGTGCAGATGGCAGTTCACGACTACGTCGATATCTTCTAGGAGGACGTCCCGAGTACCAAGCGCCTGCGCAAGAGGGATCCGCCGTGGTCGATACCAATCCTCAGTCTCGGCGTCCCCTTCACCGACTCCCGTATCGAGGAGCAACAGGCCGCGGTCATGGCGGATCAGGTAGCCGTAGACCGCCTCCACGCGCGGTTGCGACGTCCCCGTTTCTTCCGCCGGTCGCACGAACGTCCCTAGGAGGATCCTCGTGACATCGTCGGTTCGCATGCGGTCACCCTACGGCCGGCAACTTTGAGTCTCACGGATGCCGAGGCTCCGAGAAGCCCGGGCATCAACGAACGCTGACGACTGAGCACGTCCACCGCGGCGGGTCACGACAATGTTGCCCATAGCAACGGCGGTGTCAATGGACTGGAGTAAGGACGTGATCGGCCATCGCCGCGGCGAGCCCCGCCACCGGCCGGCTGGCTGCCCTGCGTGAGCGGACCTGCCACCAGCCCGCTGTCGTTCAGGAACGCGAGGTCGGTCAGGTGCGGCGTGTCAACTGGGTACGGCTGTGCAGATCCGCCATGCCGCACAGGCGCCTAGGCCGGCTTGAACGGTCGACGAACGCGGGCGGCTGTCAGCGCGGGCTTTCACAAGCCAGCCGGAGCTCGCTACTGCTGTCGGCGGCGCGGAGCCAGGCGTAGGTGGCGGGCTGGCCGGCGTTGAACTCGGCCTCCTCTTCCCGGGTCATGCGCTCGTACCCCGCACGGGCGTAGCAGCCGAGGGCGATCGTGTTGTCGGGGTGGACCCGGAGGAACACGTCCGTCTGCGGATTCCGCGCCGCCAGTGCTGTCAGTTCCTGCACCAGCCGGATGCCATGGCCTTGCCGCTGGCGGGCGGGGTCGACCATCAGGTGAGCAAGCTCGGCCTCGCCGGGTTCGAGCCACAGTTCGCCGTACGCAACAGGCACGTCGTTCTCCAGCAGGAGGTACGACGAGTTGCCGTCCTCGGCCTGCCACTTGAGAAAGACCGGCCGGTCGGACAGGGGATCGCCTGTCAGTCCGAACCACCACTTCAGCTCGCGCGCCGCCGCCGGCCAGCTCAGCACCCGGTCGGTGTACTCAGCCGAGAACTGCACCAGCTCACTTTTCGTCGTCGGTGTCACGCGCTCCTCCCGGGTATGCCGATCCTCCTGCGGCTGTACGCCGACTCGCCCACGGCTGGTTCATCCAAGACCTGAGTCGCTGTGCATGGGGTGCGCCCCCAGCCGGGAGGGACGAGACTCACAATAAGGTCAGCCAGACCCAGCCGCGCGGGCCTGGGTCTCATGCCGGCGCACGGTTGAACAGCTTGGCGGCGAAGAGGGTGTAGACGGCGGCGACACGACGTAGGGCGGCTTCTTCGACGTACTCGTTCGGGCCGTGGGAGACCTCGAGGCGACCGGGCCCGAATCCGAAGGCGGGGATGCCGAGCTGGGTGTACCAGCGCGTGTCGAGGCATCCGGCGCACAGCTCGTAGCGGGCGGGGGAACCGGTGATGTCGGTGACGCATTCGCCGAGCACCCGCGCCGCCTTGTTGCTCAGCGGTGTGTCTGCTGGCGGGGCGACCTGGGTGACCTGAATCGAGACTTCGGCGCCGGCGTCCTTCGCGGCGTCGTTGACGGTGGCGGTGATGCGCGTGAGCTCGGCGTCGATGTCTTCTTCGGGGTTGAAGCGGCCATCGATGGTGAAGTAGGTCTGTGCGGGGACGACGTTGAAGTTGGAGCCGCCACCGGACTCGCCGCCGACGACGACCATCGTGCCGAGAGCCTCGCCCTCGCCGACCGGGTATCTGGTGTGCCGCTGGCTCATTTCCTGCGCGTAGGCCTCGAGCGGGGCGGCGACCTTGAGCATGTGCAGGAAGGAATTGACGCCTTTGAACGCCTGGCCGACGTGGATGGGGCGTCCGAGCACGTCGACGCGCATCGACAGGGCGCCCTTGGCGGCGTTCCAGATGACTTCACCGCTTTGCTCGGCGGTCATCATCGCCAGCGCGCCCGGGGCGATGAGGTTGTGCTCGCGCAGGTATCCGGAGCCGACGGCGCTACCGGTCTCTTCGTCGCAGACCAGGTGGATGACGATGCGGCCGTCGCCGAGCAGGCCCAGCTCTCTCGCTGCCGCTGCGCCGTAGAGCATGCTGACGATGCCGCCCTTCATGTCGGCGGTCCCGCGGCCGATGATCCTGCCGTTGCGGCGCTCGGCGGTGAACTGGGCTCGGTCCTGGACCGGGACGACGTCGAAGTGGCCGTGGAAGTAGACCAGTTCTTTCCCGGTGCCGACGGTGCCGCGCACGATCCGCGGGTCTTCGATCGATCCGGTCGGCTCGATTTCGATGACCTCCGGACTCAGACCGAGCCGCTCCATCTCCTCGCGCAGCACTGCGGCGCACTCGGCAAGGCCGCGCCCAGGCGGATTCTCAGTCTCGCAGGCGATCAACCGGGTGAGCAGCTCAGCCATCTCATCTGCGCGTTCGTCCATCCAGGCCTGCACCTCGCTGGCGGGGTCTGTCATAGCGTTCTCCTGCTCTGTACGAGATGGCGCAAGTGCGGCGTCACCGATGTCTCGTTGTGTGCAGGAGCCTATTGCGAAACGTCCGGAAGATGGTTCCAATTCTTGCCCCATCCGTTGCCCAACGTGGAAGACTTGACGCCGTGGACACTATCGACCGGCAGATTCTTGCCGAGCTACAAGCTGACGGGCGATTGACGGTCACAGAGCTGGCTACCAGGGTCGGGCTCAGCCTGTCGCCCTGCCATCGCCGCCTGCGCGAGCTCGAACGCGGCGGCGTGATCACCGGCTACCGGGCCGTGATCGACCCCGAGGCCATCGGGCTCGCGTTCCAGGCCCTCGTGTTCGTCACCATGCGCCAGGAAGACCGCGACACTCTGCTGGCGTTCGAGGCAGCCGTCGCGCGCATCCCGCACGTCGTCCAAGCCCAACGACTTTTCGGCGACCCCGACTACCTGCTGCGCGTCGTCACAGCCGACCTCAACGGCTACGCATCGCTCGAGGACGAGACGCTTGCCGCGCTACCCGGTGTCCAACGGCTCACATCCACGCTCGTGATGAAGCACATCGTCGACGACCGGCCCTTCCCGACCTAGCGTCGGTCGGCCAAGCTTCGCCGCGAACAAAGGCTGCTCTGTGGCCTTGTGAAATCCCGCACGCCTGACCAATGGTTGTGGCGTCGGTCTCCCTTCTCGTCGCGGTTCCGGGACGAGAACGGGCGGCCGGAGGGAGGATGGTGACGGGCAGCTTGGTGTGGCGCAGGCTCGTCCTGGTTGGGACGCCGCTTGCCCTTGCCGTGCTCGAGATATTCCACCCGCAGCCGACTGGCGCTGTTGAGGCCGTGGAGCAGGGGGAGTGGTTCTTCTGGTTCCACATGATCCAGGTCCCTCTGATCGGTCTCATCGCCTTGGCCGTCTACCTGCTGACTGAAGGCCTGGTTGGCCGAGCGGTGACCGTCAGCCGCTGGGCAGCGG
Organism: Kribbellaceae bacterium; assembly: GCA_035650275.1. Classification (GTDB taxonomy): domain Bacteria; phylum Actinomycetota; class Actinomycetes; order Propionibacteriales; family Kribbellaceae; genus DASRHY01. The sequence goes on along the minus strand of DASRHY010000133.1, from coordinate 29,993 downwards.
GCGTGTTTGCCGTCTTTTTCAGCGCCTACGACGCAGCAGCCGGCATAGCCACCGGCTTCGTCCTGCGCAGCGCGGAAGGGCTCTCGGCGGACGAGCAAGCCGTTGTCTTCGAGATGGTGAAGGACATGCCCGAGGTGAGCCTGATCTTCATCCTGTCAATAGTGGGCACAGCTGGCTGGGTGGTGGCGCTGATAGCAGCGGCGGTGGCTCTACGCCGCGCCGGGGCAGCCCGGGGCCCGTTCGTGTTGCTGATACTGGCAGGAGTCTTCCTGCTGGGAGGGCATCCCTTCCCTTTCGGCACCCTCGCGTTCGGATGCTTCGCGCTTGCCACCGCATGGCTTGAACTCACCTCGAGAAGTAGTACGTCGGTTGCTCAACCTCGAGACGACACATCACCGTGATGGTCAGGACCACCGATAACGTTGCCCATAGCAACGTCTCTGTCGATGGCGGTGTCATTGAACAGGGGTGCAGCGACCCAGGTTTGGCGCCGCCCTGTCGGCGGATGGACAGTTGCCGGAGGTCTGGATCGAGACGTCGGCAGAGGCCCTCAGACGCCGGTCTGAGGGCCTCTGCCTGTCAGCGTGCTGTTAGTCGGCGACCACCGCCTGCAGTACGTCGACCTTCGCCGCGGATCTGGCCGGTCCCACAGCGGCGAGCACGCCGGCCACCGCCGCGAGCACCACGTACAGAGCCACCTGGAAGCCGGGGATCGAGATCGCCTCGATGCCCTCGTCCGCGAGTGCCTGCGAGAGTGCCAGACCCAGGCCGATGCCGAGGCCGGCGCCGGCCAGCGCACCGATCAGCGAGATCACCACGGACTCCCAGCGCACCATCGCCCGGACCTGACCGCGGGTCATGCCGACCGCCCGCAGCAGCCCCAGCTCACGAGTCCGCTCGAACACCGACAGCACCAGGGTGTTGACGATGCCGAGCAGTGCGATCAGCACCGCCAGCGCCAGCATGACCGTGACGAACGTGAGCAGCTTGTCGATGAAACCGCTGGCTTCCTTCTCGAAGCCCTTCCGGTCAAGCACCTTCGCGTCGGGGTGGTCGGCCAGCGCTGCCGTGATGGCCTTCTGCACGGTGGCCGTGTCGGCACCGTCCACGAGCGTGACCAGGCCGGAAGAGGTCAGCTGCTGGCCAGCCGCGGCCGTCTGAGCGGCGATACTGATGACGAAATCGTCGCCGATCCAGCCCTTGCTGTCGTAGACGCCGACGACGTGCAGGACATGCTTGCCGGTCTCGGCGAACTCCGTCCGGATGGTGTCGCCGACCTTCCACCCGTGCGATGTCGCGGCCGATTGGGCCACGATGACCCCGTCCGTGCCGAGGTCGGAGATCGCGCCGGAGGACAGCCTCAGGTTCAGGCCGTCCGCAGCTGTTGCGGGGTCGATCGCGGAGTAGCCGGAGTCGGTGCCGTCGAAGCGTGCCTGGCCCCAGGCGCTGGCCGAAACCTGGCGGACGCCGGGGACGTCCTTGACGACCTTGATCACCTCTGGGCTGAAGCCCGGGGCCTGCGTGCTCGACGCGGTCACGAACAGGTCGGCGTTGGTCGACCCTCCGATGATGTCGCCGAACGAGGACTTCAGCGAGGAGGCGAACACGCCCATGCTCACAACCAGCGTGAGGCCGACCATCAGGGCGGCCGCCGTCGAGGCGGTCCGACGCGGGTTGCGCATCGCGTTCTGCCGGGCCAGCTCGCCGGACAGGCCGCGGAGTCGCAACGGTACGCCGATCAGCGAGGCGAGTGGACGGGCTGCCACCGGCAGCAACGTGATGACACCGACGATGATGCCCAGCAGGCTGGGGCCGAACAGCTTCATGCTCACGTCGCCGTACAGGGTCGAGAACAGACCGGCGAGACCGAGACCTGTCAGCACGACTCCGGTCACGACGCGTTTCCTCGACGGATTGCCGGCGCCGGGCACTGCGTCGCGCAACGCCTCCACCGGCAGCACCTTGGTGGCCCGCATCGCCGGGACGAGCGCCGCCACGACCGTCACGATCGTGCCGACCAGCAGCGAGACCCAGATGGTGCGCGGTTCGACCTGCATCGAGGTGCTGGGCAGGCTGAAGCCGATCACGTCCATCAGCAGCTTGAGGCCCTCGGCCACGAGCAGGCCGATGCCGATGCCGACCCCCGACGCGAGGACGCCGAGCAGCAGCGCCTCGATGATCAGGCTCCGGCTCACCTGGCGCCGGGTAGCGCCGATGGCCCGTAGCAGTGCGATCTCACGGGACCGCTGGGTGACGGTCATCGTGAAGGTGTTCCAGATGATGAACGAGCCGACGAACAACGCGATGCCGGCGAAGATCATGAAGATGATCCGGACGAACTTGAGGTCCTTGTCGACCGCGTCCGCGGACTCCTTCACCACGGTGTCTCCGGTGACCGCCTCCGCGCCGTCGGGCAGGCTCGTGTCGATCCGCTGCACCAGCTCGGCCTGACTCACGCCGTCGTCGGCGCTGACGTTGATCGCGTCGAAGACCTCGGGAGACCCGAGTACCCGCTGCGCGGTCGCGGAGTCGAAGTAGGCCGACGTCGTACCGCCGAGGTTCTTCTCGCCGCCGAAGCCGACGGTGCCGACCACCGTGAACTCCTGCGCCGGACCCTGGAACAGCACCTTGATCGTGGAGCCGAGCGCGATGTGGTGCTCCTCGGCGCTGGTGGCGTCGATCGCAACCTGGTGTGGCCCCGACGGTGCGGCCCCGGTGAGGACCTTGACGTCGCCGCGCAAGGTGGTGTCTGCCGGCATGGTGTAGCCCATCGTGGGGGCTCCGCCGCTGGTCAGGACGGCCCTGCCGGCGTTGTCGGTCAGGAGCGCGTAGCCGCTGACCGAGCCCTCGGCGGCCCGTACGCCGTCGACGGTGCGCACCTGCTGGAGGACCGAGGCCGGGATGGGTCCGCGGCTGGTGCCGGTGCCCTCGGACTGGGTGTAGGCGGCCTCGGCGCGGACGACCGCGTCGGTGCCGGCGGAGACCTTGCCGAACAGCTGGTCGAAGGCCAGGCGCATGGTGTCGGTCAGGACGAGGGTGCCGGCCAGGAACGCCACGCCCAGTGCGATCGAGGCGATGGTCAGGCCAAGTCGCACCTTGTGCGCGAGCATGCCTCGTAGGGTTGCGATGAACATGGCGTCAGGCTCCTAGGTGCTTCATGAAGTCGAGTACGGCGTCGGCGGTCGGCTCGTCCATCTCGTCGACGACGTGGCCGTCGGCCAGGAAGAGCACCCGGTCGGCGTAGCTTGCCGCCGTCGGGTCATGCGTGACCATGACGACCGTCTGGCCGAGCTCCTTGACCGCCGTGCGCAGGAAGCCGAGCAGCTCGGTGCCCGAGGTCGAGTCGAGGGCGCCGGTGGGCTCGTCGGCGAAGATGATCTGCGGGCGGGAGGCCAGGGCGCGGGCGGCGGCCACCCGTTGCTGCTGGCCACCGGACAGCTCGGTGGGGCGGTGGTCGAGCCGGTCGGTGAGTCCGAGCTTCTCGACGATCGACTGCACCCAGAAGTCGTCGGGCTTGCGGCCGGCGATGCGGATCGGGAGCACGATGTTCTCCGCCGCGGTCATCGTCGGCAGCAGGTTGAACGACTGGAAGACGAAGCCGATCTGGTCCCGGCGCAGCAGCGTGAGCGCCTTGTCGTTGAGCGACGTGATCCGGGTGTCCCCGACGTACACCTCGCCCGACGTTGGCCGGTCGAGGCCGGCGAGCATGTGCAGCAGGGTCGACTTGCCGGACCCTGACGGCCCCATGATGGCGGTGAACCTGCCCGCGTCGAGATCGACGTCGACGTCCTTGAGGGCGGCGACCGCTGCGTCGCCGCTGCCGTAGAACTTGCTGACGCCCTCGGCCCGGGCGGCCGTGGTTCGAATGGTGGTGCTGGTGGTGACGGACATGTGTTGTTTCTCCTGCATCTGGTTTCAGCCCCCCGGTCGAGCGGCGTGTAACCAGCAAAGGCGTTCCGCGGGCTCGCGCCCATCAGGCTGGGCGCACGGTGTACAGGCGCTGGCCGCAGGCGATCTGCGGACGATCGTGCGGCTAGCCCACCCTGAAGGGTTCGGGTAGAGCCCTCCCGCACCGCCGCCGATGAGCGCAGACTGCAGAGGTGAGGAGGCTCTGGGGGAGACGGCGGTCGGGTCGCGATCAGCTCGCTGGTGTGCTCGTGCTGACCGGACTCGCAGTGTTCGTGCTGCTCGTGTACGTCGTCGTCGTCCTCGGCGGCGGCGCGCTGATCGGCCACACGTCGTCGCCACAGGTCGGGCTCTCGGTACTTGCCACCGCGATGGTCGCGCTGGGCTTCGAGCCGGTGCAGTCGCGGCTGGAGCACACCGCGTCGCGGCTGGTGCACGAAGGACGGCAGTCGCCGTACGAGGTGCTGACCCGGTTCTCGCAATCGGTGACCAGCAGCTATCCGAGCGAGGAGCTGCCGGCGCGAATGGCCAAGGTGCTGGCCGACGGCACCGGTGCCGAACGTTCGCAGGTCTGGCTCGTCGTCGATGACGAGCTGGGACTCGCGGCCACCTGGCCTCCCGGCGCCGGGGTGTCCGGAGCCGACGACCTGCCCGGTCGGCGGGAGCTTCCGGTGCGTCACGCCGGACGCTTGCTCGGCGTCCTGGCCGTACAGGAGCGCGACGGCGTGCCGCTCACGCTCGTCGAGGAACGGCTGTTCGCCGGACTCGCGAACCAGGCCGGGCTGGTGTTGCACGGCGCGAGGCTCCGTGCGGAGCTCGTGCACCGGCTCGACCAGTTGTCCACCCGGGCGGCGGAACTGAGGGTGTCGCGGCAGCGACTGGTCGACGCACAGGACGCCGAGCGGCGACGGCTCGAGCGCGACATTCACGACGGCGCCCAGCAGCACCTCGTGGCGCTAGCCGTGAACCTCCGGCTCGCCAGCTCGCTCGCCGAACGGTCGCCCGAGCGGGCCGACCAGCTGATCGCGGAGCAGAGCACCGCGGCGGCCACGACCATCGAGACACTGATCAGGCTGTCGCGTGGCATCTATCCGAGCCTGCTCGTCGACGACGGACTGGTGCCGGCACTGCGCACGGCGGTCTCGACGAGTCCGCTCCCGGTCGAGCTGCGCGCGACCGGCGTCGGCCGCCACTCCGCCGAGGTCGAGGCCGCGGCGTACTTCTGCGTGCTGGAGGCGTTGCAGAACTCCGCCAAGCACTCGGCCGCGCGAACCGTCCGCGTGAGCCTGCGCGAGGTGTCCGGCGTCCTCACGCTGACTGTCGGCGACGACGGCTCCGGTTTCGATCCCGCTACGGCGGATCCCGGTGCCGGTCTGGCCAACATGCGTGACCGGGTCGAGTCGGTCGGCGGAACCCTGGCGATCGAGACCACGCCCGGACGCGGCACCCTCGTCGAAGCGCGATTGCCGGTGGGCTGACATGTACGCCCGAGTGGCCTGGACACTGACAGCGCTGACCGCGGTGCTCGCGGTCGCGGATGCCTGGGTGACCTCGGCGTACCGGCCGCTGCTGTCCGAGGAAGCGGTCGCGGTCCATGGCTTCCCCTTCGTCAGTGGCGCGGCCATCGGATCGGCGGCGATGGGCGCGCTGATCGTGTCCCGGTATGCGCGGCATCCGATCGGTTGGCTGCTCTGCCTGAGCGGCTTCGTCTCCAGCATCGCCCTGCTGGCCGAGGCCTACAGCGTGTGGGTGATCACGGCCGACGGTCCCGGTTCGCGGAGCATCGGTGGGGTCGCCGGATGGATCTCCGTCCTGCTCGGCGGGCAGCTCATCCTCGCCGCGCTGGCCATCATGTACCTGGTGGCGCCTGACGGCCACTTCCTGTCCCGCCGTTGGCGCTACGCGGCCGGCGTGACCCTGGTCGGGCTCGCCAGCTACACCGCGGGACACCTCACCTTGTCCCCGACCGAGTTCGACATCGACAGTCAGGAGATCGGCCCCGTCGGTTCCCTTTTCTTCCTTGTCGGATTCCCACTCATCTTTGCCGGCCTGATCGCCTCTCTGGTGTCGATGGTCCGCCGTCTGCGTCGTAGTCAGGGCGAGCTCCGGCAACAGCTGCGGTTGATCGCCGCCTCGGCGGCGTTCGTCGTCGTGGGCTTCGCCGCGCTGCTCGTCGTGCAGGCGCTCAACGGCGGCGAACAGACCTGGGCGGCTGGGCTCCCGCTGTTCATCTCCTACCTCTGCCTGCCGCTCTTCTTCGCCGTGGCAGTGCTGCGCTACCGGCTGTACGACATCGAGGTGATCATCAACCGGACGGTCGTCCTCGCCGTCGGTACAACCTTCGCCGCGGTTGGTTACACGGGTCTGGTCGTGGCGATCGCCGCACTCGTCAATACACAGACGAACAGCTTCTGGCTGTCGCTGCTGGCGACCGCCCTGGTCGCCATCGCTTTCCAGCCGCTTCGCCGACGCGTCGTCCGCCTGGCGAACCGGATCGCCTACGGCTCGCGGGCACTTCCGTACGAGGCTCTGGCGGACTTCAGCCGGCGCCTCGCCGAGACACCGTCGCCGCAGACGCTGCTGCCTGCCGTTGCCGAAGCGGCCGGCCGCGCGGTGTCGGCGCAACGCTCGACCGCGGTCTTGCGGGTGACCGGCTCAGAAGGCCTCTCCGCGGTGTGGCCGCCCGGCGCACCAGAGGGCACAGCCGACTACGAGGTCCTCGTCCGCGACGGCGGCGACACCCTCGGCAGCATCGGAGTCACCATGCCGAAGGGGCATCCGCTCCGGACGGCTGACCTGCGGCTGCTGCAAGGGCTGGCCGATCAGGCTGCGCTGGCGCTCCGCAACGCCGCGATCGAGGCCGAGCTGGCCGGGCACGTGGCCGCCCTCAACCAGACCACGCAGGCGCTTGCCGAGTCCCGGCGCAGAATCATCGCGGCCGACGACGCCGCGCGCCGCCAGCTCGAGTCCGCGATCTCCAGGGAGGTCCTGCCACACCTCGAAACGATGCCCGCGCAGCTGAGCAGCCTGAGCGTCGCAGCATCTGGCCCGGTCGCGTCAGACCAGCTCGAGCAACTCGTGACCCGGACCAACGCGGCGCTCGAGTCGCTGCGGGAACTGACCCGCGGCGTGTTCCCGACCCAGCTGGTCCGGGCAGGTCTTCCTCGCGCGCTCACGTCGCACCTGGCCCGGCGCGGACTCGCGCCCGCACTCCACGTCGAGCCGTCGGCCGACCGGCGGTTCCCGGCCAGTGTGGAGGCGGCGGTCTACTTCTGCTGCGCCGAAGCATTGAGCGCCGGGTCAGGATCCGCCCGGATCGACCTGCTGGTGGCGGGCCAGGACCTGATCGTCCGGATCTCTGGCTTCGCCCGCGACGAGGTCGACGTACAGTCCATGGTCGATCGCGTCGAGGCGGTCGGTGGGTCGCCGTCGCTCACAGACGCGGGCGTGCTCACCGTCAGCATCCCGGTCGGCGTTGACGAGCCGGCGCCGGCTCCGGTGTAGCCCGGTCAGGTGAGGGCGGCCGCCCACGCGGCCGCGAGCCGGTCCGCGCCGAACGCGGCCTTCGCGATGTACGCCGCCGCCCCGCAGCCTGCGAGGTCGAAGTCGTCCTCGTCATAGGTCGAGAGCAGTACGACGATCGGCGCGTCGGCGGACAGCGTCATCTGCCGCGCGGCCTCGATGCCGTCGATCCCGGGCAGGTTGACGTCCATCAGCACCAGGTCCGGCTGCAGCCGTGCGAGAGCGGTCAGCGACTCCTCGCCCGATATGGCAGACCCCACCACGACGAAACCGTCGGTCTCTGCCACGACAGTCGCGATCGCCCGGCGGAACGGCTCCTGGTCATCCACGACCAGCACGCGCACATCTGCCACCTGGGCACCTCCCTATCGCCATGGTGTTGCAACGAATGCCGGTCGGGACATGGTGCTATCCACCCGGACCCGGGGTGGTTGTCCGCACCCTTTCGGCGGGGGTCAGCGGGCGGCCGGCCCTCCGGTGGCCTCGAGGAAGGCGAGGACCGCCATCACCCGGCGGTTGACGTCGGACTCGTCCGACAGGCCCAGCTTCTGGAACACCGAACCGACGTGCTTCTCCACGGCACGCTCGCTCATGAACAGTGCCTTCGCCGTCGCCGCGTTGCTGCGACCGGCCGCCAACTCCTGCAGCACCTCCCGCTCGCGGTCGGTGAGCCCGAGCAACGGCGAACGCGACTCCTGTGCCTTGCGCGCCAGCAGACCCTCGACCACTCTCGGGTCGAGAACCGACCCGCCCCGCACCACGTCCTGCAGGGCGCGGACCAGCTCGTCGAGCTCCGACACCCGCTCCTTCAACAGATACCCGAGTCCGGCGACTCCCTCGGACAACAGGTCGAATGCGTAGTCCTCCTCGACATACTGCGACAGCACGACTACCCCGGTAGACGGATACTCGGCCCGGATCTGCTTGGCCGCATCGATGCCCTCGGTCGTGAACGTCGGAGGCATCCGGATATCGGTGAGCACGGCGTCGGGGTGGTGCTCGGCGACCGCTTTCAGCAGCGAGCTCGGGTCGGCGACCGTGTCGACCAGCTCGATGTCGTCGGCTTCGCCGAGCAACGCGCAAATGCCCTCGCGCACCAGAAAGTTGTCATCCGCAACGACGACACGCAACACCACGAACACCACTGTAGGCCCCGCCGCCGTCCCACTGGCCTACAGCAAGTCCGGGAGTCGGTGCGGGCTCGGTCCCTCCAGCGGGTGACCTGAATGCCGCCGGCGAGGGAGGCCGGCCGACGCTGGTTTTCCTAGCGTCGACGCCATGGCCGAGCACTGCGAGTTCGCTCGCGAGTGAAGGGACGAACGTGGAGAGTATCAACGCATCGACCAGCATGCCCACGCCCGCCCGGCGACCGCCGGCCGCGGGACCACGCCGCAGGCCCTTCAAGGCGCTGGTACGGCGCGCGACCGAGCCCGTGCCGGGAGTCGCCCGCTGGGCCGTGTGGGCGGCGCATGTGATCCCGTTGCTGACCGTTCCGTCCGGGCTGTGGCGGATCGCTCTGGGCATCGGCGTGCCGATGGGCTTCAGCGGCGACCTGGCTCGCGTCTACGCGGCCCCGGGCTGGATCACGCCTTACGTGATCGCGTTGACGCTGGTCAGCGAAGCCGTTGCGCTGCTCTCGTTCGCGTTGATCACGCGGTGGGGTGAGACAGTGCCAAGCTGGATGCCGCTCGTCGGCGGGCGCAGCATGCCGGGCGGGCTGGTGACATCCGCGGCGGCGGTGGGCACGGTCGCGCTGGTGCTGATCGCGGTACCGACCGTGGCCGTGTGGAACGGTCCCGAGAACATGGGTGATCCCGACGCCCCGCAGGGCCTCGCCGGAGTAGTGATGACGGCGACCTACGCACCCATGCTGGCCTGGCCGCCACTGCTGGCGGCTTTGACCGTCGCCTACTGGGTCCGCCGCCGAGCCTGACCACTGGGCGGTCGAAGCGTGGGCATGAGTTTGGGCATGAATCACGGACGACCCCTGCTGCTCCGATCGGCCATGCCTGCGGTGTGGAAGGCGCTACGTGGAGCGGCCGTCACAACCTGCGCTAGCGTGGCGGCTGGGGCTTCGAGGACGTCACGAAGGGTCGTGTTCGACGCATCGCCATGCGCGAGGAAGTCGAGGCGGAGCCGACGAGGGCTCCGCGTGGCAAGGTGTGCTGCGTACCACCCGACGGCATCGATCACTGGGTTACGGTCTTGCGGACGTCCCACGAAGAGCTCGCCTGCGTGGACCGCCCAATCGAGCGCAACGACGGGCTCGAGCACGGTGAGACAGGTGGAGGCGCTGGAGGAGATCGGTCGGTGCCACTGGCAGGGGATCCCCTGAGCTACCTAGCTTGGTCTGCGAGGACCCGCGTTTCGTCCACGCGGGCGCGACCCTCTGACTTCGGGAGGACCCATGCCGGACTACGGGCGACCGCTTCGATTCGGCGTCTTCCCCACACCTGAGGCGCGGATGCTGGACCAGGTCCTGACGCTGGCTCGAGTTGCGGACGAGGAGAACCTGGAGTTCGTCGGGATCCAGGACCACCCTTATCAGCGGCGCTTCCTCGACACCTGGATGCTGATGGCGACCGTACTGGCGAAGACGGAGCGGGTCGGCGTCTTTCCAGATGTAGCGAACCTGCCGCTACGCCCGCCCGCGGTGCTGGCCAAGGCGGCCGCGAGTCTGGACGTCCTGTCGGGCGGGCGGTTCGAGCTCGGCCTCGGTGCGGGATCGTTCTGGGAGGCGGTCGAGGCCATGGGTGGACCGCGGCGGTCACCGGGCGAGGCGGTCGACGCTCTCGTCGAGGCCATCGAGGTCATCCGGCTGATGTGGTCGGACCAGCGCTCGGTCCGCTTCGACGGCCGTTACTACCGGCTCGCCGGAGTGAAGGCAGGGCCGGCGCCAGTCCACCCCATCGGCATCTGGCTCGGCGTCGGCGGTCGCCGGACGCTCGCATTGGTCGGCCGAACCGCAGACGGCTGGGTGCCGTCAAGCGGATGGGCAACGCCGGACACACTCCCCGACATGCAAGCGCGGATCGACGAGGCCGCGGTCGCTGCCGGCCGCAACCCCGCCCAGATCGCGCGGGTCTACAACGTCTGGGGCACTATCGGCGGAACAGGCGGCTTCTTGCAAGGCGGGGTCGGGCAATGGGTGGACGAGCTCACCGAACTGGCGGTCGAGCATGGGATGGACACGTTCATCTTTGGTCCGTCCGCGGATCCCGTGCCGCAACTGCAGCGCTTTGCGGCAGAAGTGGCGCCCGAGGTGCGCGAGCGAGTCGCCCATGACCGCAGGTAGTCCTTCGTCAGGACGAAGGACTGAAGCTCACGCTCGGTGTCGGCGGGGTCGCCGCCTCGTTGCCGCTGGCTCAACCGGTATGGGTCTGGGAGCGCTCCTTCCGGCGCGAGTACGCAGGGGCGGCTCCGAGTAAGTGAGCTCAGCGCGGGATCTAAGGGTTCGCCGGACGCCTGGCCGCGTGATTCTTCGGACAGTCGAAGCATGTCGTACATCGTCGAGCCGCACACCACCGCTACTTCGCTGTCGCCCACGGGGGCGCCAGACCTGTACCGCGTGCGCAGCCACCTGGCCGCGGCCGTGGTCTGCGCGTTGGTCTGTTTCGCGCCATTGGGGATCGCCGCAGTCGTCTACGCGGGCAACGTCCGGACCCGGCTGGCGCTGGGCGACGTCGAGGGTGCCCGTCGTGCGTCGCGGATGGCGAAGCGGCTGTGCTGGGCCAGCGCGACGGTGACGCTGGGCTTCCTGATGGTGATCGTCGTCGGCGCGGGCGGCTACTCCGACATCCACTGACCGCCCAGACCGCGCCCACTAACAAGAGGCCGGGTCCGTTGCTACGGACCCGGCCTCTCTTTGCGTGGTCAAGGCAGATAGCCGCCGTCGTGCAGGCCGGCCGACCGCTCGAACACGTTCTGGTGGTAGTCCCCTCCGGTCCGGGCGCACTCGGCGCCGTACAGCGCGGGGAACGCGGGGCCGAACATGGCCCACTGGTCCGAGTGCCTCGACTCGTGGCGGTGTCTCTCGGTCCCGCCCAGGTCGCCGTACAGCCAGACGTTGCCCACCGTCGTGCCCGCGTTGACATAGCCGCTGTGCATCGCCTCGCAGGTCACGGTCAGGTCGCCGTGGACGTTGCAGGAGCCGCCGTGCGTTCGACCCCAGACGACAGCCACGGCGCTGACCGGCAGGTTGGCGACTGCCCGGCCGACGGTGACGAGCTGGGGACTGACAGCCGCGACGGCGACCGCCAGCACAGCGAGGACGCGGTTGTGCCGCGCTGCGATGTCGACTGGCTCGTAGTGCTGCGTGCGAGTGCTCATGCCAACAGCGTCGAGCAGTCAGGTCCTCACCGCGTCCGGCGTTCACCTCGTCTGCGATCCCGGCACCCTTATTCAGCGCTCGGCTACGAACGCCACCTCTCTCGACCGTGAACCAAATCACCCGCCCGGCCGCCGCCGTCCTCGGTCCATGGATCCTCGGGAGGGGGAGGCACCTCGTCCGTCCAGGCCTCCTCGGGCCAGCAGACCGGGCACAGCGACGTGTACCCGTGAGCGCGGTCTCCTTCACCCATTGTCGGCAGACCGCAAGTTGTCATGTCGGGATTGTCCGAACCGAAGTTGTGCATCTTGGCGCTGTTATGAGTGTCAGCCGGGGAAACGCACGGATGACGCTTCTGATTAGCCACGTCGGACCTCCCCCAGACACGAATCGATACTTGAGTTCTACACCTCATCCGGTTCCGAGGGGAAGAGATTCAGTCGGTGGGCAGCTGTGGCGGCTTGCAGTCGGTTCGATACGCCAAGTTTTGCGATGATGTGGGAGACGTGGACGCTGACTGTGCTCTCGGTGATGAACAGCCGTCTAGCGATCTGCTGGTTCGAGTAACCCTGGGTGAGGAACAGGAGGACGTCTCGTTCGCGCGGCGTCAGAGGTACCGGGAGCTGGGCCGAGCTCCGAGGTCGGGCTGCAGCAGGAGTACTCACCTCGGCTGGACTTCCCGCCAGTGCATCTGAGGACACCCCTGCATGTCGCGCGAGTGTTCGCAACGAGTTCTCCAATGGTACGCACCCGAGTTTCGTAGCGGTCTGCAGAGCTGCGGCGAGTGCGCGGGATCCCTGCGCGCGAGCGCGGGTGCCGAACAGTTCCTCGGCCTGCCGCCACTGCGCGTACGCCGCGGGGTAGGGGCATTCGAGCGACTCCCATTCCACGGCGAGGTCTGTCCACGGGTCCGCTGATTGCCTCATGGACGCGCGAGCGGCCTCTGCCTCGCACAGCAGCAGGTAGGCGTGGCCCAAGACCCCTGTGTCGCGTCGTGCGGCGTCCTGGGCGATGGACAGCAAGTGTGCAGTCTCTCGGGTGGCCGATTCGCGAATGACTCGATCAGCCCTGGAGGTCACCAGATCGGCGTGCGCGCGCAATGCAAGGCTGCACATGCTGACCACTAGTCGACCGTCTTGCTGATCGGCGAGATGGCCGAGCGACTCGCGCGCAATGCGGTAGGCCTCGTCCGCGTCGCCCTGCCAGAGGAGATTTTCCGCGCGTGCGGAGGAGACGTCGTGCAGCGCGTATGGATCGTCCGGACGCGCGAACCGTTCGATAGCGGACATCTGCCGCTCGAAACCCGGACCGTCACCGCGCGCTACCGCAATACGGGCAAGCTCAAGATGAAGAGCCAGCGCCATGCCCTCGGCCGCCCACTGTTGCTGCAGCTCACGGGCGAGTTCCTCGGCCTGGTCCCATCGACCGGTCGCCACCAGAGCATGCACCCAGTTCTCGACGAGCGTGGGCGCCACGAGCAGCAACGGCCCGAAACGCTGGCAGGTTCGCGCGCCCTCGGCCGCGATTTCCAGCAAGTCGCCCAGCTGGCCGGCGGTCGAATGAAGGAAGGCGAGATTTCCGAAGCAGCGAACGACAGCCTCGAACGCGTCGGCGGCAAGTGCCTCGGACAGGCATTGCCGCAGTTGGGCCGCGCCTTTCTCGAGGTCGCCTTGCTGCGCGATCACGGTGGCGAGCGTGATGCGGGCCTGCAACTCGTCGCGCGTGCTGTCTGACTCAGCGGCCAGCGCGATGGCGCGTTCGGCCGCCGCCCGGCCGCGTTCGTACTGGCCGGTCACCGTCAGCCCTCTCGCGAGTGCGGCGAGCACTCTTACACGCAGCGCCGGCTCACCGGGCCCAGTCGCCAGATCGGCTTCGCTGCGTTCGTACGACGCAAGCGCAGCAGCGGGATCACCAGCGGCCCACAGCGCCTCGCCCAGCTCATGCTCCAACCGTGCGCGGTCGAGTCCCGCTTGCGGAACCGTCGATAAGCCGGCGCGGAGAAGTTCGGCCGCGCTCGATGGCTGCCCGGCCCACCGTGCCATCTCGGCCTCGCGACAGAGCAGCTCCTGGTAGGACAGTCCGCTCAGTTCCTCCGGGTCGTCGACCCGGTTCCAGAGCACGTCCCTGGCCACAGACAGTTGGCGGCGCGCCTCAGCGAACGCGTAGACGCCTCGTGCGTAGCCGGCCGCGGACATGACCGCGGGAAGCGCGGCCGTGTACTCCCCGGCTGCCACGAGGTGGTGGGCGAGCTGAGCAAGGCCGGTGGGCAACCCATCCCGGCGCGAGAGCCGAATCCCTTGAACGGCGGCCCGGTGCGCAGCCGTCTGTTCGCTGTGCAGCATCTCCCTGAACACGCTTTCCCGCAGGATCGCATGACGGAAGTCGTAGTGCTCGGCCTCCGCGATCAGCAGCCCACGCTCTGTGAGGAGCCGAAGGTTCGGCGCCACGTCGCGGCCCGTGCTTTCGATGGAGCTCTCGAGGACTTCGTGCGGGATGTACTGTCCGAGTACCGCGGCTACGTGCAGTGCGAACCGGGCGTCGTCAGGCAGGTCGTCGACGGGACCCAGCATTGCTTGACGCAGTGCCTCGGTGTGGGCGCCCTCGATCTCGTCGTTGGCCGCCAGCTCGAGAGCGATGAACGGGTTGCCGTCGGACAGGTCGATCACCTTGTTGTGCTGCGTGGCCGGGAGCCGGACGTTCGACGTGGCTAGAAGCTGCCTGATCTGGTTTGCGGTGAGCGGTTTCAGATGGATGTCGCGGCTCACGTCCGCACGCCTCAAGTCTCCGATCGCCTTGCGTGTGTGCGGGTCCCGGGCGAGAGCATCGTCCCGGCAGGTGAGCACGAGCAGGAGTCGTTCCTGCGTGGCCGTACGGGCCAGGTAGTTGAGGAGGTCCAGGCTGGACGAATCGGCCCAGTGGATGTCCTCCACCACTGCCATCACCGGCTGGCGCTCGCCAAGGTGGTGCAAGACCCAGAGCACACTCGTGAACAGTCGCGACCGCTCCAGCCCGACGTCCGGAGAGGCGACACCGGAGGACGACCCCGAAACGGTTAACACGGTGCGCAACAGCTCCCACGTCGCGCCGGCGACCTCCTCCGGGCTGTCCGGCGCCGCGGCGATCTGGCTCAGCATCTCGACGAACGGTCCAAAAGGCAGCTCACCGCCACTGACCGGCGTGCAGTGTCCCAGCGCAACGAGCACGTCGGAGCGGCGAGCCTGCTCGATCAGCGTCTCGGCCAGCCGGCTCTTCCCCATACCGGCCTCGCCTCGGATGAGGGCTACGCTCGCCTGACCGACGCGGGCCGAGGTCAGGCACGCGTCGAGCAGCTGCAGTTCCCCCTGCCGGGCGATCAATGGGCGCGCCGACTCCACCTTAGAAGTCAAACATCGTTTGACGGGCCCGTCACTGCCTAGGCGACCTGGTCAATGGCACTCCCGCAAGCTCAGGACTCCTCCTGCCTACGGGCAGTGCGTCTCTTGTAGACAGGTGGTGAGCCGGAACCTTCGCCGATTGCCTTGCGGATGTGGTGGATCAGGACTCGCGGCAGTCAGGCTGGGGTCGGCTCGCGCTCGGCTACGGGTTCCTTGCCTGGCGCCAGCCTCCGAGCGACCGCGAGGAAGGGGAGTAGCAGCGCCAGGTTGAGCAGCGCCGCAGGCCGGGCCTCCATGCCGGCGACCACATAGCCGAGCCAGATCAGCAGGCCGAGGGCGGCCCACCATGGCAGGGCGTGGGCGCGCCAGAGTCCGACGCCGGCCCCGACGACCGCGAGGAGGGTGCCCAGCAGGAACATCAGGAGCGCGATCGCCAGCAGCCTGTCGTCGCCGGAGGCGGACGCCGCACGCGCCGCCAGGTCGCGGTCGGCCTCCTGGGCCAAGGACCCCAGAGGGATGTAGTAGAAGGCCCAGTGCATGGCGAGACCAAGCGTGGAGATGAGCCCCAGCAAACCGGACAAGGCTGCGAGCACCGGGCGGGTTCGGCCGACGACAACCGCGATTGCGAGCAGCGCCAGGGCCCAAGCGGCGATGTATGCCAGGTCGAGGTACGCCGCGGCGTGCCACCAGGCCAGGCGGTCGGCCACCGCCTGCAAGTGCGAGGCCGCGTCCGCGACAGAATCGGACTCGATCTCGACGTAGGCGTTGTCGACGGTGAGCCGGACCCACTCTGCGGCGGTCAGGAGCACTGGGCTGAGGACGAGCCCAGCAGACAGGATCAAGGTGTTCGGTCTGTTCATACCTCGACGATCCCGTTGGAGTCCCTTGCTGTCGTCCGCCGGCCGTCGCGGACATCCACGCCCTGCGCACCGCCTCGATGCTGCTGCGGGCTTACTTGCACCATCCCGTGGTCGCACGGACGTCATTCCCGGGTCGCTGTTCGACCGCGCTGAGTAGCGGTAGCGTCCGGCTGTGAGCTCGCTAGACCGCGTGGGGCGACTGGTCCGCCGGCACCAGTTCGACATCTCCCTGGTGGCGCTGCTCCTCGTCCTCCATCTGCTCGGATTCGGGCAGTCGCCAGGGGTCGGCGTTGCCGCCACCCTGCTCAGCGCGGTCCCGATCCTGGCCCTGCTATTCCGGCGAGTGGCGCCGCCCGTCGTCGCGGTCGCGTACCTCGGGGCGAGCAGTGTCTCGGTGCTGCTCGACATGCCTGACGCGAGTAGCGCGTTGACCGTGGTGGTCGTCGTCGCCGGCGCGTATTCGGCAGGCGCCTACATGTCCTTGCCATGGGCCTTGGCAACGCTGTGTCTGTGGTGGTCGTCACTGCTGGTGGACTTCGTCTCCGGACGGGAAACCGGTGGTGCTGGCGACTACCTCTTCGCGGGCCTCATCCTCGTGTGCGCGTTCGTGCCCGGCGTCGTGGCGCAGCGACTTCGAAGGCAGGCCGAGGCTGGGCGCGCAGCACTGGACGCGGCGACCAGCGAGAAGGAGCAGGCTGCCGAGGCGGTGGCCGCTGAGCGAGCCCGCATCGCACGGGAGCTCCATGACGTTGTCGCGCATGCGGTTTCGATCATGGTCGTTCAGTCAGCAGCCGCGGATGAGCTGATCGAACGGGACCCGGCGCGGGCGCATGTCGCGCTGCGCGCCGTCCAGGATGCGGGCCGCGCCGCGGTGATGGAGATGGCGCGGATGCTCGACCTGCTCCGCGGTACGACGAGCGGAGACGACATGTCACCGCTGCCGACTCTCGACCGGCTGAGCGACCTGGTCGAGGAAGCCCGGCTGGCCGGCGCCGACGTGGAGCTGCATCGGAGTCCGATACCCGCACTGCCGGCGGCGATCGAGCTCTGCGCGGTCCGGGTCGTCCAGGAGGCGTTGACGAACGCCGCCAAGCACACGCACAACCCCCATGTCCGGGTGGCGGTGGGCAGCGCCGACGGCCTACTCGACGTCGTTGTCGAGGACGACGGTGGGTCCGGGCCCCGGGCCGGTACAGGCACCGGGCACGGCCTGCTCGGGCTGCGCGAACGGGTCGAGGTCTTCGACGGCACCATGGACGCCGCACCACGAGCAGGCGGTGGCTTCCGCGTTCGGGTGGCGCTGCCGATCGGGAGCATGCCGTGACCACGGTCGTGATCATCGACGACGAGGAGCTGTTTCGCAGCGGGCTTCGGATGGTGATCGAGTCACGCACCGGCATCGATGTCGTGGGCGAGGCGGCCGACGGCGCCGCGGCGGTGAGCGTAGTTCGCGAACTCCGACCCGATGTGGCCCTCATGGACATCCAGATGCCCAATGTCAGCGGGATCGAGGCGACCCGACGGATCGTGTCGCTCGGCTTGGACACCCGCGTGCTGATGCTGACGACCTTTGGCATGGACCGTTACGTGGTGGAGTCGCTGCGCGCAGGCGCGAGCGGCTTTCTGCTCAAGACGGTGCCGCCCGACGAGCTCGTAGCGGGCATCGTGACAGTCGCCCGTGGAGAGTCTCTGCTTGCGCCGGTGATCCTTCGCCGGCTACTGGCGGAGTGGACGACACGGTGGCAGCCGGACGAGCACGACCCCCGGCTCGACAGGCTCACCGATCGCGAGCGGGAGGTGCTTCGCCTGATCGGCCGTGGCCTGTCGAATGCCGAGCTCGCCTCGCACTTCCACCTCGCGGAACCGACGGTGAAAACCTATGTCAGCCGGATCCTCGCAAAGACCGAGTCGCGAGACCGCGTACAGGCCGTCGTGCTGGCATACGAGACCGGACTCATCCGCCCGGGGAGTCAGCCCACGGGCTGACACCGGCAGCACTCGTTGCCACGAGCAACTTCTCTGCCATCGGTATCAAGCCCGTGACGCTTCAAACCCAGGACGGTTCACCCGCGTTGTGGGTCGAGGGGTGGGCGGCGGATGAGGCGGATGGCGAGTGTGATGATCCAGGCCCAGAACACGGCGTAGGGCAACAGCCAGAGCGATCCCTCCCAGGCGTACCGAGCGACGATGAGGCCGACTCCGGCGGCGATGGCCCACCACCCCCACCACGAGGGAAACGCCCGGCTGTCCAGGAGGATCCAGCCGACCGCCACCGCGAAGCTGGCCATGGCCAGCCAGGCGTTGGCGAAACCGAGGTTGCCCACATCGAACGCGTACAGCGCGACGGCTGGATCGAGCTCGGTGCCACGGTTGGCGGCCGCGTCCCAGCTGGCGTCCAAGGCGCCGTATGCCGCGAGGAGTGTTCCGGACACCAGTGCGACCGTGGAGCGCCACGCGGGTTCACCCTCGACCCGGCGCAGTAGTGTCGCGAGGCCGACGACGAACCAGAGGAAGACCAGCATGCCGATCGAGGCGGTCGCCTCGGCGGCGTGGACCCAGCCGACGGCGGCATTGCGGAAGAAGGTGGCGGCTTCGTCCTGCGTGGCGTCGAACGGCGGCTCGCCCGCTGTCGAGATCGCGATGATAGGACCGAAGAGGAGCACAACTGCGGCGATCGCCGCGACACCGGTGGTCCGGGCGAGGGTGCTCCAAGGGTCGCGAGTCGTACGTCTGGGGTCGGGGCTCAGTCTCGGTTGCATGCGTGGGGCCTTCCGTGGTGTGCCCGGGGAACAGTCATGGCCGCATTAGTGGGCTGACGCGAGGAGCCCCGGTCCGGAGCAGCCCGATCCCTGAGGCGACGGCCCACAGCCCGATCCCGCCGGCGAGCGGGAACAGGGGGTCGAGCCGGTCGGTGAACAGAAAGGTCGCTCCGGCGAGCGCGAAACCCAGGCCGCCGACGACGCCGGGCACCGCCACCACCCAGTTCCCGAGCGTGTGAGTCGCCGCGCCGGCCACGGCGAGCGCCGAGATGCTGAGCCCGAAGGCCGGCACCGTGATGCTCTCCAGCACGAGGTTCACGTCGATGAGCGGCGTGGCCTCGCCCGCGTCGATCCGCTCGGCCTCGGTTGCCATCACCAGGTGCAGGACCATGTCGGCGGCCGCGGCCACGGAGGCCGCGGCCGCGATCACCGCGGCTGTCTGTGTCCTGCGGTGGGCAGCGAGAGTACGGCCGCGCGCCAGCACGACGAGGGCAGCGGCGATGATGGCCAATCCGGCCAACAGCACCGCATGAGCGGGATACCAGGCCGGGTTGTCGAACATGATCCGCACGTGTTCCTTCAGCGAGACACCCGGCGGATCCTCCTTCGGATGCATCCCGCCCCCGGCGAAGAAAAGGACTCCACCGGCAACCAGGCCCCACCCGACCAAGGGGCTGGTTCGGCTGGTGCGGACGGGCTCGTCACTCATCGGCGTGGCAGTCATGAAGCCGACGATAGAAACCTGCGAACGTCCGGAGAACGTGGCCGACCACCGACATGGCCTGCAGACTTCCACACCCGGAGCGGGGGTTGTCCCCCTCACGCCACCGCGCACGCCGTGGAACCATGATCACGTGACTACGCGGACGATGCGTCTGCTGCTGATCGGTTGGGGGGCCACCGCCGCGGTGGCGGCCGGTGTCGAGCTTGCCCGGGCCGAAGCGCTGAGTAGCGTGGGCCCGCAGTGGACGTTCGCGTTCCTCACGACCTACCTCGTCGGCATCTGGGCGCTGCGCGCCGATCCCGCGAACCGCGCCGCGCTGCGGTTACTGGTCTTCGGCTGCGTGGCCCTCACCTTTCTCGCGGTGTCGTCCGAGCTCATTGTCCAGGTCCAGGGCGGGAGCGGCGGGATGCGGTTCGTCGCCGGCAACGCAGTTGTCCAGACGGTCGGGCTCCTGATGGTGTGCAGCCAGGTATCCGCGCTGGTCCGCTACCCGGACGGCGTACCCCTGCTCACCGTCGAGCGACTCCTGGTCGGTGCCGTCGCGGTCATTGCCCTGACGCTGCCGACGCTGCTGCTGCTGACCACGCCCGAAGTCGTACCCGCCTGGGTGCTCGAGTGGAGCAGCCGGTCCGACGGCCTGG
Organism: Kribbellaceae bacterium; assembly: GCA_035650275.1. GTDB lineage: Bacteria > Actinomycetota > Actinomycetes > Propionibacteriales > Kribbellaceae > DASRHY01. The sequence continues at coordinate 9,880 of DASRHY010000133.1, read as the reverse complement.
TCGTTCCGGCGGCCGACAGCCCGTGGTACATCAGCGGGCTGGGTCCACTTGGCCCGGTCATGCAAGGCCTGCATGACAGCGTGCTCGCGGTGGCACCTCTGCTGGCGATCGGGGTCGTCGCGGCGCGCTTCCGGCTTCTCGGGTCCGAGCAGCGGCATCGGGTCGCGTGGCCGCTGCTGGCAGCCTTGGTCTTCCTGCTCGGGATGGTTGTCAACCAGCTCGCCGAGGTCGGCACGGTCCCGCGGGTCGTGGGTGAAGGCGCATACATCGCAGTCCACGTCCTGCTGCCGATCTCGCTCGGGATCGGGATCGCCGCCCCCGGGATCTACGACGCGCTCGGCGCCGTACAACGGACCGCCACGTTCGTCGTACTGTCGGCCTTGATCCTCGGGATGTACGTCGGCGCCGCTGGATACCTCGGCATCGCGTTCGGGGGCCAAGACCTGCGCGTCGCAGTTGCCATCGCACTGCTCGCCGCGCTGGTGCTCGAGCCCATTCGCCGGACCCTGGTACGACGGGCCGAGCGAGTCGCGTATGGCCAAGTGATCACCCGCGACGAGCTTCTGCAGCGGCTTGGCGACACGCTCGAGCACACAATGGACCGGCGCGCGCTGACCGAGTCGATCGCGAAGACCGCTCTGGAAGGCCTGGGGGCGCAGTGGGTACTCCTCGAACCTGACGGCGCGCCATGCGTTCACGTCGGCCGAGCGATCCGATCAGACGAGAAGCCCGCGCTGACGGCCCGGCTGCTTCACGGCCACGACGACCTGGGTGCCATCTCTTGTGGCCCATCCGACAGCGGCCCGGCCCTGTCGCGGTCACGAGTCCAGTTCGAGGCACTCGCCCGCCAGGTCGCCATGGCTCTGACCAATGCGCGGCTGGCTGAACAGCTCAACCACCAGCTGGCCGAGGTCGACGCCTCCCGCCAGAGGCTGGTCACCGCCGAGGAGACGGCACGCCGTCGGCTCGAACGGGACCTGCATGACGGCGCCCAGCAGGACCTGGCCGCCCTGCTGACCCGCATCGCACTGGCCCGTAGCCAGCTCAGCCGAGCCGATCTGGACAGACTGGACGAGACCCTGGCAACGCTGCAATCCGGCGCTGGTGAAGCCTTGAAGAACCTGCGCGAACTCGCCTCCGGGATTCACGAGACCACGCTCGCCGACTCGGGACTGGTGGCCGCGATAGAAGGGCGAGCCGCCCGACTGCCCCTCCCCGTGAAGGTCGTCTTCGGGCCCGGCGTGCGCGGGACCAAGCTCGCCCCCACCGTGGAAAGCACGGCGTATTTCACCGTCTGCGAGACCCTCGCCAATACCCTCAAGCACGCCGACGCCGATCGAGCCACGATCACGTTGGTCCTCCAGGGCAGCGACCTGCACATCGACGTCACCGACGACGGCCACGGATTCGACTCGACCCGGCTCAACGGGTCCAACGGGCTGACCGGGCTGCGCGACAGGCTCTCGGCTGTCGGCGGCACCTTGACTGTGCGGTCGACACCGGGGAGGGGTACGACTGTGAGTGCCGTCGTGCCGACGAACCCATGAGCCCTCGGCCGCTGCGGGTCGTCATCGCCGACGACCACTACCTGCTGCGGGAGGGCCTGCGAGCTCTGCTCACCGACAGCGGCGATGTCGAGGTCTGCGCGGCCGTCAGCAGTGCCGCTGAGCTGGTCCAGGCGGTGGACCAGCTGACTCCTCATGGGGTGATCACCGACATCCGCATGCCCAACGGCACCGAAGGCATCGAGGCCGCCCACGCGATCCGGGCCCGGCACCCCGAGGTCGGCGTCGTCGTCTTGTCCCAGCACGCCGACGGCTCCTACGCCGACGCCCTGCTCGCCAATGGCACCGACGGCCTGGCTTACCTGCTCAAGGAGCGCGTGGGCGACGTGGCCGAACTGATGCGCGCCCTCAGCGAGGTCTGCGCGGGCCGAACGGCGCTTGACACGCTCATCGTCGACACGCTCATCGCTCGCCGCCGGACCCTGGCCCCGAGCGGCATGGATGCCCTGTCTCCCCGCGAGCGCGATGTCTTGCACGAGATGGCCCGCGGCCAGTCGAACGCCGGCATCGCCGCGACCTTGACGCTGTCGGAATCGGCCGTCGAGAAGCACATCACCTCCATCTTCGCGAAGCTCGGCCACGACGAACAGCCGAACACCCATCGCCGAGTAGCCGCAGTACTCGCCTACCTGGGCGCAACCACGCGCTGACTGGCTAGAGAGGCCAAGGCCGAAGACCGCCGCATATGCACAAGGAGACGGTGCCCGTGGCGCGGTAGTCCGACGACGCTTCAGGCTGCCTGGTCGGTGGCCTCGAGCAGTCCGCGGAGCCGGCGCAGTCCGTAGTGGACCCGGGTCCTGACTGTGCCGGCCGGGATGCTGAGCTCGGCCGCGACCTCGACGGTCGCACGATCACGCAGGATGGTCTCGACCACAGCGGCCCGATGGTGCGCGTCGAGCTGCGTGAGCGCGTCGCGCAGCTGAGCGCGCAGTAGCAGCAGGTCCATTTCACTGATGCCGGACGACGGCGCAGCGCCGGATTGGGCGGTGTCGGGATGCGACGCCGACGACACCGCCGGGCGACGCAGGCGTGCCTTCACCAGGTCGACGGCGACGTTGCGGGTGATGACCAACAGCCAGTTGAGCAGGGGCCCACCCGCTGGATCGAAGGACGCACACGCCCGCCAGCCGCGCAGCAGAGCCTCCTGCACGGCCTCCTCCGCTAGATCAGGGTCGACGACGATCTGACGGGCCCGCGCGAGCAGCCGCCCGCGATACAGCCGGTCCGCGGCCGCGAGTCCCTCCTCGGTGCACAGGTGAGCGCACCCACCGGGACGACAGAACCCCCCGAACGTCCGGGGACCCCGGCTGCTGTCAGCGACCCATTCGGTCGGATCAGCTGGGACCCGCCGGACATCTGTGTTCATAGGTCGAGGGTGATGCCGGGGTCTGCTCCTCCTCATCGGTGCCGGCTGCCCATCCTGGGCACGCCGACTACCTACGCCGAACGGTTCAACCACCGGCCTCGGGTCAATCGCTAACAGGATTCCCGCTCCTGGCAGGATCTGGCCGCCGGTGCGACGATGTTGGCTATGCCGCACCTGCTCGAACGGCGGGTCGAGCTGAAGGCGCTCGAGACGAGCGTCGAGCAGGCTGCCTCGGGGCATGGGTCGACGGTGCTCGTGTTCGGGGAGGCCGGCATCGGCAAGACCAGCCTGGTCCGGGCATTCCTGACGGCCCACAGCGGAAACGTGAAGGTTCTGGCCGGCGCCTGCGAGGACTTGTCGACGCCACGTACGCTCGGGCCGCTCCGCGATGCCGCGAGATCGACCGGCGGTCCACTTGCCCAGGCGTTGGCCGGGCCGGACCCGGACCTCGTCTTCACCGCGATGGCCGACGAGCTGGCCGCGCCGCCGAGGCCTACGGTGCTCGTCATCGAGGACGCTCACTGGGCGGACGGAGCGACGCTTGACGTATTGCGCTATGTGGGTCGCCGGGTCCACGACCTGCCCGCGATGCTGGTGCTCACCTATCGGGATGACGGTCTGGGCCCACATCATCCGTTACGGCGTGTGCTAGGCGCCCTCGGCGGCGCCGAGGCGATCCGGCTGCGGTTGGCCCGGCTCACTCCCGGTGCGGTCACACGACTGGCCGCAGACTCGACCGTCGACCCGGCCGACCTGTTCCGGCTCACGGGTGGGAATCCGTTCTTCGTCACAGAAGCACTCGCCGCTCCCGGTGCTCGGGTGCCGCTGACGGTCTTGGACGCGGTACTGGCCAGGATGAACACGCTGACCGCCCCCGCGCGGGCGGGCCTCGAGCAGCTCGCCGTGGTGCCCTCGGGCGTCGAGCTCGGCCTGCTCCGTGCGCTGCTCGATGACATCACGCCGCTTGCCGAGGCCGAGCAGCTGGGCATGCTGGAGGTACGGGGCGACGTAGTGGCTTTCCGGCACGAGCTTGCGCGATGCGCAGTGGTGGAGTCGCTGCCGGCCAGTGTCCGGTTGGAGTTGCATGGCCGCGTGCTGCAGGCGCTGCTCGAGCGGGTCGACCCCGACCCGTTTCGCGTGCTGCACCACGCGCTCGAGGCGGGCCAGGACGATGCGGTGGTCGAGCACGGTACGGCGGCCGCACAGGAGGCGACGCGCGCCGGTGCGCACCGCCAGGCCGCGTCCAGCTACGCACAGGTACTCGCCCACGGCCGTGGGTTGCCTCTCGCCCGCCGCGCCGTGATCCACGAGGCGATCGCGTGGGCGCTCTCCAACAGCAACGAGCTCCACGCCGCAGCCGATGCCGCGGCAGCGGCCGTGGAGGAGCGGGCGTCGGGCGACGAACGCGCGTTGGCGCATGCTCTCGTCACCCTGACGCGGCAGCAGTGGCTGACCGAGCAACCTGCCGCCGCGCGGCGGTCCGCGGAGCAGGCCCTCACCCTGGCCCGGACCGGAGGTGACACCGTCCTGCACGCGCTTGCCCGGCTGTGCCTCGGAGGCCTACTGGTGCTGGTCGACCGCGAGGAGGAGGCGCTGCCGGTGCTCGACGGCGGGCTCGAGATGGCTGAGCGCGTGGGCGCTGTCGACATCGCGGCGCTCTGCCACAACTACCGCGGCTCGGCGCGACTGCAGCTCGGGCACCTCGCCGGCCGGGACGAGCTGCTCCGCAGCCTTGCGCTGGCCCTTGACATCGGACACCACGAGTTCGTCCTGCGCGCCTTCTACAACCTCGCCGAAGGCATGTGGCGGCTCGGTGAGTACGCCGAGGCGTGCGACTACCTCGATCAGGCCGACGCGTATGGCAGCGACCGCGAGTTCCTGGTGCACTCCTACATGTTCGAAGCGCGCCGCTACCGACTGCTGGCGATGCAGGGTGCGTGGGCCGCAGCCGAGGCCGGGCTCCGGGAACTGCTGGACGGACAGGACGATCCCGGCATGATCGGCCGCGAGACGATTCCGATCCTGGCCCGTGTCCTGGTCCGGCAGGGGCATCCCGGCGCTGCCGAGCAGCTAGCCCGCGCCAGTCAGCACGCCGAGCGTGCGGACGTCCTGGAATGGCTGGTACCGACCGGACTGGCGCACATCGAGGAGGCCTGGCTCACCGGCAGCCCGCCTCGGGCGGGACGCTACCCGGAGCTCCTGCTCCAACGGACCAACCGGCCCGGCACCGATGTCTGGCGCGGTGAGCTGTTGCGCTGGTTGCGCCGGCTCGGGTACCCGGTTGAGCCGTTCCCCGGCTGCCCGAAGGAGTACGCCGCGGGGATCCGTGGCGACTGGCGCGCCGCCGCGGCGGTATGGCAGCGGGCCGGATTCCCGTACGAGCGTGCTCTCGAGCTCGCCGAGTCCGGCGAACCGGAGCCCACTCTCGAGGCACTGGTGGTGCTCGAGCGACTCGGAGCGAAACCGGCCGCGGCCATCGTGCGCCGCCGGCTCCGCGGACTCGGCGTGACCAGGCTTCCCCGGGGTCCGAAGCAGACCACGCGCGCCAATCCGGCAGGCCTCACGGTCCGGCAGGTCGAGATCCTGAGGCTCGTCGCCGCAGGACTGTCCAACGCCGAGATCGCCGACGAGCTGGTCGTCTCCATCCGCACGGTCGATCACCACGTCTCCGCCGTGCTGCAGAAGCTCGGCGTGCACACGCGACATGAGGCGGCCGCGCGGTCGGCCTCACTGGTCCCGCCTGACTGACCGGTGACCCCGAAGCACCAGTCGCCAGAAAACTTCGTGCCGGCATGAACCTTTGTCCGGGCGCAGTCGTGCTCTCTCCGACACCGGCGCCCACCAGAGGACGCCACCAGACAGAGGACGAGATGCCATGTTACGAGCCGAACTCGCCGAGACCCCCGTCTCACAAGCCATCCCCGTCGTACGCACCGCCAGACCCGCCGATCACCCTCAGATCGCAGAGGTCGTGGACGCAGCGTTCCGCCAGTACTCGGGTCTGCTGATGCCTCCGCAGGTCTTCGACCGTTATCTCGGCGACCTTCTCGACTTCGACCGTCATGCCCGTCACGGGCATCTGCTCGTCGTCGAGGTCGACGGTCGGGTCTCCGCGTCAGGTGTCTACTACCCGGACGCCGGGGCGCAGGGACTCGGCTTGCCGAGCGGCTGGGCAGGCGGTCGCGGCATGGCCGTGCACCCGGCCGTTCGCGGACGCGGCGTAGCGAGAGCGTTGCTGTCTGAGTGTGTGCGGCTGGCTCGCACCGTCGAGGCGCCGGTCTTCGCATTCCACACCGTCAGCTTCATGACCGGTGCCATCGCGCTGTACGAGCGACTGGGCTACCGCAGGGCACCTGAGTACGACTTCGACTTCGGCGCCCGGTACGGCGTCAGCACGCCGCGCACGACCGCGATCACCTATCGCCGGGATCTGCTCCGGGCGGTCTCGGACAGCAGCACGTCCGGCACGGGTGACTAGGGTCTGTCACTCGTCCTGCGGGTTGCCCTTCCGACATAGACAGACATCCCCGGCCTCCTTCCCGAGCTCGTTACAGAACCACCGGGAACCTACGTTCGCCGGACTGAGCGGGGAAGGGGCACGGCCCCACGCCCGGCCCTCATAGGGTCAGGTCTGTGCGGTCCATGCCGCGGAGTCGTTCGGGCGCCTGGTGACATGGCTGCGTGGTTTCCGCAACCGGGGGCTCGGCTCAGATGTCGGATTGTGCCTGCACGCGGCCGGCGGCGATCGCGGCTTCGAGTGCGGCGTGGTCGCGCTCGGTCTGGTCAGCGTAGGTCTCGGCGAAATCGACTACCGCGTTGTCGAACTTTGTTGACCCGCCGACGTACGCCGAGATGGCGATTCGGTCGCCGGCCCGGGCGTGGGCGCGGGCGAGCGTCCAGCCACACAGCCGGGCATACAGGTCCATGCTGCGAGGGCCCATCTGTTCGATCTCGGCCGACATCTTCCAGTCCCGCAGCTGCCGCAGGTAGTAGTCCTCGTCCCGGCCGCCGGAGGGCTGCGCGCGCAGCCAGCCGAGGAAGATATCGCTCGTGGCCTGCATGAGGCGCTGGCCTGCGACCACGCGCTCTCCCTGGTTCCCGTGCTCAGCCTTGCCCGCGAAGTCAGCAAGCACCGACTCCCCGGCCTGTTTGGCTTGCAGGAGAAGGGCTCCCCGGTCGAGTCCTGACTCGAACAGCAGAATCCAGGCCCGGGTTCCCACACTGCCCACACAGACAACCTTGTGCGCCACATCGACGAGCGTGAAGTGATCAAGCAGACTCCGACGGTCCGATTGGAGAGTGCTTCTGTAGGAATCGACCAGGCCGCGGAGCCGTCCGAGCAGCGCATCGGTGTCGAACCCGGTCAACTGGTCGAGCCCGACGATCAGCGGTGGGTCGCTGATGATGCGCCGTCTTTCCGTCGACGATGGTGGTCAGTTCTCCGATCGCCTGCAGGCTGTCGCGGGTGTGGGCCTTCGCGAGCGCGCCTTCGGCGGCCTTGAGGTTCGCATTGTTCTGCTTCAACTTACGAGTGGTCAGCGTTGACTTGAACTCCGCCACAGCGTCTTCGATGTTGAGGTGCGCGTACCACACCGTGAGGATCGTCTGCGCGGCGAAGTTTCGAATGGCCGTGTGGTAGCTGTCCACGGCAGCCAGCGTTACCTTGCGGCATTGCTTGGTGGTGAAGCCGTTGTCGCGGCCGGCCACGATGAAACTCGCGGCCAGTCGTTTGACGTCCCATTCGAACGGGCCGGGCGGTGTCTCGTCGAAGTCGTTGATGTCGAACACCAGGCGGCGCTCCGGGGAGGCATAGGCGCCGAAGTTCGACAGGTGCGCATCGCCGCACAGCTGGGTTCGCAGACCTGGCGTCGGGGTGGTGTGCAGGTCGGCGGCCATCACCAGGGCGGCGCCCCGGTAGAACGTGAAGCGACAACATCATCCGGCCATGCCGGATCGGTACCAGCTCAGGAACTCGGGTCTCGGCCTGGCTGAGTAACAGCGCTACCGGATCGCGCGCCTTCGCCGGCCGGAAGTCGGCGTGTGCCTCAAGCGGGACCCGGCGGCGGGCAGCCTTCCCCGCAGCGGCACGTTCGTCAGGGCTCAACTGCCTAGCCCCAGCATCAGATGTCGGCGCCATGCCGGCCTGCGCAGCCTCTTCAGTCTTACCCATGATGCTCCTTGGCCGTCGAACCAGACCGTCACCAGCGTCAGGTCGAACGCATCGAGGATCGGACGAAGGCCATCGAGTGGAACATGGTCGTGCCCCCTCTGCTCCACTCCTGAGCGTGCGCCGCCTCCGGGCTCGCCGTCAACGCCACCCTCCTGTGTTGGTCGCTCCTAGTAACCGGGACCGTCCGGCGCGGTCGAAGAGGCAGGGAGCTTGATTTCAGCGCGTGTGTGGGGAATTTATGACTCTCACTCAGGGGTCGAAACGAACAGGTCAAGGCCGAGCTGACGGGAGAGAAAGGCTGCGGCAAGCTGACCTTTCACGCTGTTGCCGGCCGCGTCGAGCCGCGGCGCAAAGGTCCCTAGCCCACCCTTGCCAGGTGACACCATGACGATTCCGCCCCCGATGCCACTCTTGCCCGGCAACCCGATGGTGTACAGCCACTCGCCGGAGGTTTCGTACAGCCCGGACGTCGCCATCACGACGAGAGCGCATCGGCAGCTCACCTGATCCACGACCGTCTCACCTGTCAACGGATTCACGCCGCCGGCAGCGAGCGTCGCGGCCATCACGGCGAGGTCGCGAGCGGTGACCCTCAGGCAGCTTTGCCTGGTGTACAGGTCGACCGTTTCTTCCGAGTCGGTTGCCAGTCTGCCGTAGCCGCGCAACAGGTCACCAATGGCGCGATTGACTGAGTTGGTCGCCGAGGCAGACGCGAAGATCTCCTCATCGAGCGATAGCACTCGTCCCGCAAAGCGTGACAAACCCTCCTGTATGAACCGCCACTTCTCGTCCAGGTCAACTCCGGGGGCCATGCTCGTGGTCGCGATTGCCCCCGGATTCACCATGGGGTTGGTCCTACCATCGGGCCGGTCTTCGATCGCGGCGACGGAGTTGAACTTCCTACCCGTCGCGTTGAGACCGACAAACTGCGCAACTGCGTCAGGGCCGTGGATCGTGCACATTAGCGCGAATACGAATGGTTTCGCCACGCTCATGATCGAGAACTCGAGATCCGCATCGCCCGCCGTAGCCGTCTGACCTCGGGTATTCGCGACGCAGACGCCGAACCTATCGGGATCGACAGCCGCGAGCGACGGATAAACCCGTGACAGTTCCCCATCGGGGTTGACTCGGAAGCGCTCATGCGCCTCGTTCACAAGAAGACGTACATGGTCGGCGGGCGGGAGGTGGCCAGTCGAAACGTAAGGTGCCTTCGCCGCTGGGTCCGTTGTCATTCGACTGCGCTTTCCGTTCGCAGGTTGGGCTATATCGCATAATCTCCGCAGAATCCTCAACACAATGCCGTCCGCCAGGGAGCAGCTCCCTGGCGGCGGCTTGATCGCATCTGCAGGCCGGTGCGAGCTTCAGCCTGGCGGTGGTGCCTCGCGGACCGAGGCCTTCGCGACTGTCATCAGCGCCAGCGCGATCAGGATCAGCGCGATGCCGAGGCCGACCGCCATCGCCGCGACCCCGAACGCGACGACCGAGGTGTAGAGGGAGGCGCGCAGGAACGACGCCGACATCGCGGTCTGCCGAGCCGGATCTTCGCGGTCCAGTTCGGCGTAGGTCTTGCCGTTGGTTGCCTCGAGCGCGTGTTCGTTGATGACGTCGGCTTGTGCGTAGGCCGAGAACGGGCCGTCGACGTCGTCTCCGGCGAGGAAGTCGGCGTCGTCGGCGACGGTGATCTTCTCGGCCACGAGCTGGTCCCGCACCATGTACCAGGTCACGCCGCCGGCCACGATCAGGACCACCCCGATGATCAGGACGATGATTGCGAAT
>DASRHY010000132.1:0-3608 GCA_035650275.1 Kribbellaceae bacterium | reverse complement strand
AGACGCTGATCGACGACGCCGTCACGCGGTGGAAGGCTCGGCACGGCGTCACCGACTTCGACACCGTCGACATGGCGCAGATGCTGGCGCCGCACGCTTCGAGTCGGGTGGTGCCAGCAGCCTCGTCGACAGCCTCGAAGTCGCGGTTGCACACCCGCACGTCGACACGATGACGACGACCGACGCGGTGGCCGCCGTGATGCGGCGTCGCGTTCGACAGCGACGACCGAGGACGACGACGGTCCTGCACCCGACCCGATCACCCTCCTGCCCGGCAACCCTTGGCGCTTGTCGCTCGCAGCGGTACCGGCCCGCTACTGCGCCTTCGCCCGGTCCGACACCGGTCGAGTTGCAGCAGTGAACCTGCTCCCGGGCGACGGCGGTCGCACGACGGCGGGTCTGGTGGAATCGACGGCGGACGAACGAGTCCAGGAGGCCGTCTAGCTCACGCAGAGTGCCATTGAGTCGGAAGCGGCGACGGCGCCGTATGGCCGTTGACCAGGGGCTTGCGTGCCCCCGGCAGGACTCGAACCTGCGGCCTAACGCTTAGGAGGGCGCGCGTCGGTAGCGATGTCTCTCCTGGTCAGTGCCCTGGTTCGTGACGCTGACTCCGGCTCGTCCCACATCCGTCCCGCGCTAGCCGCTATGGCACAGTACCCACCGCATGGCAACCGATGCGCGACACCCACTGAGTGCGCCTTCGGGGGGCGGCGCTCGACCAGGAGAACCGGCTTGACAATGCGCCGGTCCCGACGACCTCGCAACGAGTGCGTACCTGGACGTTAGGGGACGTCGAGGAAAGTACCAGTCCCGCAGGGCGTTAGCGGTGAGCTCGGGCCCGGATCACCGGTGGGCGGGCCGCAGCCCTTTCGATGCGCTTGGGATCTGAGGGTGGGGCGACGGTTCGGGACGACTACCCACCGCTTCGTACGACCGTCGTTCGTCAGCGCCGCCCATCAGTCAGTCGTTTCCGGCGAGACGATCGAGGACCTGCAGGGGAAACGAGTCCCGTGGAGCGTTCACCGCGTTGGCCAAACGGCAATGTTGGGCGATCTCGTGTCGCGTCCATTCGTCCCCGTCGGCCTGGGGGACGACTTGTTCGAGCAGGTCGCCAGCCGGCGGCCGTTCGTCGGCCATAAGAACGAAACGTATGGCGCCATTGAGGCCACGGTCGAGTTCGCGGAGTGGATCCGAAAGCACGGCAGATGCGTCGTCGAATCGGCCACGAGTCGCCTCCCAATCGAGGTCCCAGCCGCCCCAGGACGTCGACCACACCGAGACGTACTCATGAAGGTAGAACAGGCGCACGTTGAGGGGCACTGGCCGAAACAGCATGCGGAGGCCCTCCGCTGTGTTGGAGCCGCCTCGAGATAGATGAGCTGCAAGGTCCCGACATATGGTGAGAAACCACAGAGGTGCGACGGCCAGCGTCGGCTCAGCGAAGAACTCATTGAGGTCGAACGGACGCCCAGGTGCTGCCATCGCCCGGTGACTCGCTCGCACCAATGCAGTGATAGCGAAGAGATCGGCACGGATCTCCGAACGCAGGAGCGCAGCGTTGAGCGGATGTCGATCATCCGAAAAGGCGGCCGCTGGGACCGCTGGAAGATCGAGTCCGGACGCCGCCCGCCATTCATCGACGACAAGACGAACCCAGTCGATGATGGCTTCGTCAGATAGGTACCCGAGTGGACCAAACTGATCGGTGAACTCGTCAGACGCCGAGTCCGAGCTCGTGCAGCATGCCAAAGAACAATGAAGTGAGGGTGCCCTCGTCCTTCGGGGCGGAATCGAGTCGCGTGATGCTCTCGCCAAGATCCACGAATAGGCTCTGACCCACCAAGCCTCGCAGGAACGTATACGTGCCCCAGTCGTAGCTGCCCTGCCGCATCAGCACCTCAGATGTGACTCTGAGGGCGAGCGTCTCAAAGAACCCTTCGCGCACTCCGGAGAGCGCTTCATTGATGAGCAGCTCGCGAATCGCGAACGCGACATCGAGATAGCGGCTGCTCACGGCAACGGGAGTCACCGGGAGCCCGGTGACAGTGAACAGCTCAGGGAACCCGTCGTCCACTCGGAGCAGGAGTGCGCGGCGGCCGAGCAGCAGCTGAGCCTCCTGGGTCATTGTGTGCATGACGCCATCGGGGTCATCGGGGAACGACTGGATGAACGAGCCGCGAGCAAGTCGAGCAGCAACCGCACGACGAGCGAGTCGTTCCTCAGCCGGATCCTCCGGTTCAACCACCGCGCACTCCAGCACGCCGCAGCAACGTCTCAACGTCTTGAGGCGTCGGATTCTCGATGTGCACGCCGTCGACTGTCACCGACCGTACTCGTCTTCGGTCGACGAGCACGACCAGCGGGGCGACCAGACTAGACAGGGCCGCGATGGTCGAGTTGGCCAGGAGAATCCATTGTGCGACATCCCCATCGAACCCGGACGTCTTCGCAATGTGTACCGTCGCAGGCTCCCCGACACCGAGGGCCGCACCCAGCTCCTGTGCGTCGTCACTCGACTCAACAACGACCTCCAGCTCGATCAATCGCTCGCCCATCGAAACCCTCCATGTTCGGAATGCGCGTACCGATTCGCATGCTGTCTGCGGAACGCTATGCGCGCCGTCGATCGGGTGGAACCCGGTGTCCACAGGCACCGAGGCATAGCCAATGTCATGCAACCAAGCCGCGGACGTCAACAGCGTCGCCGGCAAGCTGGCTCTACGACGAGCTCGCCTTCTACGACGCCGTATGTCAGAACGGTTCCGCCATCCTCGAGTTGGGCGACGACACCGTCAAGGCCATCGCGCAGGCGCTCATAAGAGCCGTGCGAGAGTCGGCGAGGATCGACTGGAATCTGAAGGAGTCCGTCCCTGCCGGCCTCCGGGCCAAGGTCAAGCGCCTCTTCGCCCGCTACGACTACACGCCCGACAAGGAGGAGCGAGCCATCGAGCTCGTCCTCGAGCAAGCCCAGCTCTTCGCCGAGGCCGAAGCGGCATGACGCTCCGTGCACCGCCAGTCGGGCACGGGCGCTCGATCACGAGGTCGGCTCAAGTCCTGTCTAAGGGCCTGTCCTCGACGCGGGAGGCGACCGGAGAGCTGGAGTTCACTGCGTGCCGGGGGGACGACGGGGAGCGCCGTCTCGGTGGTTTTGGCACGGCTTGTGACCTGGTCGAACGTCCCGGCCGGCCACAAGCCTCCGGAGCCGTGTGCGCAGCTTCGAATCCTGCCGAGGGCGCCGCATCTCGGAGCCGTGAACCGATGTCCTCGGGACCGGCATCGGCTGATCGGATCATCAGCTTGCATCGTCAGCTTGTCCGCGTGGGCCGCGGCCCAGCCGATCCGGGTCGGCTGGGCCGAAGCTTCGCGCCGAACTGATCGACCTGCGTTCGTCCAGCGCGCGTGTCCTCCGGTCCGCTCTAATCGAGGTGGTCGCGGTAGGGCTCTCGGGTGCCGGCCTTCGCCAGGCCCCGGCTCAGGATGTAGGCAACGGCGACCCAGGTGGCGTACCGCCAGCCCTCGTTGGCACCGAGGTCGGCGTCGGCGACGTAGGTGGCGATCAAGATGCCTGCGATCGCAATGATCGCCAGCATCATCTCGGTCGTCTTGAA
>DASRHY010000131.1:0-9673 GCA_035650275.1 Kribbellaceae bacterium | reverse complement strand
GGTGTGTACTATTGCGCGGGTGCCCGGGCGACCGGGCGCGGTGACCGGTTCTACCGGACGCGACAAGGGGCCGTGGCGCAGCTGGTAGCGCACCACACTGGCAGTGTGGGGGTCAGGGGTTCGAGTCCCCTCGGCTCCACCCCGCCTGACCAGGCACGATTCAAGATCGTGTCTGGTCGCTGGTAACGCCAGCGGCAACAGTGATCCGTCACCGTCGGTCTGTCCCTCGTTCTCGTTACCCGAGGAGATAGACCAATGGCTATCTACAGCTATCGGCTGGCCCGTGGCGGGACCCGCTGGATGTTCATCATCGATCTGCCCCAGGCCGGCGACGGCCGGCGCCGGCAGCTCAAACGCAAGGGCTTCCGGTCGCAGGATGCGGCGTTGGACGCCGAACGTGATGCTCGCGCGGCCTACGGCGGTGCCGAGCTGTGCGCGGACGGCAGCCTGGCCACTGAGCTGGACAACTGGCTGGCCGAGCGCGAGCTCGACCTGGAGCCGACAACGATCAGCAACTACCGCGACATCATCGGCTACATCCGTCCGCACCTGGGCGCCCGGCAGGCGTACAGCCTGGACAAGCGGGCCATCCACGACCTGTACACCACGCTGCTCAAGCGTGGCAGCCGACGCGGTGGACCTCTAGCTAGGGATACCGTCCGTACGGTGCACCGGGTGCTGATGAAGGCGCTCAAGGATCTTGGCATCACCGTCGACGGGGTCCGGCAACCGCGCACCGCCGAGCGGGAAACGCCCGGCCGCAAGGGGGTGTGGACCCAGGTGCAGTCGGCGGCGTTCCTGCGTTACCACGCAGCTCACCGGCTATACGCCGCTTGGGTGGTGTCCATTGTGGCCGGAATTCGCCGCGGTGAGCTGGCCGGGCTGAAATGGACCAGGGTCGACCTGGACCGGGGCGTGCTGATGGTGCACTGGCAGCGCACCACCACCCGGACCGGGGTGGTGGAGAAGGCTCCCAAGGGCAAGAGCAAGCGGGCGATCGCGCTTGGGCCGGTGCTTGTCGCGGCGCTGCGCGCGCACCAGTCACGCCAGGACGCGGAGAAAGCCGCGGCCGGCAGCGTCTACGACGACCAGGGCTACGTGTTCTGCCGTGAGGACGGCAAGCCCTACTACCCGCGTTACTTCACCGACCAATGGGAGAAGTGCTGCGCGCGGGCCGGAGTGCCGGTGATCGCGCTGCACGACGCCCGGCACACCTCGGCCACCACAGGTGCCGACGCCGGCGTGCCGGAACACGTGATGCAGCGCCGCCTCGGCCACGCCAACGGGCGGACTACCCGCGAGGTGTACACGCACGTCCTGCCGGAAAGCGAGCGTCGCGCCGCCCAACTCATGGAGGCCGCACTCCTTGGCATCAGCTCACCTCGATCGGCGGGCGGCAGTCGGTCGGTCACCCGGCGAGCGCGGCGGTCCATCACCCTGCGAGCCGATCGTCGTGGTCGCCATGCGGCATGACACCAGCCTCGACGAGCGGGCGGCCACCCCGAAACCGCCAACGGGAGTCACAGTCTCAGCCACCAACAGCCCGTCCGAGCCTGGAT
Organism: Kribbellaceae bacterium; assembly: GCA_035650275.1. Taxonomy (GTDB): domain Bacteria; phylum Actinomycetota; class Actinomycetes; order Propionibacteriales; family Kribbellaceae; genus DASRHY01. Next base: position 8,114 of record DASRHY010000131.1, on the reverse strand, counting down.
CGCATCCGGACGGCCAGGTGCAGCGAGGCGAGCCTGCACCCGCGGCCGCGCGGTCGGCGATGACTCGCTCTGCGCGGACCGAGGGCGCGCTGCAGATCGCCATCATGCTTGCCATCGGCGGCGCCGCTGGCGCGGCCAGCTTCACTCATGTGCACAACGTCGCCGCCAGCCACGGCCAAGGCGGCTGGCTAGCGTGGGCAGACGCCATCGTCCTGGAACTGATGTCGATCGCGTCCGGCCTGGAGATGCGCCGCCGCAAGCGGCACCACAAGTCGGTGCGATTCCCCGCCGTGGTGCTCACCTGCTCGGTCGCCCTGTCTCTCGGGGCGCAGGTCGTCGAGGCGGAAAGGTCGATCATCGGATGGATAGCCGCCGCCTTGCCCGCGTTCGGCTTCCTGGTCATGGTCAAGATCGCGCTCGGGCATGCTGGCCCGCTGGTTCGAACCGACAGCGGTGCTTCCGTACTAAACGCACACACTGTGCACGGCGAGCCGGCGCGGGGCGCGCCGATCACGTTGCCGCGACGGCGTGTCTCCGGCTCGGTGGTCTCCGACGACACCAGCCACGTGCCGCGCTCGGGACCAAACTACCTGCTGGCAGGAACCGCCGCCCCGGATACCAGGCCGCCGCCCGAACGCATGGCCACCGCCGAGTCACCCACAGCCCCGGTTGAGCCTAGGCGTGCCGGCGGTCCGGGACGTGCCACGCCCACCTCGCCTGAACCGACACCGCTGTCTCGACCGTCAACGTCGATGGCCGGGCACCGACGTGCCGCCCACCGGACCACGCCCGTCAAGGTCCCGGCGACCGCAGCCACACTCCTGCAGTGGGCAAACACCTGGACCCAGATGTGCGCCGATGGGGATCTGGTCCACGGCCCGATCAACGACGATCAACGCGCCCGCAGCCAGTACCAGCTCAGCGCCAGGCAGCTCCGCAACATCCGCACGGCCGCCCGAAACGGGGCGCTGCGGCACCAGGCGATGCGCCTGGACATCACCCTCCCGGCCGACTATGACGACAACCCGCCAGCGCCCTCGGCCCACCGCCGCACGCCTTCACCGATAGCGGCGTAACACCGCGACAAGAACAGGAGACCGCCGGGAGATCAAGGACGCTGGCGCCGGGCAAGGGCAACGCGGTGCTCGCGCTGGATCTCCCGGCGGCCGCCGGACCAGCGCACCCTGGCGTGCGGCTCGGTCATTCTTGGCCACGCCCGATGCGTGCATCCCGGGCCGCGTGAAGCGCCGCCCCGTCCTGCGGAACCCCGCACACGGATCATCTGTTCCCGCATTATTCCGAAACGGCAACGTGTTCCGACCGAACCGGAACGAGGAGCACGGCGCAACATTGCCCGTCGTTGGGCTGTTCCGCGTTTCGCGGCACGTCGCGGAACGGAACTACCGGTCCAATCGACGCCAAGGCACGCGTGGGTCGCCGCTGGCTCGCGTCCGAGCCCCACAACGGATTCGAACACGTGCCGTTCGCGGAACCTGAGGTCGACGGTGGGCACCGCTGGCTCTCGCTACAGGCCCGACCTCGTCGAGCGCCTGTCGAGCGGAACGAGGCGCGATGGCAGCTCATGGTGGACGCCGGCGGGGAGGTCGGCGCCGTGGTGCACGCGTCGGTTTGAACCCGTCATCCCGGCTCGCTACCGTGGTCGCCCTGACGGCCACACCACGAAGGAGCAGTTATGGCGGGCAGGTTCGAGCTGTACAAAGACAAGCAGGACAAGTATCGGTTCCGGCTCAAGGCCGGTAACGGGGAGATCATCGCGGTGGGCGAGGCGTACGAGTCAAAGGCCAGCGCGCTCAACGGGATCGACTCGGTGCGACGCCACGCGGCGGACGCCGATCTGGACGACCAGACGGTCTGACTGATGAATGGCTTGGATCACTCTGTGCTCATAACCCAGAGGTCACAGGTTCAAATCCTGTCCCCGCTACCACGCAGGTGCAGGTCTAGGGCCGGTTCTCGGAAGATCGAGAACCGGCCCTAGATCATTTGTTAGCAGCTTGTTAGCAGAATGAGCCGTCATATCGCGTCACGCAGCGACACCCTCAGGCACACGATCAGACAGAACGGGTCGCTGCTGCGGCGGGCGACGGGTACCCGTGGCGGCCTGCAGCGGCGTGGTTGCTTCGGAGAAGGTATGCGCCATCCGCCGGACGGATGCCAGGCTCGGGCGGAGGCAATTCGTAGCAGACGTCGGTGTCACAGACCGTTCCTGGTTCCGGGCCGGTTCGGCGAAGTGCGCGTTCGGCTCACCTGCGATGCCCGGCCGTGGGATGGGTACCAGCCGGCAACGCCGCCATCGGCGCGCCTGCGCGTACGAGCCGACGCCTAGGTGTACGCTCCGCGGCGGGACCAGTGCGGGTGAAGGCGGAGAGTCGTCGTGGTGGACACAGGTGCATTGACTGCACGGCTGTTCGACGACAACCCCGCCAAGGATGATCTTCTCGGCTTCGACGGTATCGCGGACGTGGTCGCGCGCGTCGTCAGTTCCGGTGGCCTGGACCCGGTCACGGTCGGTGTGCACAGCGCGTGGGGCGGTGGCAAGTCGACCGCCCTGAATCTCATCGCGAAGAGACTTGAGCCGCTCGGGCACGTGCTCGTCGTGCGTATCGACCCGTGGGAGTTCGAGAGCGCCGAGGACATGCGCGGTGCGCTGATCGCACAGGTGCTCGACGCGCTGCAGACCAGGGAACCCAAGGACGATCTGGATCCGAGCAAGCTGGAGGTTGTCCGAGCGAAGCTGGACGACCTGAGGAAGAGGATTGCGTGGGGGCGCATCGCGAAGGTGCTCATCACCAGCGCGGTCACGCTGTCGCCCGACCTGCCCGGCTTGGTCGAGGCGCTCACGCCGAAGCCGCGCGAGAACGAGGCGGACGGCGACCAGGTCCAGCAGGGCATGGCGGGATTCCGTGATCAGTTCCGTGCGCTCATGGAGGCGATGGGTCAGCTCCGCGTCGTAGTCCTCGTCGACGACCTCGACCGGTGCGTCCCGCGCACGATCATGGCCACCCTCGAAGCGATCAAGCTGTTCCTGTCCGTCGAGAAGATGGCGTTCGTCATCGCCGCCGATCAAGACCTCATCCGCGACGCGGTCGATGTGGAGCTCAAGGGCGCCGCGCGCGGCGGTTTCGCGAAGCTGTACACCGAGAAGATCGTGCAGCTGCCCGTCACACTGCCGGTGCTGTCCATCGAGCAGGCCGAGGCGTACATAGCGCTGCTGTTGTGTGACTCCGGCCCGATGACCGGCGGGCACTACAAGGAACTCGTGGCGTCCGCGCACGCACGCCGGATCGAGGGCAGAGCCCCGTATGTCGTCCCCAGCCCGATCGCGACCGTACCGAGCATCGAGACATTGGCGCTGGCGCGGAGCATCGCGCGCGGGTTGGCCGCCGACGTGTGGCGAAGCCCACGCGCGATCAAGCGGTTCCTAAACGCGCTCGCGGTGCGCGAACAGTTGGCGACCGCGGCCGGTGCCCCGCTGCGTCTGGAGGTCCTGGCCAAGCTCTACCTGCTGGAGCTGCGGCACTCCGAGGCGTTCCAGGCCCTGGTCGGCCAGGCCACCGCCGAGCGGCAGGCGTTCATCGAGACATGGGAACAGTGGGCGCAGAGCGGTGACGGGCCAGCGCCCGTCGGCGTCACCGACGAAACGCGCGGCTGGGCCGCCGAGCCGCCGTATCTGAAGGGCGAGACCGACGCCATCGACCGTTACCTGAGCATCGCGGCGACGCTCAAGAGCGACGTGCGATTCGGTGGGGCTGTCAGCGCGCAGCAGCTGGAACTCATCGAGCTGCTTGCGCACCCGTCCGACGCGACCCGCAACGACGCCGTCAGCCGGTTTGGCGAACTGCAGGCGCAGGACCAGGACGTGGTGATGCAAGGACTGTGTGACCAGCTGGTCCGCACTGAGGAGCCGGACCATATCATCGCGTCCCTGCAGCGGATCGTCGCGGAGGTGCCGCGTCTCGCCGAACCGGTCTCTGCCGCTCTGGCGGCACCGGCGGTGATCCGAAGCCTTAGGGCGCACCACGTCGTCTATCTGTCGGGCATGCCGGCCGTGCTGGGCGGCATCGTGGCCGCGGACGGTCTCGACGACGCCGTTGTCCGAGCAGCGCGCGAGGAACTGGCCGGGCAGGGGTAGGCCATGGGTACCTCCGGCGCCTACGGCGGTAGCGGGTCGAGTTCGTGGGGCGCGGTGCACACCACGTACGCGGACATGACCGATCCTTCGACGCCGCCACCCACGCCCCTGCAGGTCGACAAGTTCATCAGCGCCGTGCTGAAGGCGCTGAGCAGCGGCGCAAGCGGCGGCTCGCCAGGCTCCGCCGGGTCATTGCTCCCGTCTCGTCCGGCCGCCGGCGGTTCCCGCTCGTCGGCGTCCAGCACCGGGGCTGGCGGTGGCGGGCGCAGTATCAGCCGCCAGGCAGCGCGCGGGGCGGCAGCGGTTGCCGGTGCCTACGCGGTGCGCACCGGGGACGCCGCGGCGCTGCGTGAACTCGGCCTCGATCTCGACGAGATCCGGTCCCTGCCGAGCATTCGGGCGCAGTGCGCGTACATCGCCGATCGCATCCTCGGCGCGCCCAGCCACCCCGACGAGGTTGCCCTCAAGGCCGCGACCCTGCGCACGATGGCCGAGCTGATGAGGGCGCCGCAGGGGCTGGACATCGCCGCACGGGTCGCCCTGCTCATTGAGAATCTCGCGTACGAGCAGGTGCTCGTTGAGCTGACCTCCCAACGCCGGGAGAACGTCACGACGCCCGAGCGTGCGATGCAGATCGAAGAGCAGGCGCGCAAGTACCTGCACGCCCACGTGGCCGCCGGGCGAGTGGCCCAGCGGGCCAAGGTGACGGTACAGGGGCTCGTCGACCACGCGGCCAAACTGGCCGCGAAGACTTTCCGGGTCCTTGGACTGAGAGCCGGCAAGACGTGAACACGATCGAGCTTGTGCCCGAGGGCGCGGCCGGCACCCATCCCAAAGCCGCGACCGTCGTCGAGTGGCCGACCACCCCGGGCTCCTCCGCCACCATGCAAGCCGACATCGGCTGGGACCTCGCTGAGATCGGCGAGGTCGGCATCGCCGCGCGGGACCTGCTGCGCGTCGTCGCGGGCGCCTACCTCGCCGATCGCACCAGCCGCCGATCCGACCTGCTCCTACGCCGCGACCTCAGCATCGTCGTCCACGTCGAGAAGCCCGATCTGTGGACCCAGCCGGCGCTCGACATTGCCGCCGACCTGCTGCACTGGCTGACCGGTGACCGATGGAGCATCCACATCGCCGCGGCAGAACCGCCCCACGACCGTCGCGAGACCACCATCGTGCCCGCCGCCGACGCCGTACAGTTGCTCTCCGGCGGCCTAGACTCGTTCTGCGGCGCGCTGCTGCAGATGCGCCACGACGACCACGTCGTCCACGTCGGCCACCGTGACCAATCCAAGGCTGTCCGGCACGCGCAGAACCTGATCGAACCGGCCGTCCGGAAGTCCGGCGCGGACTATCTGCGGTGGGCGCTACGCCCCGCCATCACAGTGAAAGAACCGACGCCACGAACCCGCTCCCTGTTGTTTATGGCCCTCGGCGTCGCCGTCGCCGACGCGCGCGGCGCCCACCGCCTGATCATGCCCGAGAACGGGTACACAAGCATCAACCCGCCGCTGGAACCCTCGCGCGGCGGCCCACTCACCACACGATCAACCCATCCCTGGACCTTCCACCAAGTTACGCGGCTGCTCGCCGCGCTCGGCCTCGCACACGTTGAGGTGTCCAACCCGTTCGGTAGCCTGACGAAAGGTGAACTGGTCGCCGCCGCGATCCAACCCGACAACGCCGACGACGTCGTGCTCGCCGCACAGACCCTGTCGTGCGCCAAGCCGAACGCCGGACGCCCCAAGGGCGGAAACGCCAACCTCAACTGCGGGTGGTGCATCGCGTGTCTGGTCCGCCGCGGCGCGTTCCTCGCCAGCGGCTTACCAGATCAGACCCAGTACCTCGTCGACGTCCTGCCGTCAGATTCGAGGCAACGCTTCCTGCACTACCGACGCCACGACATCGCAGCCTGGCGGTACGCCGTACACGCTGGTCTCGACGAATGCCGAATCCTCGGGTCCGGGATGTGGCCGCCGAACACGGACTTCGACGCAGTCATCGAGATCTGCAAACGAGGGCTTGAGGAGCTTCGACTTGTCCCGGACCCATGACCTCCCTCGACTCGACTGCCACGCCCACATCGCACCCGACGTGACAACCGCGCAGATCTCTGCGCTGGGCGGCGCGGTCATCTTCGCAATGACGCGGACACCAGCCGAAGCCGCTGCCACGGACCGCCGCCACGACAGCACGATCGTGTGGGGCTATGGAGCGCACCCCGGCGTCATTGGCTCACTGGACAGCATCACTACCCACGAAGTACGCGCGGCCGCCACCCGACACGCGATCATCGGGGAAATTGGCCTGGACCGCTCCTCAGCCCTCGCCCCGCAGCTAGCCGCGCTGACCGCGATCCTCGACGGCTGCAACCAGCAGCCCGTCCTAATATCGCTGCACAGTACGGGACGCACGGCCGGGCTCGTCGCCGCGTTGGAGCGCCGACCTCACCCCGGCGCCATCCTTCATTGGTTCAACGGGACTACCGCCGAGATCGAACGTGCCACGGAACTCGGCTGCTTCTTCTCCGTCAACGCAGCGATGAACGACGAGCGCCTCACACAAATCCCACTCGACCGGATGCTCCCTGAGACCGACTTTCCTAGCAGCCGCCGGTCGACTCGGGCAAAGCTCCCCGGTGACATCGACTACCTCGAATCACGAGTCGCCTCCCTTCGTGGCATCGCTGTAACCGAGCTGAGACGAACCTGGTTCAGGAACCTCTCGGACATCCTGCACCGCTCAGGAACAGATGACCGGATGCCCGCCGGTGTCAGGCGCCTGCTTGCCACATTGCCCTGAACGGCAGAGCACGAGCGACCCTCTGTGCCGATCACATCGACGTTGAGGCGGCGCTGACCAACCCGCCGACCGCGTTGTCACCATAGACCTCGACCGGAACCCTTGCCGACGCCGCAACGCTATCGCCAGCCTTGCCCCGGCATCGCTTGCTCGCCGAGCTGCGGGCCGCTCGGGCTCTACACGAACGCGACGGCGAGCGGCGCAGTTGGCAACCCCGTCCAGCCCGGCGAGAACTGGAGGTAGGCGGCTGCCGATGGCAGAGCTGTTACCGCGCGGTGTAGCGGCGGGCTGTACAGGGCGTGTGGTGTGGTCAGGCCCGGCACCTGCTCGGCGAGGGTCCGCCGCGCGCATGCCGCCACGTCGCAGACGAACCGGCGCACCGCAACCGGACCACCACCGGCGGGCCGACCACCGAGGTCTGGAGGTAGCTGATCATGGTGCACGCCGCATGTCGCAGCGAGTCCCGACCGTTCGCGATGGCATGGAACGACTCGGTGTCGCCGGTCGAGCCGGCGTCGCGTGAACTCGATGGCGTGGGTCAGTTGGCTCCCAGTAGGTCCAGCAGAGCTGGGATGGGTACCACGTAGCGGCGTCCGATTCGTAAGAGCCGTACAGGAAACTGGTTCGCCTTCGCTAGCTCGTATGCCTTGGTACGTCCGATGCCCAGGATCGCAGCGGCGGTCTCGACGTCCGTCGTGGCACCTAGTGAACGTATTGCCTCGACGGTCCAGGTCTGGACTCGATGATCGGACATTGTTGGTGTGCTCGACATGGCTTGACTCCTCGATGCGTTCGGCTTCCGGCAAGTGGCCGCCGGTGTCAGTAGTCACCGTGCAGTCCAGCCGTTGCGGCAGCGCTACCACGCGGTAAGGACGGCGGCGGTAACGGCAACGCAGAGGCGGCGGCCGTTGCTAGACGCCGCAGCCCGTCCGGAAGGCCGACGCAGAAGACGAGCGTGTGCCATGCGGCCCGTTCCGGAAAGGGGCCGTCGTTCCTCTGCGGAACAAGTTAGGCCGCGGTGTCGCCTGCCACGATCATGGGTTCTGGCGACGATCTTGTGGATGACCCGCGTGTCGGCTGGATGTCCTATGTGGACTCTGGTAGCTGAGTCCGGTGCTGTCTCGATCTTCTCCTCCCGCACTTGGAGAACGTGACCGTT
>DASRHY010000130.1:0-2880 GCA_035650275.1 Kribbellaceae bacterium | reverse complement strand
GGCGGACACGTCGATGATCGGCTGCAGGACGAGGGCGGCGAGGGTGGCCCCGGCGAGCTGCGCCACGATGTAGCCAGGGACACGCAGCCAGGGAAAGTCGCGGCGCACGGCGAAGGCGATGCTCACGGCAGGGTTGAGGTGGGCGCCCGAGATCTTGCCCATGAACAGGATGATCCCGAGGACCATCAGGCCGGGGGCCACGACGGCTGCGGCGCGGCTGATCGTGTCCGGGAAGGCCTGGCTCATCATGCCGCCCCCGGCGGCGACCAGCACGAGCAGGAACGTGCCGAGGACCTCGGAGAACAGCCGTCGCCATTCCTGGCGGGGGTCCTCGAAGTCCCGGACGCGTGCCATGACGCTCTGCTCGTACCGGGCGATCGGCCCGAGGATCACCGACTCCTCTTGGCTCGCTGCCGGCCGTCCCTCGCCGTCAGGGGCGTGAGGCTCAACGTTCGCGGATGTCATCAGATGCCCTCCTGAGCCGGGATGACTCCGTCACTGGTCGCCACAACGAGGCGAGCGTGATCGGTGCTGCATCTCACCTGCCCGCAGGAATGGGATCATCCAAGCGCCAGGCCCCCAGATCTGCATCGCCCCGACCGGGTGAAGCGGCCTCATGGGCCTGACCGTGTCCGTGGCCCGTTTGTGCCCAGTGGTCACGGCTGTCCGAGGGCGACATCGTCGTCGGCACCCCGACCGATTGGCGCCCGCCAGGATGAGTCGTCGGTGGACCCAACGTGTATCCACGAGGTCGGATGCCACCCGACTCCCGCCTCTGACGTTGCTGCCGCTTGTCAGGTGGGATCGGGGGCGTCCCAGGGCATCAGGGCCGACACCCAGTGGGTGATGGGCTCCGCCTGGTCGTTGCTGTGGAGGTGCCTGGGCGGTTGGGCGAAGGTGTCGTAGGGCCGGCACTGGAGCACTACGCGGCCTTCCTGTTCGGCCATGGCGGCGACGAAGGGGCGGGCGTCGTCTCCCAGCGGCTCTCCTGACATGCGCCCGCCGACCGCCATCATCACGTCGACCACGAGCTCCGGGTCGTCGACGACGGCGGCGTCGCAGTACACCTGCAGGTAACTGAACGGCCAGCGCTCGTCGAGCACGCACAGGCTGACCTTGGGGTGGCGAGTGACCGAGCGGGCCTTGCCGCGGTCGCGCATGGTCGAGACCAGTAGCTCGTCGGTGTCGGTCGGCACGTAGTACACGATCGACATCGCCGGTCCATCGGCCCGCCGCGCCGTGCCGAAGACGCAGGTGCGGTGGGTGCGGACGAACTCGCGTCGCTCGGACGGGAGCATGTCCCGGTCGGTCGGCGGCGTGAACGGCTCGGCGGCGAGCGGCAGAAGGGTCAAGGTCATATTATCGAATGATAACATCCTGGCCATGGGCCGACCGCGCCGCACCCGGAACGACCTCCGCCAGCAGCTGCTCGAGTCCGCTCTCGTGGAGTTCGGTGCCAAAGGGTTCGACGGCGCGTCCACTCGATCCATCGCGCAGCGCGCTGATGCCCACCAGCCGCAGATCAACTACCACTTCGCCTCCAAGGAGGCGCTGTGGGCCGCGGCGGTCGATCACGTCTTCGCCCGGCTCGGCGCCGCGTTGGGTAGCTTGCCCGTGCCCGACGGCACGGACGATCCCGTCGAGCTCGGCGCGGCCTTCGCGGAAGGCATCCGGCGGTTCGTGCGCTTCGCGGCCGCCCATCCCGAGCTCAACCAGATCATGGTCCACGAAGCGACCGAGGACAGCGACCGCCTTCGCTGGATGGTCGAGCGTCACGTCCGCCCGCTCTACGAAACCATCCAAGCCGTGTGGCAGCGGCTGCGCGAGGCCGACCTCGCTGCCCCGGTCGATCCCACGATGGTCCACTACTTCATCGTCGGCGCCGCCTCCATGCCGTTCGTCAATGCGCCCGAAGCCCGGCTCCTCACCGGCGTCGAGCCCACCGACCCGACCTGGGTCGACTCCCACGCCGACGCGCTCGTCGCCACACTGCTCCCCGGGCTGGCCCCGCCTCGCGGCGGCTCCGTCGGCGCCCCATAACGCGAGGCGGTGGTCGCCCCGTGACCGCACAGCCGCACTTTCATCATCGAGACGCAAGTGAGCGTGCGGCGGTGGCGATCCGGCTCCTCCCTGATGCACCCCATATGTGGGCCTAAGCGTCCGAAGCGGCGCGGTTCTGACGATGGTGAGCGTCCGAGCCACGTCGCGCGCAGGGGGCCGAGCGTCCGTGTCGCCCGGCCCCCGACTGGCGCTAGGCCCTACCTCACGGGCACCCGCCAGATCGGCGACCGCCTCCACGTCTCCAGCTTCACCGTCGGCAGCCACCTCCGCCACGTGTATCAGAAGCTCGGCATCAACTCCCGCGTCCAACTCACGAAGGAGGTCATCAACCACGGACCACCACTGCAGAACGTCGCGCCATGAGCCCGGGAACCCTCGCGATCTCCGACACGGTCCTCACCTCCCTCATTCCCTTCACCCTGAGCCCCGAGCAGCACGCGAACTGGCGCTTCTTCGCTTACAACATGCTCGGCTGAGCGGGACCTGTCCGTCTCGGCTTCTCCGTTCGGCCGGCAGGAATGCGGACCGGAGCTTCGCCGTTGCAGGCGTCCGTTGACCTCAATTGGACAGGAGAGCCACATGCGTCTCGCAAACGAGCTTGATGACGTCCGCCGCACCCATGTCGAGGGGCGACTGCAGACCAACCTGATGGCGTGGCTCACCACGATCAGCCCGTCAGGCCGGCCGCACTCCGTCCCCGTCTGGTTCCTCGTCCAAGACGATGACACGATCCTGATCTACAGCCGGCCCGGCAAGGCGAAGCTGCGCAACATTGCCACGAACCCACACGTCACACTGGGCCTCGACGTGACCGACCTC
>DASRHY010000129.1:0-78242 GCA_035650275.1 Kribbellaceae bacterium | reverse complement strand
TCGCACGTCCGCGGTGCGGCCAGCGATGCCCTCGGTCTGACATCATGGCGGGTCGGCGCCAAGGAGCTCGCGCACCTCGACGACCGGGTCCGCAAGCTGGGCCGCCAGCTCGGTACGTCGGTGTGGCGGGCCCAGGCAGCGCCCGCCGAGGTGATCGCGTGGATGGTGTCGCGCGAGATGCACCGCGGCGCGGCGTCGGCCCCGCGGCACGGCCTGATCACCGGCGCGTCACTTGCCCGGCTGACCTCCGGCCGGGTGATGCCGTACACAGACCACCTCCGGATCTACGACACCCGCGGCCAGGTCGCGGCGTACACCACCGTGCTGGCGATGACCGACTTCCCCGAGGAGATGGAGACACCGGGGAACGGCGAGTGGCTGCGGACGCTGAGCGAGATCAGGGCGATCGACGACGACGGCGACGAGATCGACGTGACCGTCGAGGCGTCGGTGCGGTTCCGGGTGCTGACCAAGAAGACCGCGCGGCACCTGGTCGACGAGACCCGCAAGTCGGCGAAGGAGCAGCGCCGGTCGGCCGCGAAGGGCTCCGCGGAGGAGACCGCGGACGAGATCGTCGAGACCGAGCGGATCATGCGCGAGGTCAAGCGCGACATCAACCGCAGCGGGCTGACCCTGGTCGAGGACCACCCGCGGCTGCTGGTCAGTGCAGACAGCCGGGAGGACCTGGATGCGTACGTGGACGCGGTCGTCGCGCACTACGCCGACCGGGGGATCACCGTCGCGGCCGGTGCGGACGAGCAGCGCGACCTGTGGCTGGAGTCGCTGCCCGGTGACCAGATCCGGGTGCCGGACCTGGGACATGTCCGGGAGTCGACCGCGTTCTTCGCGTCCTGGTTCTGGGGCGGCGCGTCGGTCGGCGATGCCCGCGGGCCCGCGATCGGGTACCTGACCGGCTCCACGCCGGGTCTGGTCCGGTTCGACGCGGCGGCCGGTTCGGCGCTCGGTGACGCGACCACGACGCTGTTCCTGGGCCGGTCCGGCCGTGGCAAGACCACGGCCGCGATGATCGCCGGCCTGGACTCCGCGTTCGCCGGTGCCTGGGTGCCGCTGCTCGACCTGAAGGGTGACGCGGGCGGCGTGTCCGCGGTCGCGGCCGACCACGGCGTACCGACCGCGGTGGTCGAGATCACCTCGAAGTTCTCCGGCGCCGCGGACCTGCTCCGGGTGCTGCCGGTCGACGACGCGCTGCTGCAGGTGCCGTCGCAGCTGATGCTGCTGCTGCCGCCGCACCTGCGCGGTGCGGCGGAAGCGCCGGTGATGGCGGCGACCCGGGCCGAGATCCGGTCCGCGGAGCCGTCCTCGTGGGGCGTCATCCAGCGGCTGTGCTCGGCGGACTCCGAGACCACCCGGACCGTCGGCAACGCGCTGCGCGACCTGGTCGAGACCGGCCTCGGCAGTATCGTCGCCGGGCCGCCGAGCGGCATCTCGTCGCTGACCACCGACCCCGGTCTGTGGGTCGTGCAGATGCCCGGCCTGACGCTGCCGTCGCCGGAGTCGGCCCCGGAGTCCTGGTCGCCGATCGAGCGGGTCGGCATGGCCTGCCTGCGCGGCTGCCTGGCCTGGATGGTCCGCACCACCGGCCGGCGCGAGTTCCGCGGCCGGCCCAAGGTGGTCATCGTCCCCGAGGTGCACCTGCTCACCAAGACGCCGGACGGCGCCGGCTTCCTGGACTACATCGCCCGGGTCGGCCGTGCGCTCGGCGCCTCGCTGGTGCTGGACACCCAGGACCCGGCCAGCATCCTCAAGCTGCCCGGCCTGGTCGAGCAGATCACCACGCTGTTCGCGTTCAGCCTGCGGTCCAAGGAACAGGTCGACTCGCTGCTGGAACTGCTCGGCCGGCCGCAGACCGCGCCGTACCAGGCGCTGGTACGTGGCATCAACACCGCAGCGAACGGCAAGAACATCCGGCACGGCCACTGCATCATGCGAGACCGCTGGGACGAGGTGGCGACGGTCCAGATCGACATCCCCAGCGAGAAGGTCGAGGCACAGCTGCGGACCACCCCGGAACGCGAGGAGTTCGTGCCCGAGCTGGAGGAGATCGAGCCCGACAGCGGCGTGATGCACGACCAGTACGACGACCGTGACGACCAGGATGACGACCAGGATCTCGACGCGGACCTCGAGCCCGACGCAGCCCAGGTGGGGGACAAGGAGCACGTGGCATGAGACGTCACCGCAAGCTCGTCGCGTTCTCGGTGCTGGCCATCACCGCGGTGGTGGCCAGCCAGCAGGCGTTCGCCGCCGACGGCGATCCCCAGCCGACGAACCCGACGGGCTTCGGTGACCTCCTCCCCACCCCCGACCTCACCAACGGGGACACCCGTACCCTGTTCGAGAACTACGGTCCGATGACGTACTCGCTGGACGTCGACGGCAGCTGGCGGGACCCGCTGGCGTCGGTGTTCAACGGCTACGCGCAGCTGGTGATGATGTACATCGTCGCGGTGATCCGTGGTGCCATCTCGGTCGGCTGGTGGCTGTTCTCGCTGACCGACATCAAGGCGGTCTCGGACGCGACCTCCAGCACGATCAGCGCGGCGAGCACGTCGATGCTCGGCTGGCTGCTGCCGTCCGCGCTCGCGATCGGCGCGGTCGCGGCCTACATGCAGCGCCGCTCGACCGGTAGCGCGATGGGCCAGCTGCTCTGGGTCGGCGCCGCTGGTGTGATGTGCGTCAGCTTCGCGCTGTCGGCGACGACCTGGGTCAAGGGTGTCGACGGCGCCCGCCAGCTCGGTGCCGAGGCGGTGATGTCGGCGTCGTCGGCATCGATCGACAAGACCGTGCAGACCCCGATCGCCTGGCCGGAGCCGGCCTTCACCGGCACGCCGCGGGACACGTTGCTGCGCAAGTCGGCGGACGCGACCTGGCGCGGCTTCGCCGTGACGCCGTGGTGCATCGCGGAGTTCGGCTCGATCGAGGCCTGCCAGCGGTACGGCAAGGAGATCCTCGACCGCGGCACCAACTCCGACGCCCGGATGGACTACATCAACGGTCCGCTCAAGGCGGCCGAGGGCGGCAGCGACGAGGCCGCGACCGTGCGCTGGACCCAGGGCAAGAGCCCGTTCGGCCGGATCGGTGTGCTGACGCTGGCAGCGATCGCCGCGACGCTGTTCGCGTTTCTCACGGTGGCGCTGGCGTTCACCGCGCTGATGGCGTTCGTCGGCGCCCTGCTGCTGCTCGTCGTCGGGGTGTTCTTCACCTGCCTGTGGGTGATCCCGGGCCGGCCACGCCAGTGGGGGATGAACTGGTTCGAGGCGTTGCTCGGGTTCGTGGTGCAGTCGATCCTGGCGATGCTGGTGTTCGGGACCACGCTGTCCCTGGTCACGGCGGTGTACGGGTTGGCCGGTGTGCTCGGCTGGCTCCCGGTCAGCTGTCTGGCGATCGTGGTGCTGGTCGCGGGCTTCCAGCTGCGCCGCGTGCTGAACAGCCTGACGACGATGATGAGACCCGGGACAGGCAGTCTGATGATCGGCCGGACGACGCGCCGGATCCTGTCCAATGCGGCCGGCCACATGCTCGGGCACCGCGCCGCGGAGGCCGCCCGGCCGGTCCAGACAACAACGGCCCGGAAGGAAGGTGACGAAGGCGTGGCCGCAGCGCAGACCTCCTCGTCGACGTCGCGCTTCCGGCAGGCGCCCGGGTTCACCACTCGGACCAGCAGCAGTACCAGCGTCATGGTCCGCACCAGCAGCCAGGACCAGACGATGGGGCCGACCGGGCCGCGGATCAACGACGCTGGTCCGGCGGTGGCGCCGTCCGGGATCAACGGCCGGCGCACCACGACCGGCGCCCGCTTCCTGCCCAAGCCCCAGGCCAAGCCCCAGGCGATCACGGCGCTCTCGTCCGGCCAGCTACCGGCAGCGACGGCGCCGGCTGGTTCCAAGGCCGACCGCGACCGGGCGCTCAAGGTCGGCGCGGTGCAGGCCGCACGCCGCCGCCAGGTGGTCCGTGGCGCGGCCACCGGCCAGTACCGCCCGCCGCGCTACGAGCTGAAGGACCACAGCCGCTCCGCCAGCCTGCGGGACGGTCCGCCGAAGGCTGCGCGCGACCATCGACGACCGAGGCACCGGACGATCTCGGCTGCGCCGCGCAGCTACCGCGAGTACTCGAAGGTGACGAAGCAGGGCGCAACGGTGCACGTGCCCGTCGGCAGGTGATCACCGATGCCGAACGGCCCACGTGAACCGGACAGCTGGCGGGACTGGATCCGCGCCGACTACGAGTACCCGGAGGACTTCGACGAGCTGCCGCGGAGCCAGCGCCGCCGGGCGAAGCGGAAGTGGCGGCGCGAGGACCAGGCGCAGCGGATGGCCTGGCTGCGCAACGAGCGCCGCAGCGAGCCGGCCAGTCCAGGCGGCGCGGTGGTGGGCATCGTGTTCCTCGTCATCGTCGTCCTGGGCTTCGGCGCGGCGTTGCCGCGGCTGCTGCACGGCGACGAGGCCGATCGCCCGCCGATCGGGCTCCTGACCCCGGCGCCCGCACCCGGCACGGCGCCCTCCGCCGACGGCTCGCAAGGGCAGACCTCGACCGTGCCGACCGAGAGCCCGACCGCGACGAGTACGGCGTCGTCCACCGCGCCGCTGCCACCGGTCGCCACGCAGCGGGTCAGTGCGGCCGACGTCGCGGCAGCCGGCCGGGTGGCCGGGCTCTGGGCGCGGTCGTTCTACACCCGCAACCCGGCCAAGGAGTCGTACTCGCAGCTGGTCGAGAGGGCCGGCCGCTACACCACCCGCGAGGTGTCGGACAGCTTCATCGCGGCCGGGGACTCGACGTACACCGCGCTCAGGACGGCGAACGGTACGTCGCGGGTGCTGGCCGCACCCGTCACCGCGCCGAGGTCGGGAACGGCGCCGGTCGACACCCCGAACCGGATCAGCCGGGTGGTCACGGTGAAGATCCAGGTCACCGGTTCCAAGCCGGTACAGCTCAACCTGCCGCTGCTGGTCACGCTGGTACCGCGGGAGTCGAGCTGGGTGATCAGCGACGTCAACGGCGGAGCGGGGACCTGAGATGCTGGGGGGACCGGAGCCGGGCGAGCTGGCCACCGGCCGGGGTCTGCTGGTCAAGCTCGGCCTGGCCGCGGCGATGGTCGGAGTCGTCGGCCTGCTGATGCTGGCTCCGTTCGGCTCGAAGATCGACCAGGCGAATGCGAACTGCCTGCCGCCGGGGGCGGGGCGGGCCGATGACCCGCAGCCCACCGACGAGCTGCGTGCTGTGCAGGTCGCGTTCGCCCGGCTGATCGACCAGATCGCCGTCAGCCGCGGGCTGCCGGGCCGTGCGACGCTGGTCGCGCTGATGACCGCCTTGCAGGAGTCCCAGCTGCAGAACCTCAGCTACGGGGACGCGGACTCGCTCGGGCTGTTCCAGCAGCGGCCGTCGGCGGGCTGGGGGACCCCGGCGCAGATCCAGGACCCGTCGTACGCGATCGAGGCATTCTTCGGCGGGGACAAGCCGCCGGGCACGCCCGGCCTGGTGGACATCGACGGCTGGATGTCGCTGCCGTACACCGAGGCGGCCCAGGCCGTGCAGCTGTCGGCGTTCCCGGACACATACGCCCGGCACGAGCAGACCGCCCGCGACATCGCCGCGTCCGCGGGCATCGACCTGGACCGTGCCGGCGACCCGTACGCCGGCCGCTCCGGCCCGCGCCCGAACGAGCTGCCGAACCGGATCATGGACGGCTGCGGAGGCAGCAGCGAGCTGATCGTGGGCCGCGCGATCAACGGTGTATGGCCGGAGCAGAGCGCCTCCGTGGTGGACCCGACCGGCACCGGCGGCATGGTCACGCCACGCACCGCGGCCTGGGTCGCCGGTGTGCGCGCCGCGCTGAAGGTCCGGAGCATCACCTGCTGGGACGCGCACGTCTGGAACCCGTCGAGCGACCATCCGCGCGGCAAGGCGTGCGACCTGATGATCGGGAACGATGCGCGCCGGTCCACCCCGCAGCGTGCCGCCGGCAACGAGATCGCGAACTGGGCGATCCGGACGGCCGGCACCACCGGGGTGCACTACGTGATCTGGTACGGCCAGATCTGGTCGTCCCGGACCGGCACGTGGCAGCCGTACAACGGCGGTGGTATCTACGATCCGTCGGACGCCAACGGTGGTCACTTCAACCACGTCCACGTATCGCTCTACTGAGTCAGGTGTGAGGCTGCATGACTGCGTCTGGAGATCCGGCGGACAACCCGGCCGAGCTCGGTCCGGCCGGGCAGCAGAGCGTGCCGGCCACCGGCGGGCGCCAGCTCCTCACCGACCTGCCGTGGTTCCTCGTCAGCCTGGTGATCGTGTCCATCATCGGCACGATGCCGGGATACCCGTGGGGCTTCGTGGTGATCGCCGTCTGGCTGCTCTCCGGTGCCGTCGTGCTCTGGCCGGCGACCGAGCGGCTGCTGACCCGGTACGCACTGCGGCTGCGCGAGCCGACCGGGGTCGAGCGGGAGCGGCTCTCGCTGACGATCGGTCCGGTGGCTCATGTCGCCGGGGTGGACGACTCGTCGTACACGCTCCGGGTCCGCGACACCGAGGCGCCGGTTGTCGCCACGGTGCCGGGCAGCACCGTGGCGGTGAGCCGGTGGGCGGCCACGTCGCTGCCGCCGCGGCTGCTCGAGGCGGTGCTGGCGCGCGAGGTCGGCCGCAGGCGGGGGACCAGCCCACGGCTCAGCCTGCTGGCGTACTGGTACTCGATCCCGGCCCGGCTGCTGCTCGGTGCCGCCCGCGGGCTGGTCCGGGCGATCTCCGCCGTGACCCGTGCGGTCCCGGCGGTCGGGCGGCTGATCGCCATCTTCCTGCTGATCTGCTGGCTCGGCATGATCCTGACCAGCCAGATCCGTGGCGAGGGCACCCTCGGGCTGGTCTGGTACATCACCCCGGTCGTCGCACCCGTGCTGCTCGCCTGGTTCAGCCGGTACGCCGAGAAGCGGGCCGATCGCGCGTCGGCCAGGCTCGGGTACGGCGCGTCGCTGGTCGACGTGTTCAACAGCTGGCAGGCGGGAACGCCATCGTCTCGCCCGGGGCTGCTGGCCGGTCAGCCGTCGGCCGGTGACCGGGTCAGGTCATTGGAACGCTCACTGAGCCGGATCCCGCGCAAGGCCTGACGGGTCACACCAGCTCGACGTCGCGGGTGGTGGCCTCGGCGGCGGCGAAGGCGAGCAGGCGGTTGCCTTCAGCAACGATGGAGGCGGCGGCGCGTCGCGGCAGCCGGCGGAGCGGCCGGACCTCCAGCCGGGCCGACTTCCTGCCGCCGCGGTGCAGCTTCCAGCAGGCCACGACGAACCCGTCGTACAGCACGGTGCCCATCATCAGGCGCTCGTTCAGCTCCGACAGCCGGGCCTGGTCCTCCGCGCTGATCACACGGGTGCGGTCGGCGTGCGAGAGGGTGAGGTTGTCCAGCTCGGGCAGGAACCGGGTCGGTGCCGGCACATCCTCAGGCGGCAGCTCCTCGCCCTCCAGGTCGAACAGCTCGCGGCCGTGCTCGTCGGCGTACACCCGCAGCTTCGGGCGGAGCCGGTCGACGACCTCGGCCAGCCGGGTCAGCCCGGACCAGGTCTGGACGTCGGCGACACCGGCCGGGCCGAACGCGGTGAGGTAGCGCAGCACCAGGTCGTCGATCGACGGGGTGCCGGTGACGGAGCGGCCGAGCCAGGCGTCGGCGGTCGAAAGGGTCGGGTTGCCGCCCTTGCCCCAGACACCGCGGGGCGGGACCTGGACGGTCGGCAGCAGGCAGCGAACCGCGTGTGCGAGCACCGGCGGCTCGCGGTCCGGCCACTGCGGGGCGAGCAGCTCACGCAGCTGGACGGCGGTGCGCGGCGCCTCCGCGAGCAGCTCGGCTCCGGTCGCGAGCACGGCGGCCATGGCCAGTCCCTCGACGCGATGCCGGCCGTACGTCTGGTTGACGTAGATCTCCCGCTCCATGCACGGCTGCACCAGCGGCCGGATCGCGAGGAAGTCGCGTGCCGACATCAGGTGGATGGTGGCGCGCATCATCGACCCACGGACCGCCTCGCGACCGGTCAGCAGGGACGCCAGGTCGTCGGTGCGGAAGCCGTCGAGCCGGGACCAGAGCCCGACGTACGGCGCGAGCGGGGACTGTGCCTGCATGCCGGCCAGCTGTTCGATCGCCTCCAGCGCGGTGCGGTGCTGCCGCTCCAGCAGCCACTGGCGCTGCAGGGTGGCCCGGTTCAGCGCGCGGGTGCTCAGCGTCGTCGTCATGCCGAGCACCGTAACTCGCCTTGAGGACAGATCCTGTCCGCAACCCGTGCCACCATGACACACATGCTCGAGACCTCGGCCCGGCTGCTCAAGGTGCTGTCGCTGCTGCAGCTGCATCGCGACTGGTCCGGCGCGGACCTCGCCGAACGGCTCGGAGTGAGTGTCCGGACGGTCCGCCGCGACATGGAGAAGCTGCGCGAGCTCGGCTACCCGGTGCATGCCATCCCCGGTACGGCCGGTGGCTACCGGCTCGGCGCCGGGGCCGCATTGCCACCGCTGCTGCTCGACGACGAGGAGGCGGTGGCGGTCGCGGTCGGGCTGCGGACCGCCGCCCAGGGGGCCGTGACCGGGATCGAGGAGACGTCCGTCCGAGCGCTCGCGAAGCTGGAGCAGGTGCTGCCGTCCCGGCTCCGCCGCCGGGTGAACGCGCTACAGGCCTACACGGTGCCGGTGCCGGGCAGCGGCCCGACTGTCGACGCCGAGGTGCTCACCACGCTGTCGGCGGCCTGCCGGGACCACGAGCGGCTGCGCTTCGACTATGCCGACCACGCGGGCGCGACGACGCTGCGCCGTACCGAGCCGCACCGGTTGGTGGCGATGGGGCGCCGCTGGTACCTGGTGGCCTGGGACCTGGACCGGGACGACTGGCGCACGTTCCGGGCCGACCGGATCGTGCCGCGGACGCCGGCCGGGCCGCGGTTCACGCCGCGCGAGCTGCCGTCGGCCGACCTTGGAGACTGGGTCACCCGCGGAACGTGGGGAGCGGGCTGGCGGTTCGAGGTCCGGGTCCGGCTGCACACATCGAAGGACGACGTCACCGGACGGGTACCGGCGTACATCGGGGAGTTCGAAGCGGTCGACGAGAACACCTGTCTGTTCACCACCGGCACCGAGACGCTGGAGACCGCCGCTACATATCTGGGGCTGCTCGGTGCCGACTTCGATGTGCTTCAGCCGCAGGAGCTCAAGGAACACCTGAGAACGCTCGCGGAGCGCTACCTCAGAGCCTCGGAGTGACTCCCCTCGGTAGTGGTATGACGACACGCCGCGCTATCACATATCTGGGATGTGACGTCGCCTCAGAACTGTGCTTGACTCCTCTCTCGGTAACGGTTTGGTCTCGACCAGGATGGGTGATTCGCTGTGACTCGAGCTCGCCACAAAATGGCGCGCCATCGGTCCAACGGCCCTAAGTCCTCCCTCTCACTGGGTCCCCTCTCGAACGGTTCGCGGTACGTCCGGCTCGGAACCGCGGGCGCCGTCGTGGCAGGTCTCGCCGCCGGCGGGCTGGGGCTCGCCGCCGTCGGGGACGAGCCGGCGACGACGGCCTCGGAGCTCACCACACCGGCCGTCACGATGACGCCCACGCTGGCCCACCGCGAGCTCCGTTCCAGCCGGAACCAGGCCCGGCCGAAGATCACGGCGTCCAAGCGGCCCGCGACCAAGGCCACGCCGACGGCGCCGAAGCGGACCGCCGCCACGCCGAAGCCGACCGTGACCGCCTCGCCCAAGGCCGTCGGCAGCCGGTACGCGACCGTCGCGCTGAACGTGCGGGCCGGTGCCGGCAAGCACTTCACGATCCTCGACCAGCTCAGCGTCGGCGACAAGATCAGCATCACCGGCAAGGTGAGCGGCACCTGGACCCAGGTAATCCAGAGCGACGAGATCGGCTGGGTCGCGACCGAGTTCCTGTCCAGGGAGAAGCCCGACCCCGCCGTCACCGGCGGCGTGTCCAGCGCGCCGTGCGCGGACGGGTCGAGCGTCGAGGACGGGCTGCTGCCCGACACGATCCGGGTGCATCGTGCGGTCTGCGCGCTGTTCCCGGGCGTCGACTCGTACGGCGGGCTTCGCGGCGGCGGTGGCGAGCACGGCGTCGGCCGGGCCCTCGACATCATGATCGGCAGCGACTCCGCGCTCGGTGACGACATCGCCGAGTGGGTCCGCGACCACGCCTCCGAGCTCGGCGTCAGCGAGGTCATCTGGGCGCAGCACATCTGGACCGTGCAGCGCAGCAGCGAGGGCTGGCGGCCGATGGAGGACCGCGGCTCGACCACCGCGAACCACTACGACCACGTCCACGTCACCACCTACGGCGACGAGGGCACCGCCTGACGGGCGACCCTCTTCTCGTACGACGCGCGCCGGCCGGTCGTCGGGGTCACGCCGTCAAGAGGGTTGCCCAGACCGTCTTCCCGCCCGGTCCGGGGACGCTTCCCCAGCCCGAGGCCAGTGCGTCGATGATGCGCATCCCGTACGCACGCTCGGGTGCGACGTCGCCGGTCTCCGGCGCCGGCAGGGTGAGATCAGGGTTGCGGCCGGCCACCGACACCGTCAGCAGGTGCGGACGGAGCTCGAGCCGCACGGTAGGCGCGGTCCGGCCGTAGCGCACCGTGCTGCCGACCAGCTCGGCGCCGACGGACTCGGCGTCGTCGGCGACGCCGCACCGCCACTGCTGGCAACCGGACCGGATGAACCTCCGCGCCTCGGGCACCGCGCTCGGGACGGCCTCCAGCCGGCGGGCCCGCAGCTCGCGCCGTCCGGCCGTCCGTGCCACCGCGATCCGCGCAGCGCGTTGGGACGGGAACACCCGGACGAACCGGGACACTGCCGCGGTGCGCACGTTCGGCCGGTCGGCGGCAGGCGACCCGGACACCAGGACGAGCTCGGTGCCCGTCCACTGCGCGGAACGCCGGGCGACCACGGCGAAGATGCTCAGCAGCGACGGGGCCTGGACGTGCAACCTCGTCAGGTCGACGATCACCGCGGGGGGCTGGCCGCCCATGCAGACCAGCAGCGTGTTCCGCAGCTGCACCGCGGTCGAGAGGGCGAGCACGCCGACTGGCATCGCCACGATCGCCGCGCCGGTGCTGTCGATCGCGATGTGCAGGGCCGGTGGACCGGCCTGCTCGCCTGCCATCTTCTCGTCCTCATCAAAACCGTTCCCCGATGCCGCGGGACTAACCCTCGCCGGGCCTCGGCCTTCGCGAACATCGGCTCTCCTGTCGCAGCTCAAACCGCACCGATCCAGGCGGCAGCACCTCTGGCGGCCGCCCCACGGAGCGACACGCTCCGGGAGGTCTCCGCTGGCGGGGTTTCCCTTGATCCGACGGTTGCGTCGTACAACGACTTTCCACCGCATTGACGGCGGTCTACTGTCGCATCGTGGCGGCGCGGGCCGTGACGACACGCAGTCGAGATCGGGAGGGCAGCATGGCGACACGCGCATTGCGGCGGAAGGCGCTGGCAGCGGTCACCGTCGGACTGACCGCCGCCCTCGTCGGCAGCACGTTGATCAGCACGGCCGGAGCGGCATCGGGAGCGAGCACGGCCGCGGTACCGGCGGACCTGACGCTGGTCCGGACCAAGCACTCGCTGCTCGGCACGCACCGCTGGTACCAGCAGACGTTCAAGGGGCTGCCGGTGGTCGGTGGCTACTACGCGCAGCACCTGAACGCCGACGGGCGGGTCGGCTCGGTCGACGACGGCCGGGATACCGTCCCGGTCGACCTCGCCACTACCGCATCGGTCGACTCCGCGACCGCGACCAGGAACGCGAACGCCGCGGTCAACGCGCGGGCCGCGAGCCGCCGCGGCGGCGACGGCAAGAACGCCTCCGCGGTCCCGGCGGCCGGCCAGGGCGGTGCCCGGCTGGCTGTGGTCGGCGGCAAGAACGCCCGGCTGGTCTGGGCCGTGGTCTCGCGGTCCACCGAGGGTGTCACCCGCAGCCTGGTCGACGCGAAGTCCGGGCAGACGGTCGAGGTCAAGGTGCTGAGCCGCAACGCGGACGGCAACGGTCAGGTGTTCGACCCGAACCCGGTGGTCACCTTGCGGGACGAGTCGCTGACCGACATGAACGACAAGGACCAGGACGTGCTGTTGCCGGCGTACAAGAACGTGCTGCTGCGCAACCTGGACGGCAGCGGCACGCTGTCCGGCACGTACGTCACGATCGTCAAGGCGAGGAGCGGACTGGCGAAGAGCGCTGACGGGACCTTCGTCTACCAGCGTCAGAGCGACAAGTTCGAGCAGGTGATGGCCTACTACGCGGTGAACCAGAGCCAGGAGTACATCCACAGTCTCGGCTTCACCGAGGTGAACAACGAGCCGCAGGACTTCGAGATCAACACCTTCTCGGGTGACAACTCGTTCTACGACCCGTCGGTGGACGTGATCACGATGGGCGCGGGTGGTGTCGACGACGCCGAGGACGCCGAGGTGATCTGGCACGAGTACGGTCACGCGATCCAGGACGACGTGGTGCCCGGGTTCGGCGAGACGCTGGAGTCCGGTTCGATCGGCGAGGGCTTCGGCGACTACTGGGCGGTGACGATGTCCGTTCCGGTCAGCGGCGGGTTCGAGCTGCCGTGCGTGATGGACTGGGACGCCACGTCGTACACGACCGACGTGCCGCACTGCCTGCGTCGTACCGACACCGGCAAGACGACGGACGACATCGAGGGCGAGGTGCACGCCGACGGTGAGATCTGGTCGAACGCGCTGTGGGACATCCACTCCGCACTCGGCCGGGACCGGGCCAACACACTGATCCTGGAGGCGACCTTCTCCTACGCGCCGGACACCTCGTTCGCCGACGCGGCTCGGGACACCGTGCAGGCCGCCCGGCTGCTGTACGGCCAGCCGGCCGCCAACGCCGTCACCCGGGCGTTCCTCGACCGCAAGATCGTGCCGGCGTCCTGACCTCCGGCCGCTGACCGCATGGTGACGAACGGCACCAGCGGGAGGGCAATACCGGGCGGTCGGCGCAGCTAGGCTTGAGCCAGGCTCTCGCGGTTCGCGGGGCCCCGGACGAGAAGGCGCCGTACCCGGCCAGGCAAAGACGACGCCAGCACACCATGTCCAATTCACTGTCCAACTCACTGCACATCATCGACATCGTCGAGATCGCCGGGGCAATCACCATCCTGGTCGCGTTCGCCGCGTCTCAGGCCGGGCGACTCGCTCAACGCACCATCGCGTACCAACTGCTCAACCTGATCGGATCCGCTGTGCTCGCGGCGATCGCGCTGCTCGACAGCTCCTGGGGATTCCTGCTGCTCGAGGGCAGCTGGGCCCTGGTCAGCGCCGCCGGGCTGCTCGCCGTACTCCGTCGTCGCGAACCGTCGGCCCAGCACTGAGCCGTGCGTCAGAAGCGGTCGCCGGGGTCGGCGGGCGTACCGCCGGAGGACGGGATCCGGGTCGGGAGCGGGCCGTTGGACGGGCTTATCGGCGACGATGGGCCGTTGGACGGGCTACCCCCGGTCGGCGACGGCCCGGTGGTCGGGGTCGACGGCTGGCTCGGCGTGACCGTGACCGTGCTGGTGCCGGTCGGGTTCGGGATGACCGGGCCCGGGTCCACCTCGGGCTGGTTGCGGAACAGCAGCCAGGCGATCAGCAGCGCCAGCGCCATCAACAGCAGCATTGTCAGCAGCGACAGCAGCAGCGCGAGGCGGGATGCGGTACGCAGCGCGGCCGGCCACGGCAGCGGCCAGAGCCGGAAAAGCCCCGGCCGGCGGCGGCCGTCCCAGTGGTGCCGGAAATCGGGTCCGCGGAGCCGGCCGAGGTGCGGGACCCGGTCCATCAGTACGGCGGACAGTACGTCGGCGGCGTGCCCCCGGGCGATCGGCGACACCTCCGGCGGAACCTCGCCAGCCTCGGGTTCGCTCTCGGTTTCGCTGTGCGGTTCGCTCTCTGTAGCGTCCGGGTCGGTGACGGCCACCCACAGTGCCAGGTCGTCGTCGTCGGCACTGTTGCGATCCAGTACGACGGCCACCGGCAGCCGGTCGACGGCGTACGCGAACCGCTCCCGGGCCGCGGCGTCGTCGGCGGCACCCTCGGCCATCATCGCGATCGCGGCGATACCGCCGTCGTCGTCGCGCCCGGCGTACACCAGCCCGGCGGCGTTCGCGACCACCCGGCCGCGCAGCCAGAACCGGCCGATCCGCGGCGGATCCTCGGGCAGCAGCGGCTGCACCGGGGTCCGGGTCCGATCCGGCTGGGTGCGCGGAGAGGTGAGGGTCATCGGGACCAATCCCATCACATGGGTGGTCATCACGGGGAGCGAACGTGCCCAGACCCGGGTCATCTGATGGAATGGGTTCGATGGTTCCTCGAGGTCGAGCCGATCCGGCGCGGCACACTGGAGACCCGCCCGGACGCAACCGCTAGGCCCCGAAAGGCGAATGGCATGACCGAATCCACCACAACGGTGGCCCAGCAGTCGCAGGTGATCAGTGAGGCCCTGACCGAGGTCAAGCGGGTCATCGTCGGCCAGGAGCACATGGTCGAGACGCTGATGGTGTCGCTGCTCGCCAAGGGCCACTGCCTGCTCGAAGGTGTGCCGGGCGTGGCCAAGACGCTGGCGGTGCGGACCTTCGCGAGCGTGGTCGGCGGGTCGTTCGCCCGGGTCCAGTTCACCCCGGACCTTGTGCCGTCCGACATCGTCGGGACCCGGATCTACCGGCAGACCCGCGAGACGTTCGACATCGAGCTCGGCCCGACGTTCGTGAACTTCGTGCTCGCCGACGAGGTGAACCGGGCGCCGGCCAAGGTGCAGTCCGCGATGCTCGAGCTGATGGCCGAGCGGCAGGTCTCGATCGGCGGCCAGACGTTCCCGATGCCGAAGCCGTTCATCGTGATCGCCACCCAGAACCCGATCGAGTCCGAGGGCGTGTACCCGCTGCCGGAGGCGCAGCGGGACCGGTTCCTGGTCAAGATCGACGTACCGCACCCGCGCGGTCACGAGGAGTTCGAGATCCTGCGCCGGATGAGCGTGGACCCGCCGCAGCCGCGCCGGATCCTGCAACCGGAGCGGATCCTGGACCTGCAGCGCGCCGCGGACCAGGTGTTCGTGCACAACCTGGTCGCCGAGTACGCCGTCCGGCTGGTGATGGCGACCCGGACCCCGGTCGACTTCCACCTGCCCGACCTGCAGCCGCTGATCGAGCTCGGCGTCAGCCCGCGGGCCACCCTTGGCCTGGTCTCCTCCGGCCGGGCCCTGGCGCTGATCCACGGCCGCGACTACCTGCTGCCGAGCGACATCCAGACCGTGGCGATGGACGTGATGGCGCACCGGCTCGGGCTGACCTTCGACGCGGTCGCCGACAACATCGACCCGCGGGCGGTGATCGAGCGGATCCTCGCCACCGTGCCGCCGCCGCAGCCGGTCTGGCGCGACGGTAACGACCAGGCCCGCGGCCGCCCCGACTTCATCTGACAGCGTCTGACAGCGGCTGATGGCTCAACACAAACCGGACACCCGGGCTGCGATGTCGATCTCGCAGCTCGCTCCCGAGCGTGCGCTGCGACGGCTGGAGCTGACCGTCGTACGACGGTTGGAGGGGTACCTGCACGGCGAGCACCTCGGCCTGCTGCCCGGACCCGGTACCGAGCTCGCCGAGGCACGCGAGTACCAGGTCGGCGACGACGTACGCCGGATGGACTGGGCGGTCACCGCGCGTACGACGGTGCCGCACGTGCGGGACCTGATCGCGGACCGTGAGCTGGAGACCTGGGCGCTGGTCGACCTGTCCGCCTCGATGGACTTCGGCACCTCGCAGCTGGAGAAGCGTGAGCTGGCCGTGGCGGCGGTCGCCACGGTCGGCTTCCTCACCCACCGGCTCGGCGACCGGTTCGGCGGGCTGATGCTGCGTGACTCCTCGTTGCGGCGCTGGCCGGCCCGGTCCGGCCGGCTCGCGCTGTACGGGCTGCTGCGCGCGCTGCTGGCCGAGACCGACGCGGGGCAGCACCAGGCCCGCAGCGACCTGGCCGGTGCGCTGGAGTCCATGGCGCGCACGCAGCGTAAGCGCGGCCTGCGGGTCGTGGTCTCGGACTTCCTCACCCCGGAGGACGGCGAGACCGACGCGCGGCTGGAGCCGTCCTGGGAGCGGTCGATGCGCAAGCTGACCGCCCAGCACCAGGTGCTCGCGGTGGAGATCGTCGACCCGCGCGAGATGGAGCTGCCGAACGTCGGGGTGGTGCTGATCGGCGACCCGGAGACGGGTGCGATCCGCGAGCTGGACACGCGGCGGCGCCGGATCCGGCAGGAGTACGCCGCGGCCGCACTCGCGCAGCGGGAACGAACGCGTGCGTCCCTCCGTAGGGTAGGTGCAGGACACCTGGTCCTGAGGACGGACCGAGACTGGGTGGCGGACACGGTGCGTTTCGTGCTCGGCTACCGGCGGGTGGCGGCCCGCCTGCACCAGCCGCCGAAGGGAGTGACCCGCTGATGGAGTTCCTGTCTCCCGGCCGGCTGTGGTTCCTGCTGCTGATCCCGGTTTTCGTCGCGCTGTACCTGTTCATGCAGCACCGTCGCTCGCAGTACGCGCTCCGGTTCACCAACATCGCCCTGCTGGACCGGGTCGCCCCGCGCCGCCCGCAGTGGCGCCGGCACGTCGCGGTCGGGATGGCGCTGCTCGCGGCCTGTGCCTGCATCGTCGCGTTCGCCCAGCCGAAGGACGAGGTGAAGGTGCCGCGCGAGCGGGCCACCATCGTCGTCAGCATCGACGTCTCGCTGTCGATGATGGCCACCGACGTCGAGCCGAACCGGCTGGAGGCGGTCAAGGTCGCCGCCAAGCGGTTCGTCAACCAGCTGCCCACGAAGTTCAACATCGCGCTGGTCTCGTTCGCCGGCACCGCCAGCACCGTCGTCCCGCCGACCACCGACCGGGCCACGGTGCTGCGATCGATCGATGCGCTGGAACTGGCCGAGTCGACCGCGACCGGTGAGGCGATCTTCACCTCGCTGCAGGCGCTTACCCAGGTACCGCCGGACCCGGAGCACCCGAACGAGCCGGCGCCGGCCCGGATCGTACTGATGTCGGACGGCAAGCGCACCGTCGGCCGGACCGCGCAGGAAGGCGCCCGGGCCGCGAAGGAGAAGAACACCCCGATCTTTACCGTTGCCTTCGGCACCGACTCCGGCTTCATCGAGATGGACGGCTTCCGGCAGCGGGTACCACCGGACCGGGCCGACCTGCGCAGCGTCGCCGAGATCACCGGGGGACAGGCCTACACCGCCGAGTCCGCGGGCGAGATCCAGGACGTGTACGAGAACATCGGCTCGTCCATAGGCTTCGACACCGTGGACAAGGAAGTCACCGCCCGCTATGCCGGCTTCGCGATGCTGCTCACGCTGGCCGCCGCCGGTGCCGCGGTGGCCCTCGCCTCCAGGTTCCCCTGACACGACCCCGGGACGCCAGGAGGGGTGAACTGGTCACCCCTCCTGGATCGGTTTCAGCTTCTCAGCTCACCGCCGCACCAACCCCTCAGAATGGGCCGGGGAATGTGACCGACAAGCCGTGCTCTGCGTCTGTGATCGTGACGTCACCGAACACGACAGTCATCGGCGGGCTGCACTTGGGCTGGAACGTTGCCGTCAGCGTGAGTTCGAAGAGCGCCTTGCCGTTCTGCACCGGGAAGTCTCCCGCGGCGGTGAACGTCTCCTTGTTGTCTGCCGACGGGAAGTTCTCGCCCCGGTTGAGGCATGCCGCGTCGGCACTGACCTCGACGTGAACCTGGGTCTCATTGCCGAGCCCGGCGATCTTGCCGGCCACGGTCAGCGAGCTCCCGTCGCGGTCCACAGTTGGCGTGCCGACGAAGTGCGGGCTGCCCGCAAGCGCCGTCGGTGCGAAAAGCAGCATCGCCGCGATAGCCGCGGCGAGCATGGTGAAGAATCTGCGCATGATAAGACCCCCATCATTGTGACTGTCCGATGCCGCCGGCATGCGTGAGGTGGCCGCCGGCATGGATTGTGTTGCGCGGAGCAACCGAATCCGGCAACGTGCCGGAACTGCCCCCGAGTGGTCGCCCGTCTCGACCTGCGCCCCGCGGTCGGCCGGAGGCGCACGGGCCCACGGCAGCCGGTGGGCGCCACGGCACCCATGCTGCTTCCGACCGTCATCGCACACCCGTTGTACTGACACGGGAACCCCACCTACCAAGACGTCGCCACCCCTGCCGACGTCTTTGCCGACACTACGCCCGGGACCGCGCAAGGACTAGTTCACACAACCACCGGTCTCGGAATGCGGTGGTTCTGCCTGGCACGAAGCCGTACCGGGTCGCGGCGCGGCCGCTTGGTGCGGGTGTGGTTGGTGGGGCATGATGGTTCCGGTCGTCGTGTGACCGGACGAGCTTGTGCTCGAGATCGCTGGGGAAGGCGCCCCTCGAGCACAGGAGGTTCCGGTGGCGACGACTCGTGGCGTTCTGTACGTCCACACCGTGCCGTCAGCGTTGTGCCCGCATGTGGAGTGGGCCGCGGGCGGCGTACTCGGCGTGCCCGTGAAGCTGGACTGGACACCGCAGCCTGCGGCGGCCGGCAGCTATCGGGCCGAGCTGTCCTGGCAGGCCCAGGCCGGTACCGCGGCCAAGCTGGCGTCCGCGCTGCGCGGCTGGAACAAGCTGCGGTTCGAGGTCACCGAGGAGCCGAGCGCCGGAGCGGAGGGCGAGCGCTACTCCTTCACCCCCGCCCTCGGGATCTTCCGCGCGGCGACCGGGCTGCACGGCGACATCATGGTGCCGGAGGACCGGTTGAAGTCCGCGATGACCAGAGCGATCGCCGGCGAGGCCGACCTGGCCGACGAGGTGGACCGGCTGCTCGGCCGGCCCTGGGACGACGAGCTCGAGCCGTTCCGGTACGCCGGCGACGGGGCTCTGGTTCGCTGGCTGCACCAGGTGGTCTGACCAGCGATGACGAACTCACGAAAAATGTCGGCCTGACAAGGCAACCATTCAGCCGCCCTGTGAGTCATTAGGGATACCAGGGCGGGAGGGGTCGTGGCCGCTGACCGGCGGGTGGTTCAGCTCCCCGGCGGAGTAAGCAGCGGCCGCACCACCTGGAGGGCGTGGAGCGCGTACAGGGCGCGCTCCACGCCCTCACCTTGTTAGGCGGTCTTGAACGCGATGGCGACGTTGTGGCCGCCGAAGCCGAACGAGTTGTTCAGCGCGGCCAGGTCGCCTTCGCCGAGCTTGCGCTGCTCGGTCGCGATGTCCAGCTCGATCTTCTCGTCGGGCTTGTCGACGTTGATGGTCGGCGGTACGACGCGGTGGTGCAGCGCGAGGATGGTCGCAATCGACTCGACCGCGCCGGCGGCACCGAGCAGGTGACCGATCATCGACTTCGGCGCGGTGGCGACGGCCCGGTCCGCCGCACCGCCGAGGGCACCGCGGATCGCGAGCGACTCGGCGATGTCACCCTGCGGCGTCGAGGTGGCGTGCGCGTTGATGTGCACGATGTCGCCGGCCGCCAGGTCGCCTTCTTCCAGCGCGCGCTGCATCGCCCGCTTGGCGCCGGCACCGTGCGGCTCCGGCTGGGCGATGTCGTGGCCGTCGGCGGTCATCCCGGCGCCGGCCACCTCGGCGTACACCCGCGCCCCGCGCGCGGCGGCGTGTTCGGCGCTCTCCAGCACCAGCACCCCGGCGCCCTCGCCGAGCACGAAGCCGTCCCGGTCCACGTCCCACGGCCGCGACGCGCGCTCCGGGTCGTCGTTGCGCTTGCTGAGCGCCATCATCTGGCTGAACGCGGCCAGCGGCAGCGCGAAGATCGCGCCCTCGGACCCGCCCACCACGACGATGTCGGCGCGGCCCAGCCGGATCTGGTCGACGCCGAGCGCGATCGCCTCGTTGCCGGAGGCGCAGGCAGAGACCGGGGTGTGGACGCCGGCGCGGGCACCGAGCTCGAGGCTCACGTTGGCGGCCGCCGAGTTCGGCATCAGCATCGGGATGGCGAGCGGCGAGACCCGGCGCGGGTTGGTCTTCAGGGCGTCGTAGTTGGTCAGCGTGGTGGCCAGGCCACCGATACCGGACGCGATCGCCACACCGAGCCGCTCCTTGTCCACCTCGACGTCGGCGAGACCCGAGTCCGCCCATGCCTCGCGTGCGGCGACGATGGCGAACTGCGCGTTGCGGTCCAGCCGGCGAGCCTTGACCCGCTCGATGATCTCGGTCGGCTCGACCTCCGCGGGCGCGGCGATCTGCACCGGCAGCTCGGCGGCCCAGTCGGCGGTCAGCCGCTCCGCGCCGGAGCGCCCGGCGAGCAGCGACTCCCAGGTGCTCTGGACATCGCCGCCGATCGGCGTGGTAGCGCCGATTCCGGTCACGACGACCCGAGTCTTCGACATGTTCGTTCACTCCTCAGTGGTGGATATGCCTCATCCTTGGCGGGTCCGTACCGCCTGACTCATCATCGGGCCCTTGTGACCACGCCAGGGACGTGGGCGGCTCTCCGACCGCGGCGGGGCGTGGTCACGAGGGCCCGATGATGAGTCTCGGCGGCGGCATGAGGTCCGCTTGAGGCTCGGTGCGGTCAGCCGTTCTGGGCGCGTTCGATGAAGGCGACGGCGTCGCCGACGGTCTTGAGGTTCTTGACCTCTTCGTCCGGGATCTTGACGCTGAACTTCTCCTCGGCCGCGACCACGACCTCCACCATGGAGAGCGAGTCGACGTCGAGGTCGTCGGTGAAGGACTTGTCCAGCTGGACGTCCTCGACCGGGATGCCGGCGATCTCGTTCACGATCTCGGCAAGGCTGGAGCGGATCTCATCGGTGCTGGCCATGGTGAGGGGTTCCCTTTCGGTGTTGTGTCGTGCCGCGCCGCCACGTTCGACGGCCGCGGACATCTGTGGGGCTCAGGGCAGGGTGATGATCTGGCCTGCATACACCAGGCCGGCTCCGAAGCCGATGATCAGAGCGGTGTCGCCGCTCTTCGCATCGCCGTCCTCGATCATCGCCTCGATCGCGAGCGGGATCGACGCGGCCGACGAGTTGCCCTGCCGGGCGATGTCGCGGGCGACCTTGACCCGGTCGGGCAGCTTCAGCGCCCGGAACATCGCGTCGGTGATCCGCATGTTCGCCTGGTGCGGCACGAACAGGTCGAGCTCGTCGGCGGTGATGCCGGCGGCGTCCATCGCCTGCTGGGCGACCTTCGCCATCTCGTACGACGCCCAGCGGAACACCGGGTTGCCGTCCATCCGCAGGTGCGGCCACTCGCCGGCGTCCGAGGCCTCCCGCCAGGATGTCTTCTGGCTGATCACGTCGTGCTGGGTGCCGTCGGAGCCCCACACCACCGGGCCGATGCCCGCGACGTCGGACGGTCCGACCACGGCCGCGCCGGCGCCGTCGGCGAAGATGAACGCGGTGCTGCGGTCCATGCTGTCGGTCAGGTCGCTGAGCCGCTCGACGCCGATCGCGACGACGTACTTGGCGCTGCCACCGCGGACCAGGTCACTGGCCATCGCGACGCCGTAGCAGAACCCGGCGCAGGCCGCCGAGATGTCGAACGCCGCCGCCGTCGGAGCCCCGATGCCGACCGCTACCTGGGTCGCGAGCGCCGGGGTCTGGTACAGGTGCGTCACGGTGGAGACGATGACGCAGCCGATCTGGCCCGGGTCGATGCCGGCCTGGTCGAGCGCCTTCTTCGCGGCGCTGACCGACATCGCGAGCACGGTCTCGTCCTCCTCGGCCCAGCGTCGTTCCTTGATCCCGGAGCGGGTCTGGATCCACTCGTCGGACGAGTCGATGTGCTCCAGGATCTCGGCGTTCGTGACCACGCGTCGGGGCCGGTAGCCGCCGATGCCGAGGATCGCGGAGTTCGCCGCGCCGGTCGCGGGAGTGATCATGCGCCACCTGCCTTGGGGTGCAGCCGGACCAGAGGTTGGCCGGGGGAGACGGGGTCACCTTCGGAGACGAGCCACTCGGCCACGGTGCCGCCGTACGGCGCGGTGACCGCGAGCTCGTCGCGCTCGTGGGTGATCCGGGCGACGGTCTCGCCCGGCTCGACGGAGTCGCCGGTCTCGCGCGGCGTCGCGCCCTTGCGGGTGAACGTGCCCTGCATCGGCGCGACCAGCTGGCGCCAGGCCGGCTCACCCTCCGTCGCCGCCCAGCTGCCGTGCTCCTCGCTGCTGTGCTTCTGGATGAAGGCTCGCGCGTCGTCGAGCTGGTCCGGGGTCTTCAGGGCGAACGTCTCGACGCCCTTCATCGCGCGCTTCGCGATCCCGGTCAGGGTGCCGGCCGGCGGCAGCTCGAGGATGCCGGTGACCTCGAGGTCGGACATCGTCTGCAGGCACAGGTCCCAGCGGACCGGTGCGCTGACCTGCTTCACGAGCCGCTGCAGCATGTCCTGGCCGTCGGTCACGATCTGGCCGTCGGCGTTCGAGATCAGCCGGGTGCGCGGGTCCTGGGTGGTCACCGCGCGGGCGTAGCCGGCCAGCACGTCGACGGCCGGCTGCATGTGGTGGGTGTGGAACGCGCCGGCCACCGACAGCGGCACCAGCCGCGCCTTCGCCGGTGCGTCAGCGGACAGTGCGGCGAGCTGCTCGACGGTACCGGCCGCGACCACCTGGCCCGGGCCGTTGTCGTTCGCGGCCGTGACACCGTGCTCGGCGAGCTTGGCCAGCACCTCGTCCCGGTCGCCGCCGAGCACCGCGGTCATCGAGGTCGCGGTCTGCTGGGCGGCGGCGGCCATCGCCTTGCCGCGTTCGCGGACCAGCACCATCGCCTGCTCCGCGCTCAGTACGCCGGCCCCGGCCGCCGCGGCCAGCTCGCCGACGCTGTGCCCGGCCAGTGCGCCGGCCCGGCTGAACGCGCCGTCCGGCGCATCAACGATCTCCTGCGCGGTCGCCAGACTGGCCGCGACCAGCAGCGGCTGCGCGATCGCGGTGTCGCGGATCGTCTCCGCATCGGCCTCGGTGCCGTACTTGGCGAGGTCGATCCCGGCCACCGCGGACAGCCAGTTCAGCCGGTCCGCGAACCCGGGCGACTCCAGCCAGGGCGCGAGGAATCCAGGAGCCTGAGCGCCTTGTCCCGGCGCGACGATAACGAGCACGTCACAACTCTCCCTGACAGGCACCCCGCAGGTGCGGAGGCGCCGGACGAATCTGCCCTGGCAAGTCTTGTAGGAATCCTACAAATCGCGCCGCGGTCAGTCGGGTGGTAGCAGTCGGCCGAGCGCGAGCGCCACGCGCAGCGTGAAGGCGTCCCGCGGGTTGCTCGGCAAGTAGCCGGTGATCTCGCCGACCCGGCGCAGCCGGTACCGGACCGTGTTCGGGTGCACGAACAGCGCCCGGGCCGTGGCCTCGATCGAGCCACCGTTGTCGAGGTATGTCGCCACCGTGTCGAGCAGGACGCCGTCGCCCGCGGTGAGCGGACCGTACACCTCGGAGGCGAGTTGTCGCCGTGCGTGACCGTCGCCGGACAGCGACCGCTCGGGCAGCAGCTCGTCCGCACTCACCGGCCGCGGCGCGTCCGGCCACGCCGGCGCGGCCCGCAGCCCGGCCACCGCCGCGCGCGCCGAGGTGACCGCGGCCATGAGGTCCGGTACGGCGGGTCCGACCACGATAGGGCCGGCTCCGAACCACGATGTGAGAGTTTGTGCGACTTCGACAGGTTTAGCCGGACCTCCTAGTACCACGACCAGGCGGTCGCCCTGCATCGCGCACAGCGCGTCCATGCCCGCCTCCCGGGCGGCGTCGCGGACCGCGTCGGCCACGTTCTGCCCAGGACCGCCGTCCGGGCCCGGGTCCGGCGGCCGCCCGACCACGACCGCGACCCGGTGCGCCAGCGTCGCACCGGACGCCGGCTTGGCCGGTACGGACCAGCCGAGCGCCGCGGCCCGGGACCGGACCGACTCGTCCGCCTCGCCGCGGATCACCGAGTCGACCACCAGCGCCTCCAGCCGGGCGTCCCAGGCGCCGCGCATCTCGGCGGCCTGCGCATAGACGGTGGCGGCGGCGAACGCGACCTCGCGGGCGTAGCGTTGCATCGCCTCCCACACCACCGGTACGTCGTCCGGCGGCAGCAGGTCGCCGATGGTGGACTCGATCATCTCGATCGTGGTGCGGAGCAGGTCGACGGTCTGCTCCAGCTTGATCACCCGGGTGAACTCGCGCGGCGCCGAGCCGAACATCTTGGTCGGCACGCTGGAGTGCGCCTCGGGGTCGCGGAACCACTCCACGAACGCCGCGATACCGGACTGCGCAACCAGCCCGATCCAGGACCGGTCCTGTGCGGACAGCCCGGCGAACCAGGGCAGCCGTTCCTCCATCGCCCGCATCGCCGCCGTGGACAGCTCGCCGGTGGCACGCTGCAGCCGGTCGGCGCGGGCGCGATGCGCCCGGCCGCCGGTGCGAGTGTCGGTACGACGAACTGCCACGCTTGCGACGATAGTCCGATCAGAACGTGACCCCGACCGATCGGTCATGATAGGTGCGTGACGGACAAGGCCGGGGTGAGAGACGCGGTCGACGCGCTACGCAAGATCGGGTACTACCTGGAGCGGGACCGGCAGCCGACCCACCGGGTCCGGGCGTACCGCAAAGCCGCGGAAACGATCGCGGCGCTGCCGGTGGCGGAGGTGCGGGCCAGGACCCGGGCCGGGACGCTGACCGAGCTGCCCGGCATCGGCCCGAAGACCGAGAGCGTGATCGTCGAGACGATGAGCGGCGAGCCGTCGTCGTACCTTGCGAAGCTGGAGGCGGCCGCCCAGACGCTGACCAGCGCCGGGCACGAGTTGCGCGCGCAGCTGAAGGGCGACCTGCACCTGCACTCGGACTGGTCCGACGGCGGCAGCCCGATCGAGGAGATGGCCCGGACCGCGCAGCAGCTGGGCCACGACTACATGGTGCTCACCGATCACTCGGCGCGGCTGACCGTCGCGAACGGGCTGTCCAAGGAGCGCCGGCTCAAGCAGCTGGACGTCGTCGCCAAGATCAACGCCGACCTGGACGGGTTCCGGATCCTGAACGGGATCGAGGTGGACATCCTCGAGGACGGGTCGCTGGACTGCCAGGCCGACATCCTCGCGCGGCTCGACCTGGTGGTGGCCAGCGTGCACAGCAAGCTGCGGATGCCGGCCGACGAGATGACGCATCGGATGGTCCGCGCGGTCGCGAACCCGCACGTGGACGTGCTCGGGCACTGCACCGGCCGGCTGATCACCGGCGGGCGCGGCACCCGGCCGGAGTCGCAGTTCGACGCCGAGGTGGTGTTCGAGGCGTGCAAGCAGTTCGGCACCGCGGTCGAGATCAACTCGCGGCCGGAACGGCTGGACCCGCCGCGGCGGCTGCTGCGGATGGCCGTGGAGACCGGCTGCCTGTTCTCGATCGACACCGACGCGCACGCGCCGGGACAGCTGGACTGGCAGGTGTACGGCTGCGAGCGGGCCGAGGAGTGCGAGGTGCCGGCGGACCGCGTCGTGAACACCTGGGAGGCACCACGGCTGCTGGAATGGGCGGGATCATGAGCAACCTGGAGAAGGACCCGCGGGAGCAGTCCTGCGGTGCGCAGCCAGCGGCCGAGACGGTCACCGAGCTGCTGGAGCCGCGCAAGGTGTGGCTGGGCAAGACCACCCAGGTACGGCGCCTGCTGCCGCACAAGGAGCGCCGGATGGTCGGCGCCTGGTGCTTCGTGGACCACTACGGGCCGGACGATGTCCGGGAGCTGCCCGGCCAGCACCGCGGCATGTGGGTGCCGCCGCACCCGCACACCAGCCTGCAGACGGTGAGCTGGCTGTTCGACGGCGAGGTGCTGCACCGTGACAGCGTCGGGTCCGAGGCGCTGGTCCGGCCCGGCGAGCTGAACATCATGACCGCGGGGCCCGGCATCGCGCACTCCGAGGAGTCACCTGGCGTCCGCGCCCCCATGCTGCACGGGGCGCAGCTGTGGGTCGCGCTGCCGGATGGTGCCCTCGACACGGTCGAGCCGTCGTTCGACCAGTACGCCGATCTGCCGCGGCTGGATCTGGACGGCGTGCGCGGCACGGTGATGCTCGGCGAGGTCGCGGGGGTGGTGTCACCGGCAACGACGTACACGCCGCTGGTCGGCGCCGACCTCAGCATCGATCCCGCCGGGATGGTGCCGCTGACGACCGCCTTCGAGTACGCCGTGCTGGTGGTGGACGGCCCCGTCCGGGTCGAGCAGCAGTCCGCCGACCGTGGCGAGATGGTGTACCTGGGTCAGGGCCGGGAGTCCTTCGGCCTGTCAGGTCCGGGCCGGGTGCTGCTGCTCGGTGGCGAGCCGTTCGCGGAGGAGATCGTGATGTGGTGGAACTTCATCGGCCGCAGCCACGACGAGATCGTTGCCGCCCGCAACGAGTGGATGGCGGGTCTGTCCGGTGGCAGTACTGACAGGTTCGGGGTGGTGCGCGGATTCGACGGCGACCCGCTGCCGGCGCCGGAGATGCCGCACACCCAGCTCAAGCCGCGCGGCCGGACCCGGTGAGCCGGTGCTGATCGAGCATCGCGGCCGGCGCCCCGTCGTACCGGAGTCGGCCTATGTCGCGCCCAGTGCCGTGCTGTCCGGCGCGGTCGTGCTGGGGGAGCGGGCCCGGGTGCTGCACGGTGCGGTCCTGACCGCCGAGGAGGGCGGTGAGATCCGGACCGGGGCCGACGTCGTGGTGATGGAGAACGCGCTGGTCCGCGGCCGGGCCGGCCATCCCGCGGTGCTCGGCGACGCGGTACTGGTCGGGCCGCACGCGCACGTCAACGGTGCCACGATCGAGGACGAGGTGTTCGTGGCGACGGGAGCGTCGCTGTTCCCCGGCGCGGTCGCCGGTACGCGGTCGGAGCTGCGGATCAACAGCGTGCTGCACGTGAGCTCGCGGCTGCCGCCGGACACGGTGCTGCCGATCGGCTGGATCGGGGCCGGCGACCCGGCCGAGCTGTTCTCCCCGGATCGGCATGACGAGCTGTGGGACGTGCAGCGCGAGCTGGACTTCCCGGGCACCGTGTACGGCGTACCGCGGGGCACGCCGATGCGCGAGCTGATGGCCCGCCAGGCGGCGTTCTTCGGAGCGCATGCCGACGACCGGATCGTCGGCTGACCGTCAGGAACGCGACGGTTCTGCACCTGTCACCTGTCTGGTGGCGGTGCGGCGGCGCCAGTAGGCCCAGGTCAGCACCAGGAGCAGCGGGCCCCACAGCTGCAGCGGCGCGTAGCAGCCGACCATCAGCGCGGCCCAGCCGTCCCCGGCGAACCTGAGCGGCAGGTGGCCCATGAACACGTCCCGGAAGGCGAACGTCCAGATCGCGACCAGTGCGATCCCGCCCAAGGTCGCTGCGGTGATCGCGGCGTACGGCGGGACCCTGCGCGCGCCGAGCCAGGGCAGCCACCGCGGGAAGACCTCGCCCCACGGCCGGACCAGGCCGAACGCCGTCAGTGCGACCAGCTCGCTGAACACGCTCAGCCCGACGACGTAGACCGCCTCGCCGCCCATGACGCGAGCCGGCGCGCCGGTCTCGTCCAGCGCCCCCATCGAGTAACCGAGGGCCAGCCCGATCCGCCACAGGCCCGACGGCAGCGTCAGCAGCGGGATGACGTGTGCGACCCGGTTCGCCCAAGCTGGTACCGGGCGGGACGTACGGAGCTCCCGGGCGGCAGCCGGGGGCGCGGTGAGTGTCGGCATGCGCCCAGCCTCGCCCGGCCGCCGCCCGGCGACCTCCCTCCGAGGGGTGACCGGGATCCCCTGGCCGGGGTAGTCAGCTCTTCCAGACCGGGGCGACCTGGCGGCGGTACTGCATCCCGACCACGTTGCCGAAGATCGCCAGGATCGGGCCCGGGACGTTGTCCCGCAGCCCCGCCATCTCGTCCTCGGAGGCGCCGTTCTGCACCCAGGCCATGAAGTTGCCCGAGACAAGCAGGTTGCCGCGGCTGAACTGGCGGCCCATCTGCTTCATCTGCGGTGTGTCCTTCTTGGCCTGGTAGACCGGCTCGATCTCGGCCTCCTCGTGGCTCATGTGCTCGTCCGCGACCGTCCGCAGCGTGGTGATCGCCTCACCGGCCGCGGTGGCGGCCTCGGTGGTGGGGGTGGCGACCAGCGCGGACATCGCCGCGTCCGCGGTCTTGAGGGCGGCCGCGAGCCGGTCGTGCTCGGCGTCCATCTGGTCGAGCAGGTCGCTGGACACGCCGAGCTGACGCAGTGCCGGCCAGGCGATGTCGTGCTCGCCGAGGTGGTGCCGGGTGAGCTCGAAGTTGAAATGGTCCCACGCGGTCTTGAGCTGCCCGGCCCGCTTGGCGTCGCCGGCAGGGAAGGCGGCGAGCGCGGTGCCGAAACGGTCGAGGTCGCGCCGGAACGCGCCGTGGATGGCCCGGTTCATGCTCATCGGACTGGTCATAGCCCGGAGCCTAGCGCCGTCGGGCCCTCGCGTTGCGTCCGCCGAAGTGACGACATTCCGGCATCACTTCGGCGGACGCAACTGTGAGCTCAGGCGCCGGCACCCTCTTGCTGGACGTGGGCGACGGCGGTCGGGTCCTCGATCCGGTACTTCTTCGACGCCTCGGCGATCACCTCGGGCTTGACGTCACCGCGCTTGGCGAGCGCCGCCAGGGTGGCCACCACGATCGACTCGGCGTCCACCTGGAAGTGCCGGCGGGCGGCGGCCCGCGTGTCGGCCAGACCCCAGCCGTCGGTGCCCAGGGACGTGTAGTCGTTCGGAACCCAGCGTGCGATCTGGTCCTGCACGGCGCGCATGTAGTCACTCACCGCGACCACCGGTCCGGCGGTGTCCTTCAGCTGCTGGGTGATGAACGGCACCTGCTCCGGCTCACCCGGGTGCAGCAGGTTGTGCCGCTCGGCGTCGACCGCGTCGCGGCGCAGCTCGTTCCAGGACGTCACCGACCAGATGTCGGCCGCGACCGAGTACTCCTCGGCCAGGATCTGCTGCGCCTTCAGCACCCACGGCAGCGCCACCCCGGAGCCGAGCAGCTGCGCCCGCGGCACGTCGTCACCGGCAGCCGTCGGGTACTGCGAGAACCGGTACATGCCCCTGAGCAGCTGGGACACGTCCAGGCCCTCGGGCTCGGCCGGCTGCATCACCGGCTCGTTGTAGACGGTCAGGTAGTAGAAGACGTTCTCGCCGTACGAGTCGTCCCCGTAGCCGTACATCCGGCGCAGGCCGTCCTTGACGATGTGCGCGACCTCGTAGGCGAACGCCGGGTCGTAGTGCACAGCGGCTGGGTTCGTGGAGGCCAGCAGTGGCGAGTGCCCGTCCGCGTGCTGCAGGCCCTCGCCGGTCAGCGTCGTACGCCCTGCGGTGGCGCCGACCAGGAAGCCGCGGCCGAGCTGGTCGCCGAACGCCCAGTTGAAGTCGCCGGTGCGCTGGAAACCGAACATCGAGTAGAAGATGTAGAACGGGATCATCGGCTCGCCGTGCGTCGCGTAGGACGTACCGGCGGCGATCACCGAGCCCATCGCGCCGGCCTCGCTGATGCCCTCGTGCAGCAGCTGGCCCTGCGGGGACTCCTTGTACGCCAGCAGCAGGGCCCGGTCCACCGACTCGTAGGTCTGGCCGGCCGGCGAGTAGATCTTCGCCGTCGGGAACATCGAGTCCATACCGAACGTCCGGTACTCGTCCGGCGCGATCGGCACGATCCGCCTGCCGATCTCCGGGTCCTTCATCAGGTCACGGAGCAGCCGCACCAGCGCCATCGTGGTCGCCACCGGGGTCTTGCCCGAGCCCTTGGACAGCGGTGCGTAGACCTCGTCGCCGGGCAGTTTCACGGTGGTCGGCTTCACCCGCCGCTCGGGCAGGAAGCCGCCGAGCTGCTTGCGGCGATCCATCATGTACTGGTACTCCGGCGAGTCCGTGCCGGGGTGGTAGTACGGCGGGTTGTAGGCGTCCTCGAGCTGGTTGTCCTCGATCGGCAGGTAGAGCCGATCGCGGAACCGCTTCAGGTCGTCGGAGTTGAGCTTCTTCATCTGGTGGGTCGCGTTGCGGCCCTCGAGCGCCTCGATCGTCCAGCCCTTGATGGTCTGGGCCAGGATCACGGTCGGCTGGCCGACGTGCTCGGTGGCGCTCTTGAACGCGGCGTACACCTTGCGGTAGTCATGGCCGCCACGCGGCAGCTTCCGCAGCTCGTCGTCGGACAGGTTGCGCACCATCGCCTGGAGGCGCTGGTCGCCGCCGAAGAAGTTCTGCCGGATGTAGTCGCCGGACTCGACCGAGTAGGTCTGGAACTGGCCGTCCGGCGTGGTGTTCATCTTGTTCACCAGCACGCCGTCGTGGTCCTGCGCGAGCAGCGCGTCCCACTCGCGGCCCCAGATCACCTTGATCACATTCCAGCCGGCGCCGCGGAAGAACGCCTCCAGCTCCTGGATCACCTTGCCGTTGCCGCGCACCGGCCCGTCCAGCTGCTGCAGGTTGCAGTTGATCACGAAGGTGAGGTTGTCGAGCTCCTCACGAGCTGCCAGGCCGATCGCGCCGAGCGACTCGGGCTCGCCCATCTCGCCGTCACCGAGGAACGCCCAGACGTGCTGCTGGCCGGTGTCCTTGATGCCGCGGTGGTGCAGGTACCGGTTGAACCGGGCCTGGTAGATCGAGTTCAGCGCCGCCAGCCCCATCGAGACCGTCGGGAACTCCCAGAACTCCGGCATCAGCCGGGGGTGCGGGTACGACGACAGGCCCTTGTGGGCGCCGCGCGACACCTCCTGGCGGAACCCGTCCAGCTGGTCCGCGGTCAGCCGGCCCTCGAGGAACGCCCGGGCGTACATGCCGGGGGAGGCGTGCCCCTGGATGAAGACCTGGTCACCGCCGCCGGGGTGGTCCTTGCCGCGGAAGAAGTGGTTGAAGCCGACCTCGTACAGGCTCGCCGCGGACTGGTACGTCGCGATGTGCCCGCCGACCTCCAGGCCCTTGCGGTTGGCCTTGGACACCATCACCGCGGCGTTCCACCGGATGAAGGCCCGGATCCGGCGCTCGATGTGCTCGTCGCCGGGGAACCAGGGCTCACGCTCGGGCGGGATCGAGTTGATGTAGTCGGTGCTGCGTAGCGCCGGTACGCCGACCTGCCGCTCGCGGGCGCGCTCGATCAGCTTGAGCATCAGGAACCGCGCTCGCGCCTTGCCGCGCTCGTCCAGCACGGCGTCGAGCGACTCGACCCACTCCCGGGTCTCGTCGGGGTCGATGTCGGGGAGCTGGGTGGGCATCCCCTCGGTGATGATGGCTGGTGGTTCGTGTCCGGAAGCCACGGTGTCCTGCCGTTCTGTTGGTACAACTGGTCACAGGGGTCGTCTTCTCACAGCAATCCTGTCATCTGGCTGCACCCGGTTCCACACGCGGACCGCCTGGCGAGGGTCTAGGGTCGTCCCA
Organism: Kribbellaceae bacterium; assembly: GCA_035650275.1. GTDB lineage: Bacteria > Actinomycetota > Actinomycetes > Propionibacteriales > Kribbellaceae > DASRHY01. The sequence continues at coordinate 46,933 of DASRHY010000129.1, read as the reverse complement.
CGCCGTGTCCGTGCATACTTGCGCGACGCCGTACGCCACGATTGGGTATGCGGTACTGACGACGGAGGAGGGTGAATCGTGACCGCGGACAGCGCGGACGACAAGAGCCGCGAGACCGGTCGGGACAACCCGGCCCGGCGGCTCGGCTTCGAGGCCGGCACCATGGTGCAGGAGTTCGGCTACGACGACGACTGCGACGACGCGTTCCGGGATGCGATCACCGACATCACCGGCGAGGAGTTCGCCGACGACAACGCCGAGGACGTGGTCGACGTCGTGCTGCTGTGGTGGCGGGACGAGGACGGCGACCTGGTCGACGCGCTGGTCGAGGCGCTCACCGACCTGAAGGCCGGCGGCGTGGTGTGGCTGATGACGCCCAAGGTCGGCCGGGACGGGTACGTCGACGCCAGCGAGATCGCCGAGTCCGCCCCGACCGCGGGCCTGGCGACCACCAGCAGCCTGAGCGTGACCGAGGACTGGGCCGCGACCAAGCTGGTGATGCCGAAGTCGCCGCGTAGCAAGCGGTGAGCGTCGTCCCGGAGGTCGGGACCGAGGCGCCGGACTTCCGCTGCAGGAACCAGCACGGCGAGGACGTCGTGCTCTCGGACCTGCGCGGCCGGAACGTGCTGCTGGTGTTCTACCCGTTCGCGTTCAGCGGGGTGTGCACCGGAGAGCTGACCGGGCTCCGCGACGAGCTGGCGACTTTCACCGGCGCCGGCACCGAGGTGCTGGCGGTGTCCTGCGACCCGGTCTACGCGCTGCGGGTGTGGTCGGACCAGGAGAGGTTCGGGTTCGGGCTGCTGAGCGATTTCTGGCCGCACGGCGCGGTCGCCTCGTCGTACGGGGTGTTCGACGCCGACCGCGGCTGCGCGGTGCGCGGCACCTTCGTGATCGACCGCGAGGGCGTGATCCGCTGGTCGGTGGTCAATGCTTTACCGGATGCCCGCAGCCTGGAGGATTATCGCACCGCACTAGCCGCGCTCGGCTAAACTGCCGCAGCACCCGAGGGCGCATAGCTCAGTGGTAGAGCGCTTGCCTTACAAGCAAGATGTCGGCGGTTCGAACCCGTCTGCGCCCACACACCCGGCCCACCACGTTCCGTACCACGGATGGCGGTCTCACGAGCGACCAGGCCCCACCAACCTTGCTGGTGAGACGCCATCCGCGGCGCGGAACCCGACGAGGATCCTCATCCCTCCTGAGGACCGCTCGTCCGCTGTGTAGTTGCCGGCACGTGGGCGTACCTGGCGACAATATCCCGTATCTGAACTGCATGCGGGTGTGGCGAAGCAGTGCTTCACCACACCCGCAACCAGGCAATCCCCGGCCTTTGCAGGTCCCCCCAGATTGCCCTGGATGTTGTGCCCCCCACCCCATCCACCCGTCACATCGGGTGAACAAGGCCCGGCGTTACAGCGGATTGGTGACTTTCTGTAAATTGCGTGAAAGTGCGTGGAATAGCGCGTAGGAGCGAACTCGGATGCGCGATCCAGGCGATGGGAGCAGTTCCGGAGCCGCGGGCCGAACAAGTTCGGGCAGTACGTCAGCCGAGGCTCTCCCAGGCGAGCTTTGCGGCACCCACGAGTCCGGCGTTCTCGAGCAGCGCGGGACGCACCGTGAGGTCGCTGACGTACGGCAGTTGGGCCAGCCGCTTGACCCAGCGCTGCAGCGGGTCGAACAGCACCGGGCCGGCCTTCGAGACCCCGCCGCCGATCACCACGAAGTTCAGGTCGACCGTGGCGGCAGTGGAGACGATGCCTGCGGCAAGCGCCTGGGCGCCGTCGTCGAATACCCGCTGCGCGACCTCGTCGCCGGCCTCGGCGTCGGCGGACAGCGCCTCTGCGTCCGCGTGCGGCTGGCCCGGCCGCCAGCCTTGCTGCCGGGCGCGTGCGACCATCCGCGGTCCGCTGGCGTACGTCTCCACGCAGCCGTACGAGCCGCAGGCGCAGGCCTCGCCGTTCTGGTCCACGACCAGGTGGCCGATGTGCGCGGCGTTGCCGGACCGGCCGAGCAGCCGCCGGCCGTCCATCACGATGCCGCCGCCGACGCCGGTGGACACCACGATGCCGAGCAGGTGGTCGACGTTGCGGCCGGCGCCGGTCCAGAACTCGCCGAGCGCGAAGCAGTGAGCGTCGACGCCGAGCGTGACCGGGACGTCGCCGACCGCTTCACGGACCCGGTCCACCAGCGGGAACTTGCGCCAGCCCGGGATGTTCACCGGCGAGACCAGGCCGCGCTCGGTGTCCAGCGGGCCGGCCGAGCCGATCCCCACGGCCAGCGGGCGGGCCTCGCCGCGGACCCCGTCCGCGAGTGTCCGCAGCGCGGCGAACACCTGGTCGGGCCCCTCCTTCGGGGTCGGCGTACGGTCCTTGCTGATCACGGTGCCGTCCTCGCCGACGATCGCGGCGGCGAGCTTGGTGCCGCCGATGTCGATCGCCAGCACGGTGCGGTCGGTCATAGGGTCCCCCCGTCAAGGCTGATGCAGTTACACAGTGTCCACCGGGACGCGCCTCGTGTCCGCCCGACGGTGCCGGGCGGTTGGGGTGCGGAAGGATGAGTGATCCGAAGTGTCACCGAGAGGCTCCGACGGCGGTGGACGAGTGAAGACAACGTTATCTTCCCAGCGTCCGGAGGGCGATGCACGCGGAAAAGACAAATGGGATGTCTGGGCATGAAAGCCGTGGGAGACCTGCATGTCGACCCGAGCAATCCCGCTGCCGACCGCCATTGACAACGTATGTCATCCGATCACGTCGCGCGGCCTCCTGACAGTGATGCGATGACGGCGGAGGATCTGACCCGCTACGCCGCCCGCGCGCTGGTCGTGGGCTTCGCCGGTACGACGCCGCCGGACGCGCTGCTCCGCGCGGTCGCGGGCGGCCTCGGTGGTGTCGTGCTGTTCACCCGCAACGTCCGCGACGCCGAGCAGCTCACAGCCCTGACGGCGGCGCTGCGGGCGGAACGCGCCGACGTCCTGGTCGCGATCGACCACGAGGGCGGCGAGTTCAGTCCCCTGTCCGCGGTGAGCCGATGGCCGCTGGCGTCACCGCGCTGCCTCGGGGACCTGGACGACCCGGCGCTGACCCGGGCCAGCGCTCGCGAGGCCGGTGTGCTGCTGGCCGGGCTCGGCATCGACGTGATGCTGGCGCCGTCGGTGGACGTGAACAGCAATCCGGCGAACCCGATCATCTCCACCCGCTCGTTCGGGACCGGTCCGGACGTGGTGTCACGGCACGGAGCCGCGTTCGTCGCCGGTGTGCACGAGGCCGGTATCGCGGCCTGCGCCAAGCACTTCCCGGGCCACGGCGACGTCGCGGTCGACTCGCACCTTGCCCTGCCGCACGTGGACCGCTGGGCCGAGGAGGTCGCCGCCGTCGAGCTACCACCGTTCGCGGCCGCGATCGCCGCGGGGGTGGATCTGGTGATGAGTGCGCACATCGTGTTCTCCGACTACGACACGGTGCCGGCGACGCTGTCCCGCCGGTTGCTCACCGGCCTGCTCCGCGACGAGCTCGGGTTCACGGGTGTGGTCACCACCGATGCGCTGGAGATGCGTGGGATCACCGCGGACCGGTCGATCGAGCAGGCCGCGGTGGAGTCGATCACGGCGGGCGCGGACCTGGCGATGGTCGCGACCGCCGACGCCGATCCAGCGGCGCTCACGGCGGCCCTGGTCGATGCCGTCGGAAACGGCAGCCTGCCGGCCGGGCGCCTGGTGGAGGCCGCGGACCGGGTACGACGCCTCGGCGCGGACCTGTCCGGCCGGCGGTCCGCGGTCTATGACGGCGAGCGGGGAGTCTTCTCGTCACCGGGTGACGCGGATGTTCCCCATCCGGAGCCTGGAGCCGTGGTCCGCGAGGTCGCGCGCCGGGTGGTCGCGGGCCAGGACGTTCCCCGGCTCGGCCCGGCGCCGTACGTGGTCGACCTGGCCCAGCCGGTCCACCCCGCCTGGCGCCCGTACTTCGACGGCCTCCCGGAGCTGTTCGCACCGCCGTCGGAGGGGGTCGTGGTCCGGCAGCACGACCCGGGCGCGATCGGTGCAGCCGTGGCGAACGCCTCCGGACGTGCCCTGCTGGTCGCCGTGCAGGATGCCGTCCGGACCCCGTGGATGGCGGACGCGCTGGGCCGGCTGCTGGCCGCCCACGCCGGGCCGGTCGTCGTACTGTGCACCGGCATCCCCGAGGACCGAGCCCTGGTCCCCGACGGCGTACCGGCCGTCGTCACCAGCGGCCGCAACCTGGTCGTCCTGCACGCCGTCGCCGAGTCCCTGACGCACGGCAGGGCAAGATGGGGCGGGTGACCACGCCAACGCTTGCGGATGTCGTCGCGACCCTCGACCGGCTGTACCCGCCGTCGCTGGCGGAGAGCTGGGACGCGGTCGGGCTGGTGACCGGGGATCCGGAGCAGCCGGTACGACGCGTGCTGTTCGCCGTCGACCCGATGCGGGCGGTCGTGGACGAGGCGATCGGCTGGGACGCGGACCTGGTGGTGGCGCACCACCCGCTGCTGTTGCGCGGCGTGAACAGCGTCGCCGCCACCACGCCGAAGGGCCGGCTCGTGCACGACCTGATCGCGTCCGGAACCGCGCTGCACGTCTGCCATACCAACGCCGACAACGCGAACCCGGGCGTCAGCGACGCACTCGCCGCCGCGCTCGGCCTGCGCGACCTGAGGCCGCTGAAGCCGCTGCCGGCCGACGCGATGGACAAGCTGGTCGTGTTCGTCCCCGTCGACGAGGCCGCGGCACTGATCGACGCGCTCGCGGACTCGGGAGCCGGGCGGATCGGCGAGTACGAGCGCTGTGCCTGGTCGACCACCGGCGAGGGCACGTTCCGCCCGCTGGCCGGTGCGAACCCGACGCTCGGCGACGTCGGCGCGGTCGAGCGGGTCACCGAGGCCCGGGTGGAGATGGTGCTGCCGCGGCACCGCCGCCGGGCCGTGGTCGAGGCGCTGCGGGCGGCGCACTCCTACGAGGAGCCGGCGTACGACGTCTTCGAGCTGGCCGCGCTCCCCGGCAACACCGGCGGCGGCCGGGTCGGCGTACTGCCGGAGCCGGAGCCGCTGCGCGACTTCGCGGCAAGGGTGGCGGCGGCGCTGCCGGCGACCGAGCACGGGGTCCGGGTATCCGGCGACCCGTCCCGGCAGATCTCGGCCGTCGCGGTGGTCGGCGGCGCGGGAGACAGCGAGTTCGACCGGGTGCGCGCGGCCGGCGTGGACGCCTACGTGACCGCCGACCTGCGGCACCATCCCGCCACCGAGGCGCGTGCGTACGACGCGCCCGCGCTGGTCGATGTCGCGCACTGGGCCAGCGAGTGGCCGTGGCTCGCGGACGCCGAACGGTTGCTGGCCGGTGCCTTGGCAGACCGGGGCAGTACCGTGGAGACTCTGGTCTCTACGATCTGCACCGACGCGTGGACCTTCCGGGCGTCGTGAGCCTGACAACTGAAGGAGCCGGACCCCTGAACGCGCAGTCGCCAGGAACGCCGCCCGCCGTACAACACCGGCTGCTGGACCTGCAGGATCTCGACCTGCAGCTCGACCAGATCGCGCACAAGCGCGCGACGCTGCCCGAGCTGGCGGCGCTGCAGCAGCTTGCGAAGGAGCGCGCCTCCGTCGACCGCCAGCTGGTCGCGGTCGAGACCGACGTGAGCGACCTGCAGCGCGAGCAGAAGAAGGCCGACACCGACGTGGAGCAGGTGCGCGCGCGGCGTACCCGGGACCAGGAGCGGCTCGACGGTGGCCGGGTCTCGACCCCGAAGGAGCTCGAGGGCCTTCAGCACGAGATCGTGTCGCTGGACCGGCGGATCGCCGATCTCGAGGATGCCGAGCTCGAGGTGATGGAGCGGCTGGAGACGGCCGAGATGCGGCAGCGTGAGCTGAGCGCGAAGACCGCCGAGCTCGCCGACCGGCAGGCCGGGCTGGAGTCCAGCCGGGACGGCACCACCAAGGAGCTGGACGAGCAGCGCGCATCACTGACCGAGCGCCGCGCCGTGGCCGTCGGCGAGCTGCCCGCGGACCTGGTGGCGACATACACCAAGCTGCGCGAGCGGATGGGCGGGATCGGCGCCGGCAAGCTGGTCGGCAAGCGCTGCATGGGCTGCCGGATGGAGCTCAACCCGTCGGACCTGTCCCGGATCGCCGCCGCGGACCCGAACACCGTGCTGCGCTGCGAGGAGTGCGGCCGGATCCTGGTCCGGACCTCCGACAGCGCGGTATGACCGGCCCGGCACGCGTCATCGTCGAGGCCGACGGCGGCTCCCGCGGCAACCCGGGCCCGGCGGCGTACGGAGCGTTGGTGCGGGACGCGGACACCGGCGAGGTGCTCGCACAGGTCGGTGAGACGATCGGCGTCGCGACGAACAACGTTGCCGAGTACAACGGTCTGATCGCGGGCCTGGAGCTGGCCCAGGAGGTCGCGCCGGACGCGGAGATCGAGGTCCGGATGGACTCCAAGCTGGTCATCGAGCAGATGGCCGGCCGGTGGAAGATCAAGCACCCGGACATGCGCCCGCTGGCGGTCCGGGCGCAGTCGCTGGCACCGCTCGGCACCGAGTGGACCTGGGTACCGCGAGTCGAGAACTCCGCCGCCGACGCGCTCGCGAACATGGCACTGGACGGGAAGCACATTCCCCCAAAACCGCTGGCGGCACTGCCTGACCAGGCGGTGCCGAAGGAGCCGTCGGACCTGCAGAAGGCGGTCCAGGGCTGGGGTACGGCGGTCGACCAGCCGCCCACGCGGGTCATCCTGGTGCGGCACGGCGAGACCCCGCACACTGTGGACAAGCGGTTCTCCGGCGCGGGCGGTGCGGACCCGGGGCTGAACGAGACCGGTCAGGCGCAGGCGCTGGCGGCCGCGTCGTACCTGTCGATGGTCGGCGGGGTGGACGCGCTGCTCTGCTCGCCGATGCGCCGGACCCGGGAGACCGCGGCCGCGATCGGTGCCGCGCTGCGGCTGGAGCCGGTGGTGACCGAGGGCTGGCAGGAGTGCTCGTTCGGCGACTGGGACGGGTACACGTTCGCCGAGGTGCAGCGCAAGTGGCCGGACCAGCTGAACGCGTGGTTGGAGTCGACCGGGGTCGCGCCACCCGGTGGCGAGTCGTTCGACCAGGTCGGCCGCCGGGTCCGGATGGCCCGCGACGCGGTGCTCTCGGCGTACCCGGGCAAGACCGTCGTGGTGGTCACCCACGTGACGCCGATCAAGCTGATGGTGCGGTCTGTGCTGCAGGCCCCGATGGGGTCGATCTTCCGGATGGAGCTGCGGCCGGCGTCGGTCACCGAGGTGTACTGGTACGCCGACGGGCTGGCCTCACTGCGCAGCTTCAACGTGGAGCCGCCGCTACTCTGACATCCGTCAGGTCCTGACAACCGGACGGAGAACACGGTGCCGTTGCAGAGGGTTCACTTCGCCGAGGAGGTCCCGGAGGAGTTCCGCGCGTCGCTGCAGGCGATCCGTGACGAGCTCGAGGTACCGGCGGAGTTCCCGCCCGAGGTGGTCTCCGCCGCCGTTGCCGCCGCGGGGAAGCCGCGACTTGCGGCCGAGGACCGTACCGACGTCGACTTCGTCACCATCGACCCGCCGGACTCGATGGACCTGGACCAGGCGTTGCACATCGCGCGGTCGGGGTCGGGGTTCACCGTGCACTACGCGATCGCCGACGTGGCCGCGTTCGTGCAGCCGGGCGACCCGGTCGACCTGGAGGCTCGTCGGCGCGGCGAGACGCTGTACGCCCCGGACCGCCGTACGCCGCTGCACCCGCCCGAGCTGTCCGAGGGCGCGGCGTCGCTGCTGCCCGACCAGGTGCGCCCGGCGCTGCTCTGGACGATCGCGGTCGACAGCTCGGGCGAGGGCACCGAGGTCGACGTACGACGCGCGCTGGTGCGGTCCCGGGCGAAGCTGAGCTACGCCGGGGTGCAGAAGGACCTGGACGCCGGTACGGCGCCGGAGTCGCTGCAGCTGCTCCGCGAGGTCGGCCGGCTGCGGGAGACCCGGGAACGCGAACGCGGTGGTGTGAACCTGCCGATCCCGGACCAGGAAGTTGTCACCGGCAACGGAACCTGGTCGCTGGAGTTCCGCGCCCCGCTGCCGGTCGAGGGCTGGAACGCGCAGATTTCGCTGCTCACCGGGATGGCCGCGGCGAGCCTGATGATGAAGGGCGAGATCGGCATCCTGCGAACGCTGCCGGAGTCGTCGGACGGCTTCCGGCGCCGGCTGGAGAACACCGCGAAGGCGCTCGGTATCCCGTGGCCGGCGGGTCTGTCGTACGCGCAGTTCATCCACGGCCTGGATCCCTCGGTGCCGGCGCACGCGGCGATGCTGGCGGCCTGCACGGTGCTGTTCCGCGGCGCCGGCTACGCGGCGTTCTCCGGCTCGCTGCCGGAGCAGCCCGAGCATGCCGCGATGAAGGCCGCGTACGCGCACGTGACCGCGCCGCTGCGTCGCCTGGTCGACCGCTGGACCGGCGAGATCTGCCTGGCGCTGTCCGCGGGCCGGCCGGTCCCCGACTGGGTGCTGGAGTCGATGGACGGCATCCCGAAGATCATGGAGGAGTGCGACCGCAAGGCGAACGCGTACGAGCGCTCGATCGTCGACATGGTCGAGGCCGGGCTGGTCGCCGACAAGATCGGTGACGAGTTCGACGGTGTGGTGACGGACGTGGACGAGAAGGACGACTCCCGGGGCATCGTCGTGCTGTCGTCGATGGCGGTCCAGGGGCGGGTGTCCTCGGGGAGCCCGCTGCCGCTGGGCCAGACGGTCCGGGTCAAGCTGGTCGAGGCCGACATCGCCAAGCGGACCGTCGCCTTCGAGCGGGTCTAGGGGCACATACGTCGCGGGGACTCGCGCCGATCGGGCCGTTGGTCTGTGCATCCTGGCCGCGCGGCGACGGATCGCAGACCTATTGACAATCGATAGGATACGAGCGATTCTCGATCGGTGATCACAGAGTATCGAGCGGTGGCCGCTCTCAGAGTCTTCCTCGTGGTGCTGTTCGGGATCTTGGTCGTGTTCCAGACCCTCTCGCTGCCCGGACAGTTCGCGCACATGGCCAAGGAGTCCCCGGAGTTCGCCGACCTCAGGTGGCCGGCGACTGCCGTAACGGTGTTCTGGGTGCTGTGTGTCCAGGTGGTGATCGTGTCCACCTGGAAGGTGCTCACTCTGGTCAAGAACGACCGCATCTTCAGTGACGCCTCGCTGGCGTGGGTGAACGTGATCGTGTGGGCGATCCTCGCCGGCTGGGTGGTGCTGGTGGGCGTGTTTCTCTATGTCGGGTTCAACGCGTCAGACCCCGGACTGCCACTCCTGCTGTTCTTGACGTTGACCGGTTCCACCGTCTTGGGGCTGTTGATGGTCGTGATGCGCCCACTCCTGCGGCGGGCTACGACACTGCAGACCGACATGCAAGCGGTGATCTGATGCCCATTGTGGTGCGTATCGACGTCGAGCTGGCCAAACGCAAGATGAGTGTGGGGGAGTTCGCCGAGCGTGTCGGGCTCACGCCGGCGAACGTCGCGGTGCTGAAGAACGGTCGTGCCAAAGCTGTTCGTTTCAGCACCCTGGAAGCCATGTGCCGGGTGCTCGGCTGCCAGCCCGGTGACCTGCTCGAGTGGGTCGAGGAATGAGCCATCAGGGCCGCGCCACGTGCCGCGCACTGAGTACGCCGCCATCATGATCGTCGCCATTGCCATCGGCGTCGCCGGCATCGTGCTCGGGGAGGCGGATGACTCGCTAGGCCTCCGGCTGTTGGGCGTCCTGCTCGTTGCCGGCGTGGCTGCGTTCGGAGTGAGGACCGCCGACGCAGCAGGTAGCAAACACAGCCGCCGGCGCTCCACCGACCCCGCGGTACGCCGCCGTACAGGTGCCCGGTCCCATCGACTGGTCCGCCGTCAACCGTGCGGCACGGTCCTGCAGCCGTCTAGCCGTGGCAGTCACGACTGTTCGAGCAACCGGGTCCAGCGCGTGGTCTCACGTGATCACTAGCTGCGCCAGCCCGTGTTTCATAAGTGCCTGGGTAGCGATTCGTTGATGGCGGCGATGTGGATGGTGGCGAGGTAGCGCGAACGGCGAGTTTCTCGTATCGGCTGGCGCGAAGTCTTGGTGCGACGCGTGCGGCTGTGCGGTCTGGCTTGCGGATTTGCTCGGCTTCGCGCGGGTGCCGAGCGTGCGGTGGTTGGTCTTGGTCTGCGGGTTGCACGCTTTGCGTGGGTGTCATGCGTGCGGTTTGAGTTGGTCTGGGTCGCGGGCACTGCTCGGCTTCTCCTGGACCGCGCATGCGGTGCTGGCCTTGGTTCGCGGGTTGTGCGGTGTTCGCGTGGGCGCTGCGCCTGCGATTGTCCGCGGTCGAGGCGGTGTGCGGCTCGCCGGAGCGAAGCGGGGTTTGTGACGACCGGCTGGCAAGGAGGCGCCCGGCGCCGACTGGTGCCCGCGGGAGTTGCGGCGCGTGACCACAACGAGCAAAGGAACGGCTCAGCGTGCCCGGGATCGAGCCGGTTGACGGCACCGTGGAGTTCGTGGGCTCGCCGAGCTTCGTGGGCATGCGTACCGACGACGCGATGTACATGCTGATCCACGGCTACAACGACATGGTTTTCGCGAGCGCACTACTTCGACGACCGCGACCCGTCGACCGAGACCGAGGCGTGGCAGAACTGGCTCGGCGGCCTCGCAGCCTGATCAACGCACACCGGCCGGTCGGGACTCGATGCTGATCCGGGGCCCGATCGACCGGTGCGGTTTCGGCACCGCGTACGAGCAGATCGCCGTGACCCAGTGAGATGGAACTACACTAGACTCGAACAGGATTTCGAGTTAAGATAACTCCATGTCCGCGCCCGGGGTTGAGCGTCCGGCATCTGCACAACCGTGTGGGTGCCGTTGTGACTGTGGATCTCGTGGGGCAGTGGACGTGCCGGACGAGTTGTGGGAGGAGCTCATCTCGCCGTCGCTGGAGGAGCAGGGGTTGGAGGCGGCGGTCGAGGATGCGTTGCTGTACGGCAACGCAGATGAGCGTGATGCGGAATTCCGGGACTGGGACCTGGACCTGTTGCTGGCGGGGTCGGTGTGGCTGCGCGACGAGGCGGAGTTGTCGTTGTTGCTGGCGGATCCGCCGACGTGGATGACCGCACCGACGGGAGCGGGGTTGGCGGCCGCTCTGGACGGGGTGCGATTGGGGTCTGCGGCGCCGGTGGTGTTGGTCGAGGCGATGAAGGCTGGTGCGCGGATGCGGTCATGGTGTGACGCGTTCGTGGCGGCTGCGATGGCGGCGTTCTGGCGCCGCCGGCAGGCCGAGGCGGCCACGATGGTGGCGGAGCGGGATGACCGGTATGAGAGTCCGGTGGATGGTTCACCGGATGCGATGTGGGGTGCTGCGGAGGAGATCGCGGCCGCGTTGCGGTTGTCGCCGCGGACGGTGCAGAGCTACATCGATGACGCGGTCCGGCTGACCCGCGACCTTCCCGACACGTTCCGGGCGGTGCGCTCGGGGGAGATCTCTATGAGCCAGGCCCGGGTGATCCTGGACGCCACCGAGGACCTCCTGGTCGAGGGTCAGCAGCGGGTGGCGGAGCGGGTGCTGCAGAAGGCGCCGGAGCAGACACAGGCGCAGTTGCGGGCGGCGTGTCGTCGCGCGGTCGCCAGCGTGGACTCTGACGCCGCGGACAAGCGGCATGCGCGGGCGGTGCGGGCGCGGACGGTGCGCAAGCAGGCGTTGCCGGATGGGATGGCTGGACTGTGGTTCACCCATACCGCGGACGTGGTCGAGTCGGTGTGGGTCGCGGTGAACGGCCTCGCCGACGCCGCGAAGGTCCCGGCTCAGGCTGGCGGCGACGGCAGGTCTGTCGACGAGCGGCGCGCGGATGCGATGGCCGCGGTGTTCCGCGCGATCTTGGACAACGGTGTGGATCTGACGGGGCGGGCGTTGCCGGCCCAGCACCGGCGGCGGCCGCACATCGAGGTGCTGGTGCCGGCCACCACGCTGCTCGGGGTGCGAGACGATCCGGCCGAGCTGGTCGGGTACGGACCGATCCCGCCGAGCATGGCCCGCCGGATCGCGGCCGGGGGCACCTGGCGTCGCCTCCTCACTGACCCGGCCACCGGCGTCGTCCTGGAGGCGTCGACCACCCGGCACGATCCACCGGCGCAGGTGAGTGAGACCGTGCTCGCCCGGGATCAGAGGTGCCGCTGGCGGGGTTGCCGGATGCCCGCACGGCGGTGTGACCGCGACCATGGCGTGAAGTACAAGCGCACCGGCCGGACCCGGCTTGGCGATCTGTGTTGCCTGTGCGAGTTCCACCACCGGATCAAGGACAACGAGGCCAGCGGCTGGCACATGGTGCAGCTGTCCGGCGGCGTGATCGAGTGGACCAGCCCCACCGGCCACACCTACCGCACCGACCCGCCCGCCGTCGGACCCATCGCCGACCATCCACCGAGGGGCAGACCGACCGTCGAGAGGACCGGTGACCTCAGCGCTGAAGGTCGACCGACCGCGGGTGCGCACGACGACGACTGCCCACCGTTCTGAGCAGCCCGGCGCCGAAGCAAGCAAGACCGGCCCCGCGGGCATAGGCGGTGCGCCCTGGTCGCTAACCTTGGGTGTGAACGGGCCGGTCGGGCGACCGCGTCGTACGTCGGGCAACTGGCGTACGCCGAGGAAAGTCCGGACTCCACAGGGCAGCGTGGTGGGTAACGCCCACCCGGGGTGACCCGCGGGACAGTGCCACAGAGAACAGACCGCCAGCGGCTCCGGTCAGCAATGACCGGAGTGCGGGTAAGGGTGAAACGGTGGTGTAAGAGACCACCAGCTCCGCAGGTGACTGCGGAGGCTCGGTAAACCCCACGTGGAGCAAGGCCAAGAGGGTCGCGGGAGACCGCGACCTGCGCGAGCGTTCGAGGGCTGCCCGCCCGAGCTCGCGGGTAGGCCGCTGCAGACGGCTGGCAACAGTCGCCGTAGATGGATGGTCGCCGGTCGCACTGTCGAGACGCAGCGTGACCACAGAATCCGGCTTACAGACCGGCCCGTTCCTCTAGCATCGCCCACATGCCTGGCTACCGGTCCCCGTGGATCGGTCAACATCCGGTTCTTCGACGCGGTTCGGGAGACCGCGGACCACGTAGGGTCTGCGCATGGCGACGACTGACGAGGCAGCGACGAAGGACGACGAGGGCAAGAACGGGAGCGCGCCGACCGACACCTCGGCGGCGGATCCCGGTCCGGTCGACGACCTGGTCAGCACCAGCCACGCCCTGACGGTCGGGCGCCGCAAGCTGAAGTACACCGCCACCGCCGGGCGGATCGTGCTGCGCAAGGAGGTGCTCACCGACGGCACCTTCGACGGGCACAAACCGAAGGCGGAGGTGTTCGTCACCGCGTACACGCTCGAGGGCGCCGACCCGACCAAGCGGCCGGTCACGTTCGCGTTCAACGGCGGTCCCGGGTCGTCGAGCGTTTGGCTGCACCTCGGGCTGCTGGGTCCGCGAAGGGTGATGTCAGGCGACGCGGGCGACCTGGCACCGCCGCCGTACGGGCTCACCGACAACCGGGAGACGCTGCTGGCCGACAGCGACCTGGTGTTCATCGACCCGGTCTCGACCGGGTACTCGCGCACCGTCACCGGCGAGAAGCCCGGCGACTACCACGGCTTCACCGACGACATCGAGTCCGTCGGCGAGGTGATCCGGCTGTGGACGTCACGGAACGGCCGATGGATGTCGCCGAAGTTCCTGGCCGGCGAGTCGTACGGCACCACGCGCGCGGCCGGTCTCGCGGCGCACCTGCAGCACCGGTTCGGGATGTACCTGAACGGCGTCATCATGATCTCCAGCGTGCTCGAGTTCGCCACCTTGGACTTCACCACCGGCAACGATCTGCCGTACGTGTTGTTCCTCCCGTCGTACGCCGCGATCGCGCACCACCACGGTCTGCATGGCGACCGGTCGCTGCACGCCGTCCTCGACGAGGCGGAGGAGTTCGCGTCCCGCGACTACCCGTGGGCGCTTGCTCAGGGCAACCGTCTGACTGCGGAGCAGCGGGCGGAGATCGTCGCCCGCGCCGCGGCGCTGACCGGGCTCAGCGAGGACTACGTCGACCGCGCGGACCTGCGGATCGAGCACGTCCGGTTCTTCACCGAGCTGCTGCGTGACCGGCGCCAGGTGGTCGGCCGGCTGGACGGACGGTTCACCGGCTGGGACCCGGACGCGGTGCGGGAGAAGTTCGCCGGCGACCCGTCGATGGCCGCGATCATGGGCCCGTACACCGCCGCGCTGAACCACTACGTGCGTGACGAGCTCGAGTACACCAACGACATGCCGTACGAGATCCTGAGCACCAACGTGAACGAGGCATGGTCGTTCAAGGAGTTCGAGAACAAGCACGTCACCGTCGCGGACCGGCTCGCGGACGCGATGCGCGCCAACCCGCATCTCAAGGTGCACGTCGCCTGCGGCTACACCGACGGCGCGACGCCGTACTTCGGTGCCGAGCACTCGATCGCGCACCTCGCCATCCCCGAGGAGCTGCGCGGCAACGTCGAGACCGCCTACTACGAGGCCGGGCACATGATGTACGTGCACGAGCCGAGCCGGCTGCGGCAGTCCAAGGACCTCGCCGACTTCGTCCGGCGCGCGTCCAACCGCTAGGGCAGCGTGAGCACCTCGGCGCCGGTGTCGGTGACGACCAGCGTGTGCTCGAACTGCGCGGTACGCGAACCGTCCTTGGTGACCGCGGTCCAGCCGTCCGGCCACAGGTCGTAGTCCCACGTGCCCAAGGTCAGCATCGGCTCGATCGTGAACGTCATACCGGTTTCGATAACGGTGTCGAACCGCTCGTCGTCGTAGTGCGGGATGATCAGCCCGGAGTGGAACGACGTCGAGATGCCGTGACCGGTGAAGTCGCGCACCACGCCGTACCCGAACCGCTTTGCGTACGCCTCGATCACCCGGCCGATGATGCTTACTTGACGGCCCGGCTTGACCGCCCTGATCCCGCGGTTCAGCGCCTCCCGGGTCCGTTCCACCAGCAACCGGCTCTGCTCGTCGACGTCACCGACCAAGAATGTCGCGTTGGTGTCACCGTGCACACCGTCGAGGTACGCGGTGATGTCGATGTTGACGATGTCGCCGTCGTTCAGCCGGCGGTCGTCCGGGATGCCATGGCAGATCACCTCGTTCACCGAGGTGCACAGCGACTTCGGGTAACCGCGGTAGCCGAGCGTCGACGGGTACGCGCCTTGGCTGACCAGGAAGTCGTGCCCGACGGCGTCCAGCTCGTCGGTGGTCACGCCCGGCGCGATCGCGTCACCCACCGCGGCCAGCGCCTGCGCGGCCAGCTTGCCGGCGACGCGCATCCGCTCCAGCGCGTCGGGCTCGGTGACGAACGAGCCCTCGTACGGCGACGGCGCCGGCTTGTCCACGTACTCGGGGCGTGGGATGGATCTCGGGACGTCGCGGCGGGGCGAGATCGTGCCTGGTGTGAGAAGCGACATGATGCGGACAGTGTAATGAGGGGTACGGGACCACACACGACGACCGCGGACGACGACCCGGACGACCTGGGCCGCTGGTCCGGCGGCGAAACCTTGGAGGTGGCGACCGCCATGTCAGACGATCACAGCAACGAGTGGTACTTCTGCCTGAAGCACCACACTGTGGAGCCGTACCAGGGCTGCGCGTCCGCGGACCGGCTCGGGCCGTACGGGTCACCCGAGGAGGCGTCGCGCGCGCTGGAGAAGGTCGAGGAGCGCAACGAGGAGTGGGACAACGACCCGAGGTGGAACGACGACTGACCGTGCTGCGGACCGCCGGACAGGCACGAGGGGCACTACCTGGACGGTAGTGCCCCTCATTGCGTCGTGGACCGTCGACGCACCTCCGGTCAGGCCTTCTTGGCCGTTGCCGTCCGTGCGGTGGTCTTCCGCGCCGTTGTCTTTCGCGCCGTGGTCTTCTTGGCCGCGGTCGTCTTGGCGGGCGCCTTCTTCGCGACCGTCTTCCGCGCCGGTGCCTTCTTGGCGACCGTCTTCTTCGCGGTGGTCTTCTTGGCTGGCGCCTTCTTCGCCGTCGTCTTCTTGGCCGTGGTCTTCTTGGCGGTCACCGTCTTCCGTGCCGGTGCCTTCTTCGCCGTGGTCTTCTTCGCGGCCGTCTTCTTCGCGGTGGTCTTCTTCGCCACGGTCTTCTTGGCTGGCGCCTTCTTGGCCGTCGTCTTCTTTGCCGTGGTCTTCTTCGCCGGCGCCTTCTTCGCCGTAGCCCTGGCGGCAGTGGTCCTGGCCGCACTCACCTTCTTGGTGACCGTCTTCTTGGCGGCGGTGACCTTGCGAGCTGTGGTCTTCTTCGCCGGCGCGGCCTTCTTCGTGGCTGTCTTCTTGGCAGCGCTCTTGGTCGCGACCTTCTTCGCTGGCACTCTGCCTCCTTGTTGCGGCTGAGAAAGGAGAAACCCACCGTGGATTTCCCGTGTCAACGATGATGGCAACTGTTGCGCCGCACGTAAAGCACCACAAACACACTGTTCACGACGGCGTTCCGTACCGTACTTGTCGTGAAGTGCCGAAAGCCCTTGTTTTCAAGGGATATCAGCACAATATGAGTGCGTTCCAGGTCAGTCTTTCGTATCGCCGCCGACACGCTCTATGAAGCTCCGAAGTCGTGCTCGCCACCCACTTCGGGTCAGATCGTCATCGGCGACCGCGAGGCTGACGAGGTGTTGAGCCATCTCGAAACCGGCCACCGGATCGTCCCGATCGATGTCTGAGGCACCTATCTGGGCCGCGTCCGCGGGTGTGTCCGAGGTAGTTGCTTCGCGCCCCGTTCCGGGATCCGCGGATCGGTCGCCGAGCAGGTCGAGAGTGGTCCAGCCGGTACCGAACGCGGCCGGCACCAGCAGCGCTGGCACCAGCGACTCGTGGCTGAGCGATGCGAGGTCCGTGTCACCGTTGTCGATGCTGAACACAGTCGCGCCGCGTCGGCGTACGTCGTGAACCCTTTCCAGCAAGGCGGTTGCGGGCTGGTGCTCACTCACCACAAGCAGTGACTCGCCTCGGCCGACGTCACGCAACCGGTCCAGCCCGATGCTGAGATGCGGGGGCGCGCCGGCGGCCGGCGCCCAGCGCACCAGAGATGGCTTCATCCAGGCGATGTCGGCCCGGGTGACCTCGTCGTCGATGTGTGCGGTCAGGTGCCACGGTTCGTCGTCCTCCGGGCCGAACAGCATCAGCCCGCTCGACCGGGTGGTGAACCGCCGCATCGAGTGCGCGAACTGGCTGGTCCGGCTCGCCAGCTCGGTACCGCCGAGCAGGTCTCGCAACAACGATGCCTTGGTCAGGTCCACGACCCAACGCTGTCACATCGCGGGGGCTCGTGCAGCCCGTGCGACGATGCTCACGTGACGACCGACGACCAGGGCACCGTGCACCGGCTGCCGTCGCCGGTCGGCCGGGTAGTCAGCATCGTGCCGTCGCTGACCGAGTCGATCGCAGAGACCGACCGCGCACTGCTCGTCGGCGCGACGGACTGGTGCACGCATCCGCGCGATCTCGAGGTGACGCGGGTCCGTGGCACGAAGAACCCCGACATCGGCACGATCGTTGCCTTGAACCCCGATCTGGTGGTCGCGAACGCCGAGGAGAACCGGGAGCCCGACCTGGAGGCGTTGCGGTCGGCCGGTATCCCGGTCTGGGTGACGGCACCGACCTCGGTCCGCGAGTCGCTCGACTCGCTGACTCGGTTGCTCACGGCGGTGACCAGCGTCGTACCGGACTGGCTGGCGGCCGCGTGGGTGGTGTGGGAGGAGCCGTACGACGGACCGCGGCGAACCGCACTGGTACCGATCTGGCGGCGGCCATGGATGGCGCTCGGCCGGGACACGTTCGCCGGCGACCTGCTGGCGCGGCTCGGCATCGACAACGTGCTCGCGGACGATGCCGAGCGGTACCCGCGGATCGACCTCGGCGGGCTGCCGCCGTACGACGTCGTGGTGCTGCCGGACGAGCCCTACGCGTTCGCAGCCGACGACGGGCCGGAGGCGTTCCCGGGCGTACCGGCATACTGCGTCTCCGGGCGTCACCTGACCTGGTACGGACCGTCACTGGTCGAGGCCCGCGAGGTGCTCACCCGACAGCTCGGCCACCGATCAAGTGGTTAGAGCAGGCTGCCGATCCTCCCGTTGCGTCCGAAGAACCCCGTGGCTGTAGCGCGAGGTTCTTCGGACGCAACCAGGGGTGGTCAGAATGTGTGCTCGTCGGCCGGGAACGCGCCGGACGCGACGTCGGCCGCGTACGCGGTGGCGGCGTCGCTCAGGACGGACCGTAGGTCCGCATACCTTTTGACGAACCTCGGCATTGGTCCGGACCGCAGGCCTGCCATGTCCTGCCAGACCAGGACCTGCGCGTCGCAGTCCCGCCCGGCACCGATCCCGATCGTCGGGACCGGGATGCGCTTGGTGATCTCGGCCGCGACATCACCCGGCACCATCTCGAGCACGACGGCGAACGCGCCCGCGTCGGCGAGCGCCACCGCGTCCTCGATCAGCCCGGCGGCACTGTCGCCGCGGCCCTGGACCCGGTACCCGCCGAGCCCGTGCTCGCTCTGCGGCGTGAAGCCGACGTGGCCCATCACCGGGATGCCGGCCTGGACGATCTTCTCCACCTGCGGCACGACCGTCCGGCCGCCCTCCAGCTTGACCGCGTGCACGCCGGCTTCCTTCATGAACCGCACCGCCGAGTGGAAGGCCTGCTCCGCCGAGCCCTGGTACGACCCGAACGGCAGGTCGGCCACCACCAGCGTGTGCCGGACCGCCTTCACCACGCCGCCCGCCAGCGCCAGCAGTTCGTCGACGCTGATCCTCAGCGTCGACTCGTAGCCGTACACGTTGTTCGCGGCCGAGTCGCCGACCAGCAGCACCTGGATCCCGGCCTGGTCGAAGATCTCCGCGGCGTACTGGTCGTACGCCGTGAGCATCGCCCACTTCTCGCCGCGCTCCTTCATCTCGCGCAGATGATGGATCCGGATCCGCTTCGGCTTCTTCGGCGCGGGCGCCTCCGAGGCGGACGGTGGCGTCGCCGAGGGTCGCGGGGCAGCGTGCTCCGGCTGGTGTGCCGCCGCGGCGGTCGGCGACGGTGTCGGGACCGCCGTGGCGGCCTGGTCGATCGGATCGGCGGCTGCCGGTGCGGCGTGTGCTGCCTCGTGCTCCGCCGCGTTCTCGACCTCGGCCTCCGGCTGCGCATCGGCCGTGGTTGCCGGTTGCGTCTCGGGAGCCGGTGCTGTGTCGTGCTCCGCGACCGCAGGACTCGACAGGTTGGCCGCCGCTGCCGACAGATCGGCCGTGTCGGGCTGGTCTTCGGTCCGAGGGGCGGCACCCGACGCGTCGGGTGTGACCGGTTCGGCGGTCGCCGAGTGGTGCACCGCGGGCGGGCGCTGGTCCCGCTGTGGAGGCTGCTGCTGTAGCGGCGGTTGCGGGGCGCGCGACTGCCAGATGTTCTCGGTCTCCGGCTGGGGACGCGACCAGGAGTTGGCCTGGTCCTCGGCCGGCGGCGGTGGTGTTTGCTGTACCTGGGGTGCCGGACCGTTGCGCAGCGGTGGCTGCACCGGGTATCCGGGCGTCACCGGTGGTTGGTCCGCGTCCGGCTGGTACCAGATCGGACGCGGTGGTGCCTGGTCCGGTCCGGCGGGGCCAGCGGTCGGCTGGGATCCTGGATCGCCGTAGCCGCCGTACTCCGGGCCCGCGGGTCGGTAGTCGGTGTCGTCCTGTCGTTGGGTTGTCCTGTGATTCGGTCCGGTCCCGTACGGCGAAGGCATCTCCTCGTCACCCTCGCCGCCGTTGGTACCGGCCGACATGAAGTTGTCAACCATGTCTTCATCGTCCCATTCATCACCAGGCGGAGCGACCCCGCCGGATTGTGACCCATCGCTCACGGGAGCGGGTGCGGGCGGTTGTTCGCGCGGCGGCGGCAGGGCCGGCGCGGCGGGCAGGGTGTGCGCCGGCCGGTGTCCGGAGGGAGGCGCCGGGGTTTCAGGCGCCGGGGTTGCAGGCGCCGGGGTTTCAGGCGCTGGGGTTGCAGGCGCCGGGGTTTCAGGCGCCGGGGTTGTCGACGCCGGGGTGGTGGTCAGCCGGCGTGCCGAAACTGGGTGGTCGATGCTGGTCGCGGGAGCGGTCGCAGAACTCGCCGGAGGTGTGGAGGTACCAGTCGGCGGAACGGGGTTGGGCGACGCACGGCGGTGGCGCCAGGCAGCTGTCAGTGCTCAGTCGCCTTCCTGGCATCCTCGCGCCACACGTTGGTGATCGGCACGCGCCGGTCTCGGCCGAACGCCTTCAGCGTGATCTTCGGACCCGGTGGGTACTGCCGCCGCTTGTACTCGGCGTGGTCGACGAGCTGGATCACCTTGCTGACCAGGTCGGGCTCGAACCCGGCCGCGACCAGCTCTGCCGAGCCGCGGTCCTGCTCGACGTAGTCGTCGAGCATGTCGTCCAGCAGGTCGTACGGCGGCAGCGAGTCGGTGTCCACCTGGTCCGGGCGAAGCTCGGCCGACGGCGGCTTGCTGATCGCGTTCTCCGGGATCGGCGGTTGCCGGCCGCGCGCCTCGGCGTCGGCGTTGCGCCACTTCGCCAGCCGCCAGACGAGCGTCTTCGGTACGTCCTTCAGCGGCGCGTAGCCGCCGACCGCGTCGCCATAGATCGTGGTGTAGCCGACCGACACCTCGGACTTGTTGCCACAGGCAAGGACCAGGTGGCCGTCGGAGTTGGACAGGCCCATCCAGATCACCGCCCGGATCCTGGCCTGCAGGTTCTCCTCCGCGACACCGGTCAGGCCGAGCGTGTCGAGGAACGGCTGCACCATCGGCTGGATCGGGATCACCCGGTAGTTGAGCCCGGTCCGGGCCGCGAGCTCGGCGGCATCGTCCTTGGAGTGCTCGGTGGAGTACAGGCTCGGGTTCGAGATCCCGTGCACGTGCTCGGCCCCGATCGCGTCGCACGCGATGGTCGCGGTGAGACAGGAGTCGATACCGCCGGACAGCCCGAGCAGCACGCTCTTGAAGCCGTTCTTGCCGACGTAGTCGCGCAGCCCGGTCACGATCGCCGCGTAGATCTCTGCCTCGTCGATCAGCCGCGGCGCGTGCCCGTGCGGCAGCGGCTCGTACGGCGGCAGCGGGTCCGGGTGGATCACGACGTGCTCGATCGCCATCCCGGCACCCTCGGCCGGCGGCGGCTCCGAGGCGGCCGGCAGGTCCAGGTCGACCACCATGCCGCCGGCGTCGAACTGCGGCGCCCGGGCGACGATCTCGCCGGCCGCGTCGGCGACCAGCGAGTCGCCGTCGAAGACCAGCTCGTCCTGGCCGCCGACCAGGTTCACGTAGGCCAGCGCACACCCCGCCTCGCGGGCGCGGCGTCGTACCAGGTCTCCGCGCTGGTCGTCCTTGTTCGCCTCGTACGGCGAGCTGTTGATCACCAGCAGCAGGCCGGCGCCGGCCTCGCGGGTGGCGGCCACCGGGCCGCCGTCCTGCCAGAGGTCCTCGCAGATCGTGATGGCCACGTCGACGCCGTGCACCCGGACCACCAGCAGGGTGTCACCGGGGACGAAGTGCCGGAACTCGTCGAACACGCCGTAGTTCGGCAGGTGGTGCTTGGCGTACCGGCCGACCACTTGGCCGCGGTGCAGCACGGCGGCGGCGTTGGTCGGGGAGCCCTTCGGCCGGCCCAGGCGATCGACACCCATCGCCGCGCCGAAGGCCCGGTCCAGGTATCCGCAGACCACCACCGCCTCGCCCAGGCCCTCGTCCGCGAGCCGGGCGGCCAGCTTGGTGATCGCGGCCTGCGAGGCGTCCACGAAGGAGCGCCGTAGCGCGAGGTCCTCGACCGGGTACCCGGTCAGCGCCATCTCCGGAAATGCGACCACATGCGCGCCGCGCTCGGCGGCGTGGCGGGTCCAGGAGACGACCTTGTCGGCGTTGCCGTCGATGTCTCCCACCGTCACGTTCAGCTGGGCGAGAGCGAGCCGTATCTGAGCCACGAGCGCAGCCTACTTCTCCGGAGGGCTGCCCGAGACCCGTCGGCAGCGTCATGCCCAAGGGCACCAATCACGATGCGGGAGAGCTCTGGTGTGTAATGACCGTCGTGGCAACGGGTGAGCAGGTCCAGCGGCTGGGCCGGGCCGGGCGGATCGTCCGGCTGCTGGTCGCGGTCGCCGGCATCGTGCTGCTGGTGCACGGCTCGGCTCGCGGTACCGACGACCTGTGGCCGTTCGGGCCGATGTCGCAGTACGCGATGACCGTCCCGCACGACACCACCATCGACTACACCCGGATCTCCGCCGAGACCGATGCGGGTACGACGGTCGACGTACCGCTGAACATCGAGGGCGCCGGTGTGGCCCGGGCCGAGATCGAGGCCCGGATCCCGCAGATCGTCGCGGACCCGTCCCTGCTCCAGGCGGTGGCCGACGGCTGGGCCCGCAAGCACCCGGACGAGCCGAGGTACATCCGGCTGGAGCTGGTCCGCGACACCACCACGCTCGTCGACGGCCGGGTCGCCGGCCCGCCGGTGCCGACCGTCCTGGCGACCTGGCAGGTGCGGAGATGAGTACGACGCTGCGCCGGATCGCCGGGTGGTTCACCCCTCCGGTAGCGGTGGCGCGGGTTGCGTGGCTGCGGACGGTGCTGTACCTGTTCGTGATCCTGGACATGCACGCGTTCGTCCGGGACACCCGGCTGAAGGGCGAGTCGCCCGGCCTCTACCAGCCGCTGTTCCTCGCCCGGCTGTTCGAGCTGCCCCGGCCGAGCGTCGCGATCACCAACACCTTGTATGTCGTGCTGATCGTGGCGTGCCTGGTCGGCGCCACGAACCGGTTCCCGCGGCTGGCCGGGTGGATCATCGCACCCGCGTTCACCTGGTGGGTGCTGATCGGGATGAGTGACGGCAAGGTCGACCACGACCACCTCGCGCTGGTGGTGGCGCTCTGGGTGCTGCCCACTGTCGGCCGGGCCCGGTACGGCGACCGGGTGCGCAGCGAGGCGGCCGGCTGGGCGGTCAAGTGCATCCAGATCGCGGTGGTCGCGACGTACGCACTGTCTGCGCTGGCCAAGATCCGGCAGGCCGACTGGTCGCTGGCCTGGCCGGGCAGCGCGGTGCTGACCTGGGCGATCGTGCGCCGCCCGCACCCGGCCGGGGAGTGGCTGCTGAACCATCCGTGGATGCTGGTGGCGATGCAGTGGGTCGGTTTCGTCGGCGAGCTGCTGTCGCCGGTGGTGCTGTGGCTGAAGGGCCGCTGGCTGCTGCTCGCCGCGCTGTTCTTCCTCGGCTTCCACGTCGCGAACACCGCGATCCTGCTGATCCATTTCCTGCCGACTGCCGTGTGCTGGCTGGCGTTCGCACCGCTGGAGCGGATCCGGATCCGCTCCCGGCAGACGGCGGCTGCGGTCGTACCGGCCTCCTGACCGGTTGGCTGGCGGCATGACGCCAGCGTTGGTCGACCGGAGGAGTTCAGCGCCGCAGTCCTGCCGTTCCTGCTCGAGTGACGGTCAGGCGGCGTCGTCCGGCTTGCTGCTCGGGTGGTGCGGACGGTCCGGGCGGATCGCGCAGGCAGGCGTGCCGCCCGGCATCCGCTCCCGGTTGTTCGCGACCATCCGGTAGACGCCGGCCGCGATCCAGCGCACCGGCGGAACGGTGAGCAGCAGGCCGACATGCCGCCACGCTCCGCCGGAGTGGATCAGCCACTGCGCGAACGCCTGCGCGCCGCCGTACAGCTTGCCGGTGTAGTCGACCCAGATCACCTCGTGCTGCGCGCGGTGCGCGTCGGTCCCGTACAGCGCCAGATCGAGGTACTGCCACGGCTCGACCGCGGCGTCGGACTTCAGCCGGCGCTGCAGCCACTGCGCGCTCGAGGTGCAGAACGCGCAGTCGCCGTCGAAGATCATGATCGGCCGGACGGCCCGACCACCGGGCATGCTGGTCACGTTCACACCGTAGCGGGGAGCCCTGCCCAGGTGTCGTCCACCCTGACCGGGAGAGAGCGTGGTCTTCTGTGACCAGATTCGCGATCAGACCCGCCGCGCCGGCGGACCTGGAGTGGTTGCCGGCGATCGAGGCGGCCGCCGACGAGCTGTTCGCCCAGGCCGGCATCGGCCCTTTGCCATCGGGTACCAGCGACCCGGCCGACTACGCGGAAGCGCTGCAGGTACTGGTCGCGGGCACGCCGGTGTACGGGTTCGCCACCATCGAGGAGGTCGATGGCGAGGCGCACCTGGAACAGCTCTCGGTGCACCCCGAGCACGCCCGGTCCGGCGTCGGCACCGCGCTGCTCGAGGCGGTCTGCGCGTGGGCCACGGATCAGGGATACGACGTGGTGACGCTGAGCACGTTCGCGGAGGTGCCGTGGAACGGCCCGTTCTACGCCACGCGTGGCTTCGAGGCCGTCGACGATCCCGGTCCGGAGCTGCGGGCGCTGCGCGCGAACGAGGGTCGGCTCGGGCTCGACGCGCTCGGTCCGCGCGTGGTGATGCGGCGGCGTCTGGGCGGCGACGTAATGTCGGGGTAACACGGGCCGGGCACACTGGCCGCGTCAGCGGGTCGCCGCATGCTGCCCGGATCACCTAGGAGGTGCGCCGCGATGGACAAGCAGCAGGAGTTCGTGCTGCGGGCGCTGGAGGAGCGCGACGTACGGTTCGTGCGGCTGTGGTTCACCGACGTGCTCGGGTTCCTGAAGTCCGTCGCGGTCGCGCCCGCCGAGCTGGAGGGCGCGTTCGCCGAGGGGATCGGGTTCGACGGCTCCGCGATCGAGGGGTTCGCCCGGGTGTACGAGGCGGACATGCTCGCCAAGCCCGACCCGTCGACGTTCCAGATCCTGCCGTGGCGCGGCGAGACCCACGGCACGGCGCGGATGTTCTGCGACATCCTGATGCCGGACGGCTCCCCGTCGTACGCCGACCCCCGGTACGTGCTCAAGCGCACCCTGGCGAAGGCCGCCGACCTCGGGTTCACGTTCTACACCCACCCCGAGGTCGAGTTCTTCCTGTTCAAGCAGCCACAGTCGCCCGATGCCGAGCCGGTGCCGGTGGACTCGTCCGGATACTTCGACCACACCCCGCAGGGCGTCGGGAACGACTTCCGCCGCGAGGCGATCACGATGCTCGAGGCGATGGGCATCTCGGTCGAGTTCAGCCACCACGAGGGCGGGCCGGGCCAGCAGGAGATCGACCTGCGGTACGCCGACGCGCTGACCACCGCGGACAACGTCATGACGTTCCGGGTGGTGGTCAAAGAGGTCGCGCTCAGCCAGGGCATCTACGCGTCGTTCATGCCCAAGCCGCTGTCCGACCACCCCGGCTCCGGGATGCACACGCACGTGTCGCTGTTCGAGGGCGACCGGAACGCGTTCTTCGAGGCCGGCGCGCAGTACCAGCTGTCCAAGACCGGCCGGGCCTTCATCGGCGGGGTGCTGCGGCACGCGGCCGAGATCACCGCGGTGACGAACCAGTGGGTGAACTCGTACAAGCGGCTCGCGGCCGGCGGCGAGGCGCCGTCGTACGTCTGCTGGGGGCACAACAACCGGTCCGCGCTGGTCCGGGTGCCGATGTACAAGCCGCACAAGTCGCAGTCCAGCCGGATCGAGTTCCGCTCGCTGGACTCGGCGGCGAACCCGTACCTGGCCTTCGCGCTGCTGCTCGCGGCCGGGCTGAAGGGGATCGAGGACGGCTACGACCTGCCGCGCGAGGCCGAGGACGACGTCTGGTCGCTGACCGACCGGGAGCGCCGTGCGCTCGGGATCAAGCCGCTGCCGAGCAGCCTGGCGGAGGCGATCCACGCGATGGAGGAGTCCGAGCTGGTCGCCGAGACACTCGGCGAGCACGTCTTCGACTTCTTCCTGCGGAACAAGCGCACCGAGTGGGCCGACTACCGCAAGCAGGTCACCCCGTTCGAGCGGCAGAAGCTGCTTCCGGTGCTGTGACCGGCGAGTAACGGGAACCGCTGCCGCGAACACCGAGAAGGTTTGCCACTTAGTCACCAGGTCGCCTGCCTCGCAACTTCCCGTAGGGACACGCCGTCGCCGAGCCGTGGTGCCGGCGTGTCCCTCTGGGAAGTCGGATCACGTCGGCGCAGGGCGGACTCGATAGCCTTGCGGGCGTGAGCCAGGGTCAGCCGCCGTCGCCGTTTCCGGGGGAGCGGAGCGGGTCGGACGAGGTCAGGCTGGTGCGGCTCGGGTTCACCGACGCGAGCCGGTCGGCGGCCCGGCTGGAGCGGCTGGACAGGCTGTCCCGGCACACTCCGCTCGTGACCGACGACCTGGTCGCGTCGCTGTCCGTGACCGCGGACCCGGACCTTGCGCTGGCCGGCCTGGTCGGGATGGTCGAGGCCTTGGAACGCGGCGAACACGACCTGGACGCGTTCGCCCGAACCCTCGAGGTCGACCCGGACTTCCGGCATCGGCTCACCGTCGTACTGGGGGCGAGTGAGGCGTTCGGCCGACACCTCGCTCACCATCCACGGCACTGGTACGACCTGGCCGACCCGGCGCTGGCGGCGGCGCGGCCGAGCGCGGACGACGTCGCGGCCCGGCTGGCCACCGCGGTCGAGGCCGAGCATCCGGTGGACGCGCTCCGGGTCGAGTACCGCCGGCTGCTGCTCCGGCTCGCGGCGCGCGACCTGGCCGAGGGGCTGCTGGTGGACGAGGTCGCGGCAGTGCTCGCGGAGCTGGCGGCGGGTGCGTTGCAGGCCGCGCTCGATATCGCCCGCCGTGAGCTGCCGGACTCCGCGCCGCAGTGCCGGCTCGCCGTGATCGCGATGGGCAAGTGCGGTGGCCGGGAGCTGAACTACGTCAGCGATGTCGACGTCTTGTTCGTGGCCGAGCCGCTCGAGGGCGAGCCGGAGGAGCCGGCCCTGCGGACCGCGTCCCAGCTGGCCGCCGCGACGATGCGGATCTGCTCCGACCACACCGCTGAGGGCACGCTCTGGCCGGTCGACGCCGCGCTGCGGCCGGAGGGCAAGGCGGGCCCGCTGGTGCGCACCTTGGACAGCCATCTCGCGTACTACCGCCGCTGGGCCAAGACCTGGGAGTTCCAGGCGCTGCTCAAGGCCCGGCCGGTGGCCGGCGACGCCGAGCTGGGCAGCCGGTACGTCGAGGCGATCCGCCCGCTGGTCTGGACCGCGGCGGACCGGGACGGGTTCGTCGACGACGTCCAGGCGATGCGCCGCCGGGTCGTCGACCACATCCCGGCCGCCGAGGCGGACCGGCAGCTCAAGCTCGGGCGCGGCGGGCTGCGCGACGTGGAGTTCGCGGTCCAGCTGCTGCAGCTGGTGCACGGCCGCAGCGACGAGAAGGTGCGCAGCGGCATCACCCTGGTCGCGTTGGAGCATCTGACCCGGCGCGGGTACGTGGGCCGGACCGACGGCGCCACCCTGGCCGACGCGTACCGGTTCCTGCGCTCGATGGAGCACCGGATCCAGCTGTACCGGCTCCGTCGTACCCATCAGGTGCCGGACGATGACGCGGACCTGCGCCGGCTCGGCCGCTCGCTCGGGTTCACCACGGAGCCGGTGGCGGAGCTGACCACGGAGTGGAAGCGGCACGCGCTCGAGGTCCGGCGGCTGCACGAGAAGCTGTTCTACCGGCCGCTGCTCGCCGCGGTCGCGCGGATCCCGGGCGAGGAGGCGCGGCTCACCCCGGACGCCGCGAAGCAGCGGCTCACCGCGCTCGGGTACGCCGATCCCGCCCAGGCGCTGCGCCAGATCGAGGCGCTGTCCAGTGGGGTGAGCCGGCGGGCGGCGCTGCAGCGGGCGCTGCTGCCGGTGATGCTGGGCTGGTTCGCCGAGGCGCCCGACCCGGATGCAGGGCTGCTCGCGTTCCGGCAGATCTCCGACACCCTCGGCGCCACCCCGTGGTACCTGCGCCAGCTGCGCGACGAGACCGCCAGCGCGCAGCGGCTCGCGCACCTGCTCGGCACCGGGCGGTTCGCGGTCGACCTGCTGCGGCGGGCGCCGGAGGCGTGCGCGATGCTCGCCGACGACCGCGAGCTGGCGCCGCGCGGGCTGGACGCGCTGCTGACCGAGATGACCGCGGCCGGCCGCCGGCAGGACGACGCCGATGCGGCCGTGGCCGGCATCCGCGCGGTCCGCCGCCGGGAGCTGTTCCGGGCCGCGGCGGCGGACCTGTCCGGGCTGCTCGACGTCGGGGCGGTGGGGGAGTCGATCAGCGACGTCACGACCGCCACGCTGGCGGCGACCCTGGACGTCGCGACCCGCACGGTCGCCGGCGCCCGCCGGCTGGACGAGCCGCCGACCCGGCTCGCGATCGTCGCGATGGGACGGTTCGGCGGGCACGAGCTGGGCTACGGCAGCGACGCCGACGTGATGTTCGTGCACGACCCGCTGCCGGGCGCGGAGGAGAAACTGGCCACCGACTTCGCCACCCAGGTCGCCGGCGAGGTACGACGGCTGCTCGCGCAGCCGGGCGCGGACCCGGCCCTGGTGGTGGACGCCGACCTGCGTCCGGAGGGCCGTCAGGGTCCGCTCGTCCGCACGCTGGCGTCGTACCGGTCCTACTACCAGCGCTGGTCGGCGGTCTGGGAGGCGCAGGCGCTGCTGCGCGCCGACCCGCTGTGCGGGGACGAGCGGCTGCGGACGGCGTTCGCCGAGCTGATCGACCCGCTGCGGTACCCCGCGAGCGGGCTGCGCGACGACGACGCGGTGGAGATCCGCCGGATCAAGGCCCGGGTGGATGCCGAACGGCTGCCGCGCGGTGCGGACCCGGCGACGCACACCAAGCTCGGTCGCGGCGGCCTGGCCGACATCGAGTGGACCGTGCAGCTGCTGCAGCTGCGCGAGGCGCACCGGGTGCCGGAGCTGCGTACCACCCGGACGCTGGCCGCGCTGCGGGTGGCGGTCGACGCGGAGCTGGTCACCGCCGCGGACGCCGACGCGCTGACGCTCGCCTGGCGGATGGCGACCCGGGTCCGCAACGCGGTGATGCTGGTCCGTGGCCGGCCGGGCAACTCGCTGCCGCGCGAGCCGCGCGAGCTGGCCGCGGTGGCGCAGGTGCTCGGCTACCCGGCGGGGGACGTCGGCCGGTTCGGTGACGACTACCGGCGTACGACGCGCCGAGCCCGGGCCGTGGTGGACCGGCTGTTCTGGGAGTGAGCGCGTCTCGCCTGGTGATACTGAAGTAAGCACACTGATCCGATTGAGTTTGTCGTGTTTGACTGATCGCTCACACATCCCGACTCGACGCACCTCAAGAGGCCGCCACGTGAGCATCCTGACCCGTACGACGCCGCGCGCGTCGATCCGCCGTACCGTCACCGCACTGTCCGCCCTGGCAATGGTCGCCGGGCTGTCCGCCTGCTCGCGCGCGGAGGACGACCCGCAGCCGGCAAGCGCTGTCGCGGACCAGGGTCCCGCAGCCGAGCTCCGGCTCGGCTACTTCCCGAACGTCACGCATGCGGCCGCCCTGGTCGGGCTCGAGAAGGGCCTGTTCACCCAGGAGCTCGGCGCCGGCACCAAGCTCCTGCCGACCAAGTTCAACGCCGGACCTGAGGCGGTCGGCGCACTGCTCGGCGGCTCGCTGGATGCGACTTTCATCGGTTCCGGACCGGCGATCAACGCGTACGCGAAGTCGAACGGTGAAGCGGTCCGGCTGGTTGCCGGTGCCACCACCGGCGGCGCACAGTTCGTCGTCCGCGACGGCATCGGCAAGCCCGAGGACCTGGTCGGCAAGACCGTCGTCACCCCGCAGCTCGGCAACACCCAGGACGTGTCGCTGAAGAAGTGGCTGTCCGAGAAGGGCCTGACCGGCAAGGTGAAGGTCACCAACCTCGAGAACGCGCAGACGCTCGACGCGTTCAAGCAGGGCAAGGTCGACGCCGCCTGGCTGCCGGAGCCATGGTCGTCCCGGCTGGTGCTCGACGCCGGCGCGAAGGTGCTGCTGGACGAGGCCGCCTTGTGGCCGGACGGGAAGTTCCCGACCACGGTGCTGATCGTGCGCACGAAGTTCCTGCGGGAGCACCCGCAGACCGTGCGTGCGCTGCTGAAGGGCCTGGTCGCCGCGACGGACAATGCGAACGCGGACGAGGCGGCGGCGAAGACGGCGGTGAACGCGCAGCTCAAGGCGCTCACCGGCAAGGAGCTCAAGCCGGCCGTGATCGACCGCGCGTTCGGCAACATCACGCTCACCGTCGACCCCGTCGCCGGCACGTTCCCGCAGCTCGCCAAGGACGCGGTCACCGCGGCGGTGGCGAAGGAGCCGGCGGACGTCGCCGGGTTCGCGGACCTCGGCGCGCTGAACGAGGTGCTCGAGCAGGCCGGCAAGCCCGGAGTGGACGCCGCCGGCCTGGACCGGAAGTAGCGCCCGGTGACGGCAACGGTCGCGGTTCGCGAGGTCGCCCGGGTGAGCGCGCCGGCCGTCCGGCTCAGCGCCGTGGGCAAGACCTTCGGCGACGGCGCGTCGGCGGTGACCGCGCTCGAGCAGGTCGACCTCGATGTCGCACCCGGCGAGTTCGTCTGCCTGCTGGGTGCCTCCGGGTGCGGCAAGACCACTCTGCTCAACCTGGTGGCGGGGCTGGACGCGCCGAGCACCGGCCGGATCGAGCTGTCCACCGGCCGGCCTGCCGTGGTGTTCCAGGAGCCGGCATTGATGCCGTGGCTCACCGCTGCCGGCAACGTGGACCTGGCGCTCCGGCTGGCCGGGCTGTCGCGGTCGCTGCGGCGCCGACGGACGGCGGAGCTGCTCGAGCTGGTCCGGCTCGGAGGTGTGGGCGACAAGCGTCCGCACGAGCTGTCCGGCGGTATGCGGCAGCGCGTCGCACTGGCGCGTGCGCTGGCCGGAGCAACCCACGGTACGACCGACGGGCAGGACTCGCTGATCCTGATGGACGAGCCGTTCTCCGCCCTGGACGCGATCACCCGTGACGTCCTGCAGGCGGAGCTGGTCAGGATCTGGCGGGCCACGGGCGCCGCCGTGCTGTTCGTCACCCATGACGTCCGCGAGGCGGTCAGGCTCGGCCAGCGCGTCGTACTGCTGTCCTCGCGCCCGGGTCGGGTCGTGCAGCAGTGGGACGTCGGCGACGTGTCCGGCGTCGACGAGCTGGCCGTCGTGGACCGGATCAACGTCCGGCTGCGGGAGGTGATCAGCAGCCATGCCGCTCACTGAGACCGTCGCGGACGAGACCCGCGACGTCGGCGCAGGTCTCGACGCGCTCGACATCCCACGGCCGGAACGGCGCGGCAGCCGGGTCCGGACCGTGCTGTCCCGGGTGCTGCCGCCGTTGCTGGCGCTGGCTCTCGCGGTCGCGATCTGGCAGGTGTTGTGGGCCTTGGCGATCTGGCCGGAGTACCAGCTGCCGTCGCCGGCCGCGGTCTGGGCGCACGTGACCGAGTCGGTGCGCGAGGGCGAGCTGCTCGGCTGGTTCTGGACGTCGGTGCACCGTGCCTTCATCGGGTTCGGCATCTCGCTGCTGGTCGCCGTCCCACTCGGGCTCGCGATCGCCACCCTGACCGTCGTACGGCGTGGGATCGGCCCGCTGGTGTCCGGCCTGCAGAGCCTGCCGTCGGTGGCCTGGGTGCCGGCCGCGATCCTGTGGTTCGGCCTGACCGACTCGGCGATCTATTTCGTGGTGCTGCTCGGGGCGGTCCCGTCAATCGCGAACGGGCTGGTGTCCGGCATCGACCAGGTGCCGCCGATCCTGCCGCGGGTCGGCAAGGTGCTCGGCGCCGGGCGGCTGGCGAACGTGCGGTACATCCTGCTCCCCGCGGCGCTGCCCGGCTTTCTCGGCGGCCTCAAGCAGGGTTGGGCGTTCTCCTGGCGGTCGTTGATGGCCGCCGAGCTGATCGCGACATCGCCGGAGCTCGGGGAGGGACTCGGTCAGGTGCTGCACAACGGCATGTCGCTTTCCGACCAGTCGCTGGTGTTCTTCGCCATCTTCCTGATCTTCCTGGTCGGTGTCGGGATCGAGCTCGCGATCTTTCGTCCCCTCGAACGCAGCGTCCTGCGCGCCCGCGGCCTCACCACCGCGCTGCACTGACGGGGTGGATCTCAATATCTGAAACCTGATCAGAACAGTGGTGTTAGTGCGGTTTCATCGTCGGTACGTCGTGACGCCGCCCTGAGGAGAGAACACGTGCGCAAGCTGGTCGTGGTCGCGCTGCTGGGGTCGCTGGCCCAGCTCGTCGACGGCACCCTCGGGATGGCTTACGGGGTGACGGCGACGACCGCCTTGCTGGTCGCTGGCATCACACCGGCGGTCGCCTCCGCGTCCGTGCACCTGTCCGAGGTGGGTACGACGCTGGCCTCCGGGATCTCGCACTGGCGGTTCGGCAACGTGGACTGGCGGGTCGTCGGACTGATCGGCGTACCGGGCGGCGTTGGCGCCTTCACCGGCGCGACCGTGCTCTCGGGCCTGTCCACCGAGTCCGCCTCGCGCTGGGTCGCGGCACTGCTGATCGGGCTCGGGTTGTACATCTTGGCGCGGTTCGCGACCGGCCGCGTCCGGGCCGTCGTGACCGGTCGTCCGGCCGGGCGGCTGCTCGGCCCGCTCGGCCTGGTGGCCGGGTTCATCGACGCCACCGGTGGCGGTGGCTGGGGTCCGGTGGCCACCTCGACGCTGCTCGGCAGCGGACGCCTGGAGCCGCGCAAGACCGTCGGCTCGGTGAACACGGCGGAGTTCATCGTGGCGGTCGCGGCGAGTGCCGGGTTCCTGGTCGGCCTCGGCCGGCAGAACGTGCCGGTGGACCTGGTCCTGGCGCTGCTGGCAGGCGGGGTGCTGGCCGCACCGGTCGCGGCGTACCTGGTGTCGCGGGTGCCGGTCCGCTGGCTCGGCGTCGGCGTCGGCGGGCTGTTGGTGCTGACCAACGCCCGTACGCTGCTGACCGCGTCCGGGATCGGCACGGGCGGACGCTTCGCGGCGTACGTCGCGATCGTCGCGCTCTGGCTCGCGGCAGCCGTCGTCGGCGCCCGACTGCTCAGGCAGCAGCGGGCGGCAGTGGCGCCGGTGGAGAGCAGGGAGCTCGAAGTCGTCGGGAGCTAGTATCCGGGGCGTGCTTGGCGCCTGGGCTGATCACCGTACTGTGGAGGGGTGCTGCGGTACCTACCCTTCCTGATCAGCCTGGCGCTGAGCCTCTACGCGCTGTTCTCCTGCATCCAGACGCCCGACAAGGACGTCCCGCACCTGCCGAAGCTGGTGTGGATCGTGCTGATCGTGCTGGTGCCTTTCGCCGGCCCGATCGCCTGGCTGGTGCTGTCACGCCGTGCCGAGGCGGGAGGTCAGTCGCGGGGCGCGGTGTCACGCGGCCCGGCGCCCTCCGGCCGGCCGCCGGTCCGGGCTTCCGGTCCCGATGACGACCCTGAGTTCCTGGCCTGGCTGGACCGGCAGCAGCGCCGCCGCCCACAGCCACCGAAGCCGGACGACGCCGGCGGTACGACCGGTGCTCAGGGCAACGAGGAGACCGACGACCCCGAGCCGGACAAGAAGGACCCGGGGCCGCAGGACTCGGATGCCGCGGGCAACGAACCGGAGCCGCGCAGCCCGGACGAACCGGCCTAGCGCAGGATCCGGGTGTGTGGGGCGTCAGGCGGACTGACGCTCCGGGATCACGGTGACCGCGTCCCGCTCGGACTCGGTCGTGCCGCCCCACACGCCGTACGGCTCGCCGACCTGGACCGCGTGCCGGCGGCATTCGTCCTGCACCGGGCAGGTACGGCACAGCGCCTTCGCGACCAGCTCGCGGGCACGTTTCCGGCGACCTCGCTCCGACTCCGGTGAGAAGAAGAGCTCGGGGTTCACGTCTCGGCAGGCGGCCTGGGACTGCCAGTCCCAGATCTGCATGAGAGGCGCGGGCAGGCGGGGCGTACCTCTAGACACAGGGGCCTCCTTCGACGGACGCGGCTCCGGGTCATCGAACCTATGCCCAACTTATGCACCGCGCGGCGGGTGCCGAAACCCCTAAATCGCGACAGTCCGATAACGGGTGCGTACTGAGCGTGTCGACGCCACGATGGTGTCGTGCGCGATCCGAACCGCGGCACCCCGGACACCGGCCGGAAGACGGCCGGCGGACCGGCCGTTCGGGCGCCGGGATCGGAGGGGGCGGCACTGGGGGTCGGCGCGGTCGCCCGCCGGCTCGGCATCGCGCCGCCGACCCTGCGCAGCTGGGGCCGCCGCTACGGTCTGGAGCCTAGCGGGCGGAGCGACGGCGGGCACCGGCGGTACACCACCGCGGATGTGGCCCGGTTGCAGACCGTGCTCCGGCTGGTCCGGCAGGGCGTGCCGACCGCGACCGCGGCCGAGGCGGTCCGCGGCGCGGCGTTCCTGCCCGAGCTGGCGCTGCGCGGCGGGGTCCGGCCGGACCGGCGCGCCGCGGCGTACGGCGTACAGGACGTTGCCGACGGGCAGAGGCTGCTGCGGACACTGGCCGAGCGGATGGACGTGCTGCCGTTGCAGGCGGCCGTGGAGACGGCGCTCGGCACCGCGGGCGTCGTACCGGTGTGGACCGACCTGCTGACACCGCTGCTCACCGAGCTGGGGGAGCAACGACAGGTCGAGGTGGACCGGCTCACCGTCGAGGTGCTCGCCGGGTGCCTGCACCGGTACACCGGGCAGCTGTGGACCCGGCGCCCGCCGGACCCGGCCTCCCGTCCGGTTCTGCTCACCGGGCTGCCCGGTGAGCAGCACGCGCTGCCACTGCTAGCGCTGTCGGCCGCGCTGGCCGAGCAGCAGGTACTGGGCCAGGTGCTCGGCGCCGGGGTACCACCCGCGGCGCTGTCCGCCGCGGTGCTGCGCTGCCGGCCTGCGGCGGTGTTCGTCTGGTCGAGCACGCCCGGGACCGCGGATGCCGAGGCGCTCGGCGCGCTGGTCCGGACCCGGCCCGCGTACCCGATCGCGATCGGTGGCCCGGGCTGGTCCGGGACGAAGCCCCGCGGCCGGCTGCGCCGGGTCACCTCGCTCGGCGACGCCACCGCGATGCTGGTCGCCGCGGTCGGCTGCTAGAACAGGCCGGCGAGCCGGACTCCGGCCACGGCCGCGGCCAGACCGGCGCCGAGGCTGACCACGACGTTGAGTACGGCGTGCCGGAGCGCGCCTTCCTCGGCCAGTCGCACGGTCTCGTAGCCGAAGGTGCTGTACGTCGTGAACGCGCCGCAGAAGCCGGCCCCGACCAGCAGCCCGACGGTGCGGCCCGACCAGGCGGTGAGCAGGCCGAGCAGCAGGCTTCCCGCGAGGTTGACGGTCAGCGTGCCCCACGGGAACGTCGCACCGGCCTGCCGCTGCACGAACCGGTCGACGAGATAGCGCAACGGGGCACCCACGGCCGCACCGGCCGCGACGAGCAGCACACTCACGCGGGACCGTCGGGACGGCCGAGGTCGAGGAGCTCGACCGGCTCGAGGGTCGCGACCCCTTCGAGACCGAGGTCGCGCAGCCCGGCCGCGAACTCACGCAGCCGGGTCTCGGAGTCGACCAGTATGACGGCGACCGGCAGATCCTCGCTCAGGCTGAGGATCCGGGTGGTGTGGATGTGGTTGTTCGCGCCGTAGCCCTCGACCCCGCGGAACACGGTCGCTCCGGCCAGGCCGGCGGCGTGGGCACGGCGGACGATCTCGTGGTAGACGGCGTGGTGGTGCCACTGGTCGTCTTCGCCGACGAGGATCGTCAGCCGGTAGCCGTTCACGACCGCCTCCCGAGTGCCCGGGTGAGGACCACCCCGGCCTGTACGGCGACCAGCGCGGCGGCGGCGGTGCCGACCAGGTAGACGAGCGCAGTGACCGGGTGGTCGGACAGCAGCCGCTCGGTCTCCACGGCGTACGTCGAGAACGTGGTGTAGCCGCCGAGCACCCCGGTGCCGAGGAACGGCCGGGTCAGCCGGTGGGTGGAGCGGAGCTCGGTGATCATCACCAGCAGGACACCGATCGCGAGACAACCGCTGACGTTGATCCCGAACGTCGCCCAGGGGAAGCCGCCCGGCTCGTGCGGCCAGGCCGAGCTGACGCCGTACCGGGCGAGCGCACCGAGCACCCCGCCGGCTGCCACAGCGGCCAGCACCGGCAGATCCCGGCGCATGGCCGTTGCCTCAGGCATCGTGTGCCGCCAGGTCGGGCAGGTACCGGTGGACACTGCCTGCCGGGGTGAGCGGTGCCAGCCCGGACGCCAGACCCGGCCAGCCGCGGTCGTTGATCGGCCCGTAGTCGGCTTCTCCGTGCGGAACCAGATGAACGCGGTTCATGCCGGACATTCTGCCCAGTCACGACCAGTGCACCTCCGACAGGATGTGAGACGGGGTGGACGGGCAACGGTCACGCTGCGCTAGTGTCCTTGCTGTGACGCGACGGTATTGGCAGTTCTTTGAGTGGCCGGCCCTGGTGCCGGGCGACTCGGCTGCACGCTGACGTCACCGAAGATCCAGAGCCGGCCAAGAGGCAGGGACATCGTCCCTGCCTTTCGTCATTCCCAGAGCCGGCACTGTCATCTCGTGGGCATCCGGCGGAGAGGTTCCACCGATGAACACCACACCCCGGGTCGTCGACCAGCGGATCGACAAGGTCGTCCCGCTCGTCACGCCCGACGCCCTGCACCGTGAGCTGCCGCTGCGCGCGGAGCTGGCCAGAGCCGTGTTGGACGGACGACGATCCGTCACCGGCGTCCTGGACGGCACCGACGACCGGCTGCTCGTCGTGGTCGGGCCCTGCTCGGTGCACGACGCGACCGCCGCGCTGGAGTACGCCGACCGGCTGGCCGAGGCGGCCGCCGAGCTGTCCGACGGGCTGCTGGTGGTGATGCGGGTCTACTTCGAGAAGCCGCGTTCGACGCTGGGCTGGAAGGGCTTGATCAACGACCCGGGCCTGGACGGCTCGGGTGACGTCAATACCGGGCTGCGCACCGCCCGGGCGCTGCTGCTCGACGTGCTCGCGAAGGGGTTGCCGGTCGGGTGCGAGTTCCTCGACCCGATCACACCGCAGTACATCGCCGACACTGTCGCGTGGGGCGCGATCGGTGCGCGCACGGTGGAGAGTCAGGTGCACCGCCAGCTCGCCTCCGGGCTGTCGATGCCGATCGGGATGAAGAACCGCCCGGACGGCAGCATCCGGACCGCTGTGGACGCGATTCGCGCCGCCGCCGTACCGCACGTGTTCACCGGGATCGACGCGGGCGGCGCGCCCGCGATCCTGCACACCCGCGGCAACGCCGACTGCCACCTGGTGTTGCGCGGCGCCGACTCCGGCCCGAACTACTCCGCCGAGGCGGTGGCCGGAGCCGCCGCCCTGCTGCAGGCCGGGGGACTGCCGCAGCGAGTGGT
Organism: Kribbellaceae bacterium; assembly: GCA_035650275.1. Classification (GTDB taxonomy): domain Bacteria; phylum Actinomycetota; class Actinomycetes; order Propionibacteriales; family Kribbellaceae; genus DASRHY01. The sequence goes on along the minus strand of DASRHY010000129.1, from coordinate 9,686 downwards.
TGTGGACACGAGCCACGGCAACAGCCGCAAGGACCACACGCGGCAGCCGCTCGTCGCGGACGACATCGCCGCTCAGGTTGCCGCCGGCAACGACACCGTCCGGGGCGTGATGCTGGAGTCGTTCCTGGAAGGCGGCCGGCAGGACCTGGACCCGACGCGCGAGCTCACCTACGGCCAGTCGGTCACCGACGCCTGCATGGACTGGGCCACCACCGCCACCGTGCTCCGCACCTTCCGGGACGCCGCGGTCACCCGCCGCGCGGTCAGCACAACACCGGTCAGCGGCTGATCGGGGCGAGTGTGGCCCGGGTGAGGCGGGTCAGGTCGGCCGGTGCAAGCTCGAGGTCGAGCCCGCGCCGGCCGCCGGAGACCAGGATCGTCGGATGGCCGGACGCGGACGCGTCGAGCACGGTCGGCAGCGCGCGCTTCTGGCCGACCGGGCTGATACCGCCCACGACGTAGCCGGTGACGCGCTCGGCGTCCGCGGGCTGCGCCATCGCCACCTTTTTGGCGCCGAGCGCTGCCGCGACCGCCTTCAGGTCGAGCTGCCTGTCGACCGGGACCACGGCGACCGCGAGACCGGCACCGGTGTCGACCAGCAGCGTCTTGAAGACCCGGGCGGGCTCGACGCCGAGCGCGGTCGCCGCCTCCAGCCCGTACGACGCCGCGGCCGGGTCGTGCTTGTACTCACGCGCGACGAACTCGATCCCGGCCTTGCGCAGCGCGACGGTCGCGGGCGTCCCAGGGGTCTTCGCCTTCGCCATCCGGCGAGCCTAGGGCGTGCCGCCCGGTGGCCAGGACGTGGCTCACCTCGCCGGGCAACAGGTCGGTGCCGGGCACGGTCTCCATCTCGGATACGTCGAGCCAGCGCACCACCGTGGCCCCGGCGTGGCCGTGGACTGCGAGGATCCCGTTCAGGTTCGGCCACACCGCGGTGGACGGGTTGGGGCCGTGCCAGCGCAGCGCGACGGACCCATCGCTGAACACACAGCCCTCTGCGACCGTGCCGGTGCCCGAGACACCGCTGACATCCTCGTAGCGGACCAGTTCGAAGGTCTGAGGCTTCACCTGCGCACCCCCGAGTGTCGCAGCCGATGCCCGTGTCTAGTTGTCATCGCCCTTACCCGTGTCCGGTAGCTCGTTCGCCTCGTCCAGCTCTGCGAGTCCGACCCGGAACAGTCCACCGGACGAGCACGCAGTGTCAACGGGGAAAACAGGCTGTAGCGACATTGCCAGGATTGAGAACAGGGATCCCGTCGTCCTCCAGCCATACCCATCTCGGCGCGTCCTCAGCCGTCAATTGTCGCCGTGATCCTTCACCGTTCCGGCAACCGGAAACGGTGGAAATACAGCATCGAGGCGCGGCTGTAGCGTGACTGGCCATGAGTGCACAGCGGCCCGGGTGGGAGATCGACGAGCCGGCCGAGGTGTTCCTCGGCCTGCTGGACTTCTACCGCGATGTGGTGCTGGCCAAGCTCGACGGACTGAGCGAGACCGAGCTGCGGACCAGCCTGCTGCCCTCGGGCTGGACGCCGATCGAACTGCTGAAACACCTGGTCTACATGGAGCGCCGCTGGCTGCGCTGGGGCTTCACCGCCGAGCAGGTGGACACGCCGTGGGGTGACCACGGCCCGGACGACCGCTGGCAGGTCGGGCCGGACGAGACCGTCGCCGGGCTGTCGGACCAGCTGCGCGCGGGCGGGCGTCGTACCCGGGAGATCGTCGCGGCCGCGGCGCTCACCGACCGGGCCGCGATCGGCGGCCGGTTCACCGGCGACCGGGACCCGGCCGGCCCGGCGCTGTCCTGGATCCTCGGGCACGTCCTGCAGGAGTACGCCCGGCATGCCGGCCACCTCGACATCGTGCGTGAGCTGGCCGACGGCCGGATCGGAGAGGACTCCTAGATACCCAGGCCCTCGCGGGCCGCGGCTGCCGCGGTGTCGCCGTACACGGAGCCGAGCCTGGACAGGAAGGCGCCGCGGTCGAGGACGTACTCCTGCGTGCCGACCGTCTCCAGCACGGTGGTCGCCAGTGTGCAGCCGATCTGGGCGGACAGCTCGTGGTCGAGGCCGGCGGCCCGGCCGGTCAGGTACCCGGAGCGGAACGCGTCGCCGACACCGGTCGGGTCCGCGATCCGCTGCGTCGGCACCGACGGCACCTTGGCGATCACCCCGTCCTGGCTGGTCTCGATGACCACACCGTCCGCGCCGTGTGTCGTGACCCGGACGTCGACCCGGTCGAGCACCTCGGCCGGACCCCAGCCGGTCTTCTGGCCGAGCAGGCCGGACTCGTACTCGTTGCTCAGCAGATACGCCGCGCCGTCGACCAGCCGGCGGATCTGCCCACCGTCCATCCGGGCCAGCTGCTGCGACGGGTCCGCCGCGAACGGGATGCCGCGCTCGCGCGCCGTGTCGGTGTGCCGGAGCATGCCGTCCGGGTCGTCCGGGCCGATCAGCACCAGGTCGATCCCGCCGACGGCCTCGTGGATCGCGGCCAGGTCGATCTCCCGCGCCCGCGACATCGCGCCGCTGTAGAACGAGGCGATCTGGTTCGCGTCCAGGTCCGTCGTACAGGTGAAGCGCGCGGTGTGCAGGTCGTCGCACACCCGGACGTGCGAGGTGTCGACCCCTGCCTCGTCCAGTGCCGCGCGGTACTCGCCGAAGTCCTGGCCGACCGAGCCGACCAGCACCGACGCACGGCCCAGCTGGGACATGCCGTAGCAGATGTTCGCCGCCACCCCGCCGCGGTGCACGACCAGCTCGTCGACCAGGAAGGACAGCGATACCTTGTGCATCTGGTCTTCGAGGAACTGCTCCTTGAAGCGTCCCGGGAACGTCATCAGGATGTCGGTCGCGATCGACCCTGCGACAGCGATCTTCACGTGGGTTCTCCTCGCTGGCGCCTTTTTGACGCCTTCTTGTTAGCGCGGACAGCGCCCGAGACTACAGGTGCCACCCATGGTGACCGCTGTTGCCGTGTAGAACTGAACCCGACCCGTCATTCGACGAACGAAGGAGCACGACGGTGGGGGAGCAGATCGCAGCGATCGGTCCTGAGCTGCATACGTACATGGTCGAGCACAGCAACCGGCTCGACGACGTCGCGGAGCGGTTGCGAGCCGAGACCGAGCGGCTCGGCGGGGTGTCGGAGATGCTGACGTCGCCATCGCAGTCCGCGCTGCTGACCATCCTGACCCGGATCAGCGGAGCGCGGTCCGCCGTCGAGATCGGCACCTTCACCGGGTTCTCCGCGCTCGCGATCGCCCGTGGCCTGCCTGACGACGGCCGGTTGGTCTGCCTGGACTCCAGCGAGGAGTGGACCACGATCGCCCGCAAGTACTGGGCAGAGGCCGGCGTCGGGGAGAAGATCGACCTCCGGATCGGCGACGCGCACGAGTCGGTCCGGGCGCTGCCCGAGGGCGAGACGATCGACCTGGCGTTCGTGGACGCGGACAAGTCCGGGTACGTCGACTACTACGAGCAGCTGCTGGCGCGGCTGCGCCCGAACGGCATACTGCTGGCCGACAACACGCTGGCCGACGGCCGGGTGGTCGGCGAGCACGAGCGCGAGCCCGCGGTCAAGGAGTTCAACGACCACGTGGCGGGCGACGACCGGGTGGACGTGGTGCTGCTGCCGATCGGCGACGGCCTCACCCTGATCCGGAAGCGATGACGTGCCGCCCGGCCTGATGTCTCAGCCGCTGCGCGGCATCGACGTCGCCGTCACCGCGCTGGTCCTCTGGGTCAGAGCGGGCGGTACATGATGTGCAGGCCGACATATCCCTGCGTCGGGTGGTGGAAGCCCTCGGGGATGGTGGCGAGGATCTCGAATCCGAGCGACTTCCACAGTTCGACCGCCCGGGTGTTGGCCTCCACGACGGCGTTGAACTGCATCGCCCGGTAGCCCTGCGCGCGGGCCCACTCGAGCGCGTGCTCGCCGAGCGCCCGGCCCACTCCGCGGCCGAAGCCGCGCGGGTCGACCATGAAGCTGGCGCTGGCCACGTGCGATCCGCCGCCGCCCTGGTTCGGGTTCATCTTCGCGGTACCGATCACGGTGCCGTCGTCGTCCACCGCGACCACGGTCCGGCTCGGCGGCTCCAGCATCCAGAGGTCGCGGGCGCGTTCCTCGGTCAGGTCGCGGTCGTACGAGTACGTCTCGCCCGCGGCCACGATCTCGTGCAGGAACGGCCAGATCGCCGGCCAGTCGTCCGGTTTCGCGTCGCGGATCAGCACACCCGCCAGCATCGCCGGTCGCGCCCGCCTCGCGCCACCCGGATTCCTGTCAGGCGGCCGTCACGCCGCGCTCGACGGGCGCTGGATCCGGTCCTCGGGCGAGAGCATCTCGCACATCTCGGTGATCCGGTACCGGCGTGCCTCCGGCCGGACCGCCTTCGCGATCCACTCCAGGTGCTCGTAGCGGTACTCCGACGCCAGCGACTGGAACTGCTCGAGCAGCCCAGCCGACTCCAGCGCCCGGTGCTCGTCAGGGTCCAGTGCCACGTCGGGCTGTCTGTCTACTTCGATATCGACGTCCATGCCGACGACGCTAACGGTGCGATGTTGCCGCCAGGGTCACCATCATGTTTCCCGGTTGCTAACTCCGCGCACTGCCAGCTCTGTCGGGGTGGCCGCGATGTTGACTGAAGGCTGGATCTGCGACGCGAAAGGCCCTTGTTCCCGAGGACGGGGAGCAAAGGCCTCTGCCGCCGGCGAGGCGCCGGCACGAGAGTCGAGGTGACCGGTTGGACCGAGTAGCCGGCACGGAGGATGAGAGGCCCCGAGATGTTGATCAGAGACGTGATGAGCTCTCCGGCCGTGACAGTGACGGCCGATACACCGATCAAGGACGCGCTGGTCCTGCTCGACGAGCACGAGATCACCACGATGCCGGTGGTCGACCGGGCGGGCGATCTGGTCGGCATCGTCAGCGAGGCCGACCTGCTCCGGGACGCGGCACCCCTGACCGCGACCGCCCAGACACCCGTTCGGGTGACGACGGTGACGCCGCCGCGGCGCATCGGAGAGTCGATGACCCACCAAGTGGTCAGCGTGACGGCGGACGCCGACGTCGAGGAGGCTGTCGAACTGCTGACGTCGACCGCGCTGAAGAGCCTGCCGGTACTGCTGCACGGACGGGTCGTCGGCGTCATCAGCCGGCGCGATCTGATCCACGCGCTCGCGACCAGCGACCAGCGGATTCGCCGGGAGGTGCAGACGTTGCTGCTCGGTGAGTCGTCCGAGTGGAGCGCCCAGGTGAGCGACGGCATCGTCACGATCACCGGTCCGTACGACGACCGGCAGCGCCGAGTCGCCGAGATCCTCGCTGGCACGATTCCCGGTGTCGTCGCGGTCTACGTGCGCTGATCGGTCCCGACCGGCCGGCGTGGTGACCGGACTCGCCCCCGGGCGAGACGGTCTGACTGCGTCGTCATGATGCGGGTGGCGAGGACGAGGCCCAGCAGTGCGATGAGGCCCCCGGCGATACCGTCCAACACGTAGTGGTTCGCGGTCAGCACGATGGCGGCCAGCATCGCCGGTGGCATCAGCCAGCCGAAAAGCCGGCCGACCCAGCTGCCTGCCAGGCCGGCCCAGGCGATGCCCATCAGCAGGTTCCAGCCGAAGTGCAGGCTGGGCACCGCTGCGTACTGGTTGATGAACGCCGGCGGCTGCAGCACCCGGTACGCGGTTGTCTGCTCGGTCACCGTGTCGACGAACCCGTAGCCGTCGAGGAACCGCGGCGGCGCCACCGGGAAGAGCGCGAAGATCAGGAGTCCGATAGCACCGGAGATGAGTATCGCGTTACGGAACCGGCAGTAGGCGTCTCGGTGCCGCAGCAGGAGCCAGGCGAGCGTGAGTGCCACGACCGGCCAGTGGCCGTAGATGTACACGTAGTTGGCGGCGTCGACCAGCCAGCCGCGCTGGACGACCATGTCCTGCAGATCGGGCTCGACGAACAAGCCCGCTGACTGCTCGATCCTCACGACGTGCTCAGCGTTGCGGAACGCGACCGCGATGCGGCTGTCGATCAGCCCGCGTACCAGGAAGTAGAGCACGATAGCGGTGACGATCAGGACGAACTCCCGGACGACGCGTGACCTGCGGGCCACCGACCGCCGAGGCGACGTGGACCTGCGGCCGCGTTCCGAAGGGGCGGTCGGGGCCTGGTCAAGATCGGTCACTGACATCACGTTCGCTCTCCCGTCGAAGGTAGAACTCGGCGGCTTGGCGTGGTCGCCGGGCCCCTCCTTCCAGGCTCGGGATCATGCAGGAGTGGCGACAGGGCCGGGAGGGCGTTGCCGAACGGCTAACGACCCGTCCGGAGAGGACGTTCGGCCTACGCAGCGATCCGACTCGGTCGCGGGGAGTGCATCGCCGCATCCGCACGGCTACAGTCGTCCTTCTGAGGTACCGGACAGGAACATCACGTCGGGCGGAGTGCAGCAGCTCGGCTCGGGTGTCCAACGGTCCGGAAGGAGTAGCCGTGCACCCACCCGATTTCGCCCCCCTGCCGCCTGGAGAGTCCGTGCCCCGGCGTCTGCTGCGGGTCGGGCGGGCGGTGATCAGGAGCCGTCGGCTGCGGGTCGCCGCGCTCGTCATAGCCGTGCTGATCTCGGTCTGGAACGTCGACCGGGTGCCCGATCCATCGATTCTGCCCGCGGCGCTCGGCCTGGTGCCCTTCGCGATCGGCAAGTACGTCCTGTGCCCGCTGCGCTGGCACGCGCTGTCGGCCAGTGGGTGTCGGCGCCGCTGGCATCTGCGCGCCTACGCCGAGAGCGAGATCCTCGGCCTGATGTCACCGTGGCACGCCGGCGCCGACCTGTGGCGGATCCACCGGCTGGAGGGGGCGGGCCAGCGGCGTACCCCGGCGGTCGCCGAGGTCGCGCTGGACCGTTTCGTCGGTGCTGTTGGCATGATCATCGCCGTGGCGGTATCAGGTGTCGCGCTCCCGTTCGCCGTACTGCTCGTCGCCGCCGGCGGTGCGGTCGGCGTGCTGGTGGTCGCCGTGGTGGTCGGTCGCAGGGTCGGCCGCGAGCGGCGCTGGCCGTTGCCGTCGCCGCGCGTCTTCGCGACCGGCGTGCTGCTCTCGGTCTGCTACCAGTTCACGATCATGTGCCTGTTGATCGGTGCGTTGCACGCGGTCGGCGACTCGGTGTCGGCCCTGCAGCTGCTCGCCGTGTTCGGGGCCAGCCAGGTCGCGGGCGTGCTGCCGGGTGTCCATGGCGCGAGTCCCCGAGAGGGCGCTCTGGTAGCGGGTCTGGCCTCGATCGGCGTCTCCTGGACCGCGGCCTTCGGTGCGGTCGCATTGACCGCGCTGCTGATCTGGGTGCCCGCCTTGCTGATCGGGGGATCGAGTCTGTTCCTGCGCTGGCGTGACCGGCCGGGTATGGCCGGTACAGCAGCGTGAGCCCGGGACTGCTGGCTGTCGCGCACCGGGCCGGCAACGACCCGGCCGCACTGCGCACGGCCCTCGACTCCGGGGTCGACCTGGTGGAGGCCGACATCCATTCCTTCCGCGCGAGACTCGAGGTGCGGCACCACAAGGCCCTCGGTCCACGGTGGCTGTGGGAACCGGGTGAGCTGGTACGTCGTGACGCGGCCGCGCCGGGCGAGCTGTGCGACCTGCTGGAGTCGACTCAGGGCGACCCGCGGCTGCTGCTCGATCTCAAGGGCGTCAACCCGCGGCTCGCCGGTCGGGTCGCCGCCACGATCGCGGAGGTGGCGCCAGCTACCGCCCTCACGGTCTGCACCCAGCACTGGTGGATGCTGGACGCCTTCGGGCGGTTGCCGAACGTGCGTACGGTGCTGTCTGCGGGCAGCCGCCGCGGGCTGTACCGGCTGCGCGGCAGGTTGCACGGGGGGCCGGTCTACGGCGTCTGCGCGCACCGCCGGCTGCTGACCCGCGACCTGGTGGCCGAGCTGCGCCGCCGGGCGAGCGTCGTACTCACCTGGCCCGTTGACACCCCCGACGCCTTGTCGCACGCGCACCGGCTCGGTGTCGGCGGCGTGATCAGCAAGGACGATGGCGTGCTGAACGCCGTCATGGCCGGCCGGCGCGCCTGATCCCGGTCCGGTGCCGGCCGGACCAGACGTTCGGTCTGGCGAAGCGGGACCTTCGGCTCTCACCACGCCGTCTTCCGGATGCTTTGCTGGACGGGTCGTCGACCAGGAAGGACGGGCCGATGGTAACGCGGGACCGGAGCGGCGGCGACCGGCTCAGCAGGGACGAGGTCGGGATCCTGGTCAGCTCGGCCGGTCTCGCGCCGTCGATGCACAACACGCAGCCGTGGCGGGTCGAGGTAGCCGGGCACGTCGTCGACGTGCTGCTCGACCCGGACCGTGCGCTGCCCGTCGAGGACCCGGCCGGACGGCTGGTCCGGATCGGGCTCGGGGCGGCGGCCTTCAACGTGCGGGTGGCGGCCGCGATGCTGCGGTACGACACCACGTTCACCACCGACCCGGATCCGGCACGTCCGGAGATCGCGGTCCGGCTGTTCCTCGGTGAACGAGGTGACCTGCCCGAGCTCGCCGAGCTCTATCCGGAGGTCCGTCACAGGCACACGTATCGCGGACCGATGCTCGACCAGCTGCCCGCGCAGTCCGTACGGGACGCGATCGCGGACGCCGTACGCGGGGAGGACGCGACCTTGGTGTGGCTCGACGCCGACGCGCGGGATCGGTTGCTCGGCATCATGCTGGAGGCCGATGTGCTGGAGTCGCATGATCCGGTGCGGCTCGACGAGCGTTCGCGCTGGGTCGGGGGCGAGCGCGCTCACGACGGTGTGCCGGGCAGCGCACTGGGACCGCGACCGCAGGCCGCACCAGCCGTGCACCGTGATCTTGCCGCAGGTCTGACGGATGCCGACCGGCCGGCTGTACCGTTCGAGGCGGCGCCCCTGATCGCCGTACTGACGACGGGCACCGACAGTCCCGCCGACTGGCTGCGTGCGGGTCTCGCGCTGCAGTGCGGGCTGCTGACCGCGTCCTCGCTCGATGTCGCGGCGTCGTTCGCCACCCAGCCGCTCGAACACCCCGAACCGCGCCGCTACATCCGCGAGCTCGTCGCGCGCAGCGGGCACCCGCAGATGGTGATACGGCTCGGCTACCCGGCCCAGACGACCGGGCGCGCACCTCGGCGGCACTGGCCGGAGATCGTCCAGCCATGACGACGCCTGCTCTGACAGCGGCAGACGGTCCGGAGTTGCTGGAGACCGCTGCGGAGCACTCGACGGCCAACGTCCCGAGGGCGTCACCTGGCCAGACCGTCGGCGTGGTGCTGGCCGGCCTGGCGGGGAACGCATACGACAGCGCGGCGGTGGTCGCGGTCTGCCGGCGGGACCGGCTGGCCGGGTTGGTCACGATCGAGCGGCTGCTGGCCGCCGAACCCGACCGCCGACGTGGCCGACGTGATGGACCCCGATCCACCGATCGTTGCCCCGAGCACCGATCAGGAACGGGCAGCGTGGACCGCGGTGCAGCACGGTGAGCCCGGTCTTGCCGTGGTGGGGGCCGACGGAAGGTTCCACGGCCTGATCGCCCCGCAGCGGTTACTGGCGGTGCTGCTCGCCGAGCACGACGAGGACATTGCCCGGCTTGGAGGCTTCCTGCACACGACCGACGAGGCTCGCACGGCCAGCACCGAGCCCGTCTCGCGGCGGCTGTGGCACCGGCTGCCGTGGCTGCTGGTCG
>DASRHY010000128.1:0-12673 GCA_035650275.1 Kribbellaceae bacterium | reverse complement strand
CTACCTCGTCGCCAACGCGATCGGATTGCTCGTCGCCAACGCCCTGCTCGACGACATGTCGGTCGATGGCTCTGCGTTCGTGATCGCAGTCCTCATCTTCACCGGGGTCGAGGTGCTGGTGCAGCCCCTGATCACCCAGATTGCCGTCAAGAACGCCCACGCGCTCGTGGGCAGCTCGGCGCTGATAGCGACACTGATCGGGCTGATCGTGACCGTCGCCGTATCCGACGGACTCGAAATCAGCGGGCTGATTACATGGGCCCTCGCGACGGTCATCGTCTGGGCGGCGGCCCTGCTCGCCGGGGTTCCTCCTGCGCGCTCTCTTCGTGAAGCGCATTGTGGGTGAGGCCCGCGGCTGACGGGCCCCCGCTCGCGCCCGGCCTACCAGGCGCGTCAGCGACCAGGCCTGGCCGGCTTGCACGCACCCGCCACCAGCGCGGTGCTGGCGGTCGTTGCCGCGGTCCCCCCTAGGGTGATAGCCGCGGTGCCGTCCCAGGAGGGTGCGATGGTGACCGACCGTGACCATCCTTCCGTCGAGGAGCGCGTGTCCCGCGGGAGCGCGGCGCGGGCGGACGCTCCTCTCGCGAGCCACGGAGCGTGGGCTCCGGGGGCGGCGCGGACCGACCCGATCGACCTGCTGGCGGAGCAGGCGGCGGCCCGAGTGCCGGAGCTGGTGCCGATCAGGCACGGGCGGATGGCGGTGTCTCCATTCACCTACTACCGCGGGGCTGCCTTGCCCATGGCCGCTGACCTGGCGACCACGCCGAGCTCGGGACTCGTCGTGCAGCTGTGCGGAGACGCCCACCTGTCGAACTTCGGCATGTTCGGGTCGCCGGAACGTCACCTCATGTTCGACGTCAACGACTTCGACGAGACCGCGCCCGGTCCGTGGGAGTGGGACGTGAAGCGGTTGACCGCGAGCCTGGAAGTCGCGGGGCGCGAGCACCAGTTCCCGGTGCATCGACGCCGGGCGATCGTGCAGAGCGCGGTCCGGGCGTATCGGGAGGCGATGCACCGCTTCGCCCGCATGGCGATCCTGGACGTCTGGTACGCGCATCTCGACACCGGCGACCTCCTGCCCCGTTTCCGCTCGCTGCTCGACCCTGAGAAGACGCCCAGTGTGTGGCATGCGATCTCGAAGGCGCGGGCGCATGACAGCCTCCATACGTTCACGAAGCTCTGCCACTCGGTGGATGGGAAGCTGCGCATCAGCCCCGATCCGCCGCTCATCATCCCGCTTCGCGACTACGTCGCCGACCTCGACCCTCACGTCGTCTCCCATGCGCTGGACGAGATCTTCCGGTCCTACCTGGACACCCTGGAGGCCGATCGGCGCCAGCTGCTGGAGCACTACCGGATCGTCGACGCCGCCCGCAAGGTCGTCGGCGTCGGGAGCGTCGGCACTGAGGCGTGGATCGCGCTGCTCGTCGACCGCGCGTACGCTCAGCCCCTGTTCCTCCAGATCAAGGAGGCGGACGCATCGGTGCTCGAGCGGTTCACCGGGACGAGCCCGTTCCCGAACCATGGGCAGCGGGTCGTGTCCGGGCAGCGGCTGGTCCAAGCCGCGAGCGACATCTTCCTCGGCTGGGTGCGGTTCGGCTCGCGTCACGGCGAGCGCGACTACTACCTCCGGCAGCTCCATGACTGGAAGGGCTCGGCCGACGTCGCCGGCATGACCGCCGCCGGCATGGAGCTCTGGGGCGAGATGTGCGGATGGACGCTCGCCCGCGCTCACGCTCGATCGGGCGACCGCATCGCGATCGCGGCCTACCTCGGCAAGTCGGATGCCTTCGATCGCGCCATCGCCGATTTCTCCGTCGCCTACGGGGATCAGAACGAGCGGGACTTCGCGATGCTGCAGGACGCCCTGGCGAGCGGCAGGCTCATCGCCGAGACCGGCCTGTGATCAACTGGCGCCTGGGCGCCTACGCCGAATCCACCTGGTACCCGTGCTGCTCGGCCGTGGGACTCGGATGTTCGAAGACCTGCTGGCGCCGCAGGCTTGCTGCTCGTGAACAGCTTCACATGTGAGCGAGCGCAAGGTCCCCCCACTCCCCCGCGAAACGCGCTCGGAGCGACGGACCATCCCACCCGGATGACGACGCGGGGCGAGCGCGGGACGATCCTCGCCAATGGCCTGCGATGCATCGGCGCATCGTGCGGTTGGAGGATCGTCACATGGGACTGATGTTCCGTCGTCGTCGACCGCTTGCCCGGCTCGCGGTCGAGGCCGCGTCGTACGCAAAGATCGAGGGGTTGCCCGAGCGGCTGCCGCCGTACGTGGCGCCGCCTCCGGCCTCGACCGGGGGCGAGGTCGACGAGCTGAGCCGGCTCGTCCAGATGCGCGACTCGGGCGACCTGAGCGACGCCGAGTTCGCCGCCGCCAAAGCCCAACTCCTTGGCACCTAGCACCGAGCAAGTCGAGCGAGCATGACCACAACCGCTTCCACGCGGGCGAGCGCGATGCGGCGCTTCATCCGGGCGGCCGTCACCGGCGACGGCGACTCCATCGTCGATCTGGTCACCGCCGACGTCACGGGCTGGTCCCCGAACCTGTTGGCGACGTCCCGCAGCGAGCTCCTGGCGGCGCTCGACCCCCATGACGATGCCTTCACCGGCATCACGGTGGAGGTGCGTGCACTCGACCAGATCGGCGACAAGGTGATCGCCGAGTGGCATGTGGCTGCCGACCACACCGGCCCGCTCGTCGTCGACGACGGCCTGCGCATCGAGCCGACCGGCCGGCGGCTCCACCTCTGCGGTGCGACCGTCGCGGAGTTCGACGGCGACCGGGTGTGTGCGTTCCGCAGCTACTTCGACGACCTCGCGCTGGTCGAACAGGCCCTGGCCCTCCGGTGACCAAACCCGATCATCCGGATGGGATGAGGCCGGCTGTCAGTCGTCGATCTCCACCCAGACCGCCTGCTCGTCGTGTTCCTCCCAGCCGGCGTCCGGCAGCGCGATGGCCCAGCTCGTCCAGGTACCGACCGGCTGAGCCGGGGTGGTCCGGACCCGGGAGCGGACGACCATGCCGGGCCTGAGCTCCACGGGCGAGCTCAGCGGGGCCGTCGTCATCCCCCAGTGGGTCGGGGGATCGCCGGGTCCCACCGACAGCGAGACGCCGGGTGCGAGCTCGGCGCTGAACCAGAGCGCGAGCGCGTTGGCCGTCCCGTGGTGGCGGACGGGCAGCAGCGTCTCGGCTTCGTGCGCCGCGCACGCCTGCTCGAACGGGATCACGCCGGCGTCGGTCGTCCACAGTCGACCCGGCTCGGAGCGCAGGTCACCTGCCGTGAGGTGACGGAAGGTGCCGGAGTAGAGGATCTCGTTGACCGTCTTGTCGACCAGGTCGTCGAGCCTGAGGCCGTACGGCATGTCCCGTAGGAAGCTCACCATGTCCGCGAGATGGCGGTCGTGGACCAACGCGGCCCATGCGGTGACCGACCGGGGGATCATGGCGCCGCCCGGCTCGAGCCAGCGGTCCCGGGCGGCGATGACCGGGACGAGCATCCCTTCGTCGATCCCGAAGCCGCCGAGCCACTCCGAGACGACCACGTCGACCCGCTCCGGCGGCTCGATGTCCATGACGTCGCCCTGGATCACCCGGACGATGTCGTCGACGCGGTTCGCGGCGGCCAGTTCCTGAGCCAGGACGGCGATCGACGTCTGCTCCACCGCGTAGACGCGCGCCGCACCCGCCCGCGCCGCGAACACGCTCAGGACGCCGCTCCCCGCCCCGACGTCGAGAACGGTGTCGCCGGGCCGCACCACTGCGTCGATCGCAGCCCGGAACGCCTCGGTGCGAACGCGGTCGCGGATCATCGTCCGGTGGACCTCGAACTCCGCGTACATCGGGTCGGGCGAGTGCTTGATCGGTGTCCGCACACGCTCAACCTAGGGAGAGCATCGAGCGAGGGAACCATCCGTTAGGGATGAGGACTGCTCCGACGACCCATGGAACCGTGGCGCCCGAGCCAGGACATCTGGTCGGACGACGGAAGTGGGGCTCGCCATGGGATTCAGGCGACGGACACGACGCCGGGCGCTGGTGGCAGGAGCGGCGATCGCTCACCATCGGGACCGGGTGTACGCGGAGCAGCAGCAACCGGCCTATGACGAGGCGCCGGCCCCGGACTACCAGGACCAGGCGCAGTATGCACCGCCGCCACCGGACCCGGCGGACCAGATCGAACACCTCGCCCAGTTGCACGCCTCAGGTGCACTGACGGACCAGGAGTTCGCGGACGCCAAGGCGAAGGCGATCGGGTCGTGAAGCGCCGGCTCGCAAGCAGAGCGGAACGGGGGTTGCAATGAGCGAATCGCGCAAGGACGTGCTCTTGAAGGCGCTCGAAGCCGAGGTCGGTGGCGCAACGGTCGATCCGGCCACCCTGTTCACCGACGATGTCGTCGGGTGGTCTCCCCTCGCCTCGGTGTCCGGACTGCCGGCGCTCGCGGAGCTGTCCGCGATCAACGTCGTGGCGTTCTCCAACGTCGTCATCATGTTCCGGGGACTCGACGAAGTGGGCAACAAGGCGATCGCCGAGTGGCTGGTCGAGGCCGATCACTCGGGGCCGCTGGTGCTGGACGACGATGCGGTCCTGGAAGCGACGGGACGGCACGTCCAGCTGGCCGGCGTCACCGTGGCCGACTTCCGCGGAGAAAAGATCCGCTCGTACCGGACGTACTTCGACGACGTCTCGCTGATCGAGCAGCTCGTCGACGCGTAACGGGCCGGTCGCGGTGGAGCTCCACGTCGAGGACCATCCCGATCCGCTCGACGTCGACCTGCTCGAATCCCACATCCGCCGGGAGGCGTCCGCCGCCATGGGGCTCGGCGCCGAGGTCGAGCTGGCGATCTTCGTCCGCGACGCCGGCAGGGTCGTAGCCGGGATCAGCGGGTGGACCTGGGGCGACTCCTGCGAGCTGCAGAACCTCTGGGTGGAGCCGAGCCTCCGAGGTCACGGCCTCGCGACTCGGCTCATCGCCGCGGCGGAAGCCGAGGCGGCGAGGCGCGGGTGCTCACAGACCGTCCACTTCACCTACGGCTTCCAGGCCCGGGCACTCTATGAGCGCAACGGCTACGAGCTGGTGGGCCGGGTCGAGGACTTCCCGTCGGGCACGGACGTCCTCTGGTACCGCAAGCCGCTGTCGTAGCCCGTCAGGCAGGTTCCTCACGCCACGGGCTCGTCGACGGTCAGCCCGAGGTCACGCAGCTCCTGCTGCGACTTGCCGTGGAGCTTGCGCCCGAGGAGCGGCCGGCGCTCTCGGTGGATGACGACACCCTTGGGTTCTCTCGCCAACGGTTCTTCCCAGCCCCGGTACAGCGCCAAGATCCGCAAGCCGAACCCCGCCACGAAGGCGATGCCCGTTGCCCACCACGTGCTGGCACCCGCCCAGTAGACGAGGATCCAGACGAGCCCGGTCGCCGCCGCGGTCGCGACGAACCACTCGCCCCGTATGAACTGCTTCGGCGTCACGCCGCTCGTTATGTCGATGTAGTACCGGCCGGCCGTCGGACCCACGATCGCGAGCAGCAGGCATCCCCACACGGGGAGGCCGGTGGTCACGCCCTTCTGGGCGCCGACGATCGCGTACCACGGCAGCGAGAACGCCGTCATGAACTGGAACAGGCCCTCCCGGAAGAGCTGACCCGTGCTGTAGGCGAGGAAGTAGCCCAGGCACCCGAACGCGAGCGCCAGGAAGATGTAGGCCGGATTGGTGAGGGCGGCCGGCACCTCCGCGAGCAACACGTCCCGGGTGACGCCGCCCCCGATGCCACCGAGCAAGGCCATGAGCAGGATCCCGACCACGGTGAACTGCTTGTAGTGGTCGGGACGGCGAGCCAGCAACGCGCCGTTCAAAGCGTTCGTCGACGCGGCGACGAGGTCGACGAACGTGAAGTCACCCGTGAACTCGAACCCGCCCCAGCTGACCGAGTTGGTCGCGAGCATGCAGGGATGGAACAGCGTCACGGGCACCTCCTGGCCGGCCGGGTGGTCACTGGTGCTGTCCGTTCCGCCCGCCCGGCCCGAACGGCGTCGGCTCACCCGGGCTTGGGGACCGGGGCCGCCCAGAAGGTTCCCCTACGGGCATGGTGGAGGACCCCGGCGCCGGTCCCGGTGTGCCCTCGCCTCAGACCTCCTTCATCTCGCGACCATGGGCCATCAGGGCCCAGATCACGAGGACGTCGATGGCGATCACGGTCAGGGCCCAGAGCGGGTAGACCGGGATGAAGGCGAAGTTCACCAGCATGCTCACGCCGGCGACGATGACGCCGATCAGCCGCGCGAGGAAGTTGCCGCTGAACACGCCGATGCCGGCGAGCATGACGACGATGCCCAGGATGATGTGCACCCAGCCCCACTGCGACACGTCGAGGTAGACGTTCGCACGGTTGGTGAAGACGACCCACTCGTCGTTGACGGCGGCGACGACGCCGTAGAAGAGGTTGAAGCTTCCTCCGATGATCAACATCACGCCGGCGAAGCTGATCCAGCCCGTCCAGCCGGTCGGCTCGTCGTAGGACGACCGCCCGACTCCGCCGGCACTCTGCGTCTGCCCGCCTATGTCTGTGGTTGCCATGTGCATGTCCCCTCTCTCGGCTCCCGGGGGCCCGCTGATCGCCGGGTTCCAGGAGGAATCGGATCGTGCTGACCGTAGGAAGGGCCGGCGATCGGATCCTCAGCCGGACAGGATGAGATCGACGACCGGTGGGTCCCGGCGGCTGCTCAGATGCGGACGTCGACCGTCTCGCGGTCCGTCCGCACCAGCAGGCGGGCGCCGATGAGGAAGCAGAGCGCACCGGCCAGCGTCGCGCTGTTGGCCAGCGATGCGTCGAGCGCATCGCCGGTCGACGGCAGGACGAACGCGGCGAGCGCCGCGGCCATGAAGAACAGCGAACCGGTTGGCCGTCGACCCTCAGCCCCAGGTGGATGAGGTTGAGTGCGTCGCGTGGCCGCATCCCCTGCTCGGGGAACTCGTTGTGGGGCAGCGGTTGGGCGAGGAAGATGCTGCTGGAGGGCAGATCTGCCGGTTGCACGGGCGTGATGGTCATCGACACCTCCGGGACCAGGCCGTCGCGCCGACCGTACGGACGGCTCGGTCCCTCTTGGGTCGTCCCGTCCGGATGATTCGGCGTCCTGACCCCGGTGGGAGGATCAGAGCAGGCCGAGGTGCGTCGCTCGCTCGACTGCTGCGGCTCGGCTGTCGACGCCGAGCTTTCGGTAGGTGCTCTGCAGGTGGGTCTTGAGCGTGTTCAGGGACACGTAGAGCTCGGCTGCGACCTCGCGGTTGGTCAATCGGGTGGGGAGGTAGCGGAGCACGGTGCGCTCGCGGTCGGTCAGGCCGACCTCGTCGGCGGATCCGGCTCGCTCGACCGGCATGGGCCGGGTGGTCGCCTCGACGACCGCCTGCTCCAGCGCTTCGAGGGCCGGCTCCGGTGTCTCCCGGCGCAGCCGGGCCTCGAGCGCCAGGGTGACATGCATGCCTGCGTCGGTGATCGAGCGTGCGAAGCCCTGCGATCGGGACAGGTCGAGGATCCCGTCGAGCTGTCGGTCGACCTGGATCGAGTCGTCCTCGAGCAGCCCGATCTGCGCCTCGACGAGGCAGCGCTCGAGTTGTGGTCTCGGCTCGACGCCAGATTCGAGCGTCTCCAGGCACGCCGCCGCCGCCTTGGGGTCGCCCCCGCGGGCGTGGTGTTCGGCCTCGGCGATCAGGCGACGGGGACCCGAGCCCAGCCGCGCCAGGTGATCGGCGGTGACGTCGAGGCCCGCCGCAAGCCGGATCCGTACCTCGAGCGCATCGGCACGTACGACGAGCGGGGACTCCACGTCGAGGCGGGAAAAGGCCCGCGCCCGGTCCAACCGGTCGGGCGCCTCATCGAACTCCCCGCGTCGAAGCGCGACCCGGGCCAGGTCCACCAAGCTCAACAACGCGAACGGCGGCCGGCCGGGTGCCGCGATGTCCAGCGCGCCCTCGAGATGCCGTTCCGCGGTGGTCAGATCACCGGCCTCGGCCTCGAGGGCGCCGAGCGTCCGCATCACTTCCGCCATCAGAAAGTGCCGCTCGGCCCCGAACTGCAGCGCCGCCGCAGCCGCCCGCGCAGCGAGCTCGCCGGCGAGCCGCAGGTTGCCGCATTCGAGCTCGACCGCGCTGATCGCCCCGACGAGCGCGACCTGCTGCATCAACGTATTGGGCGCCCACCGGTCGATCGCGCCCCAATAGACAGCCCGAGCGTCCTCGGGCCGGTCGAGGTAGTCGAGCCCCCGGATGAGCGTGAGCGGGGCCATGTCCACGAAGTCGTCCTCGCCCAGGGCCATCCGTCGCACGGACTCCTCGGCGTGCCTGAGGGCGGCACTGATCTCCCCGCGGAAGCCGAGCCACATCGCTTTCGCGAGGTCGCGCCGTGCCTCGAAACGGGGGCTGGGATCGGTGGGTCCGAGGGTGTCCAGGTAGGCGAGCCACCGTCCGGCCTCGTCGATCCAGCCCGCCATGATGAGGGCAATGATGTAGTCGAGTACCTGGTCGCTGCGCGCCGAGAGCACCTCGTCGCCGAGCTCGGTGATCCACGACCTGATCGCGGCACGGCCACCGAGGTACTTGTCGACGGCATGGTCGCGAACAAGGGCGAACGCACGGTCGGCGTCGGCTCCGTCGACGGCATGGCGTACCGCTCGTGCGATGTCGTCGTGCTGCTCGTACCAGTGCGAGGCCGCAACGTGCAGCGCGTTGACCCGGTCGGGATCCCGCGCTGATAGCCACCCGAGGAGGACATCACGGAACATCTGGTGGAAGCGGTACGTCCCTGCCTGGGTGCCGGTCCGGACGAGGAAGAGGTTGGCTGTCTCGAACGCCTCGAGCCTGTCGGCTGCGTCGAGTCGTCCGGTGAGGGCCCGGCATCGGTCGGCGTCGAACTCGTCGAGTGTGGCGAGGGCGAGGAGGCAGTCGAGGCTCTCGACGTCGATCTGTCCGAGCACCTCGCTGGCGAGGTAGTCGGTGATGTTGTGATCGGATCCGGCGAAGGCCTTCACGAAGGAAGACGGGTCGGGCTGGTCACGGAGCGCCAGCGCCGCCAGATGCACGCCTGCGGCCCAGCCCTCCGTTCGCGCCGTCAACGCGCCCGCATCGTCTGCGGTGAGCTCGATGCCGTGCGCGGCGACCACGTCCAAGGTGTCGCGGGCCGAGAAGCGCAGCTCGTCGGTCCGCAGCTCACCGAGGAGCCCGTTGGCCCGCCACCGGTGCAGGGGCAGCGGCGGGTCGGATCGGCTGCCCAGGACGAGCGCCATCCCGGGTGGGAGCCGCTCGACCAGGAGACCGAGCGGCGCGACGGCGTCGGCGGGGACCATGTGGAGGTCGTCGATCACCAGGGCGGCAGACCGCTCGAGCCGGGCAAGGTCGTTCACGAGTGACGGCACGACGTCATCGAGCGCGAGTGGGTCTTCGGCAAGCAGGGCCCTGGCCTCGTTTCCGATCCCGTCGGCCAGGTGGGCGCAGGCGGCGACGATCGATGTCCAGAAGCGGATGCTGTCGGCGTCGGTGACGTCACAGGTCAGCCATGCCCACGATCCCTCCGGCCGGTGGTGGACCCAGTCGGTCAACAGCACCGTCTTGCCCGCCCCGGCGAGCGCGGCGACCAACGTCACCTGGTGCTCCTCGACGAGCCGGTCGAGCGTCGCCACGGGTTGGTCGCGCGCCATGGCCGTTCGCGGCGGCCTGGGAGGCCAGAACTTCGTGACCGCGAGCCGCGGCATTACGTCCGCCATCTCAGCTCCGCCTGTCATGGAGGTGGTGGGGCTAGCGGAAATCATCCTGGGTAGGGCGGCGCTGCATCACCCGAGGAGTGACAAGACTACTACTCAAAGTGATTTGAGCAGCCAGACCCTCTGGAACCCGGGGTACCTGTGTCATGCACTACGACGTGACGATCATGGGAGAGCCTGGCGACCTGCTTCGGAGTGCGTTCAGCGACGTGACGGTGCGCCGTGGCCCGGGTGTGACGGTGCTGTCCGCGGATCTCGATCAGGCGGCTTTGCACGGTCTCCTCGGGCGAGTCGCCGACCTCGGGATCGAACTCGTGGGCGTTCAGCGTGTCGCGGCTTCGAGCTGACCCGTCGACGCACAGGCGGACAAGGGAGGAGTGCGGGTGAGCGTAACGGAGGGCCCTTCCCTGTTGCATCGCGTGGCGGTTCGAGCCGCCGCCGAGTCGCCACTCCAGGTGTGCGTGCCCGCACAGAAAGTGGCGAGCCCAGACGCGCCGGCGCGAGGATCGCCGCCGCCCGTGCCGCCGTTCGCGATCCGCCGGATGCGCCTCGAGGAACGCCTCGAGGATCACCCCGACCGGCACGTGCTCCTCGTGCGCGGTCCTGCGGGAGCGGGCAAGACGGTCCTCGTCTCGCAATGGGCCCGAGCGCGCCCCCAGCCCTGCGCCTGGCTCGCGATCGACGCGATCCACAACGACGAGACCGTACTGAGGCAGCAGTTGTTCGGGGCCGTGGAAAGTCTCTGCCCAGGTGGCCCGGTCGTCGGCGGTCGATCGGCGTCTGCCGGCGGCATCGCCGGCATCCCGCTCTGGGACGTTCTCACCTCGGTGACGCAGCGCCTCGGAGCGGCGCTCACGATCGTTGTCGACGACGTCCATCTCCTGCACGACCGGGGCTCCCGGCACGTGCTCGAGCTGCTGGTGGAGCATCCCCCTGACCAGGTTCGGCTCGTGCTCGTGTCCCGCTCGAAGCCACGGCTCTGGATCGAGCGCGCTCGGCTGCGGGGCGACCTGGTGGAGATCACCCCCGCCGAGCTGCGCTTCGAGCGCGCCGAGATCGACGCGCTGGCCTCGACCTGGACCGGCCGGCAGCTCGATGCCGCCCAGCTCGAGCAGGCGACGCTGGGCTGGGCCGCCGGACTGCGGCTGGCGTACCTCGACGGCTCGAACCGCGACACAGCGTCGCCGACCTGGCCCGATCCCGACGGAATTGCCAGCGGCTACATCGCGGAGCTGATGGATGCATTACCTGCGGCCACGCGCTCGTTCCTCGAGGTGACCTGCTGGCTGCCGGTCCTCACCGAGCGGCTGTGTGCCGCGGTCGCCGCCGACGAGCACGGCGGTCCGTCAACCTCCCGGTCCGAGATCGAGGCGATCCCCGCCGTCCCGGTCCCGAGCCGTCCCGGTGCGTTCCGTCATCCGCCCATCCTGATCCGTCTCCTCCAGCAGCAGTGTCGCCGCGCCGCCCCACGCGCGGTTCGGGCCGCCCGCCGCCGCGCGGCCGAGGCGTGTCGGGACACCGGGGATCTCGTCACCGCCATCGAGCTGTTCCTGCAGGCCGGCTGCACGGACGAGGCGGCCGCCTCGTGCGCGGACCTCGCGGCCGTCGACGATGCCGCGTTGCGCCGGGTCGACGAGCTCATGGTGCGGCGGCCCGAGATCACGCCGGCCGGACCGGGGTGGTTGGCCTGGCGGATCCGGGCCGCGGTCTCGGCCGGGCGGGTCGACGAGGCGTGCCGGCTGCTGGACCGAGCAGACGCAGCCGCCGGGTCGGCCAACGGGGCCGGCCATGAGGACAGCCCGGATCTCGTCATGGCGCGGGCCGTGGTCGCGGAGCACCTGGGCGAGGTCACCGACCTGCTCACCAGCGCCGATCGTCTGCTCACGCCCGGCGCGCAGGCCGGAGACAGCCCGGGCAGCGTCGTGCGAGCCCATGGCTGGCGGGTTCGCGCCAGGGTGTGGGCCGGTGACGCGGATCGGGCGAAGTCGGCCATGCGGGAGCTCGACAAGGCCGCGGTCGGAGCGGAGGTCGAGGCCGCGGTCGACATCGTCCTGGCGCGGGCGTGGGTCGCCTGGTGCGACGGTGACATCTCGGGAGTCGCGGAGACCATCGCGGCTCGCGAAGGCGACGGCGGTGACCGCGGCTCGCGCACGGCTGAGCTCGCGCTGCTGGCGGGGTGGGCCCGGCGCGAGCGCAACCACCTGGCGAAGGCCGTGCCGCTCCTCGACGAGGCCCGATCCCTCGCGGCCGTGCACTCGCACCATGTCGTCGCCGCGCTCGCGGCCAGCGAGCTCGCCCGCTGCCACCGCGCCTCGGGCGCCGGCATGGAGGCGCTGGAGCTGGTGGCCTCCACCCGTGGCGCGCACCCTGGTCTGCCACCGGCGATCGATCTCCACCTCCGCGGCACGGAGGTGATGGTGCGGCTCGACTTGGGAGACGTGGCCGGTGCTCGGGCCGCGGTCCGCGACGGACCACCGGGAGCCGACACGCAGCTGCTGGCCGCGCGGGTGGCGCTGAAGGAAGCCCCGTCCGAAGCCCGGGAGCTCGTGGAGTCGGTCGACCCGAGCGCACCCCGGCACGTCGTGGAGACGCTCCTGTTGCGCGCCCAGCTGCCCGATGCCGAACCGGAGGACGAGTCGGCGGCCGTCATCGAGGCGATCTCGGTCGGAGGCGCCCTCGGCCTCGTGAGGACGTTCCTCGACGAAGGACCCGCGCTGAACCGGCGGCTCTCCGACCTGGCACTCGACCACGCGGATCGGGACGTCGGCCACTTGGCCGCCCTTGCGTGCCACGAGCTCGACCTGGCGACGACACGCCGGCAGACCGGGCCGATCGAGCAGCTGACCGCACGCGAGCTCGCGGTGTTGCGGATGCTGCCGCTGCGCATGTCCAACCGCGAGATGGCCGCTCAGCTCTAC
>DASRHY010000127.1:0-2497 GCA_035650275.1 Kribbellaceae bacterium | reverse complement strand
GGTGTTGGCTGCGACTGTTCGCACGGTTTGGAGCGTCATTGGCCCCCACATACGAGTCCGTCCCAGGCCCCTGCCGGCGACAAGGAACTGCGACTGTGCGTCGGTGGTCAGCATCGGATGAGGACGCGGTCCACGGTCGGGAACTGCAGCAATGTCAGCCGGACCTGCCGGCGGATGTCGGCGTCGCGGGCCGGGCATCCGCCGAGCAACCGCACCCGGGCCACGCCGTCACGGACCGACAGGTCGGCGAATCCGGTGACCCGGCCGGGAAACAAACTGCAGCCCGCGGGCGATCTCCGGCTGCGTCGGGCCCGCGAACAGCCGTTGCAGCGCACCGCGCGCGACCGCAGGGGTGTCGACGGTACGGCGGACCGCGACGATCGCCGGCTCGCCGGGGCGGCGCTCGATGTCGGAGAAGTACACCGAGACCCGCCTCGCGGCGAACCGCGAGCCGATGTCGATCACGAGCCGGCTCGGATTGCGCAGGGTGAAGACACGGAACGGCTGTCGACCGACTGAACGCACCACAGGATACGGCGACGTTGCGAACGGCAACCATCCCGCGAACCCAATCACAACCAACGACAGCGCGCGTCCGGATCTGCATGCGCAGACCACCCGGCGTGCCATGGCCGCGACCACCTCACAGCCGCCCGATATGTCGAGGAGCACATTTGCTGCTGGTTGGTTCGGTGTTTAGCGTTCGGCAATGTGGTGCAAGTTGGGATCACCAGGTGGCAGGATCAGACAACGCGCAGGCCTGTGGGGCGGTGCTCATGGTGGAGAACGATCCAGTGCTGGATGTAGCGCGGCGACTCGTTCTGTACGCCCGAGACGTGGCGTCGGCTCGCACCGAGTTCGAGCGGGTCACGGCCGAGCCGGTGTCGGCGCCCATCGACGTGCAGCGTGAGGCGATGCGGCGATGGCAGGTCGCCGAAGACCGCGAACACCAGGAGCGGTCCAGGCCGGCCGAGCTGCTGGACGTCGAGGCGTCGGACCTGCTCGCGACGCCGGCGCACATGCTGTACTCCTGCGGCCAGGACGCCCGCAGGCCTAGGCACCGCCGCGGAACCTTGCCTCCCGAGTACACGATCTATCATCACCAACCGCCGGAAGCGGCGGCGCACCCGACGCCGGCCCGCAGATCAGCGGACCGACTCCGGACCCACACCGTTGACGATGAATGAGCAGGCGCGATGGCGCTCGAGGCCAGCGCGGCGCACCACGTGCCGCGCAGTTCACATGTGGCAGGTCCGGGGTGCCCAGGTAACTGGTGCGTAGGGTCGTCTCCGGCATCCCGACGATCCGCGCCGCCTCCCGCAAGGTGACCCGACCCCGCCAGCGCGACCCACGGGCCTCGGACCCTGTGGTCACCGACCGGCCTGGGCGGGGAACTCGACCCGGTCCAGATCGGACAACCAGAACCGCCGCTGACCCGGGCCTCGCACCGGCAGCAGCCCAGCGCGCCATCCGCTGCACCTGGTTCACACCCACCTGCGCCGCAGTCAGCATCGAGTCGTCGACCAGCAGCGGCTCCCCAGCACCGTCGCCACCTCAACCGACCTCCACCGCCGCTCCACGAGGCCGAGGCTCGCGACGAAGCGTGTCGTCCTCGTCACGTGCCGCGGTGTTGTGCCAGATCTCCACCACGGCGAGCACCTGGCGGGGGCTTATGTCAGCTTGGCGGCCAGCGATGGTGGGTACATCTGCTCGCCAGGACCCGCAGGCCGGCCCTGTGCGTCAACCAGGGGAGGATCAATGAACGAGCAGCGACGGCTAATGCTTGAGGCTGGCGACCAAGCGGCCGCGCTGGCCAAGGCCGGGGCCGAGTCCGTGCGGGGGCTAACCTATGCGGCCGCGGTCGACATGTTCCCCCAGGACGTGCGTCGAGTGCTGGGAGGACTGCACGCGATGACCGACAACTTGCCGCATCTGCTGGGTCAACTAGACACAACCCTGGTCCGACAGCTGCAGGAACAGGACCTATCAGTGGCCGGCGGCACCCATGTTGGCGATCCGGGCGCTGCACTGAGTCATGCTCATGATGCGCTGGACCTGGCCGCCAGCGTTGCCGAGCTGCTAGCCGACCTCGTGGCCAAGGCACAGCAAGCTCTCGACTTCCTCGCAGCCGACCGCGGCGACCCACAGGACTGACGCGCACGCGACCAGTCCGGGCGCTGCGTGTCCCTGCTCACATGCAGGTATTCCAGTTCTCCGCGTCGGAACTGCACACGGTGTTATCGCAGGTCTGCCGGTGGTGTGGAAACAGGGCGCGCCCGACACCGCGGCCTACGACGCGTATCTCCGCGACCTGGTCGACGCACTCGGCGCGGTCTCCTCGGTGATCGTGCTCGAGCCGGACGCAGCCGCCGCCGACTGCTACAACGCCGCCCGCGGCAAACTCCTCACCCGCGCGGTCAAGGCGTTGACCAGCGCCGGGCACTCGGTCTACCTCGACGCCGGGCACGCCCGCTGGCGCCCCCCCGGCGAGATGGCC